>NZ_PJIZ01000124.1 GCF_021596505.1 Nostoc sp. CMAA1605 | reverse complement strand
TCAATTCCCACTCGGCTGCACTTCCGGTAGCTTTTCATTTTTCTGGGGTGGTACTTGTACAGGTGGGTTATTTGTGGGGGAGTTTTGTTTGACTTCTACTGTGGGGACTACGACACCAGAAGAATCTGTATTTTTAGACTCTGTGGCTGGTACAGTCGGTACTACCACGGGATTGGATTGATTGGATGGTTTTTCTCCTGAAGATGGGGGAGATGGCTGGGTAGTAGTATTGGTGGTGGTAGCGGGTGAGGTTTTTTCTGATGTGTTGGCGGGGTTAGTTTTGCGGGAGGAACGAACTTGGCGCAGTTTTTCTACTAGGGATGATGAATTGGCTGTGTCAGGTGCGGTGGGAGATGGTTGAGTATTGACAGATGTTGATTCTTGTGTATTTGCTTGGGGTGTTGTTGTGGCGGAACTGGTGCTAGTGGGTTGAGTTTGCGGTTCTATGAGGTTGCGTCTGCGTCGTTTAAAGTTGGAAACAGGTGCAGTATCTCTAGAACCGACATTGACTGATTGTTGATTATTATTTTCTGTTGGGGAATTGACGGTGGTGTTGTTATTCTCTGGTACGATGGGACGCTCTTCAAATAATGGTTTCGAGGGTGATTTGGGTTGAGATTGAGAGAAAATATTGGTGATGCCAAAACCGGCTGTTGCTGCCATTACAGCCACAACAACACCCAAGACAACCCTAGAGGCTGATACCTTTTGCAGCATTAGGTTGAGGTTTTTGACTGGCGATGATTTTTGTACGTTGCTGATTATGTTTCCAGCCACGGGATTTTCCTGTTGATATACAGATAAATCAATGGTAGGGACTGCATAGGTGGGGACAACTTGTGGCGCAAGGTTGACACCGCTACCTGGTAATAGTTGCAGCCACTCCGCTACAGTCGCAGGACGAAAACGCGATTCTACAGCCATTCCACGCATCACGGCTTGGTTGACGGCTGCACTGAGATGGGGTTGGAGTTCGCGGGGGGTTGGCATTTGTTCGCGATCGCGCAACAATGCAGGTAAGGGAACTTGCCCTGTTAACAGAGCGTACAAAGTTGCCGCTAAACCATAAACATCTGTAGCGGGTGTGCGTGTCGCTTGAGTTAAATACTGTTCAATGGGAGAATATCCTTCTGATACTAGCCCTGTGTGAGTTTGTTTCACACCACTATTAAATTCACGGGCAATACCAAAGTCAATTAGAACGACTTCTTGAGTTCCTTGACGCAGAATAATATTATCTGGCTTCACATCTCGGTGCAGCAAACCATTGCTGTGAACTACCTGCAACGCTGCACCAATTTGTCGGATGTAATGAATAGCTGTTTCTTCTGGTAAGGGGATTCCTGGTAAAATAAACGCCTCTCCCAAGGTTTCCCCAGGAATGTATTCCATCACCATGTAAGGTAAGTCATCTTCCTCAAAAAAGTCACTGACACGGACAATATTGGGATGGACACAGGTGGCTAATCTTCTAGCTTCATCTAGGAATTGTTGCTCAAACTTCGCAAAATCTGGGTGTTTTCGCAGTTTTTCGTTAATTGTTTTCATCACCACTTCCTGTTCTAAGTAGTGATGAGTGGCTTTAAAGGTGATACCAAAGCCACCGCGTCCAATTTCTTGGATGAGGGTATATTTTCCCCCCTGCAAAATTTTGCCTGCTAACATAGAGAGTTTTGCGTCCTGAGTCCTAATTCCTGAATAAGAATACGGTACTGGTTTCTAATTGTTGGGGGACTACCAAAATATTAAGTCTGTCTGTATTGATTGTATGGAATCAGCCTAGCTAACACCGACGATGCAATTACGGACAATTTATTTTTGGTATTTCCCACCATAGTCAAACCCTCTGGTGGCTGACTGTAGGTTTTTCTTTCTAATCATACAGTAGGAGCAAAACAATGCCTATTTAAAAGAAGATATGCCAGATTATATAAAGATTTAGTAAATCAAGTATCAGGGCAGAAATCACTTTAATGCGTCGATTTGGACTTATACGACGACGGGAAACTAATAGACGAATCAGTAACCACAGTGAATAAAGTTGAATGGGTAGAAAGATGAGGATTAATCCAATAATAGCTGTGCGAAAGGCTCTATCGGCAGTTTCATCTGCCCAGGATATTTTTTCAAAATCATCATTATCTACATCATCTGGAATTGTCTCGTCTCCAGCAACGGCTGTCTCAAAATCAGACGATACTAAAACTGTTTTGGCTGGTTCTATATCGGTTGGAGATACTTGTAATTGAATCCAACCCACAGCTACTGTCAGATGCCATGCCATGTTCACGGTAGACTCATTTGCTAAATAGCAGTGAATGCCTTGTGATTCTAATAGTTGCTTTGCTAAGTTAGCGTCAACATAATTACTAAATGTAGCTATGGTGACAAGACTGTTAACCATGAATTTCTGATATTTTTTTCAATTTCTGTAGTATCCCGCTAAGGATGTGTTTGCGTAGATACTACACTTGTGGATTATACAGTCAATAGTTAACAGGTCACTAAAAACAATAGAATTCTTATTTAATTTAAAAAAAGATGACATAAATAATATAGGAATCTGCTTTAATTTGGTGGAATTGTTGGCGGAGGGAGGAAACAGGGGAGAAGAAATAAAAGTGTACCTAGCTTCACAAAAATCAAATCCGATTCCTCATATCTAAATTCCTTGTTTCTGTTTTCTGTGAAGAATTTCCTGCATAAGTTAAAACATCTTGCTTGTATTTATGATTGAACCAAAAATTTATGATGTTGGTAGAAAAATATGAATCCTATTGTCATTCCAGCTTTTACCCCTAATGAGACAGCCTGTCTAGTTCAAAACAACGCAAATAAACTACAGATAGAGAATTAAACGGATATCTGAGAATAAAACCTGCATAGCTAGACAAATAACCTCAATTTAGCGGCATTATGTTCAAAATGCTGCCATTTGGGTATTTAATTCAAGTATGTGAATCAAAATCTCAGCCAATGCGAGGTGAAGCAGTAAATATGAATACTGCATCCATATCAAGGTACTGGACAATTTGGTGCATTAATCTGGCGAATCAACAGGTGGGGTATAAAAAGTGTGATGTGTCTTCAGCACGGGATTTTGTGCAGCAACGGGTGCAAAATTGCTCAAATGATGAGTTGCAATCTACTCTATTGGAAAATTTTCACGCCGATAATTGGACGATAAATGAGCTAATTAATCGTGGTTTAGCGGGGTTGTGTTTGCGGTGTTATGTTTCCTATGGAGTTCTCAAATCTTGTCAAAAGATTAATAGTCTCTTTAGTGGGGAAAAGTCTTTCAACTATCGGGATTTGCTGCGATGTGTCCTAGATGATGATGGGAATAAATTGGTTGTTTTGGATAGCGATCGCCAGACTCAATTTATTCTAAATGAAGATGGTGTAACTCATCCGGCAACTTATAAGTTGTTTACAGTGGAAGTCTTACGCAAATTTAAGCATGACTCCCAAGCAAGAATGAGTTTAGATAATTGGACTTACTTGCAAACCAAACAAAATCCTGAACTGCGAAATTTTCTATCAGAGTTTGGTTTTCAGTGTCATAGTGATTGGTCTTTATTAAATCGCGTTCGACCTAAACAAATAGCAATTTTAGCAGATCGATCGCGCCAACTTGTGAAAGTATTTCATGCTGTCTATCGTCGAGATAGACGTAAACAACGCAAAATTACAGTAGGGAAATGTCCAGATCCTACTAATTTGCAATTGCAGGAAATGCTGGAATTATTACAGGAATATGGCATCATCATCAACGCTACAGAAGAGTTGAAAAGTGAACTTAAACAAGTAGCTATGCAGTTGCGACAATACGATATCTGGAGTTACAGAGAACCCCTCGAAACTCCTGATTATGAAACAGGTGTCTATTCTCTTAGAAGAGATTTACCAACGGTTTGTTACGATATATCAAATTTAGATAAACAGGAAATTGTAGAGTTTGTAAATCAAAAATTTCAAGAGATTTTATCTGAGGCGATCGCTCAAGAAGTTAGTCGCACAATTACTAAACTCAAAAGTAGTAAAAATTATGCTCCTTTAGCTCACAAATATCTGCCAGGATTAAAACTTTATTATTGTGAGTTTAAGTCACTCAAGGAAATTGCTCCTGTATTAGAAATGACTAGTTGGGATCAGACAAGACGCATATTAAATCCTGGTGAACTCTTATGCAAAGTACGTACATTTACTGTACAAAAACTCCTCGAATGTATGTTAAAAGAGGCTGGTATTAGAGGTTTAACTACTATTCCGCCGACACCTGAATATCTGCAAACTTTGGCTGAACAAATCGAAAATTTTGCCGATTTAGAAGTTTTCACGGAAGCAGGAGAAGAAATTAGAGCAGGTAAAAACCGTTCTCTGGATAGTTTATATGCTCAAAAACTGCGTGATTATCTACTAACTAACTAATTAGCTAGTAATTACGGGAAGTTTTTATTTTTTATGTGTGTCATTGTTTCTAAATAAAAGTATTGTTCATTACACCAAGATAAGTAGAGTCAATTAATTTTAATCGCTGAGATATCGAATTGAATTCAAGGAATAACCCATGATTAACATTCAAAAAAATTCCAATAACTTAAGATTAATAATGCCGGAGTCAATTTTGCTAGAGCCAGAGCATTTTGAAACAGCAAAAAATATTACTTATCAAGTATTTAATGAATTGCAACAGTGGCAAATATATTTAAATTTCTTGGCCACATTGGGATTCATTCACTGGTTAAAAGAACATTTACCAGAGCAGCAAATTTACCAAAATCAGCCGAGCAATGATAATTTTACTTATATTCAAATAGATAAATTCAAGCTTTGTTTGATTGCCACGGAAAATCTATTAGATGAATTGGTTAATATACCTGAGTATACTATTACTGAACCAGAAGCGACTGCTCATTTATATGTTGTAATTGAAGTTTTAGAAGAACAGGCAGAATTAATTATCAGAGGAATTCTACGCTACGATCAAATTATAGCTTACATAAAAACAAGCGGGCTAAATTCAATTAGTAATTACTATCAAATACCATTAGCAGTATTTGATATAGAACCAAATCATATTATATTTTACTGCCGCTTTTTAGATGTGGCTGCAATTCCCTTGCCTGAATTAAAATCCGTCAATGCAGCTCATCATGTAGGACAGTCTTTACAACCCCATAAAACTAAATTAAGTCAATGGTTGCAGGGCATTTTTCTGGATGAATGGCAAGCAATTACAGCCCTGATTAACCCTGAGATGAGTTTAGCATTAAATATCAGAAATAGTGCTGAAGGTGTGAAACGGGGCAAAATTATTAATCTAGGGATCAGACTTGGTAATTATCATGTTGTCATGTTGATTAGTATTCAAGAAGAGTCTGAAGAAAAAATTCGTGTATTAATTCAATTACATCCCAGTGGAGATGCTAAGTTTCTCCGTCCTAATCTCAAACTTACCTTGCTATCAAAACTAGGCAAATCACTGTGCGAAGTCACATCTAGAAGTCAAGATAATTATATTCAAGTTAATCCTTTTCATGGCGAGAAAGGAAAACAGTTTAGTGTGGAAGTGAGCTTAGATAACATCAAAATAAAAGAAGATTTTGAAATCTAGAATTATACCAATTTTGGATTTTGCATTAAAAGCCTAGATTCTTAGACTGTTCCAGAGTCTCGAAACAATACATACTAGCTATCACCATTTGGTATTAGATTTATTTCCGTAATTGAACGATTGAAATCTAAAATACTTAAATCAATTATCTTAACTGAAAAATAAATTTGACTGCAATTTTCTAATTTCTTCAAGACTATGAAGTAATATTAGATACATTAATGCGCCACAAAAATTAAAGTAGTGATTAGTCCTAACAGTTTATGATGAGCATTGATTAAAGCCTCTACTTGGTGTAGTGTTAACAAAGTATGTTTTAAAACAATTTTAATTGTTAACTAAGTTAACTAGAGCCTTGAAATATAGAGTGGAGACAAGAAATTATAAATATTTCTTGTGAATGTCGCTCCCCAAGAATTATAAAAATCAACCTTCCCGTACCCCACACCCATTTTTAAAGCAAGTCTACTGTTCACTATTAATTACCATCAATAATCAACAATACTAACTATAATCTTTCGCAGTTATGCAAATATTCTTTCTAAGAAAATAAAATATCTATCAATCTTTGACAATTCAAAGTATCATTTAAATAAAAAATCTAGCAATTATAGACAAAAAGCTATAAATTCAGTTGAGAAATAAAAATTGGCTTAATAGTCTCGATATAATAATGAGCAAGACAGTTGTCATAAGTTTGGGTAATGGTGATTTGTACACGGGATTTCCCAGTGTGAAGGCTCAAATTTGGTCAGCGAGTCATCATGCACCAGAACAATGTTTAGGTAGCTTACCTGCTGCGCCTAATTTGCGAGAACTATATATAAGTTGGCGAACAAATTATCAGGCTTTATGTACTCGTCAATCAATGCGTTCTCAAGATTGGGAAGAAGATGACGAACTAGAAATAGAAGCGGGGGCTATTACTAATGTTTCCATCATAGATTTTGATGAATTATGTCAACAGTTGCAGTGTAATATTAATACATGGCTAAAATCTACGGAATTTTTGACAATTGAACGCAGATTGCGATCGCAACTCCACCCAGCAGAAGAAATCCGCGTCATTTTAGAAACCAACGATGAAACTCTCCGTCCACTACCTTGGCATTGTTGGGAGTTTTTGCGAGATTATCCCAAGGCAGAGTTAGCACTTTCGCGGACAGAGTATCAACGAAGAGATACTACACAAACTCCATACAATCGCCACAAAGTCAGGATATTAGCTATCTTAGGCAGCACTCAAGGTATTGATGTCCAAAGAGAAACTGCATTTCTGCAAAGCCTAGAAAATATAGCAGAAGTGGTGCAGTTAAATCAACCCTCACGCCAAGAATGCAATAGGCAGCTTTGGGATGCTGTAGGCTGGGACATCTTATTTTTTGCCGGTCATAGTCACAGCCAAGGTGACACAGGCATAGTTTACATTAATGACAAACCCACTAACAATAGTCTGACGATTCGCGAGTTAGAAGAAGCCCTCACC
This sequence comes from Nostoc sp. CMAA1605, assembly GCF_021596505.1. Taxonomy (GTDB): domain Bacteria; phylum Cyanobacteriota; class Cyanobacteriia; order Cyanobacteriales; family Nostocaceae; genus Trichormus. The sequence goes on along the minus strand of NZ_PJIZ01000124.1, from coordinate 19,004 downwards.
GCCGCCATTGATAGAGGTTTAAAGTTAGCTATTTTTAACTCTTGTGATGGACTGGGATTAGCTAATGCTTTGGGAAAACTGCATATTCCCCAAGTCATTGTCATGCGCGAACCAGTCCCGAACTGCGTCGCCCAGGAATTCTTCCAAAACTTCCTCCAAGCCTTTGCTATCAAGCGTCAATCTTTATATCTAGCAGTACAAGAAGCGCGCAGGCAGTTACAAGGATTAGAAGATGATTTTCCCTGTGCTTCTTGGTTGCCTGTGATTTGTCAAAACCCGGCTGTAGAACCGCCGACTTGGTGGCAATTGGGCGGTATCCCTCCTTGTCCCTATCGGGGTTTATCTGCTTTCCGAGAACAAGACGCACATTTATTTTTTGGTAGGGAAGAGTTCACGACTAATTTAGTCAGAACTGTGAAAAAAAAGCAGTTTGTGGCGGTAGTGGGGGCCAGTGGCAGTGGTAAATCTAGTTTAGTATTTGCGGGGTTGATTCCTCAGTTGCGGCAAGAACTGCATGGGCGATGGCAAATTATAGCTTTTCGTCCAGGAAAAAACCCCTTTGAAGCGTTAGCAACGGCGTTAGTGAATTTAGCTCAGGATTTTCCGGCTATTTGCCTAGAAAGTATCTTGGGCTTACCAAAAGATACTAGCAATACTCGCTTACTAGAACTAGATTTAGCGATCGCACTGCAAGAAAATCACCAATTACTCCCTAAAATTCTAGAACAGTTTGTACAGCAAGAATTTGGTACTCGCTTACTCCTGATTGCAGACCAATTTGAGGAACTTTATACCCTATCTTCCGAAGCCCAACGTCAGCCTTTTTTAGATTTATTACTCAATGCCTCTAGTTTCACACCCGCCTTTACCATCGTCTTAACCTTGCGGGCTGACTTTTACAGCTATGCCCTATCTTACCGTCCCTTTAGTGATGCCTTGCAAGGTGCAGTCCAGAACCTGGGGCCGATGAACCACAAAGAATTACGTCGGGTAATTGAACAGCCTGCAAAACAAATGCGGGTAGGGTTAGAAACAGGATTAACTAAGCAATTAATTGCCGAAATAGACCAACAACCAGGAAGTTTACCATTATTAGAATTTGCCCTGACACAACTTTGGGCAAAACAGCAAAATCGCCTACTCACACATCAAGCCTATCAAGCCATTGGTGGTGTCGAAGAAGCCTTAGCTAACCACGCCGAGGCTGTGTATGCCCAGTTACCAGCAGCAGACAGACTCAGGGCGCAACAAATCTTTATTCAATTGGTACGTTTAGGGAATGAGACAGAAGCTACCCGCAGGTTAGCAAATCGTGAGGAAATTAAGTCAGAAAACTGGAATTTAGTGACACATCTTGCTTCCTCGCGTCTAGTCGTCACCAACCGCAATGAGTCTACAGGGGAAGAAACAGTAGAGATTGTCCATGAGGCATTGATTAGAAACTGGGGTAGGTTAGAACATTGGCTGTTGACGAATGGGGAATTTCTGCGTTGGCGAGAACAATTGCGGATTGCGATCGCCCAATGGGAAAATAGCAGCCATGATCAAGGCGCATTATTACGCGGTAAACCCTTAATAGATGCTCAAGAATGGCAACAACAACGCTGTTGTGAACTCAATTCCAAAGAAATCCAGTTTATTGCCAAAAGCTTAGAACTCAAAGAACTAGAAGCCCAACAACAACAGCACCGACGTAAACTCCTGACTTTCTTTCTCACTGCTGGTTTAGTCGTTTCCCTCGGTCTAGCTATTGTCGCTTGGTGGCAAAGTCAAAAGGCGCGTACTAGCGAAATTAAAGAAATCCATTCCTTAGCTGAAGCCTTAACTAATACCAATCAAGAATTAGATGGATTAATTGCCAGTATTAAAGCTGTCAAACGCGTCCAACACACCCAGGGAATTGATAGCAACACTCGCACTCACATCATCGAAACCCTACTACAAGCCATCTACTCTGTAACAGAGAAAAACCGACTAGCAGAACATGAAGGGATGGTAGAAAGTGTGAGTTTTAGTCCTGATGGTCGGTTCATTGCGACAGCCAGCAGAGATAAAACTGTCAAAATTTGGGATTTAAACGGTAAACAACAATCCATCATCCTCAAAGAAGACACAGGCGAAGGCTTTAACAGCGTCGCTTTCAGTCCTGATGGTCAACTCATCGCTACCGCCAGTTGGGATAAAACAGCCAAAATCTGGAGTCGTGACGGTAAACTGCTGCACACTCTCAAGGGGCATCAATACGGAGTTTTAGAAGTAGCCTTTAGTCCCGATAGTCAACGACTAGCTACCGCCAGTTGGGATAAAACCGTGAAAATCTGGAGTCGTGACGGTAAACTGCTACACACTCTCCAAGGGCATACAGATAAGGTCAACAGCGTCACCTTTAGCCCCGATGGTCAACTCATTGCTACCGTCGGTTGGGATAGAACACTCAAACTCTGGAATCTCGATGGTCAAGAATTGCGAACCTTTAAAGGTCATCAAGATATGATTTGGGGTGTCAGTTTTAGCCCCGACGGACAGCAAATTGCTACTGCTAGCGGTGATAGAACTGCCAAAATCTGGAATTTAGATGGTCAAGAACTGCAAACCCTCCAAGGTCACGAAAATGGGGTAAACAGCGTCATATTCAGCCCCGACGGTAAAATAATTGCCACTGCTAGCGGCGATAAAACAGTCAAACTGTGGAAGCGCAACGGTCAACAAATTAAAACCCTCTATGGACACGCCGACGCAGTTAATAGTCTCGCCTTCAGTCCTGACGGTACATTCATCGTGACAGCCAGTAATGACAAAACTGCCAAAATCTGGAAACTCAACAGTCCTCACAGCACTATTGTCAAGGGTCATCAAGACGAGGTTTTCGACTTAGTATTTAGCCCCAATAGTCAACCAGTAACCTGGGATGGGAGAAAACCAGGGACAACAAAAGTGCAGTTGATAGCTACCGCCAGTTGGGACAACACCGCCAAACTCTGGGCTATCAAAGGAAATCAACTGCAAGAACTGCGAACCTTTAATCAGCATCACAACAAGGTCAATAAACTCTCTTTTAGTCCTGATGGTCAGTTAATAGCTACCGCCAGTTGGGATAAAACCGCTAAATTATGGGATCTGGAGGGGAAATTACATCAAACTCTCAAAGGTCACAAAGATACAGTTTGGAGTGTCAATTTCAGCCCCAATGGTCAGTTAATCGCTACCGCCAGTGAAGATAGAACCGTCAAACTCTGGAATCGAGACGGGACATTACGTAAAACTCTCACAGACCATAAAAGTGTAGTAAATACTGCGGTATTTAGTCCAGACAGTCAGCTACTGGCTACAGCAGGTTGGGACAAAACAATCAAAATTTGGTCTATTGACGGTCAACTACAAAGAACATTAACAGGACATAACAGTGGTATTAACAACGTTATCTTCAGTCCTGATGGTCAGCTAATTGCTAGTGCTAGTTGGGATAATACAGCGAAAATCTGGAGTGTTGACGGTAAACTGCTGCATACCTTAGTGGGACATACCAATGTTGTTCACAATGTTGCCTTCAGTCCTGATGGTAAACTTATTGCCACTGCCAGTGGTGATAATACTGTAAAAATCTGGAGTCTTGAAGGTAAACTTTTGCGTACCCTGCGGGGTTACAAGGATGCTGTTTGGAGTGTGCGGTTTAGTGCTGACGGTAAAACTATAGCCACCAGCACTAGGTACAATATCATACTCCGGCGTTTATATTTAGGTGATTTAGATTACGTACTTGAGCCTGCTTGTGATTGGGTGAGAGATTATTTGCAGAATAATCCCTATGTGAAGGCTGATGAAAAGAGTTTGTGTAGTGGAAAGTAATTAGGGGCGGAATACCAATTCGCAATTCGCAATTCGCAATTCGCAATTCGCAATTCGCAATTCGCAATGGGCTAACGTCCCGCTTCGCTAACGCAATGGACTAACGTCCCGCTTCGCACTAAGCGCAGCTATGCCGCAGGCTTTACACAATTAAGAAAGTCAGATACCATCTGGGTTTCAGGCTTTGCATCTGTTGGTTAATTTTGGTGAATTGGTATAAATCATTCGTGAGAAATCTGATACCCGACTTCTCAAATAGGTCGGGTATCTGGAGATTTGAACTATTTCACTAAAATTTGTACTTCCATTGGTTGGAGAGTGACTTTCATCACTCGTATGGGGCCATAACTCTTTTGACCGTTAACTTCTGTGATGTTGGCGTTTTTTACTTCCTCCACTGTTTCTGGAAGTTCAATGTTGCGATCCCTAGATGCGTTGCTAAATAAAATCTTGAAGGTAGGATAATCAGAATTCATGTGGTAATCAACAATTACATATACAGACTCAGTTTTTTCTGTGTTTGTATTGGCTACCACTACCACCTCTTGGTCATTCAAGATGCGGGAGAACGCTAACACACCAGGACTGTAAGGAGAGATGCCATAATTAATGCGATCGCCGGATATGGGACGAAAATATTGCCGTCCGTAGCGTAATGCAGGTTGGGTTTGACGATATTTCGATAGTTCGGATATAGCTTGATAGAAGGGATGATCATGATTGAAACCGCCTCCTGGCTTACCCCATAAAGCTTGACGAACTACAAGATCCCCAAAATCCGTATTTCCTGGGACAGAACCATTAAGTCCCTGTTCCGTACCGTAATACATACAAGGTATCCCTTGTAATGACAATAGACAGGTAATAGCTAAAGTTACTTGGTCTTCAAACTGCCGGGGACGCTCAGGGTTACTGTAGTAAAAGCGACTCTTCACATCATGATTATCGAAGAATGTCACTAAAAATTTGCTGGCTTCACCATGTGAACTGATGATACCCCGTAGGCTTTCTTTGCGACTTTCATAAAACTCTGCGATCGCTTTTGGTGGTTTTAAGCCTTTCAATACTCCTGGAAGTTGAAAGAACAGAGGAAAATCCAAAGCAGCATCCACACCTAATAAATCACCTGATTCATTGGCATGGCGACCGATGAAGTTTCTAATTTTATCCTCTGTGTTGCTTTCATCCGCCCATATTTCGCCAAAAGTAAAGAAATTTTTCTTCCCAATACTTAAAGCAAACTCACGCATGGCATTACCAAAAACTCTGGCAAAATCCGGTTCAATAAACCTCAATGTATCAATGCGAAAGCCATCAATATCAAACTTAGCAATTAAATATTGGTGAATACGAATTAATATATTACGAACTTCCGGTTCATGAGTAATTAATTCTCTTAAGTCGGTAAAATCCCCGCCTTGTTCAGTATCTCCTCTAGTTCCTCTCCGGCGGAAAACCCTGTTTTTACAAAGTTCTCTAGGCCAGACTACAGCATCAGGATGCAAGTCAGGGTCTTGTTCCACAGGTGCATCTATCCATTGTGGATGCGCCTCACCATTTTTATCATGCCACCTAATATCATAGGGTTGTTCCCCATATTGATCAGTTGACTCAACAGTTTTGCCATTAATGAAATAACTGAAAACATTGCCGACATGATTCAATACAATATCAAAAATTACATAAATTCCGCGTGCATGAGCCTCATCAATTAAGGCTTGCAACTCTTCCTCTGGATGCTCTTTATTAGTAACAAATCGCGGATCAATTTGTAAAAAGTCTTGGATACCATAGCCGTGGTATGTAGGTTTATACTGACAATTCTTTAATACCGGAGTAATCCAAATTGCCCCTACACCTAATTTTTCTAAGTATTCCAACTTTTGACGAATACCTTCCAAAGTGCCACCTTGGAAAACCAGACCATTTCTCCCTAAAAAATTACCATTCCCATCAAAATTATCCCACGCACTCACAGGCGCAGCAGATGGGTTGTTAAAGCGGTCAACCATAATAAAGTAAATCCAGACATCCCGCCAATCTTCCGGTGATGGAAAAGGTGATATTACTTCCCTCTGGATCACATCTTGATTTTCATTGACCAAATTAATTTGTTTCTTGGTAGTTCTCTTAGCTGCACTGAGAACATCTTGAACTAATCGGTCATATATTGAGCTAACCATTCCACTCTCCCCAGGTATCTATGACTTTTGTCCTGTATCAGAGAATCTTCTCAACATAGAGATAGATACCAGCCGTTTGAGCTTATGCAGTTACTAGGGGATTGGGGACTGGGGACTGGGGACTGGGGACTGGGGAGACGGAATATTAATGACTAATGACTATTGACTAATGACTATTGACTAATGACTATTGACTATTGACTAACAATCCTAATTTTATTTGCGGCTCTTGTGGCTTTGTCTCTCGCCTCTTCGATACTACCGCCTTTAGCTAAAGCTACTCCCATGCGACGATAGGGATGGGCGGTGGGTTTCCCAAATAATTTAATATCTACATCTTTTTCTGATAGTGCCTCAGCTACACCTGTAAAGGCAATGTCATCTGATTTTTCTGATGCTAAAATTACGGCACTGGCAGAAGCCCCTAATTGTTCTATGTGGGGAATTGGTAAGCCTAAAACGGCTCTAAGATGTAACTCAAATTCGTTGAGATTTTGGGAGATTAATGTCACCATGCCCGTATCATGAGGACGGGGGGATAATTCAGAGAAAATTACTTCATCTTTGGTGATGAAAAACTCTACACCAAAAATGCCTGCACCCCCTAGAGCATCGGTGACTTTTTTGGCGATTTCTTGGGCTTGTAATATTTTATCTGGGGAAATTTCTGCGGGTTGCCAAGATTCTTGATAGTCTCCTCGCTCTTGACGATGCCCAATGGGTGAACAGTAGATGGTCGGAGCGTTCCACTGTTTAATTGTTAATAGGGTGATTTCAATTTCAAAGTTGATAAATTCTTCGATAATCACCTTTTGACTGTCGCCTCTGGAATTAGCGATCGCATAATTCCAAGCCTGTTCTACTTCCTCTGCTGTCTGCACTACAGATTGTCCTTTCCCAGAGGAAGACATCACTGGTTTTACTACATTAGGAAAACCAATTTCATCGGCAACTTTTACTAATTCTTCTAAGCTCACTGCATAACCATATTTAGCAGTTCTCACCCCTAATTCTTGATGGGCTAATTCTCTAATTCTGTCGCGATTCATTGTGTAATTCGTCGCGGCTGCTGTGGGAATAACTGTTATCCCTCGCTGTTCAAATTCCAGCAATTTTTCCGTTCTAATTGCTTCGATTTCTGGTATAATTAGGTCAGGTTTATGCTGAGTGACTACAGCTTCTAAATCATCAGCACTCAGCATTGATATGACCTCAAAACAGTCAGCCACCTGCATAGCGGGTGCATTAGCATAGCGGTCAACTGCTATTACATAATTGCCCAGTCTTTGGGCTGCAATTACAAATTCTTTGCCGAGTTCTCCTGCCCCCAATAACATGAGTTTGCAGGGGAGTTTGATGGAATTAATCATTGACTTGTACCAGCCAGTTTTAACCTAGCAACCTGATAATTTTGAGATTCTAATTATCATCTGCCAAATAATTAAACCTAGCTCCCCGCAGTTGTAAATCTTTACGTTGCTGCTTATTTAAGCCATTACCTAAACCGAGTTGACACTCTTCTACTAAGGTATCTATCCAGATAGTTTCATTGAGTGCTGCACCTCTAAGATCAGCTTTTCGCAGATCAGCGTTGGTAAAATTCACGAAAATTAGGTCAGCATTTAATAAACTGCTGCCTTGTAGATTCGCCCCTGTTAAATTCGCCCGAATTAAATTCACTTCATTTAAAATCAAACCCGATAAATCAGCCCCAGATAAGTTAGGGAATTTGACTTGACGAGGATTTTGCAAAAATTCCATCACACAATTGATGTTGGCATCATTGAGTCGAATTTTCGTCAAAAACTGGTAGCGTCCTAAACCTAATTCTTGAAGAATTTGTAGACGTTGTGGCGGAGTCTGCTCTAGAAAGTGAATAGCATTCGAGCGGAGGTCTTGAGTATGATGATTGATCATGATCATTACTTGGCACTATATCTAACTATCGGATGCACGGCTAAAGTTATCTATAGCCAGATGAACAACACTAACATGAGAACCCAGTCAAATCCCCCACTCAGACAAAGGGTAACATCTGACTTTCATAACTACGGCAAACTTTTGGTAAACTAAGTTGCAGAATTTTTAAAGAATTAGTTTCTCTATCATGACTCCCAGGAGTTAGGGGGCAGAGGGGAAGCATACAGTATCTAAGTTGTGATAGCTGTAACCCATGAGATAAACGCATCAGGGAAAGGCTTTTCCAGATGTAACCCGTCTCCTGCTATCAGTGGGGAGTGAAGATGAGGAAACAATTTTCCTGTATAGCCAAACAACTTGCTGTTTCTGGGCTTCCCCCTGCTCCCGTTCGGCTGACGCTCACGGCGGAAGCCTGCCCCCTGCCCCCTTTCCTCCTACTTCCTGTCTGCTTCACTTTCTCCTCATGTTGACGCTCCATGCTCAAATCACGGTTAACTTGACAAATTTGCTCAGTTTGTGTATCTGTTAATGCCAAGATTGGTAGTAAATTTTGCCTTAGAGCGTTCATTTGCTCTCACCCGTTCTCCAATGACTCGATCTCAGCTAATTCTAACCAGCGATTGGTGGCGATATCAATTGCTTGTTTGAGCGATTCTACTTGTTCGTAGAGTTGCTGGACTTTGGTGTAGTTACCGGGAGTGACTGTTGCTAGTGCTTGCTCAGTTTGGGCTTTTTCTGCCTCTAATTGAGCAATTTTAGTTTCTAGCTGCTCAAATTCCCGTTTTTCCCAATTAGATAACCTACGTTTCTTTTTATTGTCTACATTCCTAGTTTGCGATGTAACTTTTGATTCTTCAGAATTTTTTGTTTTTTCTTTAGTGTTGGCGGTGTTTTGTTGTGCTTCTTCAGCTTTCTTGTAGTCAAGATACACTGAGTAATTGCCTGGATATTGTCGCAGGCTACCGCTTTCTTCTAGTGCGAATATTGTATCAACGGTGCGGTCTAAAAAGTAGCGATCGTGAGAAACTACGATGACACAACCGTTAAAGTCTTCTAGGTAGTCTTCTAATACAGCGAGGGTTTGCACGTCTAGATCATTGGTTGGTTCGTCTAAAATCAACACATTCGGCGCGCTAATCAGAATCCGCAACAGAAATAACCGCCGCTTCTCACCACCAGAGAGTTTATAAATGGGGGCGTACTGCTGATTTCCCGGAAACAGAAATCTTTCTAGCATCTGGGAAGCCGTAATTTTTGTACCGTCGGCGATTTTGACAAATTCCCCTTCTTCTTTAATGTAATCAATCACGCGCTGATTTTCATCTAAGGCAGTGAGTAATGCTTCAGAATGCTGGTCGAAATAACCGATATGAATGGTAGAACCAATTTCTACATTCCCTGCATCTGGCTCTACTCTGCCGGTAATGATATTCATTAATGTGGATTTACCTGCGCCGTTCCCACCGATGATTCCCACTCGGTCTTCGGGGCTAAATTCGTAGGTAAAGTTCTGAATTAGGGTACGTTCGTTGTAGGATTTGCTAATGTTACTGAGTTCAATGACTTTTTTGCCAATGCGGCGGCTAACTGTGGAGATATCTACTTTACCCTGAGTTTGTTTAAACTCGGTTTCGCGCATAGCTTGGACACGTTGAATTCTGGCTTTTTGTTTGGTGCTACGGGCTTTTGGCCCCCGTTTTAACCATTCTAGTTCCCTTCTTAATACGCCTTGGTGCTTACGTTGGCTACTTTGGGCTGATTCTTCCGCTAGGGCTTTCTTTTCAAGGTAGTATGAGTAGTTACCTGAGTAGGTGTAAATGTCACCCCGGTCAATTTCAATAATACGATTGGTGACTTGATCTAAAAAATAGCGATCGTGGGTGATTAAGAACAATGCACCACGGAAACGATTCAGATAGCTTTGTAACCATTCTACAGATAGAGCATCGAGATGGTTGGTTGGCTCATCCATCAGCAAAACATCGGGGTTTGCGAGTAAGGCTGTGGCTAGGGCGATGCGTTTACGGTAGCCTCCAGATAAAGTCCCTATGGGTGCATCAAAGTCAACAATTCCTAACTTACTGAGGATGATTTTGGCATTGGTTTCTAATTCCCACGCGCCAGTTGCGTCCATGCGCTGCATCACCACAGACAAGCGGGACATTAATTGACTATCTTCTGGGTAATGGGCTAACTTGTCAGAAATTTCTTCATACTCTTTGACTAAGGCCATTTGTTCGCCACTGTCAGCAAAAATTTGCTCTAAAACTGTGCGATTTTCATCTAAATCGGGCTGTTGGGGTAGGTAGATAATGTTAGCACTAGAGCTGCAAGTAATTTGACCGCTATCGATTGGTTCTAATCCGGCGATCATTTTTAATAGTGTTGATTTACCAGAACCATTGGTGCCAATTAAACCCACTTTGTCAGTGACATCTATACTAAAGCTGGCATCTTTTAAAATCTCTTTGATTCCAAAGTCTTTTTTAACTGATTGTAGGGTGATGATGCTCATAGAATTTTAAAAGCAGCTGATGAACTGATAGGTGGGGCATGAAGCTCACTTTTGGAGATGCACTAAAGAGAAATCTGAGAGATTGGGGAAATTCCAAGATTTATCTATGAGGTACATGAATTTTAATCACAATGTACCTCAAAATTCTGCCTAATTTTCGACAAATAAATCAAGTGGTAGATGCCCATACATTTCGTTGATGCCTCCTTCTTTATGAGATTGGCAAGAAACTAATACACCCCGATGATGTCCTACATAAGAATCGAGATAACATAAGCCATTTTTGCCATTCAATTTGATATAAACTGGCCCTTCTACTACTGGTAAGTCGATGGGTACTTCATAACCCAAGGCATGGGAATAGGTTCTCATCGCAAGTAGGGCTTCGGCGGCTGTATCTGCACAAATTCCCAGGATTTGATAGTCGGAAAGTTTGGTGAATAAAATTAATGCTTGACGCACTAATTCTTTCTCCGATGGTTTGAGAATGGGGGCGATGTCTAAACAGTTAAATTTGTTGAGAATTTTTTTGGCTTCTGTAGTTGTCAGGTTGGGGTGATTGGGCATTGGCATATATTGTTTCATGGTTGGGAAAATCTTGTTGTGTGTGATTAGGCAAATTATAGTCAGTTTTGGGTATTACCCAGGTTAAAAATAAAGGGAAAATTCCCTTGGGATTCACTACCCATGACTAAGACTTTAGGCATCTGTGCGCCGCCAGTTTTCCAGGCTTCAATTGCTTCTTTTTGTAGCACTAATTGTCCACCTTGGGCTTTGAGGGTTTCCGCCAAGAGTCTTTGAGCTTCGGCTTTACCTTTGGCGCGATTAATTTCTGCTTGGGCTTCTTGTTCTGCTTCTCTAGCAACATAGACGGCTCTTTGGGCGCGTTGTTCAGCAATTTGTTTTTCTTCTACGGCTTTAGCAAATTCAGGAGAGAAGGTGAGATCAATGACGCTAGTATCTAATACTATTATTCCATATTTATCCAGGCGATCGCCTAGTGCATTATCAAAGTCTTCTTTGAGTTCACTACGCTTAGTAATCGCTTCTTCTACTGTTCTTTTCGCTGCCGCAATTTTAAATGCTTCCTGTGTTTGGGGAGCAATAATTTTCGAGACAATATTCTCTAATGTTCCTTGTTTTCTTCTCACTTCTACTACCTGGGTAGGATCTAAACGAAAGTTAATCGCAAACCTTGCAGTTAAATTCTGCAAATCTTTAGTAGAACTTTCGGCGGGAACCTCAAATTTCTGCACCGTTAAATCATACACATCAATTACTGAAATGAAAGGTGGTTTTACGTGAATACCTTCAATTAAAGCACCATCTCTGGCTTTCCCTAATATGCTAATGACTCCTGCTTGTCCTGGGTTGATAATAATAAAAGAATTTAACCCAACAATCACAAGGATAGCTAAAAATATCCCCAAAACAGTGGTTTGCCAATTGCCTAATTGTTGATTTTTCAAGGTTTTCTCTCCTTATGAGTGCTGTTAGCGGGGATTTTAGCCTGTGTTGAGTAAATTTATTATAGGTGAGTGGCTTTTTGTGGTGTATTGATGAGGTGAGGCTAAAAAATACCGGTAGTCTCTCCATTCCATGACTAAATTTCTTGACGACAACTTACCTATATAGTTATCTACGCTATTAACTTTTAGTTATAGTAAAGACTTCCAACTCCTAACTCACAATTCCTAACTCAGCACTTAGTCAGGGTAGGTGATTCACGGGGAACAGGGGATACTCAAAGAGTTGGATGGGCTAGCAGTCCCCATCCAACACCATCTGTTTAAAAAGCACGGTTTCAAACCCTCCAGTAGTTGAGGAAGTAAACAACCTCTATCTGTTCCCTGTTCCCCCGCAGTCGCTTCACCTGGGGAAACCCTTTCCCTACAGGATACATCGTGAACGCATTGGCGCAGCCTCTCGTAGAGAAGCGTCTCGGTGGCGCAGTTTCTCGTGTACATCCTTATTTAACGCCTGTTGAATTGTGGACACTAATATCGTCAACCAATTTTGTTAGCGACAGTTTGTTTGGTTGGAAATCAAATTTAATGTTTGACTTTGCTAGGGGAAATTAGTGTGGTAGTTAAGCAGCAGGATTTTATCATTGCTTAGTTAGGAATTAAAGATATTTTGGGGCAATTTTCCATGATTTAGCTGCTCACGGTGACTACTTGGATAGAAGAGTCATTTTTTGAGGGTCACAATAAGTTGCTCTGGTGTAACTTGGCACAGAATATCTAGCATAACTTACGGTTGGAGGCATATAAACACCTACAGAGTTTGGAGTTAGCTGATGTTGACGAAGGCTGTACAGGGGGTTTAATGTCTATCTTGAGTGATGATGTTAACCAACTTGAGCATGATATTATCCAAGTAACCACAACTATTGTAGTCATTCACGGGGCGTTTTTTGTGTGGGCTACCTTGGTAGTTGGGATGGCTACTTTACCGCCAAAGTAACATGAAAGCGATCGCTCTTGGTGCGGCTTTCCCTCCCCTAATATTGCGAAGTGCCAATTTTGATGTGAGCTTTCGCGACCTCGGCAGTGGATAATGAAACAATGGTGATACAAATTTGCTAAGGCTCACGCAGAGACAACAGAGGCGCAGAGAGAATAACGAATTAATATGATGTTTGGCAATAATCAATCGGAATCTAGGGAAAATCTTTGGCGTGGTCAGTTGGATAGATTTGTGAAGGAAAATCAGCAGGAATTGGCGGCTTTGGCTTGGGGTTTGTGGTTAGCAAATGGTGATACTCAAGGTACGATTGGGATTGATTTACAACCGACACCACATTTTGTTTATTGTCCCCAAGAAGCAGTAGAAAAATTAAATATGAATGTGGAAAATCGGCTGCAAGAAATTTTAGGAATTATTGAGCATCATCAGCCGGAAGTTGAAGTTTTAATGATTGGAATTGGGAAGGGCGAAATTAAGTTAATTCAGTTTACACCAGAACCAGCACCACCAGTTTGTTTTGAGCAAGTTGGTCAGGATGTTGATGGTTTATTAGATTTACTAGAACAGCGTCTGGATCAAGCGATCGCTCTCGGTTGATAATGACTTTAGGTTGCTTTGAGGTTGATGGATGAATCTATGCTGTTTTTAACTTGAGTTCGACGAATTTTCAAAACCCCTCTCCCTAGCTTGCTTCTCTGATGATGGCTTAAGTCTACCCGCAGGTGCGCCTCCGTTGGAGACTCACGTTACAATTAGGGAGAAACACTGAAAATATTTCAGAAGTTATTTTGTTCTAGGTTGTGAATTTCCTGATTGGTTGTGCTGTTTGGTCGTATAAAGGTTGGGTAGGAGAACTTTTCCCCCCAAAAACCCGTCCTGCGGATTTTCTCCATCTTTACAGTCGTCGCTTTACCACAGTAGAAGGTAACACAACTTTCTACGCCATACCCAACGCAGAAACCGTTAGTAGATGGGCGACACAAACCCCCCCAGGCTTTGAATTTTGTTTGAAGTTACCACGAGAGATTACGCACAAAGGATTGCTAGAACCTTATATTCCGGCTGCTTTAGAGTTTTTAGCCGGAATGCGCCCTTTAGGTCAGCATTTTGGCCCTATTTTCGCTCAATTACCGCCCAGTTATCCCCCTACATTAATCAACGATTTAGCTAAATTTTTAGCAGCTTGGCCACGCCAAGAATCACCCCTAGCATTAGAGGTGAGACATCCCGACTGGTTTCAAGAACCTTACAGCAGTCAGCTAACTGCAATGTTAGAAACTTTGGGTGTGGGTAGGGTAATTTTAGATTCCCGCCCCATCTATACTGGAGACGATGACCCCCAACTAGAATCAGAACGACGCAAACCCAAACTCCCTGTACAATTTAGCGTCACTGCACCTTTTAGTCTGATTCGATTTATTTCCCATCCCACATTGTCAGTCAATCAGCCATTTATGGAAGAATGGGTAAAACAGATTCAGCAATGGTTGCAATCGGGAGTGAAAATTTACTTCTTCGTTCATTGTCCCCTAGAAGAGCGATCGCCTAGCACCGCCCGTCACTTTCAACAGCTATTAGAACAAAACTCTGTCCCAGTTCCTCCCCTACCTTGGAATCTACTCAACTCACCACCTAATCAACTAAGTTTATGGTGATAATTGGTGTAAATCAGGATGGATGACAAACGCTAAAGTTATTTTTTGAGACAAAGGTGAGATTATGACCCAATCTTTGCCAAAACTACTGACATTTGATGAATTTACCGAATGGTATCCTAATGATGGTAAACGCTACGAACTACATAACGGAGTAATATTTGAAATGCCTCCCCCAACCGGAGAACATGAAAAAGTTGTGGGATTTATAGCTCGTAAGTTAACTGTCGAGTTTGATCGCCTGGATCTTCCTTACACCATACCTAAAACTGCATTAGTTAAAACTCCTAGTGCTGAATCTGCTTATTCACCTGATGTATTGTTATTAAATCTAGATAACCTCAGCAACGAACCACTGTTTCAAAAGCAATCAACAGTCAGTCAAGCTGCATCTGTACCATTGGTGGTTGAGGTTGTATCGACTAACTGGCGAGATGATTACTACAACAAATTTGCTGACTACGAGGAAATGGGCATTCCTGAATATTGGATTGCTGACTATGCTGCTTTGGGGGCTAGAAAATTTATCGGTAATCCTAAACAACCAACTATTTTTGTCTGTACTTTAGTTGATGGTGAATATCAAATGACTCCGTTTCAAGGTAACACAGTAATTAAATCACCTACTTTTCCTCAATTAAATTTAACTGCACAGCAGATTTTTGACGCTGCTAAATAATGCGATAAAATCAGTATATTTATTTAACTTTTTAATTACTACTGATACCGATAATTTCAATCATTTCTAGCTTGATTTCTTGCACAAATACATCAATTTTTAGCAGTGGCTTAAACAGAAATATTTTGGTTTGAAATTATATCCGATTAGACACCTTCTATATACAGCAAATTCGAGGTTTATGAGGTGCAGTAGCAACAATGAGTAAACCAATTTTTTAGATGCTTTGGATCAACTAATGTCAATGCAATTTTAATTAAACCATCAACTACAGATGCACTCTTAGGAGAAAACTGTTTGAGAAAGGCTTTTAATTGTGACCACCAATGTTCAATTGGATTAAATTCAGGGGAATAAGGAGATAGATAAAGAACACTTGCTCCTACAGATTCAATCAGAGGCTGAATTTCAGCGACTTTATGTGCTGGCAGATTATCCATGACAACGACTGCACCAACCCATAATTGTGGAAGTAAAAAATGCTCTACAAAAACTTTATAAGCTTCTCCATTCATTGAGCCGTTTAGGGTCATCACAGCTAAAACTTTTTTTAAGCTAATTCCTCCAATTACACTTATTTTCGCACCTCGGTAATATGGTTTAAAATCATAGGCTCTACTTCCGCTATCGCTGCGAGCATGAGTTCTAGTCAAACCAAGCAAAACACCCATTTCATCTATAAACACAAGGTTTTCTGGGTCTATGTTTTTTACTTTCTCCCAATATTCTAATCTCAGTTTTTGAACTCTTGGAGTTTTCGCTTGGCTACTACGCAAAGTCTTTTTTTTCGTGTTAATTCTTGTTTTTGCAATGCACAACACATCACACTTGCACACACCCAAATGTTATATTTTTCACCAAAATATTCGCAATATTCCAATAAAGTTAAATCTGGGTAACTTTGAACCATTTCTGCTAATTCGCTACCATAATCATCTAGCTTACCCTTCATTGTTCCACCTTGCTTTTTGGGTACTAGATGCCCTTCCAATCTTTTTTGCCTGATTAGCTTCTGCACATAGCTTTTTGCTACACCAAATTGCACAGCTACCCCTCGAATTGATGTATCACCCTTTTCGTAAGCACTTACTATTTTTTCTCGCAAATCGATTGAGTACGGTTTCATTTTAATTTTTGATGCACTAATAATAAGTGTACCTTATTTACCTCGAAAGTGCTGTATTAAGCTTTATAAAATCATGATTTTATGACTTTGGGAATATATTTCATTAAGGATAAGCAAAAAAGAGTAATAATAGTGATCACAAGCGTTTTTGATCAACACTTATTGAGTTTATTTTCTAATAGGGGTAACACCCCTCTTGTCAAAATTACCAAAAAGTTCGCATAGAACACTGCGGTTGAACTCATATTCATGGGTTCAATATTGCTGTGGCTGATCACTTTTAAAGCTTCTACATCACAGGAGGTGCAGATGAGTCGTCTTATCTATGAAAATTCTGTTTCATATAAGGGATATCTCATCATTCCATTTGTTTTTGGCAAAGCAGATAAGTACGAAATTTATTCGTATAAATTGTTGTCAGAAATTGGACGTAAAAGTCACTTACATAAAGCAGAAAATCCTGCACAGATTTACGGTAATAGCACTGGTAATATCGTAGAAATTGCCAAGGAACATCTAGATAAAAATGCAGATTTTGTTAGTGAACGTGACATTTTCCAATCTCGCTATGTCTATCGTCGCAATTTAATTATCCTCTTCCATGAAAATGGTAGGTACTTCTACGATCATTACCCACCAGAATTGTTAAATAATATTGCTGCTCCCAAATTGTTCAAATCAGAGTATGAATGCTTAAAATGGGTTAAGCAAGGACTAGACGGACAATATTTAGGGCAAACAGCTATTTAGAAATTAATCGTCTGACTTTTCACTTTATGTGGAAAAGTTAACACAAAACCTAACCCCCTAACCCCCTTCCCTAGCAGGGAAGGGGAAAAATTAAAGCATCTCTCCTTGCAGCTACGGTGTACACACAAGTGATCGAATTCCTCTGTTTACCCCACCCTAACCCTCCCCTTGGAAATGGGAGGGAACTAGATTTTCTTAGAATTAATCATGGGGAATTTCTAATTGGAATTACCTATGATTATTTTGTCTATTTGTTTTAATAAATCTGCTAAACTGCCGGAATTATCCAAGACAAAATCAGCCATAGCAGCTTTTTCTTGTAAAGATAGTTGACTATTAATCCTCGCTGTTGCTTGTTCTGAATTTAACTGATTGCGTTCCATTAATCTTTGTAGTTGCTGAAGTTCAGAACAAGTCACCACCCAAATTTCTGTCACTAAATCAGTCATTTGGGCTTCAAATAATAAAGGTATGACTAAAACTATTGTTGATGTAGATTGATTAATAGCTTGAACAAAGCGATCGCGCACATAGGGATGAATGATACTATCTATCCATTGGCGTTCGGCTGGATGGGAAAAAATCATCTCTCCCAACCGAGAACGATTTAGATTACTATCAGCCAGTAATATTTCTTGACCGTAACGCTGGGCGATCGCATCTAAAATAGGTGAATCTATAGCTACTGCATCCCTAGCATAGATATCTGCATCGAAAACAGGTAAACCATAGACGTTCGCCAAATAATTGGCGACAGTAGATTTACCCGTAGCAATACCCCCAGTTAAGCCGATAATGTGGTTAGTCATTAGTCAATAGTTAAAAGTTTTCTATCCATTTGACTAAGGCTTGACTTAAGCCATCTAATGTATATTCTTCGGCTTCTACATCGACTCTGCCAAATAATTCATGACAGGTTTTAGAAGTTTGGGGGCCAATAGAAGCAATGCAGACTCCTTTTAAAGCGTTGGCGACATTACTTGTAAAAATAGTGTCTACCAATTGATAGAAAAATTGTACTGTCTTAGAACTGGCAAAGGTAATTGCATCGACTTCGCCATTTTTTAAAGCGGATGCGGCAACTGGTGGGATACTACTAGGACAGCATGACTGATAAGCTGCTACTTCTGTCACTGCTGCGCCTTTAGCGTTAAATTCCTTCACCAACACTTCCCTACCACCGCTTTCGACTCTGGGAAAGAGTATCTTTTTTCCTGGGAGTGCTTCGGGGAAGGTTTCTATCAAAGAGTCAGCGACAAAATTGGGAGGAGTAAAATCAGCTTGGAGTCCCCGTTGTTTGAGACATTGGGAGGTTTTTTCCCCGACGACAGCAATTTTTACCCCAGCTAAAGCACGGCTATCTTTACCTTGAGTCTGCAATCTGTCAAAGAAGTAGTCTACAGCATTGGTAGAAGTCAAAATTAACCAGTGAAATTCCGATAAATTATTTATCGCTGTATCTAAGCCTTCCCAACTAGAAGGAGGTGCAATTTCTAAAGCTGGCATTTCGATTACTTTAGCACCATAGGAGGTGAGGCGATCGCTAAATTGACTTGATTGTCCAGCCGAACGGGTGACTAAAATAGTTTTACCAGCCAAAGGTAAGTTACTAGACATAGCTTGGAGATGAGAATTTTGATCCTTTGAAGATATTGTCTCAGGTTGTAGGTAATTACGTAGCCCCACAACTTCCCCAACCACAATGACAGCCGGTGACAGCGATAAGCCAGCCGTTTGTTCTAAAATATCTCCCAGTTTACCAGCCCAAATCTGTTGCTGTGTTGTGCCAGCCCAACGGATAATTGCTATGGGTGTAAGATGCGATCGGCCATGTCGCTGTAATTGATGGACAATTTCCCCA
>NZ_PJIZ01000123.1 GCF_021596505.1 Nostoc sp. CMAA1605 | reverse complement strand
GCATCATCGTCATAATTAAACCCGCAGGGACACCCTTACCCATAACATCCCCAATCACCAAACCCCAACGGCCATTATTGTGACTACCGTTAGTGATATGGGGATAAATCTGACTCTGACTGGTAGGGATAAAATCGTAATAATCTCCACCGACACGATTAGCCGGTCTACAGCGCGCGGCTAAAATTGCGCCAGGAATCGCAGGACATTGACGCGGTAACAGTCGCCTTTGAATCTCCGCACCAATTTCTAATTCTTGGTCTAAACGTTCTTTTTTCCTCAGTTCTACAGCTAATTCGTCGTTTTCAATGGCTACTGCTGTTTGATCTGCCACTAGACGCACTAATTTTTGTCTAGTTTCTGTCCAGCTATACTCAGGATCACGACTGAGTACGTATAGCCATCCCCTTTCTGTGTGCTTGACTAAAATCGCTGTACCAAAAATTTGTACACCCGGCCCCAAGTGATGGTGCATTTGCGCGTCTAATATGCCTGTAGCCGTGGCTAAGGGCGCGCTATTGGCTGCAAGTGTAACTTGACTACTAGCTGTTTCTAAAGCTTTGCGAATATTCTTACGCTGGCGACTATCTTGCCAATGCAGCTGCTCTAGCCTAATTTGCCCATTGGGTTTGTAAAGAAATAACGCACTTCCATCAGCGTCTGTGACTCGTGTTGCCATTAATGGAATCAGTTCTAAAAACTGATTCAAGTTATTGAAACTTCTCAGGGCAAAACCCAAGGAACTCAGCAAATCTTGAATTTTATTTTGTTCCCGGTGCAACCTGGCCACGAGTTCTTTGAGTGCTACTACTGGCGTGACCTCACTTGTGGTAGCACTATTATTACTTTCAGTAGGTTGAGACGGCAGTTGAGACACAGTTACAGTTAATATTGCACTGGAAAAATAGACTGGAGTTGACTTTTAAAATTTGGCGTTGACATTGCTAAACCATATTGGGTCAAGATTTGTCCTTTAGCAAGAGTAGAAAGACGTAAGACATAACTCCATACAAGTATTACATTAAGTTATAAAATTTATATCTCAAGTTGGAATGTTAATAAATGTATGTTTCTGCAAAGATTGTTACATAAAGACCAACCATAATTTTTACTGGTAAGGCAAAAGTTGATTTTTTATATCTTAATTAGCAAATCATACATCTTCAGAAACCGTTATTCCGAACTTATGCTGTTGGGTCTTGATCTGTCGCAACAAAAACTATACATTTTGATAACACATAAATTGCAAAAAGCGTATTTTTAGAGGATTGTACCCGCAAGTTGGCAAATTAACCACAAGCATAATAGATGATGAGGACAAAATTGTTTTGTGTCAACATAATTTTGGTAATCACTAATTTTTCTAGGAAGAATATTGGGTGTAGAGTTCACTAGTTATGAGGCTGTTGTGGGTTCACATGGCTAATAAGCTGTTAAGCATATAAGAAAGCACATTGAGGCCGCAGAGGGGCAGGGGGCAGGGAGCAGGGGAGAGGGTTTACAGCTTTTGTCAGTATGAAAATGATGCAATTTAAATGACGACTAGCTTACTAATTTCTATGTTTTGACTACTGAAAATCAGGCACCATCACAGGACAATAATTTCAGCGATTTTGTAGTAATTGTTACTTTTGGATTTTTCATTCTGCCCATAAAAAAGGGGGTTAAGGGTGTAGGGTTGGATGAAGTTATGATGATTTTGTTGCTTTTACATTCATCACTCATCACTGGAATCATACCTACACCTATGAAATCCTATTCCCCTACCTATATGTATCAGTTTCCTTAGCCGCTTAATAAGGCTTCAACAAATTCATAACTGGAAAAAGGACGTAAATCCTCAATTCCTTCACCTGCACCAATAAAGCGGATAGGTAAACCTAGCTGTTGTACTACCGCTAGAGCTACGCCACCCTTAGCAGTTCCATCAAGTTTGGTTAAAACTACACCACTAAGTTGAGCAGCTTGGGAAAAAACTTCTGCTTGTCGTAGTCCATTTTGACCGAGAGTGGCATCTAAAACTAAGAGAGACTCAATTTTGGCATCAGGGGCTTTTTTGTCGATAATCCGCCGGATTTTGCTGAGTTCATCCATTAAGTTTTTCTTATTTTGCAGTCTGCCTGCGGTGTCAACCAAGAGTAATTCTGTGTTACGTGATTGAGCGGCGGCGATCGCATCAAACACCACTGCTGCTGGGTCTGTATTTTTACCAGGGTTAGCGATGACTTCTACACCACTCCTTTGACCCCAAACTTTTACCTGTTCTACCGCCGCCGCCCGGAAGGTATCTGCCGCACCAATCAAGCAGCGATAACCAGATTTTTGCGCGAGGTGAGAGAGTTTACCAATAGTGGTAGTTTTACCCGCACCATTTACCCCAGTAATTAGCCAAATATTCAGAGTATCTTTTTCGGGGGCAAAACTGACTTTATGGGTAGTTTTGAGGGGAGCTTCTAGCATCTCCCGCAGGATTTCTTTTAAGTACGCGATCGCAGCTTCTGGTGGTGTAACTTCTTCTCGCAGTTTCTTCTGGAGTGCATTAATAATATGGTCAGTCGCCTCTACACCTACATCAGCTTGCAGCAATAAAGCCTCAATTTCTGCCACCGCCGCCTGATTGAGTGGCCCTTGTCCCACAATCGCCTTGAGTTGATTCAGGATGTTGCGACGGGTTTTGTCTAATCCTTCCCGTAACTTCTTGAGCCAAGTAATTTCTTCAATCGATATATCTTCTGCTCGTCTACCCTGTGAGGCTAATACTTCTGCTGACCAAACAAATCCTTCATCGAAATCCAGCCCAGGAATTGTTTCTAAGCTTTCAGATGTCGTTGCGGCTGGTGGAACTACTTCCGGTTCTGGTACTTCAATAGCATTGGCAATTAGTCTTTCTTGCTTGGCTTCCCTTTCTGCTGCGGCTCTTTCTAAAAAAGATAAAGGAGCTGCGGGTACTTCTTCTTGAGCAATTTCTGACTCAAGAGAACTTTCGCTGCTTGTAGCTGCTTCTACTAATTCTTGTGTAGCCTCAATTATTTCTGCTGACTCCTCAGTAGATACAGCCGCTTCTGGGAAAGTTTCTGTAACTTCCGTTGTAGCTGAGGGCGTTTCTGTTTCAGATGGGAGAGCATCTGTAGAAACATCGGCTGATTCTGTTTGAGGCTTTTGCTTTTCTTGAATATTTTTATAAGCGGCTTTAGCAAACGCCAACAAGTCGGCCGTTGAGTCTGGTGCAGCGTCGGCTGTTGTTGATGACGTTGCGGCTGACTCTGGTTGGGGTTCTGGGGTTGGAGGTGTTTCTCCTGGTTGTGGAGATGGGGAATCTTTTTCTTGACGATTGAACCAATTAAAAACCATTGCAGCTAGCGGTGTTAGTTGTTCTGTGAGGTATGAGCTATACCGTTTATGAGTTATAAGTAGAACGGTGTAAATAATTAAAGGTTGGTAGTGTTCGCGCAAGCGTCTCGAAGAGAGGACTTTAGTCCTCTCATAAGGACTAAAGTCCTTACTACGAACTAAATGCAATTTTTTACATTACTTTACATAGTTTGTTTTTTTCAAGTCGTTCTACTTAAGCTATGAGTTTAATTTAACTTTTTACTCAGGTTTGGTGTGAAAACCTCTGGGTTATCCGCACCTGTTGCTGTTCCTCAATACCAACTCACAACTTACCACTCATCATGGTGATTAGGTTAGGTTTTTCTTCCCACTAAGCAAAGCATAAATTAAACAAACATCCCAAACGAGATAATTTTGCCTTTTACCTTTTACCTTTTGCCTTTTACCTTTCTAAGCTGTTTGTTTCTGCTCTGTGACTCGACGCAGAACACCATTGATAAATCTGTGTCCTTCGTCGCCACTATACCGTTTTGCTAATTCTACCGCTTCGTTAATAGCCACTCGATCTGGAAGATTAAGGAAGCGCATTTCTGCTACAGCAATCCGCAGGATATCCCGATCAATTTGAGCTAAACGGGTCACTTGCCAATCTACCAAAGCTAGAGAAATTTGCTCATCAATTACCGTCCGATGTTCGCTGACGGTTTGGACAAGTTTGATGGCGTATTTACCCACTTCCCGATCCTGATTAGCTAGTTGAATCAATTCAGGAAACTCTAGGGCTGCACCTAACTGATTAATGGCAGTTTGGGTATATTCTATTGCCTCTTTGAGCATGGTTCTAGCCGTATTCAGGTCTGAGGCACGAGTTTCACTGGTTAACAGGCGATCGTGACTACGTTGTAATTCCCCAGAGGCGTTGTCTAAAGTATCTTGTACTTCTGCTCTCAAGGTGCGTACTGTTGCTAACACTAGTTTAGGAAGGTGTTCTTCTGTCAATTTTTTGGGATTGACAGGTAACTGGCTCAAGCTTAAAAGTGCCAGCTCACGGGCTATTTGTTGAGGTTTACGGTCTTGCATAAGAATTTCAGTGTTTCCGTACTAATTTAATTTGGGAGTGACAAATCTATCAAAATTCGATTGAGCCAGACAACCATAATATTCTGTTTGGCTACACATTTACCGGATTTTTTTTAGCTTTCTTCAACGGGGATGATTGGTCTTTGGATATCGTTGTTAGGTTTTTCCGCTTTATGTTCTTTAGCGATGACTAGAGGGGGTAGGGATGTATTAGGGGAAACAATCCCACCAGAGACGATGATTTTAAACGCGTCTTCCACCGACATAGAAAGGTTGATCACTTCATCTTCTGGAACTACGGCGTACCATCCTGTGGTCGGGTTGGGAGTTGTGGGAATAAAAATACTTAACATAGGGCGAGACATCTGGGCTTGAATTTCGCTCCCAATTACGCCAGTGACAAATGCGATCGCCCACATTCCTTTGCGGGGGTATTCTACTAAAATCACCCGTCGAAACTTATTATTGGAATCTTTAATCAGTGTTTCCAAAAGCTGTTTCAAGGTTTTGTATACCTGTCCAGCTAAAGGAATGGCCTGTAATAATCGCTCCCCAAAATCTAATAACCAGCGTCCCGCAATATTACGTGCCATCAACCCAATCAGCAGGATACTGAGCAAGGGTACAGCTAGACCCACCGCCAAATTGAGGACATTAACTAAAATCGGGTGTAATCCGTCAAAGGGATTAAGTTGTTTAGGAACTTGAGTGAGAAAGTCTATTACCCAGTTAGCAATAGTAATTGTCAACCAAATAGTTGTCGCTAGCGGAATTACCACCAACAACCCAGCTATTAAGTCATTCTTCAAGTCCTGCTTTAAGCGATCAATTCCCAAGCCCCTATTCTCCTTATTTAGAATAGTGGAAATTTCTTTATTCGTATTCATGCCAGAAGATTTGTCTAGTGATTAAGAACTAACTTGTAGTATTTTTGACAGCAAGCTAATATCTATAACGACAAACAGTTAAGTTGAAGTTGTGGCTGTATGTAAGACTAGCAGGGAAATAAAACCAATTCGCAATTCGCAATTCGCAATTCGCAATTCGCAATAAAATATCTCCCAGTTAAAGGTACATACAGACAAATTCCAACTCAGATCAAAATTAATTGATTGTGGAAGTTGTTACTTTTCTTTGTATTAGGTGTAAATGATTGTTGCAAATATCGGAGATATTAAATATCCTACCGCGCTTATTTAAAAGCTGCTAACCTAGAAAAATCATTGATTGACAGTAATTAACGCAGTTCTTCCTAGCCATTGGCAACAAGGTAGAGGTAGTTTTTCTGAGAATGTGATGTTAGAAATTTTAACAGATTAGGGTCATTGGGCGTAGGGCGTTGGCGATTGGGCAATTCGATACGTAGATACTGGCATTTAAATTTGAAATTGGGTATCAATCCCAAATCCCGCATCCAAATTTTAAAATTTTCGATCTCTTAACTATTTGGCAGTTTCGGAAGTTGTGCAACTAACTTCTAGTTGACTAGGCTGAGGTGATGGTGCTTCAAGACTAGGAGTAGGGATATATTTCATCTCCCAAGCTTTCAGCAAAATGAGATATTCATAAAAAGCCTGTAAGGTACACCAAGCTAACCCAGCCCGTCCATCTAAGCAACCACCTAAAAGAAAGTACATATACAAAAAGCGCAGAAATGGCCTAGCAGGTAAGCGCAAAGATAAATCTTTTAACGCTCGTCGTCTTTCTACTTCAGACTTACCAAAAAACAAATCTCGCCAATCTACTTTTCCATTTTCTAATTGATACAGTGTTTCTCTTGCTTCATCCGTAGAATAACGGTTATGTTTTTCAATCCAACGGCTCAAACCTTTGCTACAGGTGTAGTGGGGATAGGTTTCCTTTAAAAAGCTGGTTGCACCTTCACACACTTCTCGTTCCGTATGACCATAGTCTGTAAACCAAACTTTCCCATGACGGAAAAGACGCATTTGATAGCGCGGATACTGGGTGCTGCGGCGAATCCATTGGTTTAAGAAAATTACCCGTTCGGCAACGTAATAACCTATATAATCTGGATTTTCCTTGGCTTGTTCGCATTCAGCAAATAATTCTGGTGTCATTCGCTCATCAGCTTCGAGAATGTACACCCACTCATGTTTAGGTGGTATAGATTCTAACATCCAAGTGCGTTGTCTGCCGTGGCTCTCAAAGGCGTGCTGTACGACGCGTACAGGATAGCGACTAGCGATTTCGACAGTGCGATCGCTACTGCATGAATCGACCACAATAATATCATCTGAAAGCATTGCTGACTCAATACAAGCAGCGATATCTAATTCTTCGTTATATGTCAGTATGTAGATAGAAAACATTGTTCAGAATTATAGTAATTTTGCTAATATTTCAAGTATATTTTGATTATCAGATTAATATTCAAGAAAGGCAGTATAAACTGTACAAGTTTGATATCTTATACTGCCAAGGTAAATAACAAGTTAACGGGCTGGGACTTTACCTTTAGGTTTACCACCTTGCAAAGTACCCATACCTCTTAAACCAGTCCAACCAATGATGATGTAACCAATTGACAAAAGCAAACTGCTCATCCCAATCCGCAGTCCTGATTTCCAAGCGTTGTCTTTGGCTTGTTTAGACGCGTCATCCCTACGTTGGCGAATTTGAATCAATCTTTGATCAGCCAATCCTTTAGGATCTGTTTGCTGGGCGATAAACTTATCCAGTTCTTGGGGATTCTCTTTAAACTTCTTGAGCAGTTCTTTTTGTGCAGCTGGGACTTGTGGACTCTTGAGTGCTTCTTGATATCTTTGCTCGTTATTCAACAATTCCGTAAACTGAGCTTTAGCTTGAGTGCGTAATTGCTCTAACTGAGCTTTACCTTGCTCATTGTTCAATTGTGCTTGAAATTGGGATAGCTGATTGTTCACTTGGTTTTCGGCTTGTGCTGCGTCTTGGTTAATTTGATTTACCGTTTGTGTGCTGGCCTGACGCACATTATTCAGGTGTAAGGGAAAAATCAGTAAAACATCAAGCCTAAGATGCTACACAGCACTAAAACCGGAAATCTCAAGTCAAAACCTTGGGGGCTATCACTAGCTTCTTGCATCCATTGACCAGTAAACAAAGCACCCACACCCACTAAGGGGACAATACCCCGATCAACTATTGCTGTTGCGATATTAATTTGCCATATCCGATCCGTAGGCTGGAAAGGAAACAACAGTACCAAAAAGTCCAGCAAAAAGGACGCAATTAAAATTATCCCCACCACTTTTAAGGTGATGGCAGCATTCGCAGAAGTAAAACGATTAACCATAGTTTTGCAAATTTTGTTCAAGTCAAAATGATAATCCTATTTAAAGTTACTTGAGTATTGTTCCCATAATGCTGTTAGTCATGTGAATTGCTCGCACACATAAAGAAGAATATATACGTGATTTTGTTTCAAACTACACTACACTAACACTTGTTATCTAGGGTGTCGCTATCAAATCCCCTTGCAGTATTAGTATAAACTAATACATTTAATTCAGTAAGAATAATTTAGTCAAATGATGCCTTGTCTATTATTGATCTCTGTTTCGTGTAATCATCTTTGCTTTCTGTTTTGAGAACTCTTTCCCATATCTGTAAATCTTCTGGACGGTCAATATCAGATAAGGTGGGTAAGTAAATATACGAGACGTTAAGTTTTTTAGCAATATCTATGGTTTGTTGTAAAACTTGGTCAGTTCCCCAATTGATGTTAATGAATAATTCTGGGATGAAGCGACGTAAACCAATCAAGTAATAGCCGCCGTCAATGGCTGGCCCTAACACTAAATCGAAAGTTTGCAGATGTGCAGAGGCTTGAGCGAGAATATGAGTCTTAGCTTCTGGGCAGTCAGTGCCAATTATCACTACTTGTGTGGCATGATTCTCAAAGGCATCAGCTAGCGATCGCGCCATCCTGATTCCCAAATCTCCTTCCCCTTGAGCTTGGTATAATAAGTCAGACCCCAACCAATCTCGCATGAGTTGCAAGTTACCACCCACAAAGCGTACTTCTATAGATATGTCGTTTTGCAACCTTCTTGCCTGAGATATTGTGTATTCAGTCATTTGCCGTTGCAAGTCAGCAGCACCAACACTACGCAACACTGGTATCAATCGCGTTTTCGTTTTTCCTGGTTCTGGATAGCGGGTAAAAATAATAAGATGCTGCGTTGCTAAATGAATTAATGTCAGACTATACCCCCTAAATTGAAAATGAATAAGAACATCTTAACTTTCAATTCTGCTATTTTTATGGAAAATTAATAGCAATACTTGCCGTTAGTATTAGCTCTAGAATTCTCCTTACCAGTTCGGATTGCACCTAAAATTGTAGAAACGTAAACACACCGCTTAACTTTAACAACCTTCTGACTATAGAAGGTTAATTGTCCTAATGTTCTCAGAGATGTTTTAGTACACTCATCATCAGTGTTATATACTGGGCATCCTTGGTAATTAAATAACACCCGCCAAACTTGTTGTGCGGATTTTTTAGGAAAAGTAGTTTCTTTTTTTCCACGCTCATTGTCTTCCTGATAAATCTGAACATTTTGGTGGAAGTTATTCCACAATGATGTGTTGTTTGCAATATCATCCGCAAGAAATTCATCTGGATCTGCTGAGTGAATAGCCCACTGTACAACACCTTTATATTCACGCAGGCTGACTTGAGTAGTGATTTTTTCTTTGACGGCTTGGCTTTGGGCTTGACGCATAGCCCAATAAAGTTTTTCCTGAGCATCGTTCAGGTTACGAGTTTCTATAAACACTTGCCAACGCAGCAAGGACAGAGTGGTTATTATCCCAAGCACCACAACAGCAACTAAAATTTCTATGAGAGTAAAACCACCACTATAATCTTTGCGATTGCAGACTTTTTTATATCCATACAGGCAAAAATGCACTGAATATTTATTCAAGTTCTCTGCACCTATGATCAGTAATAAATATTCACAATTAAACCACACTTGAATACATAGTTTGTAGTAGAAATAGGATTATTCTACATTTTTGAATTCTCATTATCCACACTAAAAATTACTCCGTAATTAGATATTTTTTCTACGGAATAAGACTTTTGTCCAAATATAAAAAGGACTAACAAGACTACTTAAAAATAGTTGCATTTCGCAAGCAGTCACTAAATCAGTTGTAACTTTTGATCTATATTTCAGTATATGTAGTAGTATCTTGCGTGTATCGTTAAGTAAATAAGCTAACAGAGCGAATGGTTTAATCGATGACTTCACCGATACCATTCTAGTGACGGAACGACTCAGCCCAATACCTCTAAAAAATGGAATTAAATATTCTCTTTTTAAGCGTGTACTAGGAATTTTATGAAATATTTCCATTTCAGGGTTATACCAAATCTCCCAGCCAGATTTTTGAATATAGGATAACATTTCCAAATCTTCACTAGTCAGCATATTTCCAGTAACTCTACCAGTCAAAATTGGATTGTCAGGAACACTATCTAGCCAAGCTTGACGACGTATGACTAACCCAGCAGAAGGAGGAAGTAAATTCTTAGATGGCTCATACTTTAAAGGCAAATTACCCCTTTCCGTAATTGCTAAAAATGCGGAAATACGTTGGAAATTCTCTGGTGGTTCTACTTCCCAATCAGGATGAATTTGACTACCATAGGCTCCTGCTGTGGGATACTTTTGGGCGAAGTTATAAGCACATATTACCCAATTTAAATTAGGATAGTTATCATCATCAAGAAAACCTATTAGTTCGCTTTTGGCTTCTTGAATAGCTTTTTTTCTGGCGTATGCCGCTCCCTGTTGAGGTTCAAAAAAATATTTTAAAAGATGTGGGTATGGCCAATTATCTTGGTAAAGTCTCACAACTTTTTCGGTGTCGTCGTTGCTATTGTTATCAATAACAATAACTTCCCAAGATAAATTATGAGTGTCAGTTTGATTACTTAATCTTTCTAGCAATGCAGGTAACCGCTTTGCACCGTTATAAGTCGGAATAGCTACGGTAAAATCAAAATACATCGTCATCTAAGTTAAAAAAACGAACTAGATATTTCAATTTTAAATTGTATTGACATTGACGGCATTCCATTAAAGTACGTAAATCTATTCTAAAATTCTTATGAATTAGTTTTTAGCTACAATCGCTATCTTTTTCATTTGTAGTTTTGATAGACCCCAAGATTGTTTTGACAATGACGCATCTTCTGATACTACTAGCTTGAGTGGGATTTCCTCTTTGAGCAACAGCCACAGCTATGATTAAACCTTTATACTTTTGGGTAGTTGTGTTATAACCTAAATTATTTTGCTGTACAGCCGTTATGCCATTAGTGTTTGTCTTGACTGAAATGTCTAACGCGCCAGTATAGTCAAAAGTAATAGTCTGTGCTGTAGTTGAACCATAGGTTATGGATGTAGTGGTAGTAGTCTGATTATTACCTGTAAGATTTGTACCCAGTACGATTTGTCCTGATGAAATTGCTAAATCTTGACCTCTAACTTTCCAATCATCCTCAGTTGGTGTCGTACCTTTAGGATAGACGACGACTTGCGGAATGTTGTTATTATTTCTAAAACCTACACTGTAACTGAGTTTGGTACGTTTGGCTTCTCTTTGAGCTTCTTGAATAGCACCTAGAACAATATCACTAGTTTTACTAGCTCTTTGTCTATTTAAAAAAACTATCCAATTTGGTGCGGCGATCGCAGCCAAAATCCCAATCATTAATACCACTACCACAATTTCAATTAAGCTGAAGCCATCTTGCTTCAGATCCGACTGAGAATTAGTGTTTGTTGTGGAGAGACATAAGTTTGTCAAAATTATATGTTTTATTAATGGCACAAGATTACCCATGCTGCTTTACCTGATTGTCAGTTGAGTTTTTCTAAATATTCATTCAAGATTAAGGTCACATTACTGCGTAAATAAATAGCCAATTCCTCTGACTCTGATTTTCGCTTCAGGAAAATATGCTGTAGTGCTGAGATTTTTATTAAAGTCGATATTACTATTTTGAATTCGAGCTAGAGCATTACCACGTAGATTAACTTCTACTACAGTATTAGTAGAGTCTACACAAACATAAAATCCACGGCTCTTAACGTCATTTGTAGCAACTGCATCTCCCGAACCAGTATACTGTGGTAGCATTTGTTGTCCGGTAGGGCAGCTAGGTGCAGGGTTATTTGTAGTATCTGTAGTAGTTTGGTCAATATAATCTACCAATGGTAGGATGTCCTGTGTATATGACTCACTACTATTTTTCACCCATCTATTCATTTTGGTTTTTAAACTGCCTTCATCTTGCAAGCTAAATAATTTAAATCCTGGGTCTCTGGTACTGTCGATGTCAGATGTCGTACTACCGTAGCCATTACTAATTTGAAATCTACCAATTCTAGCAGCACTTGACCAAGTGGAATCACCATCTTTAATTAAATAATAAGCAACTAAAGAGTAGACAAAAGTATCATCATTGCCGACAGTGGTATTTCCACTTTTAACCGCTAATCCACCTGCAATATACTGTCGTTTCCAAAATACTAAAACAGGAAAAAACCGTGTTTTATTATCTGATTTAGGCAATTGATTTCTAATGGCAGCAATGCCATCTGCATCATATATATATACTGCTTGCTGTAAATCTCTTGCCATGTAGTCTAGTGCTGCTTTCAGGTCTTGTTCTGTATTGACCTTAGCCTGTTCCTTACGATCATTTTCCATAATACTGATCATAAATCCCATTAAAGGTGTGATGACAAGAAAGGCTAAAAGCAGACCTACCAATAATTCAATTAAAGTAAATCCACCTGTTTTTTGCTTTATCTTAGAGATTTTTAGCTGATGACTTAAAAGCCAAGTTAACAGTTTCATAATGCTACATTTTCTCCTGGAAGTTGTAGATATTTAGCTGCTAGCTACAAGTAGAAGCTGTATTGCTAGTATTTTTGAGCCGAGTACACAAATCACTGAATGTTGTACCTTTGGTAATTTCTGTAGTAATTTCTACTAGCGGCGTTTTGCGATCGCCTAGTCCTGCTGCAAAGGTAGCTTGTTTATTGGGTGCTTTTTTCAGATTTCCACCAGCACTAGCAAAGCCATCGGATCTGTAAACGCGCACACCTAACTGATAACCCTTTGTGGCATCAGTAATATTGCTAGTTGTTCCACTACTAGTCACAGTGGCTTTGTTGTAGCGAATCGCCTGAATGACAAAGTTATTGGTATTGGTAGTAGTACAGTTACTACCATCAACAGAGACACAGTACAAATTAGTTGCAGGTTGAGTGCAGTAACTATTGGCTGTACAAGCTAAAGTGGGGGTAAGGCTAGGAGGATCGTAACTTGCTATGGCAAAGTCGCTTGTGCTGTTGGTAATCGGAGAATCAGGAGCCGCTATGGTTCCCACACGTACCCCATCAATGTAGCTTTTAGCTGCATCTGTACCCCTCTCTATGCGTTTGGCTTGTACCCGTGTTGCTACTGATATAACTAACACAGGTGCGATCGCAGCTAGTAAAAGTGCAGCTACTAAAAGAGCTACCAATGACTCGATAATGGTGAATCCAGATTCTGAAGATAAAGATGTTTGTTGTTGTGTGTGATGAATCATAACTGAGCAATTGTTAGGTAATATCAAGGGCAGCTAGGACGCTGATCAGAGCTAATGGAGTATTTGTAGTTCACTGCTGGAATAGCAGCAGCACCGGTAGTAGGATTAGCCGGAACAGCAGCAATATTGTATTGACTAGCAGCGTTGTCATAACCACCGGTACTGTCAACTTGAGCCGCACACAATAAAGATTTAACCCAGTTATCGTCTCTTGGTACTTCTCTATAGAACTCATTGGGAGCATTGGTTGCTGGTGCTGTAAAGCGTTGAGAGAACAAGTCAGGTAACTGAGTTAATAGGGCAACATCAAAACCCCAAACACGGTTAGGTGGCAGATAAAAAGGTGTACGCCCTACAGACGCGCCACTAGCTTGTGTATTAGTGATTCGATAGCCTTGTGGATATCCAAAAATTGTTGCTCCTGTTACTCCCGTTACTGTTGGCGAATAACCCCAGTTGTCGCTGTCATTGTAGTTCAGCACGAACACCTGCCAAGGTGCTGTGGCATATGAACTGCGTTTAAATTGGATAAAAGAGCCGCTCGCTCTTAAATCTACACTTTGCCAATTTTCTAAGAAACGTACAAAGTTTTCTAAACCACCACCAAGTTCGCCACTGTCCCCAGTGCTAGGTGGGCGGCTTGAAGTATCACCTTGAGCGAATACAACGTTTGTTTCTGTTGCTGTAGCAATTTGAAGCCAACCACTTGAATTCTTGGTATTATCCCCATTATCAGTGAGTGTCGCGACATCACTGGGTGAAGTAGTTGGATATTGTATTTGTAATACTGGTGCTAACAAGGGTTGTTCTGTAGCTCTAGTTCCAGTTAAAGTACTCAAGTTGAAAATGAATAAAGGGTAGTTAGCTGCATAATTATTTGCTGTTCCGTTCCTAGTTCTAAACCACAAAGTGTTACTTTGGGTGCGAGGTCTTTGTGAAGCAACACTGGTACTGAAGGGACTATACGTTTTGCTGTCTATCGTTTGGTTAGAAGATGCAGATGGATAGTAGTTTACTTTGCCAGTAGTGCTAATCCCTATAGGAACAGGATTACCATCAAATAATCTCAAGTTATTGTTTGTGTCTCTCAAAAAAGCTACCCGACGAGGATAAACCCGGTCTTCTGATAACATTGCAGCCTTAGCAGTGGTACCTGCACCAAAACGAGTTATATTTGGGGAAACAGGATTTTCGGTGTAAGCATTAGCATCATCACTATTCGACTGAGTAATTAGTGCATTGGCCTTTATATCTCGTTCGCCACTATCCCAGATGCCATCATTGTCAAGGTCATAGCCAACAACCCAGTCGCCAGGTTTACAAGCCGTTACTGTTGGTTTACGACATATTTCCATCACATACTCAGCAAATGTTGCCCGACGCTGAACCGGAGTCACAAAGTTGTTGAAATAAGAGCTACCTGCACCAGTTCTAGAGGTAGAGTAGGCACTATCTGTAAAACTACGGCTAGTAACAAAGTTGTTATCCCAGAAACCGTTTAATCTAGCAGCGACAGTTGCAGTGATGTTGCTTTCGTTAATATTGACGGCCGTGTCAGCCATATCACCGTCGCTATTAATATCAGCTTTCAGGACTGTTTCATTTAACTGGGTGACGGCAGTATCGACCATATCACCGTCACCATTAGCATCAAATCTAATGGCTGTTTCATTCAGTGTGACTGTTGTTGCTGCATTAATAGTGCCATCTCCATTAAAGTCAAAACCCACAGGATAGTTACCGTAATTATCATTCAGGTCATAGTCACCATCATTACGATAGCCCGTTATGAAATTACCAGACACCACAGTAATAGAATCAGCAAGAACTGTTGCGGGTCGCCATGATTCACCTGTGGTACAACTGGAAAACTGACCTTGACGGCAGGCAAAGTTGGGATTAAGCCCAGTAGCAGTGCTATTACCACGGGTATAAAAGTTATCCCAGTTGCTGGTTAGATTTTGCAGAAATTCTTGTTGAGTATGTTGATTGAAATTACCTCTAATATATACAGGCAGATTGGTAGCTAAGATTAAGCCTTTTTCCTCTGCTTTATAGGTTGAGGTACGACTTAAATTACTACCATTAATCAACATGATGCCATTAGGTCGGCGATTAGGGTCTAGCTTAAAGTCTTTGGAACTTAAATCTATATCTGCATTGGTAGCCGCATTGGGGTCGCTAGCACTGCTGACATCGGGGATAGCATCATCACGGGTAGCATAAATAATCCCACTATTGGGGAAGAGAAACTCTCCACCAGTCTTAGATTTTGTTCTCAGTAAGTTTAAATCTAAGACGGTGGTACGAATTTCTAACGGCTGACGCAACTCTACATCTAAATCATATTTTGTAGCACTGGAAGAGTAAGGCTTATCAACGGCCTTAACCTGTCTAGCATCAAGCAAAGTTGTTTCCCTAATAGCACCATGTGGAACATTGGTATTACTGGGTGCGCCAATAGTACCATCTAAGATTTTCAACGCACACATTGCAGAATCGATAGCCGATTGCTGGGAAAGGGTAAGATTTCCAGTATTAGCTAAAGCATCCTTAAGGGGCTTATTTACCCAACGTCCGTTAGGATATTTCAACTCTGCTTGGTAGTTCAATACTGCTGTGTAATCAGTGGTTGCTAATGAAGAGGCTGCATAAACAACACCATTCAGAGATTTGTTATTGGTATTTGCAGGACTATCAGGATCAACTGTGGATACTCCTGTTAAGCTGGCTAGAGAATTACCGCCAAAATCCGTACTGCTATTCTGAGCTGTATCGCTGTTAGTGGGGTCATAGTAGGTCGCAACACAGGCTATGGGAGTTTGATAAGTGCTGGGAGTATCGGGATCATAGGATGAATCTTGATAGTGATAAACTGCCGTAGCCCGCATTTGTAGATATGGAGTATTGTTACTGGGCAGACCCTGGTTATTGGTAGTAACACCCATGGCCATTGAATCGGGCCAAACAGTCTTGATGGTGCTAGTAAATGTCTTGTTTGTCTTGTTATAGTCACTCGGTAAGTAAATTCCTGCACCAGTCACAACGCGCAAACCACCAACGACATCCAGAGGCCCTGTAGGTTCTTGAGTAGCGGCCTTTTCCCAAAAGCCATCTCGTTCTGTTACACCCAAATCATCTAGTAAGTTGGCTTGGGTGAATCGCTGACGAGTGGTAGTGTTGTTATCCCATTGTTTAGTAGAAATGTTTTGTCCTTTCTCTGTACTGACAAATTTACTACTGGTAGTGTCGTACCAGGATTGTGGTAAATTATTCCCTACTAAGATGCGATCGCCAATTCTTTGTTCTTGTCTGGTAGTCAAGCTTCTCAAAACTGCTGGATCTGTGGCTGGTAAATTAATCTTATTAGCGGTACTTTGCCCATAAACACCTATCCCTGCATAACCACCAGTCTCAGTTGTTCCATTGCTGGGATCAAATGGAAAAACCCATACATCTACTGGTCGTAGAGCATCACCACTTCCTTGAAGTGGGCTAGTTGATGTATAGTCATAGGTAGGACTTGAAGTTCTGACTAGCGCATTCCCCCCAACACCCACTTCTGTATACGGAACGCGCCTCGTTCGCTTCTTAAAGTAAATCGTTAGCTGCTGTGTTTTCGCATCACTGCTGGAAAGTGTAGGATCAGCTTGTTGAGCAGAGGTAATTCCGTCTTGAACTTCTATAGGCAGAGATGTTGTAGCTATACTATTAGCAGCCTCTACTAAGCGTTTAATCCGTTGAGTGTGGGCTGCATCATTAAAACCTGCTTGGTTCCCATAAACAGTGCTAGGAACAGTTTTAGTAGTGTTGTTAATATTACCAGAGCCACCTGAATAGGGTTTTTCGTCTTTATAAAAATCTACTACTACGCTATTAGAACTAGATGTATCCGAGCTTTCATTTATGCGGGTGTTGACTACATTGCCAGCAACAATTATTTTGCTGTTTTCCTCAGTGTAGTAACAAGAATAAGGACTACTAACTTGATAAAAGTTAACTGTATTTCTAGTTAACAAATTGCCATTTGTAAAAACACGCCCATTGATTCTAATCCCCGCTCCGGGTGAAATTTCCAAATCGTTTTCATAAATGACTGCATTATTAGTCAGTGGAATCCGCTCCCGATCTTGCTGATACTCCAGAGATGCAAAGCCTTTATTCCCTGTAAAAGTTTCATATTTGGTGTTATCTAAACCTGTGATATTTGTAATAGGTACGTTGGTGGTGTAGACAAAAATACTTCTTTTCAATTTGCTACCAACTTTGTACCAACCTTGGCTACCTACCAAATCTGCACTAGTCGCTACATTACTTGAGCATCGACCACCAGAAAGACCCTCATCCATCGGTTGCGCTCTTGCTTCTAGTGGACTTCTAGCTCTGGTACTGCTAGGAGTTCTAAAATAAATACCATATAAAGTAAAGCTATCAAATTTACCATCATTATCAGTATCAATGGGATATTTCCAAGCTGATTTAAGAGTATCATCATCTTCAATAGTCCCATCAGCATCAACATCCTTAACCAATTTCAACTGAGTCTCATCACCAAGGGTAAATTCGTTAATATTTTCATCAATGACCTGAGTCAATGAGAAATCTGATGGTGTTGAACGTGGTAATCTAGGGTCTTGAAATAGCTTATCCAATTTTGACTTTGCGCGATCAAGAGCTGGTGTGGCCGCTTTTAAAACGATTTCATTAACTCTGACATTGCTAGCATTTTTAGACCTCTCAAACGACCGAAATAAAATAGCAGTAGTGAGTAACACTACAACTAGAGCTACCATCACCACTGTCGGCAAAACAAAACCAGCATTAGCAGAATTTCGTCTTTTTCGGGTTATGAATAAATTTCGTAACAGCCAAATAATATGCTTTTTAATCAGCAAGACTATTTTTCTACTCAACAGTCTTAGCTGATGAAAAATCCTTTTTCTCGCTTTAAATAGCTGGCGTTTTGACGACATAGTTACTTTCCTATTCAGTGTTTGACTAATAATGGGAAAATGCTGTTTATTTTCGGTGCTTACTAATCATGTCTATTAAATTGCTTTAGTAGACGTGAGCAAACTTTATATTGAGCCGAAAAGTCTTATGTGTTGGCAAAACTAGGATCAGTAACAACGCAAAATTTGACGATGTGTTCAAGTTATATCATTGGATAAGTTATCTTCTTAATTCGGAAAATACTGATTTCCTAGATTTGTTGACTCAGTAGTAGTTACAGTAAAAACACACTGTAAATTCACGGCAGTTTATGAGTTTTGTGTTGCATTAGTTAATCTTTATGTAAAGATATCGTGAATATAACAAACTTATATTACCCACCTATTCCAGAAAACATATCAGTTCCATAAAAACTTATATGAAGTAAGTTTAAAATTAAAAACCTCTCCAGAGTGAAGAGGTTTAAAGTGATAATTTTTTCGGTAACTGACTGTTTATTATTATTGTTGGCAGTTAATACTTTAATTGATTATGATTCATTTTGAAGTATTTAACTACCAAGTTATTAACAAAATTGCAACTTGTGAGGTTGAATATCCCTCACAATTTTTGCAAGCTGGTATTAGTAATGATTTAAGTTCAGACCAGCTTCTTTTGCCATTGCTTC
Source organism: Nostoc sp. CMAA1605 (assembly GCF_021596505.1). Taxonomy (GTDB): domain Bacteria; phylum Cyanobacteriota; class Cyanobacteriia; order Cyanobacteriales; family Nostocaceae; genus Trichormus. Next base: position 8,170 of record NZ_PJIZ01000123.1, on the reverse strand, counting down.
AATTCCCCTTTTCTCTAGGGTTTTGATAGCTTTGGTAGATAATTTGAGTTTTACCCAACGGTTTCCACCAGGCCACCAAACACGCTTAATTTGTAGATTAGCTTGCTGAAGGCGTTTGGTGCGACGGTGGGAGTGAGAAACTGCAAAGGCGTTGTTTGCCTTTTTGCCAGTCAGTTCGCAACGACGAGACATAGTTAATGTATCTCCAGATTGAGATTTGAGTACAACCTTTCTATTTTAGAAGCTCTAGGGTGAATATTGGGGTGAGAGTTGCCAGAATGTTGAGTATTTTTTCAAAAAAATAGGCTGGTATGTTTATGTAAGGACTTTATTCCTGAACATGAGGAGGACTAAAGTCCTTACTACAAACTTTTATTTGCTGGCTTGTTCTGTCAGTTTAGTCAGCACTTCATTAGAACGCTCGACAAAATATTTCATGCCTTCAGCGTCAAATCCTTTTTGAGACATCAGTGCTAAATCATAAACGTGTTGACAGATGAGGTTTACTAAGGGGTTGGTTGTTGATTGTCCATCATCTTGAATGATACTACCTTGATTGAGGTTAGCTAGGTTTTGGATGAGAGGATGAGCAGTATTGACCAATAAAATGTGATCTTCGGGAAATTCTGCATTTTGTTGTTGCATCATAGCGTTCATTTCCCGCAAACGACGCAGGATTTCAGGTAACAGCACCATTGCTGGTGGTGTTCCTTGGGGGTCGTCAGATTTTAAGGCTTCAGTGCGAATGTTGACTTTGGGTTTGTTGAGTGATTTTTCAAATAACTCTTTAATAACTTCACTCTTGGTTTTATTGGTGGTGGGGTCAACAATTTCGCCAGCTTTGTCTTTAGCTAGGAGAGTATCGTCTAAATCTGAGTCTACCCGTGTGAATTTGACATCGTTGTATTCCCGTTCTAGGAAATTAATAAAGTGGGTGTCGATGAAGGAGTCCATAAACAGGACTTCCAAACCTTGGTTTTTATGTAGTTCTATGTAGGTGGCTTGGGTAGCTTCATCGGTGCTGTAGAAGACGCGGTTTTCGTGGCGTTCTTTATTGCGTTCTAGGTATTCTTTTAGGGTGGTGTAGGGACTACTAGAGGTAGCTGGTTTGACATCTTGCCAAACGTCGCCTTCTTCTGTCTGCACTTCCACGACTGGTGTTGAGGCTGTTGATTGCTCAAATTTGGCAGTGCTACGGAAAATGATAATATCTTCGACTTGTTTTTTAAATTTCTCGTCGTTGAGAACGCCGAATTTGACGAAAGTACCGAGGTCTTTCCACGCGCTGATGTATTGTTCGCGGTCTTCGCGGTAGAGTTCTTTGAGTCGATCACCGACTTTCTTAGCTATATAATCGCCGATTTTGCGGACGGTGCGATCGCCTTGTAAGGCACTCCGGGATACGTTGAGGGGAATATCTGTGCTATCTATTACACCCCGCATGGGCATGAGAAACTGGGGAATAATTTCATCACAGTTATCGCTAACAAAGACTTGGTTACAGAATAATTTGATTTGTCCTTTAGTGACATCGACATCAGGACGCATTTTCGGGAAATACAAAATCCCATTGATGATGAAGGGGTAGTCTGTATTTAAATGCACCCAGAGTAAGGGTTCTTCCTGAAAAGGATACAAATAACGGTAAAATTCTAAATAATCTTCTTTGGTCAGATTATTGGTAGACTCCCGCCAAGCTGCTTTTTGTTTATTTAATACTTCCCCATCGAGTTTGATGGGAACCGGCATAAAGTCGCAGTAAGTCTTGACCAGGTTTTTAATGCGTGCTGCTTCTAAATATTCTTCTTCATCTGGTAACAGAGTCAGAGTTATCGTCGTCCCAATAGTTGTCCGGGAAGATTCATCTAGGGTAAATTCCGGTGAACCATCACAAGTCCAGTGGACTGCTTGCGCGCCTTCTTTGTAAGAGAGGGTATCAATTTCTACTTTCTGCGCCACCATAAAGGAGGAGTAGAAACCCAAACCGAAGTGACCGATAATTGGTTGGTCTGCTTTCCCTTCGTATTTGTGAATAAATTCTTCCGCACTGGAGAAAGCCACTTGGTTAATGTATTTCTTCACTTCCTCGACGGTCATCCCAATGCCATTATCGCTAATAGAGACGGTTTTTTTGTCTTTATCAATGGCGATTTGAATTTCCGGCTCGTCCACAACTCCCGCATATTCACCAGCACGGGAGACCATTTTGAGCTTTTGAATTGCGTCTACGGCGTTAGATACTAGTTCTCGCAGAAAAATTTGATGGTCTGAATATAGAGATTTCTTAATGATCGGGAAAATATTTTCAGTATGAATACTGATTGTTCCTTGTTCTAGCATATTTGGTAGTTTTCGTTTTAACTGCAATATGTGTGTGCATAATGATTTAGGCAAACATACCCCACACTTTTGCCTAAAAGAGTCAAGATGTGAACAAGTGAGGAGCTATACAAGTTAGGATTTTAAAGGTATAACCCAGTCTATAGGTCTTTTCTCAAGCAAGATTTGCCGCACAAATATGATTCGGATTTCCCTACCAACTATAACTTAGGGTAGTTTTTGGTCAAATTCATTTGCATTTCGTAATAATTTTCTACAGGATGGCTAATTTATTTCACCCACTACTTCGGAGTACAGATCATCCAGTAATTCATTTGTTCTATATGAATTGTGGAAATTAATCGCCTGTGAAAGAGCGCCTGCACTTAATGATTCATACTCATCTGGATTGTCTATCATTTTCACTATTAATTCTAATGCCTGCTCTGCAAGACTTTCATAAGTAGTATCTAAAATCTCCCAATACTCATCCGTTGTTCTACGGGCTTGGTAAATCCAGTCTCGATATTCATCAAGGTATATGTGAACCCAATTCCTGTACTGGTTAAGTTCTAAATCAAGAATGTATCCATTTTTCCCATGATGTACAAACTCTGGTAACGCACACACGTTAGTCGTAATTGCAGGGGTTGCAACTGCAAAACCTTCAATAAGGCTAAATCCATAAGTATCATCTAGCGTGGTCAGGATTTGGAGATGACTTTTTTCTAGTAACTGCAATACTTCTTGATTTTTGATGTGACCATGTAAAACCACATTATCTAATTCTAATAGTTCTATATCCTTCTTATATCTACTTTCATCTTGACAATCTGTATATACAGTCGAACCTAACTCTAATCTAGATACTATATTTACTACAATAGGCAATCCTCTATCTTTTGCTTTTTTGGCTACTCTTAAGGCCACGATTCCACCTTTTCTAGCAAAGTGTCCTCCTACAAAAATAATTTGAAATGTTTGTCCATTGAGATAATTTTTAGGCTGAGAAGCTTTTATGGGTATATTAGGGGGAATTACATTAACTTTTTTCAATAGTGTGTTGAGGGAATGCCAATTACTATTTTGTCTACTAAATTTCAATACAGCATAATTAGACATAGCTATAATTTTTTGGCAATTTCCTAAAATTAATCTTTCCCTTAATATGTTTTTTAGTAAATCACCTCCATATCCTAATGTGCGTGGTAAAAAAGATTCTGTAGTTACGATAAAAGGTTTATTGGTATATGGAATTCCATTAAATGAGTGAATTAGTTGATAATCTTCTTTTATCGGTCTCCACAGGGAAAGTCCTTCAAAAGCACGCCAAACTCTTTTTAATTTGTTTATGCTTTTACTTTTAATTAATGTATGTCTAGAGTGTCGGGGAGAATTAAAAGGCATGATATGAGTATTACCAGTAAGTAAAATCTTGACCATATTGTTAAGTGAAAAAGATTTTGAACAGTGTGATTAGGATTAACTTTTGTAAGATTGCAGATGGATTATATTTAATATATTTACATAGAAATTTAAATGATGTCCAACGTTTATGTAAATTCATTGGTTTTTCTAAAGATTTAAAAGTTAAATATTTGTAGAGATAGGCAAAAGTTTTATTTTTTAAATCTTGTAAAGATAGGGCTTTTTGAGATGAAAAGGCACGTTCAATAACTTTTAAGGATTCTATTTCTTGCGCTATAATATTACTGGACATTGAGTTTGATGATAATCGGTATAAGATTTGGGTCTTTGGCACAACTGAAAATTTATAGCAAGCAGCAAGTCTTAACCACATATCCCAATCTTCAGCAGCTTTGAGTGTTTCATCAAAATTACCAACCATCCGAATTGCGTCATATCGAATTAAAGGATTAGAACCATTTTCTAAAAAATTCCAGATTAGTAAATGTTGATAAACATCACCCATTACTGTAGTATGTCTACCTGCTTTAAGAAATCTTCCATCACTATCAATATAATCAGTCCAACTATAAACAACGGCAGCATCTGGATTTTCTTCTAGCAGCTGTAATTGTGAGTAGAGTTTATCAGCAGTCCAGAGATCATCAGCATCAAGAAAAGATACAAATTGTCCTACACGATGAGACAAACCTCTATTACGGCTAGCTGCTAAACCAGCATTGGGATAAGAAAATACCCGTAAACGAGGGTCATCGATACTTTCAATAATATTTAATGTCGCATCTGTTGAGCCATCGTTGATGACTATAATTTCGATTGATGAAAAAGTTTGGTTTAAGACAGACTGAATTGTTTCTTGAATTGTTTTCTCTCCATTATAGACAGGAATAATTACAGAGATTGTAGGTTTCATATCAATAATAAAGATTCATGTTATTTAGTACTTACAGCGTATTTCATGTGCATGAGGCGCAAATTAGTTTTGAGGGAAGAGGCAGATGGCAGTATTGCTGGAGGTAGAAGAACTTCGATATTGAATTCTCTAGCTATGTACCTCATTTAGTTGCAAAATGTTGTATTTGACAGAGAAATATTGTTATTCAATTGAATAATAATTCAATACTTTAGAAGGTTTTTTCATACCCTAAAAAGGTGCTAGTATTAAAAACTTTAGTGAATTTATTGAACAAAATCGTGGCTAATTTTGGAGGCAATAAAGTCATTGTAGTAATTTTAACCACTGATTTAAAAATGATTGGTTTGAACATAAGAGATGGATCAGTCTTAATAGCTGTAGTGAGAATTGCGATCGCTTGTAAAGTATTATGTTTACCTGGAGGTGTTTCTAAAACTTTATAGCTTAGATATTTATATAGATTAGCTATACTGTGTTGTTTAAGATGCTGTAGATTTTCAGCTTTTTTATCAGCAAAAGCTCGCTGAATAACTTGTAAATTAGACCTTTCAAGTCCTAAAATATCCGAAGACATAGAGTTATGAGAAATTCGATATAGAACTTGTGCTTTTGGTACAACGGTAAAATCATACTTTGCTGCTAGACGTAGCCACATATCTGTATCTTGTGCATTACTTAATTTATCATCAAATCCACCAACATCTAAGAATGCACTTTGACGAATCATCACGTTAGAACCGTTACCAATAAAATCATCTAGCAAGAGTTTTTGATAAACATCTCCTGTGTGCTGAACGTTAGCACAGTTACGAAGAAACTTACCTTTTTCATCTATACATTTTGTCCAACTGTAAACTACATCAGCTGTGAGAGATGCTAATAAAGTCTCGTACTGAACTGCTAATTTATCGTCTGTCCAAAGATCATCTGCATCTATGAAAGTGATAAATTCACCTTCAGCATGACAAACACCGCGATTACGATTAACTGCTACATTGGCTTGAGGGTAGGAAAATACCTTTATACGTGAATCTTGAAAATGTGCAATACTTTCCAAAGTAGAATCTGTAGAACTAGCGTTGATAATAATCAGTTCAAAGTCAGTCAAAGTCTGATTTAAAACCGATTGAATAGTTTCCTTAATAGTTTTTTCACCATTGAACACAGGAATAATAACTGATATTTTCGGCATAAAGTTATAATGTTAGTAGCACTGAGTGTAATGAGTTTCAGTCTAGTAATGAGGAGATAATCATATCATCAGTATAATTTCATAATCTTTTGCCATTTGAGCCAACTTAAATAGAAGGGACTAATAAAGGTAGCAGTAAGTCGTTCTAATTCACACACAGCAACAAGATCATTTTCCAAACTTGTGCAGTGAAAAATGTAATATAGTAGGAGTTTACAGCCATCATTGATTAAATAAATCAGAAAAAATAAAGGTCTTTGCCATTTTTTCAGTAATAACATCCTTATATGACAACGACTAAGACCAATACCACTCATTAAGGAAATTAGATAGTCTTTTTGTATTCGCCAATGGGGAATAATATGGTCAATGACCATCGCAGGATTATACCAAATCTCCCAACCAGCTTGATAAATGTAAGTCATAGCTTCAGCATCTTCACCTGCTAGCATTGAGGAGCCAATTCTTCCTACTAAAAAAAGACGACTGGGGACGTGATCTTGCCAAACTTGACGACGAACTACTAAACCAGCACCAGGGGGAAATCCTTTTTTGTGAGGTTCATATAGCATACTTTCTGAACCTCTTTCGTTGATAGCAAGATAAAAAATAATTGGTTTAAGTTTTTCTGATGGTTCAACTTCAAATAAGCCATGAATCTGGCTGGAGTATGCTCCTGCTTTGGGATGTTCTATGCCAAATTTATATGCTGAATATACCCAATTATGTGCAGGTAAATTATCATCATCTAAAAATCCTACTAATTCACTTTTTGCCACTTGAATTGCTTTGTCTCTTGCGAAAGCTAATCCTTGTTCTGCTTCAAAAGCGTAGCGTAATGTTAAATTATTAGACCATTTATTTTGGTAAAATTTAACGAGTTCGGCTGTGCCATCTTTACTATTGTTATCAACAATAATAATTTCCCAATTGATATTTTCTAAACAGGTTTGATGATATAGTCTGTCTAAAACCTTCGGCAAACGTTTGACACCATTATACGTAGGTATTGCTACGGTAAAGTCAATAGACATAATCAAAAATTCAAAATTGATTCTGGAAATGTTTTGTAGTTGTAGGTTTATTATTCCCAATCTCTGCACAAAAAATTAGTGTTTACTAAAATTTGCAATTCTTAGCAGAAATGATTTAGTACATAAATACTAAAAATGCTGATTTTCCAGAATATCTATCAATTGAGAGAGGACTTATAAAGTAAAAATTAAATTTGGATGGTGCATTCAAGCAACGCGTAATGTACCATAATCACACGGTATGTTACGGCTAAAGATATTTTTTCTACAAGCACAAATCCTTACATAGCTGTTAGACACGCTAATTAACATTTACTTTATAACTAGACTCTTAAACTCAAGAGTAGAAGAGTTCCTAATATCCGGATAGCTAGCGTGTTATCAATAGGTGAAAATGTGGTAAACAAGCTGGTAATTGTCATAAATGAATGGTTGTGAAAGGAAAATTTATTGTTTGGTGTTCCTTTCACAAGAATTATTAAGGTTTAGTTAGTAAATTGAAAAACTATGTTGTGGGTTGTGGAGATGAAATTGTAACTGGTAGCTTTTTGCTGAAAGTCAACCCTGACCCATTTTCGCCTTTATCAATGTAAATGGTGTCACCAGCAATAAAGGTATTTTCTAATAACTTAGTGGCAATGGGGTTTTCGATTTCTCTCTGAATGGAGCGTTTTAGGGGACGCGCACCATAGACTGGATCATAACCGCGTTCGACTAAGAACTCACAAGCAGCTGGGGAGATGTCAAAGGAGATTTTTTGCTCTCGTAGCAGATTTTCCACACGCTTGAGTTGAATGCGGATGATGTGCTGCATCTCTTGACGGCTGAGGGTGTGGAAGAGAATCTTGTCATCGACGCGGTTGAGAAATTCAGGGCGGAAGTGCGATCGCAAAGCCTCCATGACTCTTTCTCGCATTATCTCATACTGGGAATCATCACCAGACACATCTAATATATATTCGCTACCAATGTTACTAGTCATGACAATCACAGTGTTACGGAAATCTACTGTTCTGCCTTGAGAATCAGTAATTCTTCCATCATCTAACACCTGTAACAAAATATTGAATACATCTGGATGGGCTTTCTCGACTTCATCCAAAAGTATGACTGAATAGGGATGACGGCGAATGGCTTCTGACAGTTGTCCCCCCTCTTCGTAGCCTACGTAACCTGGAGGCGCGCCAACTAACCGAGAAACTGAATGTTTTTCCATGTACTCAGACATATCTAGACGCACTAAAGCATCATCAGAATCGAAGAGAAACTGAGCTAAGGCGC
>NZ_PJIZ01000122.1 GCF_021596505.1 Nostoc sp. CMAA1605 | reverse complement strand
TTACGGCTATTTGTACCGTCGGCTTGCTGAAACGCTTCAAAAACAATCTGTTGTTTATCTACAGGAATTCCAATCCCAGTATCGCTGACAGCAAAAGCAATCATGGGATGATCAAGATTTTTTGTCTCCGTCCTCACAGTTAAATTGACACTACCTTGTTCGGTAAATTTAAAGGCGTTGGCTAAAAGATTTTTGAGGATTTGTTGCAAGCGTTTAGGATCACTGAAAATTGTCGTGGGCAAATTTTCATCTAACTGAATGTTAAAGTTTAATCCCTTGTTATGGGCGATTTGTGCAAAAGCTCTTTCTAAGTAACTATACAAATCAGTAAACTTGATAGTTTCTAAATTAATAGATAAAGTCCCAGATTCAATTTTAGCAATATCTAAAATATCATTAATCAATTCTAATAAATCATTACCAGCCGAGTTAATTGTTTGACTATATTCGACTTGTTTACTAGTTAAATTACCTGCGGTGTTATCGGCTAGAATTTTCGATAAAATTAATAAGCTATTTAGTGGTGTGCGTAATTCATGGGACATATTAGCTAAGAACTGCGATTTGTATTTAGAAGATAAAATCAACTGTTCAGTTTTTTCCTCTAAAGACTGTCGTGCTTGTTCAATTGCTTGATTCTTACGAGCCACTTCTTGGTTTTGAACTTCTAACAACTCGGCTTTTTCTTCTAATTCTTCATTGAGTTGCTGTAATTCTTCATTAGATTGTTGCAATTCTTCTTGCTGCTGTTTGAGGAGCAATTCTGATGTTTCTAGTTCTTGAGTTTGCTGCTCTAGTAGTTGATTACTTTGCTTAAGTTCATTTGCTAAAGCTACAGATTCATCTAGTAAAATCTGAGTTTGTAGATTAGCCTTAATGTTGTTGAGAAAGACACCGACTATTTCAGTAAATCGGTCTAAAAAACTGAGTTTTAATTCGTTAAATAACTCTAATGAAGCTAGTTCGATGACAGCAATGACTTTGTTTTCAAAAATTATAGGTAAGACAATAATATTCAGTGGTTTAATAGACCCCAATCCTGAGTTAATCCGAATGTAATCTGGAGGAACTTCAGTGAGTAAAATCCTTTGTTTTTCTAAAGCACATTGTCCTACTAATCCCTCCCCTAAGCGAAACTGATTAGCTAGATGTTTACGCTCATTATACGCATAGCTACTTAACAGTTTTAGTATAGGTTCTTGGTCAGTTTCGTCATGATGTAAAAGACTCCTTGTTGTGCGCCAACTAATGGAGCTAGCTTAGATAAAATCAACTGTGCTACACTTTCACGATGGCGTTGTCCTTGCAGAGTTTGAGTAAATTCAGCTAGATTAGATTTGAGCCAATTCTGCTCTGCATTTTGCTGATAAGAGACTCGTAAATTCTCCACCATTTGGTTAAAAGTACGGGTCAAAACACCAATTTCATCCAGGCGATCGCTACGTGGTAAACTCACCGATAAATCTCCATCAGCCATCGTTTCTGCGGCTTGAGAAATTTTCTGTAAAGGGATGGAAATATGGCGAGTTAACCAAAATCCAATACCCGCTAAAATTAAAGATATTAAAGGAATACTATAGACAATACTATCCAAAGTTCTGTTAGCAGCAGACTGTGCTTGATTGGTTCGCAATTCTAACAGTCTCTGCTCTTCTTTTTTCATTTGCTCACCCAAATCAGCAATTTCTAGCATGAGTCGCTGACCTTTATTTGTCAGTATAGCTTCTCTAGCTGCTGCTAATCCCTGTTTGCGTCGCAAGTTAATCACTTCTTGCATCACAATCATTCTCTGATTAATTAACGGCTTTAACCTCTCAACTAAACGTTGCTGTTTAGGGTTATCTCTAGTGATTTCTTGTAATTCTGTAATTGTTTGGTCTAAGACTTTATTAGAAGCTAAATAAGGTTCTAAATAACTCTGCTCTCCGGTAATAATGTAACCTCTTTGTCCTGTTTCAGCCTTAGTTAATTGGCTACTTAGTTCTGCTATTTTACTTAATACTTCATATGTATGTTTCTCCTTGCGAGACGAGCCTATTAATTCTTTGGTACTTCCGTAAGAAAAGAAACCGATCGCACTCAATATGACGATACTTAAGGTAAAACCTGAACCAATTTTTGAGCCAATTCTTAGACGATTTAACATTATTATTCGGGATTTGAGTTTTTTGTTACCCATTCAATGGATATGAATAAGATTAATTAGATAGATGAGAGAGCGGAATTTATTTGTATCTTTCTATTTCCGTGAAAACGACTGAATATAAATCATACATGATAGACAGTCACAATCAAAAATATTCTAAATTTTTGTAGACAAGATAAGTACAATAACCTAAAAAATAACTACTGGTATTTACTGTTTACATCTGATTGTACTGAAAGTTACAAATTTGGTTGTAAGCATCGAGATAATTTTGAGGGTAAGTCCTTTGCTTACAGAACTTCATAACCAAATTATCAAAGTTTGTGGTGTATCAGATGTTGAGTAAAGTTTGCATATTCATGCTAGGAAGTGTATTAGTATTTTCTACTAGCTCCCTAGCAGCACAGACTGTCAGCACGGTATCAACAGTTAATCCGGTGCTGTTGGCAAAGAATGATTTTATGTCACCTTTGGAACAGCAAGTAGTTCAAGAAATGAACAAAGTGCGGACAAATCCCCAGGCTTATATTCCTATCATGACAAATTATCGCCAACGTTTCCAAGGCAACCGAGTAAAAATTAGTAATAATACTTATCTGGTGACAAACGAGGGAGTCAAAGCTGTTGATGAGGCGATCGCTTTTTTGAAATCAGCCCGCCCTGTAGGAAAATTAACTATATCTAAGGGTATGTCGTTAGCGGCGAAGGATCACGTTAAAGACCAAAGTGCTAAAGGCTTAACTGGTCATAATGGTAGCGATCGTAGCACACCAGGGTCGCGCATTAATCGTTATGGCAGATGGCAAATCACCGCCGCCGAAAATATCAGCTACGGGCCTAGCACTGCTCAAGATATCGTCATGCAATTGATTATTGATGACGGAGTCCCATCCCGGGGTCATCGCACCAATATTTTTAATCCTAATTTTAAAGTAACTGGTGTTGCCTATGGTACACACAAGGTTTATCGCACCATGTGTGTAATTACGTATGCTGGCGGTTATGAAGAGAAATAGGAGAATATCCTTACTAGTCGAGTTTAGCTGAAAAGACAAAAATAAAGGCGGAGTTATCCGCCATTGTTATTCACCATTCTTGATTAATTAGGTACTGACTATTTTCTGATATAGATGTGAAGAATGTATGACAAAAATATGGCATTTGTGTATTTGCAGTGTAGCCTTGATCAAAACTGAGAAACATCATGTATTGATGATTGGTACATTGAGAAGACCAATTTTTTACAAAATTTTATATTTGATTCTCATTTAAGTATATAAAAATTTATCAAATTCTCTCTCTTTGAGGGCTTGATACTGGAAAGTTCATCGTTGATTAAATACGCCATTTATAAAAAATCATAATAGTTTATATAATTGAATTCAAATAAGAATCTGTATTTCTAGATATAGATTGAAGCATAGCAATAAATTTTAGTCATTTTACAATATATCTGTCAATTGGTAACTATTTTAGTAAACCTTAACTTTTTTCTAATTAAAAATATTGAACATAGATTAAAAATAATAACTAACATAACCAATTATGAATTTTATCGGTCATCATTGAGAGTAAGCTTAATGATTGAAACCTAGTGGAAAAGTTAAGTAAATAAGTCGCAAATCAACTTAAAAAATTGTTAGTTTTTGAGTCAATTACTCTTGAGTAGAGTATTAACAGCTAATGATCAACAGTTGATTGTTGCTAGCTTAATTACTAGGTTGTTGAGCAAAATGGTGACAATCTCATCAGCATCAATTACTAAAGATTCAACACCAAGCAACCTTAACAACAAGAAGTAACAATGATAGAAAAAATTTTGCTAGCGGTTTCTGGATTAGGACACGCTGAAGAAATGCTCAAAACTTTAAAGGAAGTACCGTCAATCAAAGATGCAAAAGTGACGGTTCTGCACGTTGTTCCTCCTCAAAGCACTTCAGCAGCCATGACGGATAAATGGGAAGAAGGCGGTAAAATTCTCGCGAGTGCTATTCAAACCCTGAATTTAGATCCCTCCCAAGTATCTTCTATTTTGCGTCAAGGTGATCCTAAAGATGTGGTTTGTCAAGTAGCTGATGAAATCGATGCTGACTTAATCATTATGGGTTCACGGGGATTGAAACGTCTGCAATCAATTTTATCGAACTCAGTAAGTCAGTATGTTTTCCAACTGTCTTCTCGCCCCATGTTGCTGGTTAAGGATGACATTTATGTTAAAAGAATTAAGCGCATCATGGTGGCAATGGATAACTCTGATGCCGCTAAACACTGCTTAAATTTGGCTTTATTCTTATTACGGGGTATTCAAGGCAGTCAACTAATCTTAGCTAATGTTACTACTGATTTGCGTGGGAAAACTTCAGAAGTGACAGAAGTTACTCCAGACAAGAATCCAATTTTAGCCGCAGCAGTCGCAGAAGCACAAAAATATGGCGTGTCAACTCGCTGCTATATCAGTAGTGGTAGACCAGGGGAAGAAATTTGTCGCCTCGCAGAAGATTTGAGTGTAGACCTACTATTACTAGGTTCGCCCGATCGCCGTCCATCCGTAGCCAAGAGTTTTGTCGATATCGATAGACTCATCGGTGCTTCCTTGTCAGACTACGTGCGTGTCAATGCTACTTGTCCTGTCTTATTGGCGCGCACTAGTGGCGCATAAAATTTGAGGTTTGGGATTTTCAAATAAAAACCCCTGTACCATTTGGCAACAGGGGTTTTTTACTTGGAACAAAAAATGATCAAGTATCTTTTTTACCTTCGCGGCTGGCAGTTTGAATGTAAAGGATTATTAAAAATACGGAGGGAACTAACACGAACAGAATGCTCGCTACGAACCCCAGGTCATTAACTTGCATGGCAAGGAAGCCTCACTTTAATTTCCAGTCAACAATTTTAGGATAGCATCATCAACGCCTGTGTTAGCTCTTTTTTTTACTCACTTCACTGCCAAGACAGATGTAAAGAAAAATCAACAATATTAAGGCTTAGTTACGACGCTGACTGGGCCATTAACTAAAGTTTGACAAGCAAGACGATAATTGGCGGGTTTTTTCTTCAACATCCGATTTTCTACGGCTGTGGGAGTAGAAAGATTTTCGATTCCTTCTACTATTTCAACGATACAAGTACCACAGTTACCACCGCCACCGCAATTTGTGAGTTTGCCAATAATTTTATAAATGTCAACCCCATTTTCCATTGCTTTGAGCCGCAAATTTGCACCATCTGCTGCTATGACTTCCTTATTTTCTTTGATAAATTTGATGTTACCCATAACTGAATAGTTCCTCTTTCACTGCAAGCTAGCCGGGTGATGCACCTATCTTAATGAGCTTCCCTTAATTTATTACAAAAAGTTAAGAATTATCAAGATAGAATAACTGCAAAAAAATAGGACAGGTGGCTTACCTGTCCCATTAATTAATCATGTCTTAACTTACCTGAATCCCACTGCTGCTTGCCATACGAAAGCAAGCAACAAAAAGAAAACGGGAATAATAGGGAGAACATCTACCAAAGGATCAAAAATTTGGTATGCTTCAGGCAATTTTGCTAATAATAATGCTGCTTCCATGTTTGTTTAAATCCACCTAATCCAACACAGCTTTCATAATTGAGATGTATCTTAACATGGTTTAGTCAATAGTTATTAGTCAATAGTCAATAGTCGATAGTTATTAGTCATTAGTTATTAGTCTGTACCTTGTCTCCAACATTCCGCAGTCCCCAATCCCCAGTCCCCAGTCCCCAGTCCCCAGTCCCCAATCCCCAGTCCCCAATCCCTAGTCCCCAGTTCCCAGTTCCCCACTTTCTGATGAATTTAGCCAATGGCCAAATTCTGCCATGAAGCGATCGCCTAAGATTGCTTCTCTGATTTTTTGGGTAAAACGAATCAGTTCGGTGATGTTATGAATGCTCAGTAAGGTGTAGGCTAAAATTTCTTGCGATCGCACTAAATGAGAAATGTAAGCTCGACTAAAATTTTGACAAGCATAACAAGGGCAAGTTTCATCTAATGGTGCGAAATCTTCACGAAACTTGGCGTTTTTTAAGTTCCAACGTTGGCCTTTAACCATTGCTGTACCGTGTCTCGCCCAACGGGTAGGAATGACACAATCAAATAAGTCTATACCAGAAGCGATCGCAATCACCATTTCGCGATATGTCCCCACACCCATTAAATAACGCGGTTTTTCTGGTGGTAATAATGGTGCGGTGGCTTGGACAATTTGCGCCATTAATTCTGGTGGTTCTCCCACACTCACGCCACCAATAGCATAGCCAGGTAAATCAAATTCTTTTAAAGCATGAGCAGCTTTAGCACGTAAATCTAAATATACACCACCTTGGACAATGCCAAACAGGGCTTGATCTTGACGTTGATGGGCTACAATACAGCGTTCTAGCCATCGATAAGTGCGTTCCGTTGATGCTTCTACTTCTTGACGCGTTGCTGGGTAGGGTGGACATTCATCAAACGCCATGATGACATCCGCGCCTAAAACATTCTGAATCTCTATGGAACGTTCTGGTGTGAGTTTAATAATTTGCCCATCATGGGGAGAACGGAAAGTTACACCTTCTTCTGTAATTTTCCGCATTTCGCTGAGGCTGAACACCTGAAACCCACCGGAATCAGTCAATATCGGCCCGTTCCAGCCCATAAACTTATGCAAACCACCGCCACCCGCCACAATTGCTTCCCCTGGTTGGAGATGGAGATGATAGGTGTTAGATAGAATCATCTGCGCCCCAGTCTCTTTTAACTGGGCTGGGGTGACAGTTTTAACATTAGCCAGTGTTCCCACGGGCATAAATCGGGGAGTTTCTACGATGCCGTGCGGTGTGGAGAATACACCGACTCTAGCTTTTGTCTGGCTACAACGAGCCAAAGTTTGATAAGAAAAGATGGCACTCAAGGTAAAATCAGGCGATCGCTAATGGGAAAATTCAGACTAGACAAGAAGGCTTTATTTTCTAGATATACCAGCAAATAAATCTTCATGTTTGCTTGTAGCTTTTATGTAATCTCAATGCTTTGTTAACATAACACGTTGCTGCTGTGTTCCACTAGCCTCAAGCTAAGACTAGGTAAATCAACAACTTGTATTGTTGTTTTCTCAGATTTCTGGAATTGATGCTACTGTCAGTGAATTTAACTAGTAAATCAGTATGCCGACGCAATTAATTGGTTAGGGATGTCATTCTCAAGTCAGCTAATCAATTGCCTCTAATTACTTTTAAATGAACTCCAAAAGATTTTCTCATCAACATGAAAGCTGTCAATTTTTTATTTATTTCTGGCTTATTATCCATGCCCTTAGTTATGGGTACAGCAGTTGAAGCTAAAGCTGATTTGATTGTCTGTAGTTCCGCGTCTGAGAAAGCCTATGTAGCTAAGGCTTGGTATTCAGAGGATAGTTGGGTAGCTAGTGGCTGGACTCACGTAGAACCGGGTGAGTGTGAAACAATTCTGATCGGTGATATGAGACGCGTTCCTACTTATATTTATGCAGCTGATAACGAATGGCGGCCGTGGGAGTTACAAAATAGAAAGACAGCTATATTTTGTCTAAGACAATCATCTTTTAAAATCGTTGATGCTGACGGCAGTTGTTCTTATAATATGCTTCCTAAAACCTTCTACCAAGTAGTTTCAGGTGAATATGATTACAGACTGAATCTGAGATAACTTTTGCATAGTTGACTGTCTGGATTAAATATATTGTGGTGCGGACTAGAAAGCCACACCACAAAAACTATACTTCTGCGCTATTTCAGCCTTGACACGCCATTGGGGGTATGACATGACTAACAAATTATGCTAAAAGACTGGTTTGCCTGATGCGATATGAAATAGTTGGAATCAGATTTGGGTAAGCTTGTAGTTAGAAAGTATCAGAACAGTCGTCATCAAATTCTGCGTCCCATCTAGCAGCTAAAACCTCATCCATCATGGCTTCAATTGCACTGACATTCCATTGTCTCTGTTTACGCTCCTGCAAAGGAGTTGATAAAGGGATCAACCGCAAACACATTCCTTCTTGCATTAAATCAAAGTAGGTTTCCTGCTGCGGGGATTGTTTCAGTTCTAAATAATCAAAACTCTCAACATTGAGATAAAGCGCGCTATTCGCGACTAAGGTAGACCTTTGCGGGTTCGCAAATACTTCCATCACATCCCCTTCACCCTCGCTCAGTAACTTGTCTTCTTGGGTGTAGATGTAGTGGACTCGACCTAAATCAGCCAACAGTCGTTTCATGTCGAGTTTGTTCACAATAATGCCCGTGTTAACAATGCACGGAGCAGGTATCTTGGTGTCGGGTAGATGATGACTCATAGAAGAATTGAAAACGAGCGTAAGTAAGTCCAACTCAGCCAGACAGTTGCTGTTATAGCTTGTTGACCCTCTACATAAAAATATCAACTTTTGAGAGCGATCGTCTAATTACCTAGAGTAAATTATTAATTTCCGCTTTGTTATGGAAAATAAACTTTATGGAAATTTACTGTGTGGCAATTTTAGCTAGTTGAATCTCTCTAGTATTTACATTACAGTGAGTACGTAAACCACTAGATTACAGAGTCCAGCATAGCAAAATTTGCTGATTGATTTCTTATATTAACCGCAATCTTATCTAAATATTTAAAATCAACTAATGTTAACTGTGACGGAAAAATTAGTGTCAACTTTCCTGAAATTGTTTATTTGATTGAGTTTGGCCTATCATTAGCACATAATGTTTCTGGTCGCAAGTCTACTTTCATGGCGATCGCTGTGAGATAATCAAGACAGTGCGACAATCTTGGAAACGTCTGCATTAATTGGGTTGAGTATTAACGGTTGTTGGTAGAGTAAAATTAAATCAAGTTGCTCAATGACGCTCATGCCAAATTTGATAAAACTCTTGATAATTCAAGTTTTCTGCACAATACCAAATGAGTCTATAAGCATCATAATATAAGTGTAAATTTTTCTCTGGCGCAACTAAAAAATATGCTTTTAAGGCTGTAATCACCTGGGGAAACTGTTCATAAACAATAGTTTCTTTAATGTTATCTGCTGCACGCTTCCGTAAAGACTGATTTTGAGTTGATTTTAGCAGTGTTAATAAAGTCGTTAATGCGATGTCATTACCTGGATCAATTTGTGCTAACTTATAAGCTCTACGTCTTTGAGTATCTTCATCATCAACCAATGTAATGCCTCTAATTAATGACGCAATAGTTGTAGCAGAATTTGAGGATAATGCTGGAGTTTTTGCATCTTTTTTCTTTTCTGGTTGAGTTGTAGTTTCTCCACGACGCAAAACAATTAAATTTTCTTTGGCTTGTCGTTGTTGTGATTTATCTGTGGCTGATGTAGCTATTGTTTCTAATGTGGAAATAGCGATGACATTACTACTATCTAGTTTTCCTAGCGAATAAGCAGCTTTGCGCCGTGTAGCTTCATTTTTACTAGATTCTATCACCTGTACTAATGCCGCGATCGCAATAGCATTACCAGGATCTACTCTACCCAAACTATAGGCAGCCTGCCACCGAATAGATTCATGTCGAACGGTTTTGACTAAATTTTCTAAAGTGGCGATCGCAATTTGATTTCCAGGGTCAAAAGTTCTACCCAAACTATAGGCAGCATTCCAACTATCAAACTCATTTTCGCATGATTGAATAAATTGTTCTAGGGACGCGATCGCTTTGACTCGATCAGTTTTTAGTAATGCTACCCTAGCACCTTCTACAATTGGTGGCGGATACCTTAACCACTTTTGTTTCCCAGGTTCAAAATAGCCAAAACGCCACTTAATTAATTGCTGAATCATCTCATCAGTGTTTTGACAATCACTAAACTCAGCTACCCCTTGTGCTGCAAAAAAGTAGGCTTGATAACTATAAAATCCCCCACATTGATCATCAAAATTAATTAAAGCTTGGATAAATGCTGTTTTATCTGTTGGTGCGATGTCATTTCTCCCCAACCATAATAAAATTACTTCTCGCCATTGTGGTTCAAAAATCCGATAATTATCTACTGCAATACTTTCACAATTGGAATTAAATAAAAAACGCCAATCAGTAACAGCCTGCGCTGCAAAATGTTCTTGAAAAGTGGGATGGTAAAACGCATACACTCTTTCGCTAGAACTATCTGTGATTCCTACTTGATTTAGCCACCCCAATTGCAATGCTAATTGAAATAATCCATCATCAGGATTACCCAATACCTGACAAACAAAACTATGTTGCAGACGAAATTTAGTCTTTTCTTGAGTAATCGCTAATAATGCTAACTTTCCCAATGCCTGATTTAACTGCTGTCTTTGGGTTAAAGTTGTAGGAAATCTGTCTTGCTTCCACTCATAAATTGCCTCAACAAATTGCTCATATAAAACAGCTTTTGTTATCGGTAGACTTCCTTTTCCTAATCCCCAAATACGGCATAATAACGCTAATCTTAAGGGATTTTTGACGGCATCTCTAATTCTTCTCCGTTCAGGTTGCTCTAACTCAAAACGCAGTTTTTCACCTGTAGTTGCATCTGCACGAAACCAGCGTTGAATAAATTGCCCTACTCGGTCTGGTGTCTGACTATCACCATAGGTAAAGTGCAAGTTACAATAGGTGTCAAAATTTTCTAAAACATTTTTTCCCCCATCCCAGACATTTCGCCGACAAGTTAAAATTATTGTGGCATCTGCTACCCAACCTCTGAGATAACTGGCAATTTTTGCTAAAGCCAGAGTAGATGCGATCGCCATTTCATCCACCGCATCTAGTAATAGCCATACCTTACCTTGATTAAACTGTTGGCAAAATTCCTCCTCTACCTCTGGAGAGACACGTAACTTGCGAGTAGCAGCAGGTAGCCAATCTTGAATTAAATATTGTTCTAAACTTTTGCCTTGTAAATCTGCTAAAGAAATCCAAATTGGTAACTCAGTAGTATTATTTAATATCCAAGTAGCAATTTTTTGCAGTAAAGTAGTTTTGCCTGCCCCTGGTTCGCCGATAATAGCAATTCGTTTACTTTGTTTTGCTTGTATTATCTGCTGTATAAATTCATCATGGTCAAAAGTTTGAGTTACTTCCGTATCTTCTGGTTCATATAGACGAGAACCATTTTGGGGAGTAACATCATCACGATAACGCGATCGCTGTTTTTGTTCCACCAATCCCAAGGAAACGTAAACTTGATTCAATGCAAAACTTAACCCATCAGCGATTGTTAGGGGATTAGTTGTCAGGCGTTGAATATTTTTGAGTTCTAAATCAGCACGACAAATTTGTTGCCAATCTATAAGTAAAGCAGCAGTCTGTTCTACAGTTGCTTGTGGTTTTGCTACTACTGGCTGTGACTTTTCAGAACGGCGACGTTCCCATTCTTGATCAAATTGTTGCAGATTGGCTGCTATGTCTTGGCGTTTATGCCACAAATTAAGGGTAAAGTGCCACGTTTCTGAACCACTGCGAGAGGGACGATTATCTTCTAAAATCTCCAAAAAATCAGCAAACCGCTTGAGAGATTCCTTAATTTGTTCTGCATTGAGCTGAATATCATCAGCAATCAAAGTTGTTAGTGCTTGGATAAACCTGACTTTCGTTCTGACAACCAGCCGATATTCATTTAACCAACGAGTTTGAATCTGTGGACGTAAAACATCTAAAGCCAATTCATCACAGTCCATTGCATCATTAGCATAAGCCAACAGCAACCCTAATAAGTGCCGCGATCGCTTTTTTGCTTCTAGACCGTAACTCGCTCTTGCCATTGCTGTTGTCGCCAAAATCAACAAAGTTCGGGGATTCCCCTAAGTTTAGCAACTTCCCTCAGCTTGAATATATTGAATTTACAGGCGTTTGCGGCGATAAATACCCTAATTCGCTTCGGGGAAGTCCCTCCGCATATCCTGAATTTATAGACAAAGCAACTCCACCATACAAATAAAAACCTCAATCTATAAATAGACCATATGTTAAAACTAACTTACGCAGAAAACAGCTTTCATCTAGAACATCTCAACGAATCTTTGCCAGATTGGGTTAGCAAAAGAGTTATATTGGCTCTGTGTTCTGCTACAAAACTTCATTTTGAACCCAGTACAGCCGCATTTTTGATTCCTAATGAATCATCTCTCATTGCCGACTTAGAACAGCTATCTCAAGAAAATATCTTAGAAATTTGCCCTTGTGATACGTCTTCAGTCGAAATTATTCTTAACGGCACTTGGCTAACATCAGACTTAGACAGTGCAACAGGAATTTTTGTGACGAAGTTAAGTCAATCTGCTGAATTATTGTTAAAATCTCTCTTCCAAACCCAGCAACAATTAACAACACTCTGCGCCCCTCTGCGCTGACTTAGCGTCACTCTGCGTTCAAAAAACTTACATCAAGCTTGCTGTTCGCGGGACTATGGTACAACTTCCGAACCCAGTCTTTACCACTGTCATAGCTAGTTGTGCCGCCTTTCCCCGAACCGCATCCCCTTCAAAAATATTGACAAAATTTTCAGTCTTGCTGTTTGCGGGACTTTAGTACAACTTCCGTTTCAACCCGTTAAGTTGCCTGACCTAGTTGTACTGTTTTCTCCCCAAACAGCATCCTCATCAATTTTTATTATTATGACTACTAACCGTTCCGACCAAGTTGCACAAGAAGATTTGGTCATGTTTATCAATGCTTGCCTTGCTTGCACAGGACAGCGTGAATTTTATGATGATGCTTACGGTCAAAGAGTATCAATTGATTTTTTACACGACTATATTCTCGGTAATTACCGCTTACTATACGCCCGTTCCTTAGCAGCAGGTATCAATCATTTCAATCAAGCCCAAATCATCCTGAAACTATTAGCAACAGGGAAAAAGACACTTCCCGAACATCGAGAAGAAGAAGGTGCGCTGATTGCCCATGCACTTAACACCCTACCACCCCAGCGAGCTTGGGGCGTTTTGCAACAACTACGCCAAAGAAAAATTAACAATCGTCGTAGTAGAGCGATCGCACGAGATTATTTAAGTATGCGGCGTGATATTAGTTTTGATGCGGTGAAATATCGTGCTAAAGTACGAGCGATCGCCACCCATGCCCACCTAAAATTACAAGGTGAATTAGGTAATTTCTTATTCCGTAACTGGCAACAAAAAGTTTATACCACCGAGTTATTTGAAAACTTTCGCCAGGCACATTACAGTGCGGAAGCCGTTTATAAATTACCGTTTACAGTCGCCGAAGGTTTAGCAACAAAACATAAAATTCCCCGTGATGTTTTTTTATCCCGTATTCAAGAACAAATGACCTTGGGTGAAAAGTTGCGTTTTCAAGGTGCAGCAGAACGGAGTGAGAAAGTAGATATAGATGTAGATTTAGGTCGTCTTCCCCTCACCAAACTAGCGTTATATATCCTTTCCTTACCTTGGAAAACACGAAAACAGCAACAAACAATTTTAACTCAAGCTTTAGAGCGATCAGCACAATTCACGTTAAAAAAAGCACCTTTAAAACTCGGAAAAGTTGCAGCAGTCTTAGATTGCAGTTATTCCAGTTCCGGTTCTAGTGAAAAACGTCGCCGTCCCTTGGGTGTCGCCTTAGCTGCACACTACTTCCTCAAAGCAGCCTCACAAGAATACCGTGCTTTTTGGACAGTAACCACACCAGAACCATTACTAATCCGTCCCTATGGACAAACTGATTTAGCTACACCCTTACTAAACGCCTTAGCATCCGGTGCAGACTTAGTAGTGATCATCTCTGATGGTTGCGAAAATGACCCACCCAACGGTGCGGCACAAGTCCTGCGAATTTACCGCACCAAATTAGATCCCCAAAAACGAACTTCTATCATTCACTGCAACCCCGTATTTAATCCTGAAGACTTTTCATTACAAAATCTCAGCCCCAGCATCCCTACTGTCGGCCTCAGAGATGCAGAAGATTTACCCACAATGCTAGGCTTTGCCCGATTTGCTGATGGTTCCGCACCTTTATCAGAACTAGAAGATTATTTAGCCGCCAGAGTGCAACAGATGTTAAACAATTCCATCAAAGTCTAGATATGGCACAAAAGAAAAGATTATTAGCAGATATATCCCTGAAAGGATTAGACATTGCCCCTTCTCAAGTAAGAGGCGCAGTCCGCATTGTGCCACTCATCCGGCGGAACATACGCGGTGATTTGCGCTTAAACCGTCGTTCCTATGAAGAAGATATAACAATCGTCAATTTGAAGGGACAACTTACAGACCCAGGCATAAAATATTTTTCCTATGTTCCCCACGGCTTGGTCATGTCGTGGACTGATGACGGTAGTCCCGTCGCCAGCTTTGGTGGACAGATACTCAAAACCGACGGACAACGTCAAGAATATGGTTGTGCAAGCGTCCGTTTAATGCAACGTATGGCTAAACGAGAATCAGCTAACCAACTGAGATTTTTACCTTTACACCTAGCAATGGAAGGTTTTTTATCACTATTTTTCTCTGGGCCGACAATTGCTTGGCGTGAGTATTCCAAATATGCCCTCTCTCATGGTTTGGGTTCACGCTACGAAATTGCTGTGAGTGGACGTTATATAGCTGGTTTAGAAGATGCTTTGCGTGTGTTTGAAATTCACGAACAACAAGTTGGGGTGTTAGTTTTTGTGGCTGAATCATTAGCATCCGCTTTTGTAGTTCCCACCCCAGAAGACTACCGCGCCTTACACAGCAGCCTTTTAGAAGACTTTTATGGGGAATTGATTTATCAGTACAGCTTGCTGTATGACACAACTTGGCCGATGGAAACCACTGTAGATGAGTCCAAGATTAATAGTTTGGCAGATTTGAGGGGAGCGATCGTCAAAATGCGACAAGACTGGGCATCTTTTCAAGGCTTCATGGCAGAGGGTTTACTACAACGCCAGTTAAATTCTCAAATAGTTTACACAGCAGGTTCTTTTTTACTGCAAAGGTTCATCACCGACTTACAACCCAAACAAGAAAACTATATCGGCGAAGCCATCATCCGCGAATCAGGGGAACTAGAATATCTCAAAACTTACCGCCTATCAGAAGCACAAACTCGCCGAGCCTACCTACTGAGCAAATTAGCCGAACACAACTGGAATCTCGAAGCAACCGCTAAAGCACTTTCACAAACTAGTGAGGACTTCATTGCTCGAATAGAAGCAGCTGGTTTTGGATACCTACTCAATCAATCAGTGCGTGAAGTTGCACTCAAAAAAACTAAAAAATCCCGGAGATAACTAGCTCAAGTCAGTAGATTATGAGGAAATAGAAGAAAGGTTAAAGGCTGAAATCCTTATCTCGTAAGGATATTACGGAGGGAGAAAAAAAGAGACGAAAAAGTTTGGAAAAGGAGTTGACACACCAAGTCGAATTAGATATATTGAATAAGTGCCTGAGAGACGAGCGCGACGAAGCGCAGTCCGGGGCGACCGAACCTTGAAAAAATTATAGTTTGAAAGCCAGAAAAAAACAACTAGCCTGCGTCAAGAAAAATACACACCAGGCTGAGGTGTAGAAAGAGCAGCCAAAAAGAGAGCTAAACAAACAATCTAACAAAACGGAGAGTTTGATCCTGGCTCAGGATGAACGCTGGCGGTATGCTTAACACATGCAAGTCGAACGGAATCTTAGGATTCAGTGGCGGACGGGTGAGTAACGCGTGAGAATCTAGCTCTAGGTCGGGGACAACCACTGGAAACGGTGGCTAATACCGGATGTGCCGGAAGGTAAAAGGCTTGCTGCCTAGAGATGAGCTCGCGTCTGATTAGCTAGTTGGTGTGGTAAGAGCGCACCAAGGCGACGATCAGTAGCTGGTCTGAGAGGATGATCAGCCACACTGGGACTGAGACACGGCCCAGACTCCTACGGGAGGCAGCAGTGGGGAATTTTCCGCAATGGGCGAAAGCCTGACGGAGCAATACCGCGTGAGGGAGGAAGGCTCTTGGGTTGTAAACCTCTTTTCTCAAGGAATAAGATATGAAGGTACTTGAGGAATAAGCATCGGCTAACTCCGTGCCAGCAGCCGCGGTAATACGGAGGATGCAAGCGTTATCCGGAATGATTGGGCGTAAAGGGTCCGCAGGTGGCATTGAAAGTCTGCTGTTAAAGAGTGAGGCTCAACCTCATAAAAGCAGTGGAAACTACAAAGCTAGAGTGCGTTCGGGGTAGCAGGAATTCCTGGTGTAGCGGTGAAATGCGTAGAGATCAGGAAGAACACCGGTGGCGAAAGCGTGCTACTAGGCCGTAACTGACACTGAGGGACGAAAGCTAGGGGAGCGAATGGGATTAGATACCCCAGTAGTCCTAGCCGTAAACGATGGATACTAGGCGTGGCTTGTATCGACCCGAGCCGTGCCGGAGCTAACGCGTTAAGTATCCCGCCTGGGGAGTACGCACGCAAGTGTGAAACTCAAAGGAATTGACGGGGGCCCGCACAAGCGGTGGAGTATGTGGTTTAATTCGATGCAACGCGAAGAACCTTACCAAGACTTGACATGTCGCGAACCTTTCTGAAAGGAGAGGGTGCCTTAGGGAGCGCGAACACAGGTGGTGCATGGCTGTCGTCAGCTCGTGTCGTGAGATGTTGGGTTAAGTCCCGCAACGAGCGCAACCCTCGTTTTTAGTTGCCAGCATTAAGTTGGGCACTCTAGAGAGACTGCCGGTGACAAACCGGAGGAAGGTGGGGATGACGTCAAGTCAGCATGCCCCTTACGTCTTGGGCTACACACGTACTACAATGCTACGGACAAAGGGCAGCTACACAGCGATGTGATGCAAATCCAAGAAACCGTAGCTCAGTTCAGATCGAAGGCTGCAACTCGCCTTCGTGAAGGAGGAATCGCTAGTAATTGCAGGTCAGCATACTGCAGTGAATTCGTTCCCGGGCCTTGTACACACCGCCCGTCACACCATGGAAGCTGGTCACGCCCGAAGTCATTACCTCAACCTTTCGAGGAGGGGGATGCCTAAGGTAGGACTGGTGACTGGGGTGAAGTCGTAACAAGGTAGCCGTACCGGAAGGTGTGGCTGGATCACCTCCTTTTAGGGAGACCTACCCAAATCAGAAATCGAAAGCGGAAAGCTGGAAGTGAAAGGCCAAAAGCCAAAAGCTAAAAGCCAAAAGCAAATAGAGACTGAGATGGTCTACTCTAGGTCGGTCGCAGAAGTTGAAAGGCTTTCAAACTAATAATGAGGTTCGTATGGGCTATTAGCTCAGGTGGTTAGAGCGCACCCCTGATAAGGGTGAGGTCCCTGGTTCGAGTCCAGGATGGCCCACCTGAAGAATTTTAGATTTTAAATTTTGGATTTTAGATTGTATATTTCAATCAAAAATCGCAAATCCAAAATCCGAAATTCGGTTGGGGGGTTTAGCTCAGTTGGTAGAGCGCCTGCTTTGCAAGCAGGATGTCAGCGGTTCGAGTCCGCTAACCTCCACATGAAAAGAAGCAAAAAAAGCTTCAAAAAAGAGAAAGAATCAGCAACTAACGGGAGTTAGACTGCTGAGGAAACTCAGCCAGAACCTTGAAAACTGCATAGAAACGCGAAAAGAGCAGGCAGACACAAGTATCGGAAAGAGATAAAGTGTTTGCAGGATAGAAACCAATGTAAAAGTGGTCAAGCGAATAAGAGCTAATGGTGGATACCTAGGCACACAGAGGCGAAGAAGGACGTGGTTACCGACGAAATACTCCGGGGAGTTGGAAGCAAACTATGAGCCGGAGGTGTCCGAATGGGGCAACCCTGAATACTACCTGTTGAATATATAGACAGGAAAGAGCCAACCCAGCGAACTGAAACATCTTAGTAGCTGGAGGAAAAGAAATCAAAAGAGATTCCCTAAGTAGTGGTGAGCGAAAGGGGAAGAGCCTAAACCAGTCGGTTTACTGACTGGGGTAGTGGGACAGCAAAAACGAATCTAGAGGTTAGACGAAGCATTGAAAAGATGCACCAGAGAAAGTGAGAGTCTTGTAGTCGAAAACTGAAGGATAGGAGCTGAATCCCGAGTAGCATGGGGCACGAGGAATCCCATGTGAATCAGCGAGGACCATCTCGTAAGGCTAAATACTACTGTGTGACCGATAGAGAACAAGTACCGCGAGGGAAAGGTGAAAAGAACCCCGAAAGGGGAGTGAAAAAGAACATGAAACCATAAGCTTACAAGCAGTGGGAGTCCGATTAAACGGATGACCGCGTGCCTGTTGAAGAATGAGCCGGCGAGTTATAGGTACTGGTAGGTTAAAGCGGAGAAGCTGGAGCCAAAGGGAAACCGAGTCTGAAGAGGGCGATAATCAGTAGTTATAGACCCGAACCCTGGTGATCTAACCATGTCCAGGATGAAGCTTGGGTAACACCAAGTGGAGGTCCGAACCGACCGATGTTGAAAAATCGGCGGATGAGGTGTGGTTAGGGGTGAAATGCCAATCGAACCAGGAGCTAGCTGGTTCTCCCCGAAATGTGTTGAGGCGCAGCGGTAATGATTAAATCTAGGGGGTAAAGCACTGTTTCGGTGCGGGCTGGGAGACCGGTACCAAATCGAGACAAACTCAGAATACCTAGAGAACACATTGCCAGTGAGACAGTGGGGGATAAGCTTCATTGTCAAGAGGGAAACAGCCCAGACCACCAGCTAAGGTCCCCAAATCATTGCTAAGTGATAAAGGAGGTGAGATTGCAAAGACAACTAGGAGGTTTGCCTAGAAGCAGCCACCCTTGAAAGAGTGCGTAATAGCTCACTAGTCAAGCGATCTTGCGCCGAAAATGAACGGGGCTAAGCAATGTACCGAAGCTGTGGGATTAAGAAATTAATCGGTAGGGGAGCGTTCTATATGGGGTGAAGCACTAGCGGCAAGCAGGTGTGGACTGTATAGAAGTGAGAATGTCGGCTTGAGTAGCGCAAACATTGGTGAGAATCCAATGCCCCGAAACCCTAAGGGTTCCAGAGCCAGGTTCGTCCACTCTGGGTTAGTCGGGACCTAAGGCGAGGCCGAAAGGCGTAGTCGATGGACACAGGGTCAACAATCCCTGACTAATTTACGGGAGCATTGCTAGGGACGCATGAAAGAAAGCTATACCCTGATTGGTTTGGGAGGAGTTTACGAACTCCGCATAGTGATTCGATTGTGCCAAGAAAAGCTAGTAATGTGATGAACGTAGATTACCCGTACCCGAAACCGACACAGGTAGGGAGGTTGAGAATACCAAGGGGCGCGAGATAACTCTCTCTAAGGAACTCGGCAAAATGGCCCCGTAACTTCGGAAGAAGGGGTGCCCACGAAAGTGGGTCGCAGTGAAGAGATCCAGGCGACTGTTTACCAAAAACACAGGTCTCCGCAAACTCGTAAGAGGAAGTATGGGGGCTGACGCCTGCCCAGTGCCGGAAGGTTAAGGAAGTTGGTCAGTGGTAACATGAAGCTGACGACCGAAGCCCCGGTGAACGGCGGCCGTAACTATAACGGTCCTAAGGTAGCGAAATTCCTTGTCGGGTAAGTTCCGACCCGCACGAAAGGCGTAACGATCTGGATGGTGTCTCAGAGAGAGACTCGGCGAAATAGGAATGTCTGTGAAGATACGGACTGCCTGCACCTGGACAGAAAGACCCTATGAAGCTTTACTGTAGCCTGGAATTGTGTCCGGGCTTCGCTTGCGCAGGATAGGTGGGAGACGATGAACTTTCCTTGTGGGGAGAAGGGAGTCAACGGTGAGATACCACTCTGGCGAAGCTAGGATTCTAACTTACTACCGTTATCCGGTAGAAGGACAGTTTCAGGTGGGCAGTTTGACTGGGGCGGTCGCCTCCTAAAAGGTAACGGAGGCGCGCAAAGGTTCCCTCAGCACGCTTGGAAACCGTGCGGCGAGTGTAAAGGCATAAAGGGAGCTTGACTGCAAGACCGACAAGTCGAGCAGGTACGAAAGTAGGCCTTAGTGATCCGACGGCGCAGAGTGGAATGGCCGTCGCTCAACGGATAAAAGTTACTCTAGGGATAACAGGCTGATCTCCCCCAAGAGTCCACATCGACGGGGAGGTTTGGCACCTCGATGTCGGCTCATCGCAACCTGGGGCGGAAGTACGTCCCAAGGGTTGGGCTGTTCGCCCATTAAAGCGGTACGTGAGCTGGGTTCAGAACGTCGTGAGACAGTTCGGTCCATATCCGGTGCAGGCGTTAGAACATTGAGAGGAGCCTTCCTTAGTACGAGAGGACCGGGAAGGACGCACCGCTGGTGTACCAGTTATTGTACCAACAGTAGACGCTGGGTAGCCAAGTGCGGAGCGGATAACCGCTGAAAGCATCTAAGTGGGAAGCCCACCTCAAGATGAGTGTTCTCATCACTTTAAGTGAGTAAGGTCACGGGTAGAACACCCGTTCATAGGCGGTAGGTGGAAGTGCAGTAATGTATGTAGCCGAGCCGTGCTAATAGACCGAGGGCTTGACCTCACAATCATTGGTCATCTAATCATCAATCGCGTTTCTTGCAGTCTTCAGGGTCTCTGTACCCTCGAATTTAAATTTCTTGATTCTTTTTTGAATTTGGAATTTTGAATTTTGAATTCTTTCCTGGTGTCTATGGCGCGGTGGAACCACTCTGACCCCTTCCCGAACTCAGTTGTGAAACGCTGCTGCGGCTACGATAGTTTGAGGGTCGCCTCCTGCTACAATCGCTCGTCGCCAGGTTCTCTTTTAATAGAAACAAGAAGGAATCCCTCTCTATTTGAAAGGGATTCCTTTTTGCTAGGATAAGATTTCTTGTATGCTTTCATGCTCTTTCTATTCTTGCTGAAATTACTCCTTGAGTTTCTAAGATAGATGCCACTCTTAAAATAATCTCTTCGTTGTATGGTGCGGCTATCAATTGCACTCCTAAAGGTAAAGTATTTGAATGCTGAACTGGTATTGATAATACGGGTAATCCAATAAAAGATAATGGTTGAGTAAAT
>NZ_PJIZ01000121.1 GCF_021596505.1 Nostoc sp. CMAA1605 | reverse complement strand
GGGGGTTGCACTACGAGCAGGTGAGGTCGAGAATAGATAATGCGAAGCACACGGGGAAACTAACGTGAGTCATGAATTTGATTACGATTTAGTAATTATAGGAGCTGGTGTAGGGGACACGGCGCAGCCCTACACGCCGTAGGTTGCGGCTTGAAAACAGCGATTATTGAAGCAGCTGATATGGGTGGCACTTGTGTTAACCGAGGCTGTATTCCATCTAAGGCGTTGTTAGCCGCATCTGGACGTGTGCGGGAATTGCGCGATGCCCATCACCTGAAGTCCTTGGGAATTCAAATTGGCGGTGTGGAATTTGATCGGCAAGCGATCGCAGATCACGCCAATAATTTGGTTTCTAAAATCCAAGGGGATTTAACAAATAGCCTCAAACGTCTGGGAGTCGATATCATCAGAGGTTGGGGTAAAATCGCCGGGACACAAAAGTCACGGTGATTGGCGATAGTGGTGAAAAAACCATCACCGCTAAGGATATTATTCTTTCTCCTGTTCTGTACCTTTTGTACCGCCAGGAATTGAAGTAGATGGCAAAACCGTCTTCACTAGCGACCAAGCTGTGAGACTTGAACCCTACCACAATGGATTGCCATTATTGGTAGTGGTTACATCGGTTTAGAATTTTCGGACATTTACTCAGCTTTGGGGCAGTGAAATCACTTGATTGAAGCCCTCGACCAACTCATGCCAGGGTTTGACCGCGATATTGCTAAACTCGCAGAACGGGTATTAATTACACCCCGCGACATTGAAACCAAAGTGGGAATCTACGCCAAAAAAGTAATTCCTGGTTCGCCTGTAGTGATTGAATTGGCAGATTTCAAAACTAAAGAAGATGTCGATGTCATTGAAGTTGATGCTTGCTTAGTAGCTACAGGACGCATCCCCGCTACCAAAAATCTCGGTTTAGAATCTGTGGGTGTAGAACTTGACCGTCGGAATTTTATTCCGGTTGACGATCGCATGGCAGTCTTATCAGCCGGGGAAGTTGTCCCCCATCTGTGGGCGATTGGCGATGCTAACGGCAAAATGATGCTAGCACACGCAGCTTCTGCTCAAGGTATCGTCGCTGTGGAAAACATCATGGGACGGGACAGAACAGCCGATTATCGCAGTATTCCCGCCGCCGCATTTACCCACCCTGAAGTCAGCTATGTCGGCTTAACAGAAACAGCCGCCAAAGAATTAGGACAAACCGAAGGTTTTGAAGTCGCCACCAGCAGAAGTTACTTCAAAGGTAATTCCAAAGCTTTAGCTGAAAACGAAGCCGACGGTATAGCCAAAGTCATCTACCGCAAAGACACCGGCGAAGTTTTAGGCGTACATATTTTCGGTTTACACGCCTCCGACTTAATCCACGAAGCATCCGCCGCCGTAGCCAACCGGCAAACAGTCCAAACCCTAGCCCATTTAGTCCACGCCCACCCAACCCTATCAGAAGTGTTGGATGAAGCGTATAAACGGGCAGTCGTTTAAATAAGGGTGTAGGGGTGTAAGGGTGTAGGGGTGTAAGGGTGTAAGGGTAGAAAGATACTTATTCCTACTAAGTTCTTTCCCCCTGCCCCCTGCCCCCTGCCCTACTCATCACTCAGCACTCACTACTCACTACTCAGCACTCACTACTCAGCACTCACCACTCAGCACTCACTACTCAGCACTCACCACTCAGCACTCACCACTAAATATGCAAATCCGCCGTCTGCAACCAAATCCAGCCATAAATGTTGCCTTCTTACGTTATCAAACTGCTTTACCAGATACCCAACCCCAGAACATCCTAGAGGAAATCGTCTGGCATAAGGAAATCGAAGTTGAGCAAATGCGCGAGAAAGTGCCTTTGAGAGAATTGCAAAAGCAAGCACTCACAGCACCGCCAACTCTGGATTTTGTCGCAGCTTTAAAACAGGGTAGAACTAAACCTGCGTTGATTGCAGAAGTCAAGAAAGCTTCTCCCAGTAAAGGTGTATTTCGGGAAGATTTTGACCCTGTGGCGATCGCTTTATCCTATCAACAAGGTGGCGCAAGTTGTCTTTCGGTTTTGACGGATAGCAAATTTTTTCAAGGTAGTTTTGATAACTTGGCTAAAGTCCGTGAAGCCGTGGATTTACCACTACTATGTAAGGATTTTGTCATTTATCCTTATCAAATGTATTTAGCCCGGTTGCGGGGTGCAGATGCAGTGTTATTAATTGCTGCTATCTTGAGTGATCAATACTTGAAATACTTCATTAAAATTGCCAAATCCCTGAAAATGGCGGTTTTGATTGAAGTCCACAGCCTGGAAGAACTCGATAGGGTATTGGCGTTAGATGGTGTTTCTTTAGTAGGCATTAATAACCGCAACTTAGAAGATTTTTCCGTAGATTTACAAACCACCTGCGAAATTTTAGCAGCTAGGGGTAGTCAATTACAGTCCAGAGATATCCTCGTCGTCAGTGAGTCGGGATTACATACCCCAGAAGATTTAACTCAAGTATCACAAGCTGGTGCGGCGGCTGTGTTAATCGGCGAATCCCTAGTAAAGCAACCAGATCCAGAATTAGCGATCGCCCGCCTATTTTCCCAGTCTCCTTAAATACATTGTCAGATCACAAAGTCGGTAAATCAACTTGCAACTCAGTCCTAATTTTTAGGTTCTGAGTCCTCCATCTTGAGTGAAACTTCCCATTCAGCAACTACTTCACTCACGTTACACTAGGTATAACTCAAACCTCAAAACCCTCAAATTCCCTGAAACTAAATATCTAAGGGACTTCCAGATAAAAAAATATCCAAACTGTAGGGTGCGTCAGTGCAAGAAAACCTAACTATACCAAGAGATTATTCATACTGACGCACCCTACTAAGCTGTTTATTTGGGACAATTTATTTTTTGGTATTCCCTAAAATCTTAGTTAAATCTGTGGTTATTGTGTCAAAATTGACTGGACAGCAGTTAGACATTTAGAATTAAAAATTACCAAATTGATAACTACATGGAGCAAATTCCCCTACCTTCACCCATTCACTACGAACTTATACTGCAACTATTAGAAAGACAAACCATGTCAGCAGTCAGTAGTAACCCTGAACTGCGAAATCAGGTGAATCAACTAATTATTACCCTCCGTAAAGCCGCAGTCCAACAAAAACAATTAGAAGAAGCTTGTCAAGGTTCTTCTGTACCCATAGAACACCGTTGGTCAATTAATCATCAAAAAAATTCCTAAATTATCTGTGCAGAAATATACGTAATTGCTTCATACCGCTATGCTAAGGTGAACATAATATTGTATAAGTCTATTTAAAAGATTTAGTGGGGAATTCAACAACAATCAACAGTCTACATTCAGCAATTAACACCTTCAGTAGTAAGAAGCTAAATTTTTAAGATTTTATGTGGCAACCTGATCTTTTTAACCATAAAATCGAAGAAAAGGTAAAGTTCACTAGAGCATAAGCCCAAAATCAAGATGTTCTTAGAAAAATCAGGGTTAAAAGCTATCAGTAAGTCTCCAATGGTAGATCGGATTAACGATATCGCTTGGCAAGCTCATCAAGGAAGCGTTGCCGCGATTATTCAACTATTAAACGACAACCTCACCAAGTCTGGTGTGAGAATCCGAGCTATTTTTGTCGATGGTGTCTTACAACTGTTGTGTGAAGCGGCGAAGGCAGAACTACTAGAGCAATCTAGTCTAGTAGAGCAAATCCAGCAAATCCTTGAATCTATTGCACCACGTAATATTCGCCGCATCAGAATTAATAGTCGAATAGTGCGGGAACAGCAATTATTGTGGTTGACAGAACTAGAGCGCGAAAATCAATTACTTTGGTCACAGGAAATTACCCTGGCTCAACCAAACATTGTGCAGCAGCTGATTAAAGATTTCCAAATTGCTCAAATTGAACTTGGACAAAATAATTTACCGGAATTTTCTTCACTATCTCACAAAGATAAGTTGAGAAAATCACCGAAAGTAAAATGGCAGTCAGCAATTGGTTTATGCTTATTGTTATCACTAGGTTGGATTGTCTATAGCCAATTTGGTGAACACCTAAAAAACTTTGCGAAGCTAGATAATAACAGTAATTTTGCGACAGCTAATAGTAACCAAACATCATCCGTAGATAACAAATCTGATGATTCCTTCTCCGCAGCTGTGCGAATTGCTAATCAAGCCTCTGCGACTGGAAAAATAGCGACAACCTCAACACAATGGTTAGAGCTAGCAGCTATGTGGCAAAGAGCTTCTGATCTCATGGACGCAGTACCACCAGATCACAGTCGCTATCAAGAAGCAAAAATACGGACACAACTGTATAAAAAGTATAGTGAAACTGCCCAAAAAGAAGCCGCTAAGAGTAAGCTGTAATTTAACTTCAGTCACATACTTTTTTCGGAAATGTCAATAAAGTTTCCTTGCAATAACTTAAGTAACACACAATATTTTTGTGTGTAAAAAGCCTATATACTTAAATAAATCTGCTGCCTGAGCAGAAATATAGATACTAAATATATAAAATCTCAGATTTGACCCATGAGTTATCTTACTTGTAGTAAAGGACATCAGAGTGTAGGCGGTTCTAACTTTTGTTCTACTTGTGGGGAGGCGTTACATAGCTCCGGTAATACCTTAGAGCCTACCTTAATTGGTATCCAACCAGGAACTAGATTACGCGATCGCTACATCATTAGAGAAATGCTAGGTCAAGGCGGCTTTGGTAGAACTTATATTGCAGAAGATACAGGTCGTTTTAATGAGAAAGTAGCTCTAAAAGAGTTTATTCCTTCCGTCCAAGGAACTGGCGCACTCAACAAAGCCGTCGAGTTATTTCAAAGAGAAGCCGTCACCCTTTATCAGCTACAGCACCCACAAATACCCAGATTTTGGGAAGCTTTTCAGGAAAACTCCCGCTTATTTCTAGTAGAAGACTTTATCGAAGGTCGCACCTATGAATCATTATTAAATGAACGCCTCAGACAAGGGGGACGCTTCAACGAAGCAGAAGTCCTCAAACTATTTCAGGATTTGCTTCCTGTGTTAAGTTACCTGCATCGTCAAGGCGTGATTCACCGAGATATTTCTCCCGATAACATTATTTTCAGCACCAAAACAGGACTTCCTGTATTAATTGACATGGGTGCGGTGAAACAAGTAACTTTTAACGTCGCTACTAATTTACAGCCAACACCAACCCCTGGAGGTACAAGCATTGGGAAGGTGGGTTATGCACCTGACGAGCAAATTCGGTTAGGAATGGTCTCACCCAGTAGTGATTTATATGCTTTGGCCGTCACCGCAATTGTTTTGATGACTGGTAAACAACCGCAACAATTGTTAGATCAATATACATTAACTTGGAAATGGGACAGGGAAATCACCGTCAGTTCCCTGATGAGTCAAGCCTTAAATCGGATGTTAGCACCAAGGGGAGATTACCGCTTCCAGACTGCGGATGAAGTCATATCATTCTTGAATTTGGGACAGGTAAATCAAGGTTACAGTACACCAAATTACCAAAATCCAGGATATTCCACACCTAACCCGTCAGGAAACCCCCCACCAAATTACCAAAATCCAGGATATTCCACACCCAACCCGTCAGGAAATCCCCCACCAAATTACCAAAATCCAGGATATTCCACACCTAACCCGTCAGGAAATCCCCACCAAATTATCAAAATCCAGATTATTCCACACCAATTTACTCTGCTAACTCTACATCTGACCCAGCCAATAATTCAGGTTGTGGTCGTATTTTTGATGAATCTATTCCTGTTCCCCAAGAAATCAAAGGTTGGAATTGGGGAGCTTTTCTATTAGGAGTATTCTGGAGTATTGGTAACAAAGTTTGGATTGGTCTTTTGTGCTTCGTTCCCTACGTCGGTTTTATCATGGCGATTATTTTGGGAATTAAGGGGAATGAATGGGCATGGAAAAGCAAAAGATGGGCTAGTATTGAGGCATTTAAAGCCAATCAAAGAACATGGGCAATAGTTGCACTATGTTTGACAGCCTTCTTCTTTGTTGTAGGATTTTTAGTTGGTTTTTTAAGTGGTAGTTAAGATTCTTGAAGTCCTGAAAACAGCCTAAAACATAATTTGACAGTTAACCCAAAAAGTGGTGCATCTACTAAAAAAGTATTAAAAAAATATTTAGATACAAGTAGATGCAGCCAGAACAGAATAATCTAAATATTTAAAAAAACCTCTAGACTTAGCTAAACACTCATCTCTAACATTCGTTGCATTGGTTTGAGTGCAGCAATGCGGATATCTTCTGACATAGTGATTTCAGGAGTCCGATTTTTCATCGACCAATAGAGTTTTTCTAGAGTATTCAACCGCATAAATGGACATTCATTACAAGCACAGTTATTCACTGGTGGCGCAGGGATAAAGTGCTTGTGAGGAGCTAATTTTTGCATTTGGTGAATAATACCTGGCTCTGTAGCCACGATAAATTCTTGGCTAGGGCTGGTTTGGCAATATTTGAGTAAAGCGGCTGTAGAGCCGATATAACTAGCGTGACGCAAAACGCTACTTTCACATTCAGGGTGAGCGATCGCTTCTGCTTCTGGATGGGCTATCTTTAATTGGACAATCTTCTTCTCAGAGAAGGTTTCATGCACTATACAGCTACCTTGCCATAACACCAAATCCCTTCCGGTTTGTTCCATGACATACCGTCCTAAATTCTTGTCTGGAGCAAAAATAATTGGTTGGTCTTTGGGGATTTGCTGCACAATCTTCACAGCATTGGAACTGGTGCAAATAATATCGCTCATCGCCTTAATTTCGGCAGAGCAGTTAATATAAGAAACTACCAAATGATTGGGATGGGCGGCTTTAAAAGCAGCAAATTCGGCTGGGGGACAAGTATCAGCTAATGAACAACCAGCATTTAAATCTGGTAATAACACCAACTTGTCAGGATTGAGGATTTTAGCTGTTTCCGCCATAAAGTGAACCCCAGCAAAGACAATCACATCTGCGTTGGTTTTTTCTGCGGCTCTCGCTAGTTGTAAAGAATCACCAATAAAGTCTGCAATGTCTTGAATATCCGGCTCTTGATAATAATGCGCCAGAATCACGGCGTTGAGTTCTTTTTTGAGTTCTTCAATAGCAGCAAATAAATCTAGTGGTAGCCCACCTGGTTGAGTTTGTTGGCGTTGAGCAGTAGTAAACACAGTTAAAGATTAATTTTTTGTTACAAATTTTGCCTGTGCATTAATTATAGTAGTTTTTACCAAAAATAGTTGGGGGGTTAATACCCCAAAATTGTGTCCAAATTTGGCTGAGTTGCCTATGCTAGAAATATACGGCAAGGAAGTGGCATGACCAGTCAAAAATCGCAATCAACAACTCTCAAAATTGCTGTAGTGGGAGATGTTCATGATCTGTGGGAAACAGAGGATGGCATTGCACTCAAGCATTTGGGTGTGGATTTAGTGTTATTTGTGGGGGATTTTGGTAACGAATCGGTGGAGGTGGTAAGCGCGATCGCTTCCCTCGATATTCCCAAAGCAGCCGTCATGGGCAATCATGATGCTTGGTACACCGCTACAGAATGGGGACGGAAGAAATGTCCCTATGACCGCACCAAGGAAGACAGGGTACAAGAACAGCTAGATTTATTAGGTGCAGCTCACGTTGGTTTCAGTAAGCTAGATTTCCCTGAATGGAATTTAACTGTTGTGGGGGGTCGTCCTTTTAGTTGGGGTGGTCATGAATGGCGATTTGCTGACATCTGCAAAGACCGTTACGGGGTGTCAACGTTGGAAGAATCAGCAGCGAGAATCTTTGCATCTGTGAAAAGTGCAGCCTGTGACACCATTATTTTTATCGGTCATAACGGGCCGAGTGGCTTAGGCGATCGCCCCGAAGACCCCTGCGGTAAAGATTGGCATCCCATCGGCGGCGATTTTGGCGATCCTGATTTAGCTGAGGCGGTTTCTTTAACTATCAATGCGGGTAAACAAATAGCCTTGGTGACATTTGGACATATGCACCATGCCTTACGGCACACCAAGAAACAACTCAGAAAAGCCGTCTTTAGAAGTCCAGAGGGGATATTTTACCTCAATGCCGCCAGCGTCCCCAGGATTGTCGAGCAAGACGGGGAGAAACTGCGGAATTTTTCTGTGGTTTCCCTAGAGGCGGGTGTAGTCACAAAAGCTGCACTGGTATGGGTTGGCAAGGATTTTCAGGTGGTGACAGAAGAAATTTTTTATGAGCGATCGCATTCAGTAGTACCATCTGCGTAGATGATAGGATATAGTAATATCTGTCAGCTTTATTGCTCACCACAAAATTCAGGTGCAGCCAAGCTAGACAGTTTATTTGGAGAGGTGGCAGAGTGGTCGATTGCGTCTGACTTGAAATCAGATGGACTCGCAAGGGTTCCGGGAGTTCGAATCTCCCCTTCTCCGTTTTTTAGGATAAAAGCTTGATTCGCTTCATCCGATTTCAATTGATGGAATCGATTTAGCTAAAGCCAGAGGGTTCCAAGAGATGATTACTCAATCTCTCCTCTACTCAAAAACTTAATTTTTTGAGAGTTCCCAGGCTCACCCGTGATCACAGGTAATTCCCCTTGTCTTACAACAAGCTCCTTGGGCGTGATTTTATCCTGTTTTCGAGGGACTCCCGATACAGCATCTAAATTTATAGCCAATTCATCTAAACCGCGCTTCAAGATTACTTTTGCAGCATCAACGTCTGCATCTGCGTGATGACCACAGTTTTCACAAAGGAACTTTTCTTGATATCGGTTTTGAGGACTGACGTATCCCTGAGAGGGTGACAAGGCAACTCTAAGCTAGATGGGACAAAACTTTGAGAAGATAGTGGAGACAAAAAATAGGGAGCATTTTTGCGGCTCCCTGGAAAAAATATGTTTCCTGAATCTTACCAAAAAACCCTGCGTACCCATCTGAATGAAACCCAGTATCTAACTTTACAGCTTTTGTTGTTATTGCTACAAGTTCATCGTCAGGTCAAACTCTCCGTTTTAGCGAGTGTTTTTCCCCAACCGATTCAATATGGCAGTCGCAAACGCAACATACAACGCTTTTTGAACTTGCCGCAACTCCATGTCAAACTTTTATGGTTTCCCTTGATAAAATATTGGATAAGACAAGTACAAAGGGGACGAAACTTAAATCGAGACCAGCGTCGTCGTCTCCAGAAACTCAAACACCATAAATATGGATATTGGCTCATCGCAATTGACAGAACCCAATGGCAGGGAAGAAATGTATTTATGGTGAGCTTAGTCTGGGGAACTCATGCTCTTCCTTTGTATTGGGAGGTTTTAAAACAGGTAGGAAACAGTAATTTTCACACTCAAAAACGTCTCCTAAAAACAGTGCTGACTTTATTGAAAAACTATCCGGTTTTAGTATTAGGAGACCGAGAATTTCACAGTCCTAAACTGGCTCAATGGCTGGATGAAAGGGGTGTATTCTTCGCTCTGAGGCAGAAAAAAGACCTGCATTTCCAAACAGCATTGAATCAGGAGTATCAAGTTCTAAAAAATCTGGGATTCCAACCGGGAATGTCTAAATTCTATCAGGGAGTGAGGTGCAATAAAGGGGATGGAATTGGACTATTTAATCTGGCTATCTATTGGAAACGAAAATATAATAATCAGGGAGCAAAAGAACCTTGGTATATCTTAACTAACCTCCCAACATTACAACAAGCATTGGCAGTCTATCGTTGTCGTTGGGGTATTGAACAAATGTTCAAGGATTATAAAACAAGTGGCTATAACTTGGAAGATACCAAGGTTAATGACACCCGTTTTTTAGCCTTAGTCTTGTTGATTGCCTTAGCTTATAGTTTGGCGACAATGCAGGGGCAACAAATGAAAAAATTAGGCATAGATATCTATGCTGGACGTATCCAATCACACAAAGACCAGACCCCACGCCAGAGTCACTTTAGCTTTGGACTCTACGGACAACGATGGCGTTATGGGATGGAATTATGGGCTGATTGGGTCTTGAGTCTGATTGCCCTCAAACCCCATAAACGACTCTATTTTCAGCGTGGCTTTTATGCCCTCTCCCTTATGCACCAACCTTTATAGGTAGCTTGTCACCCTCTGAGGACGTATCCACATTCACTGCATTCCTGAGAACTAAACCTTGGGTTAACCTCATGAACCAGAACGCCAGCCCTTTCGGACAAAATTTTGACTTTCTGTTTTAAAGACCCCCAAGCAGCATCAGCGATCGCTTGATTTAGTCCAGATTTCGCAGACTGACCATTGTGTAAATACTTGCCGCGATCATCTTGTCTGGGTTTACAGCGTGCCATCATGCCCTGAATGTTGAGATTTTCAAAGACAATCAGGTCATATTGTTTGACTAAGTTATGAGCTATCTTCCATTGATAATCCTCTCTTTGATTGGCAACTTTCTGTTCTAGTTTCGCTATTCGATGATGTGCTTTTTGACGACGACGAGAACCTAATACTTTACGGCTGGCGGCGCGATGAAGACGCGATCGCTTTCGTTCGATCCTTTTATAAAATCGTGGATTGAGGATAGTTTCACCAGTGCTAAGAGATACAAGCTTTTTAATTCCTAAATCTACTCCTAATACTGTTTGTATTTGCTGAGGTGTTAGAGGACTAGGAACTGTGTCATCTTGCAACAGAACGGAGATATAAAAACCATCTGCCTTTTTTCGCACAGTAGTAGAACGAATTTTAAAGCCAGGTGGAAAAGGTCTAGATTGAAAAAATCTCATCCAGCCAATTCCGGGAAGTCTGACTTTGTTTCCTTTAAAGCCAATATCCCCTGCTGGGTAAGTAAAAGAGCGGAATTTGCCCCTTCGTTTTGTTTTTGGATATTTGCCCAAACCTTTGAAAAAACGTACAAATGCAGCGTCAACTTGTTTTAGCATTTGCTGTAAAACGTGGTAACAAATTTCGCTATACCAAGGTCGCTCTTTTTTCAGGTCTACCAAATTTGCATCTTGTTGAGCAAGAGGACTGCGTTTTTTCCCTTTGGTACTCCAGGGATTACCGTACAAAGCTCCTTTGCTAACTGAGCAAGTTAATGGGCAACACTCAGCTTGAGTTTGAATAATGCAGTAGTTGCCCATCAGGGGTGCTTTTGCTTGCTCATATGCTTGTGTCCTTTCCCTAACCCGAAAGTTGTACTGGAGGCGAAGCAGATGCAGCCAATGTTCGATTTTCTGCGCTTGTTTCCATGAAGGATTCAGTTTGTATACGTAGGACAGAAGCATAAAAGCAAGCAGCAAATTTAGTAAAGCACCAACATCAAAATAATTGCTTTAAGCAGTCAGCCAAGGTGGTTCTTTTTGCAGAAGATTTAAAACTTCTTCACTCCACTTGATTTGATTGCCACTCCAATTACCATTAGTATTAGTCACTAAATACACTCGACCGTATTTTTGACCTTCTTCTGTAAGTTTCCACTGTGACTTACCCTTTCTGGTCTTCAGCTTCTTCTGCAAACCCAACTGTTCTAAAAACTGGTTTACTTGTCGGTTGGAAACTTTACTATTGAACGACTCACTCAACCGCAGCGCAATTTCCGTCGGTGTGAGATCGACATTTGCAATATTTTGTGACATAATTTCTTTAGAAAAATAAATCAATTTAGAGCCAGACACCCAAAACGCAATTAATGGGGCTGGCTTTTTTGTTGTTAAGGTACATTAATCTGACTGAATACCTACTTGGAGCTACTCAGATCGTTTCTGCACTATCTATTACAATAAATAATTTTTGCAGTTTTAATTGTAGATGTCAAGTGGCTGAAATAATTATTTTGTACTAGCGTCCACCTGCCAAATGCTTTTTCAAGTCGGCAATTAGGGTTCTGACCTTCTCCTCTACCTCGTCACTTAGCTTATCACGGGCAAATTTCGCCGCTTCATCAGCATACAGCGTAACATCGGGTACAAGAACAGGATAACGACTTTCTATTTCTCTTTCATCAAAACCTGTTTGTGTATGCCCATAATCACGTTCCCAGCGTCCTGCTGCTAACCATGACAACATTTTATCTAAGGTTCTTTGATAAGTTTGTAAGTTTTTCTTTTCTAGATTAATAGCAACTTCTAGACGAGGAATTAAAAAGTGTCCACTGCCATCGGAATCACTATTGACTATTATTTCATACGCAGAGGTAGGCGCAGCATAACACATAAGCACACCTACTTTATGACATATATAAATAAATGCTCTGTAGTCATCTTCTTCTAGAAGATTATCTTCTCCATTAGCTTGTTTTCTAGCAAGACGTTGAGCTATAAAAATTTGCCAATCTTCTATATCATCTTCATCTAAGGGACAATTTTTCTCATTTTTGGAAATAACTATCGGTAATACATCATCTACAAAAGCAATATCTGAAAAACGCCGGAGAACGCGACAGCTTATAAAGTGTTTTTGTTTATTAAAATTACTAGACTTCTTTGCTAAACCTAAAAATAAAAGATGAGATACTGATGTATCTGAAAAAGGTGCTTTATAAATATCATCTGCTGTAACGATAGGTTTACTCTGCTCCTGAATTTTTTTGTTATGGAGATACCAAAATACCAAAGGTGATAACCACGAAAGCTCAGGATTTTTTACGGCTGAAGCATAAACGATTTCACCAAGAGGATTTAACAATGTATTATGAATAACTCCAGCAAATTCTGCGATTTGATTGCGTACAATATCACCGTATAACCCATCAGATTCGTAAAAGTTAATTCGATGTACAATAGGAAATACACGACCATCACGAAAATGAGAGTTACTTTTGGGTTAATTTCTAAATCAGGTAAATTACCAATAGGTCGCCATTCATTAGTTCTGGTTGCAACACGATAGTCTTGATGATATTGCCGGAGTTCTAAGGCTGCTGTTTGCGCTCTTTTAAAGGTGTCAGTACCGATTGTTCTCATTAGGTTTGGAGACAGGACTAAACCTTTAGCAGCAGCATTATATTCTTCATATTCCTGTAGATCATCAGGAGAAATATCAAAATCTAAATATTCCTGTTGTGTAGGGTTATTTTCATCAACTATCATTGCCGCAGCAGAAGTAGTCACTATGACCGGATCTGGAGGAATAAAGCTGCCTGAAGTGTGATTTAGAAAAATTTTTGCTATAGAAGCATCCGTCCCAACGGCTGCTTTGTGCTGGTTGGTTGGAGGAGTTGTTTCTTCGATTAACTTATTACCTATTATTCGTTTTTCTAGTTGCTCCCGCGCTGCTTTCTCATTCATTTGAGCGCGTCTTCCATCACGAAAAAAATGTTTGGCTTGTGAAGGTAAATATAAAATACCGGGTATTTCATCTCGTGAACGGTCTAGTCGCCAAAATTTTTGCAAGTTGTTTCTCGCCCATGTTAATCTCTCCTCTAGTCTTCTAACTAAAATTTGAGCTTCTGTTGTTTCTGCTTTTTGCAATTTGCGCTCAATTTCTTTTCCTAACTGGTTAAGGTCATTAACTACCCAATTTGCCATGTTGACAACAAGCTCTACAGGGTTTTGTATAGCTAATTCTGATGCGTGTTCAATAACGACCTTAGCATAAGTATCAGCTAATAGATTATGAGTAGCAATTCTTTCTAAAACTGTCAGCCATTGCTTTTGGCGTTGCTGTTCTTGTGGATCTATCTGCTCTTTTTCAATTTCTGTTTTTGCTACAAAGTGAGATTTTGTGCTATCTACTCCTGGGATATCCTCAAAAGGATTGACAT
This sequence comes from Nostoc sp. CMAA1605, assembly GCF_021596505.1. Classification (GTDB taxonomy): domain Bacteria; phylum Cyanobacteriota; class Cyanobacteriia; order Cyanobacteriales; family Nostocaceae; genus Trichormus. Next base: position 8,316 of record NZ_PJIZ01000121.1, on the reverse strand, counting down.
ACTGAGAAACAGTTTTAAGGTTGAAGTATGCGTAGGGTGGCTTACCTCGTCCTTTACCTTGACGTTTACGTTTGATTAGTTTTTCTTCCTTCACCAATTGGTTTAAAAGATTGCGTATCCCTCTAGGAGAAATATCACCATCTTCTTTCTGCAAATGGTTGATAATTTCCTCAACTTCTAAACCGTCTGATTGTTTGAGCAATAAATCTAAAATTTTCTGCGTTAAATTATCTTCTGCTGCCGCCATTTTTTGACTTCCTCTGCAATATTGGGTGTTGGCGCACCTTCACGGGTTTCGCGTGGACGAATACGTATCTGTGCTGGGTGGCGTAAAATATCCATACTTGATGACATGATTGCTGTACCCTTTGGTAATTTAGGGATACGAGAAATCATTTCATCAGAAATACCTCCTAAAGTACCAGATACTAGCTTCATATCATCTGGATCTAAAGCAAATACTAAACGTGTATTGCAAGTTAACAATACTTGCTTGTCCATAGATGCAGGGCTTTGAGTAATTAATGTAACTCCGATCGCATCATGTCGAGCAGTACGAATCATCTCTCGGATGACTTGAGTCGATGGTGTTATCTGCCCTCCTGCGGGTAAGAAAAAATGCGCTTCATCGAGTACAAAGACAAAAGGTGGAATGCGATCACGCTTACGCAATGCTTGCAATAATCTAACTGATGCACCAACTATCAAATTCCGTTGTTGTTGGCTCAAGTGTCCTACAAAAACATTAGTAATTGGTTGTTTAGCAAATTCCTCTAACCAAGACTCTGTTCCGGTTGTCAAAAGTGGATTACGCTTGAATACAGTTGATACTTTACGTGCGGCTCTTCCTCCCACGGCTGCTTGTCCAAATTCAGTACCAGCACCTTGAATTTCCTCTAATAACTCTTCAATTTGAATATTTACTTTGCCACTTTTTTCTAGACTTTGCAGTGCGTCAGTAAATACGGCATCATAAGCCATAGATACTAACTCTGATTGGTCTGATGTCAGATTCGGCACAAATCCAAGAAACTCACTCATGCCGATGACTGAGTAAGGAACACGAAAATTAACCCCCGCTCGAAAATTTAAACCTCCCAAATCTTCGGCAGCAGCAATTACATCTCCTAAAACATCGAAAGCAATCACAGGTATCCCATGTCTGACTAATTCTTCAATCAAAACACCTGTAGCATAACTTTTACCAACACCCGTTTTTCCTACAACCGCCAAATGTCGGGCTATGGCTTCCATTGGCAGTATAAAATCTACACTTTTACCACCAGACTCTACCTTACCTATGTAGAAACCCTCTTCTGCTTTATTGGGAGTATTCAATAGTTGCGGTATTTTGTCAGCAGGTATTTCATAAACTCCCTGCCCTGTTTGTGCTAATAGACTCGGTTCTTTAATAATTATTTGATCATTAATATCAAGATGTATTTCTCCTAAGACTTCAACAGTCATAACACGGGTAACATGAGGAGAGCGATCGCCTGGTCTGGTTTTATCTGAACCTACCTGATATGCCTGATTTTGTTGCAGTGTCGATGGGTTAGCACGAGGGTTGTCTTCTGTTCCCTCAATGATACGTCCGTAATGAACTATTTCATCTTTATCTCGTTCGATAACTACATAAGTTCCCAAAGCTGGCATACGCCCTTCACGCACATGAAAAGGTACTTCGTCAAAAGTTGGCGAACCTAAAAATGGAGAGGAAGATGTTGTTCCTAACCGAACATTATCAGTCAAGGACAGGGCTTGTTTGATTTTGTTGCCCATATTAAAAACACAAAATAATTCAATAAATAATTATTGTAGCAGTTGATTGAAAGATTGAATAGCGATCGCACCCGCACCCCTCAGCTCAATCGTGCTACCATTAGCAGTAAATTCTTTTAGGAGGTCAAGCAATGGCTAACCTAAACATACCTGATGATTTATACGCACAGTTGCAAGAGTTAGCTAACGCTGAAAATAGCTCAGTTGAAGCTCAAGCTATTACAGTCTTGCAGAAGGGTTTGCAGACAAAGCTGCAACCAACGGTAGACGAAAGATACAAAAATGTCCCAAAACTTCTAGAAGAAATCCGTCTTCGTCGTGAACAACTGCCAAAAGATGTCGAATGGCCTGATAGCACTGAGATGATTAGGGAAGATCGGAACAGATGACGAATCCTCTCCGGTGTGTTGTAGATACTAGTGTCTCCGTTAAACAATTTATCCCAGATCCGCTAACAGCCAAAGTTAATCAACTGTGTGCCTATCTTGCCTATCCTCAAACGGAAATCTTTGTGCCTGATCTGTTTTACATTGAAGGTGCAAATGTTCTGTGGAAGTATGCTCGTGCTGGCCGTTACAATGCTTCTTTAATTCAAGGTAATTTAGCTAGTCTTAAGGCTTTTCCCTTGCGTGTTGTCTCGACTGCTGATTTAGTGGCGGATGCAGTGACGATCGCTCTCAATCATAACATTTCTGCTTACGATGCTTGTTATGTTGCTCTTTCTGTACAAGTCGGTGCGATTCTATTAACTCTCGATGCGAAATTAGTGAGAGCTTTAAACAATTTTCATTACAATATTTGCTTATTTAACGATTTTGAGCTTCCACCATTACCATCAATATAAAAAAGCGATCGCTCTCTTTATCCTTGCATAAAAAAAGCGATCGCACTAAATTCAAGACAACTTATTCAGCCGATTTATTAGCAGCACGATGAGCGCGTGCTTCTGCTGAACTCATCACTTCTTCTAAGTTTTCTACCACTTCACCAGGGAAGTTTTCTAACACTCTGGTAGAAATAGCAATCCGACCTTTCCCTTCATCCAAGTCAATAATTACAGCTTTAATTTGTTGACCTACTTGGAAGACTTTTTCTAGGGATTCAATAAATCTTTGGCTGACTTGTTTGATATGCAATAAAGCACTTGTCCCATCTATATCAACAAACACACCAAAAGGTTTAATTCCTGTTACCTTACCTTCTACTAACTGACCAACTTCTAACAAGTTGAAGTTACTAGAACGAGTCGCTAAACGCTGAGAAAGAATCAGTTTTTTGGTGTTTCTATCTACTTCTAAAAAACCAACAGTGAGACTTTGACCTTTGAGTGCTTCTAAATTATCACGTTCTGTCAGGTGCGATCGCGGAATAAATCCTCGGATTGATTGTAAATCGACGGTGACACCGCCTTTATTCACACCTGTCACCCTAACTTGCACCGTCTGAGAAGCTTCTTGCATATTTACTAGCTTTTCCCAGATGTGCTGAATTTCTAGCTGTCTGCGAGAGAGAGTTACTTGACCTTCTGCATCCTGTTCACGGATAATCAAAAACTCTAATTCTTCATGTAATGGCAATACCTCCGATAAATCGGTCACACTTCTCAAAGAAGCCTCATCACGGGGGATATAAGCTGACGATTTACCGCCAATATCGACATACGCCCCATCAGGGTCAAGTTGAAATACCTTACCGTGAACAACTTGACCTTTTTGAAACTGGTAGTCGTGTTTTTCTAATGCTTTGGCGAAATCGTCCATTGTAAAAGACGAGTTGGCTTTTTGAGTAAGTTTCGATTCGGAGTTCATGACAATTGACAATAAATTATTTTTATTTGATTTAAGACCAAGGGGTTTTGTAAGTAGAAGGGTGTAAATAATTCAAGGTTTGTAGTGAGGACTTTAGTCCTTAAATAAGGACTGAAGTCCTTACTACAAAACGAATTTCCCAATTTTTACATTGCTTAATGTAGTTTGGTTTTTTCGCACCGACTTACTTAATTCGTAGTTTTTAATTACAGCAGATTTCAGCTAAATTAGGTACAAAGTTTCAGAAGAAAACCAGATACTTTTAAGCCTGTTTCCTGCTGTAAATCACAAATTAACAGTAGCCCTCACTTAGCCAGCACAGTCCCAAACAATTGCTGTACTTGTTCCCAAGCTGCGGCTGCTGCTTGAGGATTATAACTGGCGCGACGGTCACAGAAAAATCCGTGGTCAGCTCCATCGTAGCGGAACACACGATGGGAAATGTTGTATTTTTCTAACTCTGCTGTAATTTCGTCGATGTGTGCTGGGGGAATACTCGCATCTGCTTCGCCAAAAAATGTATAGATTGTGCCTGGGATTTCTGCTGTGCGGGTAAGGGTAGGTGCGCCGCCTCCTGGTGTAGCAGTGGGAATCCGCGCCCCGTAAAATGAAGCTGTGGCTGTAATATTTGGGAGAGTGGCAGCAAGATATGCTACATGACCACCAAAACAAAAACCAACACAACCACAGCCATTTTTATTGACTGTTGGTAAGGTTTTGAGGTAATCAATAGCGGCTTGAATATCGCTTAATAATTCTGATGCGGTGGTTTGCTCCCAAGCGTATTTTCTACCAACTTCGATATCTGCGGGGGTATAACCGGTTTCAAAGCCAGGGGCGATGCGTTCAAATAGTGCAGGTGCGATCGCCACATATCCTAATTTAGCGATGCGTTCTGTAACATCCCGAATATGCTCATTTACACCAAAAATTTCTTGTAAAACTACGACTCCAGGGTAAGAACCTGGTGCTTGGGGTTGTGCTAAATATGCAGAGATTTGTAAACTGTTGTGGGGAATCTTCACCCTTTGAGTATCTAACGCTAGCTCAGTCATAATAATTTTTACCCATGCAACCTGATAAAGCTTTGTGATTATTTGATATAACTATGCCAGTATGTTTGGGTGATTTTTGCTTAAATATCCCATACGAAATACTTATACATAAAAAATTTACCCAAAAAAATCTTCCATGTAAGATACCCAAAATTTGTAGTTCCCCTAGTTTTCTTTATTTTGAATTTTGAATTGCTCAGGAGGTTGGGTGATGATTCAATTCCGTATTCAGCCAGATAGTGAGATTCCCGCATCAACCCAGCTATTTAATCAAATGCGGTTTGCGATCGCTTCTCGACAATATTCACCAGGTTACAAGTTACCCAGCACACGGGCTTTAGCAATGCAGACTGGGTTACACCGCAATACTATCAGCAAAGTTTACCGCCAGCTAGAAGAAGATGGTTTTGTCGAAAGTTTAGCCGGTTCAGGAATTTACGTGCGCGCCCAAGGTCATGAAGGCGGAAGCAAGCTACAATCACCGATATCCCAAAAACATCCTGACGCAGCAAAAATATTGCAAAAAGCCCTAGATGAACTCATTAGCGAAGGATATTCACTCAATCAAGCAAGAGAGATATTTTTAGCAGAAATTGACTGGCGTTTGCGTTGTAGTGCGCGAGTATTAGTAGCAGCACCTTCAGAAGATTTAGGTGTAGGGGAATTAATGGCTTATGAATTGGAAGAGTATCTAGAAATACCAGTGCAGATAGTAGCCATCAATGAATTAGCTGCCATCCTCGATAAGACCACTTCAGCCACAGTAGTGACTAGCCGCTATTTTATCAACGATGTGGAAGCGATCGCTGCACCTAAATCTGTGCGGGTGATTCCTCTAGATATCTATGACTACAGTAAAGAGATTAATTTCCTGAAGAATTTACCTAAAGATCAGTGTGTAGGGATAGTCAGCCTAAGTTCAGGAATTGGACATCAAGCAGAAGTGATTTTACATGGTTTGCGTGGTGATGATTTACTCATCATGACTGCCCAACCACAGGATAATTATAAATTGCAGGCGATTGTGAAACGAGCCGAAGTGATTATTTGTGATCAAGCTTGTTTTACTATAGTACAGACAGCAGTTCACGCAGCATCTGAAGATATCATTCGTCCACCCAAACTGGTTAAAGTAGAAAATTACATCGGGACGAATTCTATTGACTTACTCAAACGAGAATTGGGTTTGGGTTGATTTTGGAAGAATTGGGTAGGCTTCGCCTACCGTAATTCTTGATGATTTTAGCAGGCGATCGCTAATCATTAATTATGATTAAATTTATTGATTGGTAGTGTTTTGTTGTTGATTTAACCAGAGTTCTAAATCTGCGACTGTGGCAAAATCTAATAATGCTTCTCCTAATATTTCTAACTGCTCTATTGATAGTTGTTGAATTTTTTCAATGAGAGATGAATCAATGTTTCCCACTCTTCTATTTAACTGGCGCACAATTAACTGTTGTTCTCCTTGCTGTAAACCTTCTTGTCTAGCGCGTTCTCTATCTTCCTGATACAGTGGTGCTAATCTCATCACTAACTCCCTATCTTCTATTTCGATATTTTGATTGATTCGCAAATTTTGTTGCAGACTATAAAGTAATTCTAGCGTCACTCTTTTGAATGGGTGAGTGTTTGGGAGGGCGGCTAATTCGTCAATCGCTTGCTGCTGTACCTTACCACGTCCTAGTATTCTCAGCCATAGTGTTTCGGGAATAGATGGTAACTGATGAATTACAACTATGGCTGTGCGGAAATGCTGAGGTAAAAAGTATATTCCTTTGACCCAATCTGATTTTAGCTGTCCACCATACCCAAAAATGATGTTTTCTGATGCGGTGGGCGTGAGTATCCACAGTTGGGGAATTTCTGTTTCTGGTATTTTAGTTTTATTGCGCTTTCCTTCTCGTTGGATTGCGCTCTTGATTTCTAATAACTTAGAGATACAATCACCAATTTCGTCTACTGATGCGGGGTTGCGAAATGGTTCAAAGATGGCTGGGATTGTAGCCATTCTACCTAATATTCCCAAGGTGTTTAATTTGGTTGTTTGTGTGGGAATTGGTGTGAATAATACGTCTATTTCTTTGACTTCTGCTGCGACTCGACTTGGTGCTTGGACTGTTCCGAATGGTTTGAGTAGTTCTTCTAGGTAGTCTTTGGAGAATTGGTCATGGATGAATCTGGTCATTCCTGTAGCTTGGGCAAGGCGAATTGATGCTATTGTACCAAAGTTATCGCCCTCCAAATCAGTAGATAACGGAGGGCGATCGCACCAACAACTCGACTTATTTCAAAAGAGCGATCGCTCTCACTTAATCTTGGCTAATTCAAAAGGCGATCGCTGATAGATTAAATTCAAATTATCACCGTTAATAATTTACTGATTGGTTGCATCTTGTTGTTGATTTAACCAAACTTCTAAATCTGCCACTGTGGCAAAATCTAATAATGCTTCTCCCAGAGATTCTAATTGTTCAATAGATAATCCTTGAATTTGCTCGGTTAAAGATATATCGATTTCTCCTAAACGCCGATTTAACAGCCGCAGAATTAGCTGTTGTTCTCCTTGCTGTAAGCCTTGTTGTAAACCTTCCTGTCTAGCGCGTTCTCTATCTTCCTGATACAGTGGTGCTAATCTCATCACTAACTCCCGATCATCTGTTTCGATATTCTGGTTGATTCGCAAATTTTGTTGCAGGCTATAAAGTAATTCTAGCGTCACTCTTTGGAATGGGTGATTTGCTGGTAGTGCTGTTAATTCATCAATTGCGCGTTGCTGCACTTTCCCACGTCCCAGGATTCTCAGCCATAGTGTTTCGGGAATCGATGGTAACTGATGAATGATGACTATAGCTGTGCGGAAATGCTGGGGTAAAAAGTACACTCCCTCTACCCAATCTGATTTGAGAACTGCACCAAAACCAGCAATGATTGTTTCTGATGCGGTGGGTGTGAGTATCCATTGTTGGGGAATTTCTGAGTCTGATATTTTGCTTTTGTTGCGATTTGCTTCTCGCTGAATTGCCTTGTTTACTTCTAATGATTTTGATAGACAATCTTTAATTTCTTCGATGGATGCAGGATTGCGGAATGGTTCAAAGATGGCTGGGGTTGTGGCCATTCTACCTAATATTCCCAAGGTGTTTAATTTGGCTGCTTGTGTGGGAATGGGTGTGAATAATACGTCTATTTCTCTGACTTCTGCTGCGACTCTACTTGGTGCTTGAACTGTTCCGAATGGTTTGAGTAGTTCTTCTAGGTAGTCTTTGGAGAATTGGTCATGGATGAATCTGGTCATTCCTTTGGCTTTAGCAAGGATATTTGCTGCTATTTTATCAAAGCGATCACCCTCAAAATCAATAGATAACGGAGGGCGATCGCAGACATAATCCCTTATTGTTTTAGCTAATTACAATGGTTATTTCAGAGTAAGTGCTAATTCCAATTACTTACGTCAACCAGAAATTCGCTTAAATCGCAGCGAAATTAATTTGTGGTGTGTTAAATCCTCCCAATTGCCATGTTTCTTTAAAAAGAGAAATGTCATTGTTATATAGGTGAAAAGTATCAGAAAAAGCAGACCAAGAGTTACCAAAGCCTTTATTTCCACCACCTATATTGTACGAACCTTGTAAGGATATCAGTGGAGCATCTACTTTGAGGTCTAAGTT
>NZ_PJIZ01000120.1 GCF_021596505.1 Nostoc sp. CMAA1605 | reverse complement strand
GACGTAATCAAACCAGCTATCATCATCAATAATAACGCGGACTCCTAAAGCGGCTTTTGCTTCAATTTTGGTGTTAAATTCCCCTCTTAACCAACGCAGTGCGGCGTTTTTTAAGTCATCATTATCTAACCGATAACCACGCCAATAAGAAATAATGACTGTACCAAAATCAAAACCATGGACTAAATCTTCTATGTACTGAACAACTTCCCGAATTTTGGCTTCTACTTGGTCATCAAACCCTTCATCATGGGGATGTAAGTTAGTTTCTTTTGCTACTTCTTGTTGGATTTTATTAATCCACCCTTCTAATATTGAAACTAATGCTCCCCATCAGGACGAGTTTTTGTAGAGAGATGACTCATTAATTCTCGATAGGTAGCCAAGCCTTCATTGTTGCTTCCTGCTAGGCGACGTTCTGTAGATAAATCAGCATCAGCAACCACAAAACCTTGCTCAATAGCACGGTTACGGAGCATTTGCAGCATGAAGCTTTTACCAGAACCGTAGTTACCAATTATAAACCGAAATGCGGCGACACCTTCAGCAATATCATCAAGGTTTTGTAATAGGCTTTTAAGTTCTTTTTCTCGACCAACTGCTATGTGTTCAACTCCGACTCTGGGAACTACTCCCGCACCGAGAGAATTAATTAATGCAGTTGAAGTTTTTTTCGAGAGTTTGAGCTTTGCCATGTACTTTACTGTATTTAGATGTCAATGCCTATGATAACGATTATTTTACAACGTGTGATTGAACAAGGCAAAATTTAAAATTTAAAAGGCAAAATGCAGAAAAATAAAAATAAATTGTGGTGTGTCTTAATTCTAGAGTAAATTTTGTAATTTTTTACTTTTTAATTGGATGAGGCGTGTCTAGCCATGAGGTTTTCATACAGGTCGATCATTTGGGTGACATGATGGATATATTCTGGGTCAATTTCTAGTTTATTTCCTGTGGTATCAATGATTAATTCACCGATGACATCAGTAGCTAGTTCATTTATAGCGTCAATTAATATATTAGGCATGGTAATGTTAGATTCGGCAATTTTTTTAATAGTTGGGTAGGGGTCTTCTTGTTCGGCTATAGCTTTTAATACTTGGAATTCATGCCCTGGCAATTGATTAAAAAATCTGTCCCATATTTCAGGTAAGTTATCGGATGTTTCTCCTGTTTCTAATAAGTCTGCAAAGGGAAAAATTTCAATATTCTCCTCTTGTGAATTTTCAGAGATGGGTTCTTGGTTAAATGTTTCTATTTGCTGGAGTAGTTCCCAAACTTGGTTTTGTAGTAAGTCTCGTTCTTGTTGCAGTAGGGAGATTTCATTTTTTAATTGCTGTAATTGCTCTTGTTGTTGGAACTTTTGGGATTGTAAGGAATTGATGGTGGCTGTGACATCATTTTTCTCAGTTGTTGTGGCTTGGAGTAACTGATTTTGCTGATTTTTTTCTGACTCTAATTTTTGAATTTCTAAGCGCAATTCATACAGTTTTTCTTCTAGCTGCGGTTTAATTCTACCGAGTAGTGTGATATTACTGTCTATTTCTTGTTTTTCTTGTCTGAGTTCTTGGATGTGGGTTTGCAACTGATTAATTTCTGCGTGAAAGGCATTGTAATTAGATTCTAGACGGCGTTTTTCTGAGATGAGTGCCGATATGGAATGCTGTAAATCCGACTGATTTTTTTCTAAATTTTGAATCTCGGTTTTTAGGTTAGTGACTTCTGTTTCTATTTGCTTTCTTTGGGAAGCAAAGTTACCTAATTCTCGGTGTAAACTATCTCTTTGGTTACGACATTCGAGAATGTGATTTTGTAGTTGCTTGGTTTCGTTGTAAAGTAAATTACGATGGGCTTCTATTTGCTCAATTTCTTTAACTACGCGAAATTTTAATCCCTCGGTTTCTTTAATGCGTTTGCGAAAGGAAGCTAAAACTAGCAGTTCATGGGTTCTGCGTCGCTTATCGACAAATAAGGCTGCGGCATAGGTAGCAACTACGGTAATTGCCCCTGTGAGGAAAGCTTGGTTAAAATCCCATTTGGGGACTAGACTCAGACCAAAGCTGACACTAAAGGCAACGATACCTAATATAAATCGATTGCTGAACATGGATGACTGCATAGGGCTGGGTTGGGGATCGGGGACTGGGGATTGGGGACTGGGGATTGGGTTTACTCAAGATTTAGGATTTAGCATTGGCTAACGCTGCGCTATGCTAACAGCACTTTTAAGGCGGATAGGTGATGGTAGATTGGCGAATGGCTGTAATTGTATTGGCGTTGAGTTGATAAATTCTCAATTTTGGTTTTTTGGATTTCCTCCCAAAAGTGATAGTTCTGCTTTGAGAAAATCGATAAATTGTCTTGCTGTTCTTCCAGAACGTCCATTATGGCGTGTAGCCCATTGTAAGGCTTGAAATTCTAAATCCTGCTGGGGGATGTCAATTCCAGATTGGGCGGCAAGATGTTGAATAATTTGTAAATATGTGTTTTGATCGGCGGATTCAAAGGTTAAGGTTAAACCAAAGCGATCGCTAAAGGAAAGTTTCTCTTGCATGGTATCCCAAGCATGGACTTCTTCGTTTTGTTTGGGTGTTGGTCTATCGGCGAAGAACTCCCGAATGAGGTGACGACGGTTAGATGTAGCATACACAACTACGTTTTGTGGTCTAGCTGTTAAATTACCTTCTAGCACTACTTTTAAAGCTTTAAATGCGTCATCGTCTTCTTCAAAGGATAAATCATCGACAAAGATGATAAATTTCTGGGGCAAGTCGCGCAAATGTTCGACAATGGTGGGTAAATCCTGCAATTGTGATTTTGTCACTTCTAATAAACGCAGGTGGCGATGACTATATTCATTTAACAAGGCCTTGACTAAGGAAGACTTACCTGCACCACGAGTCCCATAAAGTAATACGTGCAGTGCGGCTTCTCCAGCTAATAAAAATTCTGTATTTTTAATTAATGTATCTTTTTGTGACTCATACCCAACTAGGTAATGTAACTTCACGGGATCAGGGTGAGGAATGCCGATAAATTCACCTGCTTGCCAACGCAAGGCACGATATTGGGCAAATAAGCCTGTACCACATTGGCGATAGTGATTTGCTAACTCTTCTACTAAGTCTGCCCAATTATCACAATGGTGCAGAGACGATACTAACCCTGTGGCGGTTGCTTCTGGTTCAACGTACCACACCACAGGAGACACCGCTAAATGCCCTACACCTTGTACCCATTCACTCAAAATTGCACTACTGCATTCATACAAACTCTGTAATATTTGTAAATCATGCTGGGCGGCGATGACTAAAGCTTGGGGTAAGTCCTCAAAATCTCGTTTTTGGGCGAGTTGAGTGAAGGGATTTTCCGCCATGAGAATTTGAGTGATGAGGTAGTCTTCCCAAGTTTGCTGTTGATTTGCAAGGGCGTGAAAATAACTACCATAGGCTTGCAAACAACCTCTTGCATCAGCATCGGTGTAGCGAATGGCTTGTAACAACTCCAAAAAGGCAATTCCTACTTCATCTTGCAGGACTGATTGATAAAGTAAAAGTGACGCAGCTTGGCGTTGGAGGAGTTGAACCTGGGCATAGGAAGAAGAACTTGCCGTGGGCATAGCTGAGTTATCCGTCAATCAAAGGAATTCAAAATTCAAAATGAAGAACTGAGCATTTTTAAGGATGACTGTATATAGATTAAATGTAGAACAGCTTAAATTTAGCTGATGGTTAATTTTCTGCTGGACTGGGTAGCAAAGGCAAAATCTACATAAGGGTTAACCATGAATTCAAGTATAATTGCTGCGATCGCCTATGGTGTGTTGGCGATGGTTGGTGGCATTATTGGTTACTTTCAAGCTCATAGTCAAGTTTCTCTCTTCAGTGGTTTAGTTAGCGGTTTTATACTACTTTTAGCTGCCTACTTACAATTACAAGGACAAGCCTGGGCTTTGATTCTAGCAACTTGCGTTACGGCTGTTTTAGTTGTTTTCTTTGCTTTGAGACTAGCTAAAACACGTAAATTCATGCCAGCAGGCCTCATGACTATTTTAGGGATGTTGGCACTGACAGTTATGGTAAATCAACTTGTGACTGTCAGGTAGCAATTGTTGACATTGTTATAGTACATCCATATTGGTTTATCAGACAATTATGGTGTATCGGGCATGGGGCATTGGGCAAGCAGGAAGTGTGGGAGGGGTGGGAGGGGTGGGAGGTGTGGGAAGAAATCTTTCCCCCACACTCCCCCATCTTCCCAGTCCCCAATCCCCAGTCACCAATCCCCAATACCCAGTCCCCAATTTTGTATTCAAAGTAACCATTTACACTCACTGCAACTGGATGATGAATATTTTTCAGGAAAAATATCCGGTTGTAGCAACTTGGCGGTGATAGATAAAAATAATAGTCTGCCTCTAGTAGAGAAGCAACGTTACCCTTCTAAGACAAAATACTCTTTTTGAAATACGCAACTAATAGTGTTTACTGACATCTACCTAGAGACAGTTTTTGTAGTAGATGATGACTCAATTACACAAGAATAATAAATTTGAAAATATATAAATAAATCTTTTTAAGCATTTATTATAAATAAAGTAATTATGTAAAATAAAATACAAAAAACATATAAGTATAAAGTATAATTTGATGACTACCACAATAATTTATCCTTGATATTCAAGTCTAATGGTCTTAAAATAGCCAGAAACGAGTATTGCTAACAATGTAGTATTTATGACCTAAAAAAGATAGTTATTGCTCAATAATTATTGTTTACAATTCAATTAATTCAACAAAATACTATTTATTGATTTCTAGCAACCAGCGTATTTTCCATAAAGATTCAATAGGGAAAATATCAAAAAATAAAGCAAAAATAAAGCGAATTATTGCCATTTTGGCAGGTGAGAAACTAACAAATAAGATATTAATGGAATAGATTGAAAAACATTAATATATGAATACTTGTTGTTATCTACCCTAATTGCTGAAGTAAAAGTCAGCCCGATATTTAGAGATTTACGGCGGTTTTACTAACTAGGAAATCATTTTATGTTATCACCACTTTCTGCTCGTAATGTTATCCGGTATCTACAAATTAGAGGTCTGTGTGGCTTGGTAAATGGCAGTTTCGAGACTGTGAGAGAACTAAAAGCTAATCAGAAGAATCAGAATTTAGTGGTGAATTTAGATGATAATCTTCAACTCCTAGTCAAGCAAGAACAAAATATTAAAAGTGATGGAACTCCCCATGAATTATTTAATGAATGGTTGTTTCAACAACTGCTGCAACAATTTCCCGTCTTAGGTAATATTTCTGCGATCGCGCCCTTAGTGCTACATTTTGATGAAGAAAATTCCATCCTAGTGCGTAGTTATCTCAGCGAATACCTAGATTTAAGTAATTTTTATCAACAAAACAATATTTTCCCCATAGAAATCGCCTCAGCAATTGGCACAACATTAGCAGCCCTCCATCGCGCTACTTTCCAACGCAAGGAATACCGCGATTTTATGGCGACTGCCCCCGCCGGACAATTTCGCTATAGCTTTTACAACCCAGCCCAAGGGATAGATTCCATTACACCAGAAATTTTTGGTCAAGTTAACAACCAATCATTACAGTTTTATACACTTTATCAACGTTATGAAAGTTTAGAAGCGGCTATTGCTGATTTAGCCTATGAATGGAATCCTTGCTGTTTGACACACAATGATTTGCATCTGCACAATGTTCTCATTCATTCCCGATGGGATCAATTAGATAACTGTTTAATTAGATTAATTGATTGGGAAGCCTGCGGATGGGGAGATCCCGCCTTTGACTTGGGTAACATCATAGCTAGTTATTTAAAACTTTGGCTTTCTAGCTTAGTGATAGACCCAACTTTACAATTAGAAGAATCTCTACAATTAGCCATTACTCCTTTAGAGGATATCCAACCTTCCTTGGTAGCTTTGTTACAAGCTTATCTTGATGCTTTCCCGATGATTTTGGAATATAGTAGTGATTTTTTAATCAGGGTTATGAAATTTACCGGATTAGCATTAATTCACCAGATTCAAGACAGTATTCATAATTGCCACAACTTTGATAATTCTGATATTTATAAGTTAGAGCTAGCTAAAAATATTCTGACTATGCCAGAAAAATCTATAGTTAGCATCTTAGGAACTCAGGAATCAGAAATTATCAGTTCCGTAACAAAGATGAATAAAGTCACTCAACCAGAAAAAGAAAAGCAATTAGTGCGGTTATATTACGAAAAAACTCGGTTGCGTGGTTGCTAAACCAGACAAGAGGAAGGTGATAAAAATAGTATCTATTTTCCTTTGTGATCGGGCGTTTGATGAATGTTAACTTAACTCTGCTGGAAAAATGATAAATTCATTGAGAGATATTGCTGCCAATATCCACATTGAGCCAAACTTTTGTATATATCATCCTAACTATCAGCCCTTTGCTTTGCCAACAAAAGTAGCAGATAGATTTCAACAAAATTCGCCTGATCTACAATATAAATATCTCAATTTATTATTAAGAAATTTTCTTTACGGTATCTATTACAACGGTGCGCTGCAAAACAGTTTAGCTGTTGATGGTAGTAATAATAATTATCAAGTACCTCACAATTTAGCCACTAATTCGGTTGTTGATATTGACTGGGAATTTTACGAACAACTGCAAGCCAATAATCATGGTAAAGGTTATTTTGATCCCAGTTGGGAAGTGCTGCGAAAAGAACCAGATGGTAGTATGGCAGTGGCTAAAGATGGGTTAACTTTATATATTGAGCCTGATTGTCATCTCAAACCAGGAAGAAAATCTGCCCAAGTCGGGGAATCAGTCGCAATTTGGATGCCGAATAATCGCTTGCAAAATGGCTATTATTTAGCTGTGAGTGATGTAGGACAACAGCAAGGGAATCCAGATGTCAATTTAGGCAGTGGGAGAATCTATTTTAATTTTAGTGCAGATGGTGCGATCGCGCTGATGGATAGTCTCACCCAGCAACTCAACGCCCACACTATTCCTTTTACCTTTCAAGTGCTTTATAACCCCAGTGCCTATGAACGTTATGATGCTGGGGTACTCTACTTTGAGAGTCACGACTATCCAGCGATTCACAAAATTTTGCAATTTGTTTACCAAGAAAATCAAGCTTATTTCCGCCCAGAAATCCCCTTATTTACCAAATTTCTAGCACCAGGTTTAGGGTTAGCAGAAGAACCAACTCAAAAATTTACCGCACAAGAAAGTTTTGGGATGAATCGTTGTCAAATCTTAGCAAATGCGTTGCTAGATGCTTGGCAAACAGGTAAAAATGCTGTGGAAGAAAGAATGAAAGCTATTCAGCAACATTTTCAAGATCATGCCATTGATTTACAGCGTCCCTACCTCAACCCTACTTCTCAAGATATATATTCACCCATCAAGTAATTTGTATTGACGTTGCAGTAGAATTAACCATGAGAGCAGGCTTAATACCTGCTATTTTTTATTGTTGAAATTTATTTATGTCTTTTAGTTATCATCGCACTGTTCGCTTTCAAGATACAGATGCAGCAGGTGTAGTCTACTTCGCCAATCTCCTGAGTATTTGTCACGAAGCCTATGAGGAATCCCTGAACAAATCAGGAATCAATCTTAAAGACTTTTTTACTCACCCTCAAGTGGGTTTCCCCATAGTTCACGCTAACGTTGATTTTTTGCGTCCTATATTTTGTGGAGACAAATTATTAGTAAATTTAATGCCCCAAAAAATCGGGACAGAAAAGTTTGAAATTAACTATGAAATTTTCTCATCTGAGGTAGTAGTGGCTAAGGCAATAACTCGCCACGTTTGTATTGATGCCAATACCCGCAATAAGCAAGCATTACCAACTAATATTATCCATTGGTTAGAAAGAAATCGCCGAGAAATAGAAGAAGCAGAAAGAAGAAAAGCGAGAGAAGTTATTTCATAACGTCATCAAGTCTGCCAGATGTCACAAATCTTCATCAACCTTATGGGTTCGCAAAAATTCTGTAGCTATTATTTGTAATGTTTGACGATTAATTTTACCTTGGGTGTTACGGGGTAAAGTTTCCAGAGGAATCCAGTGTTTAGGGATTTTAAATTTGCTGAGTTGATTTTTGAGTGCGGTTTTCATATCTTCCGTACTAATTTCTGAATTTTGAGGAACATAAATTGCTGTTAATGCTTGTCCCCAATCTTGATCAGGCACACCAATTACACACACATCATTAACCATTTGTGTTTGTAGGATAGCTGACTCGATTTCTATAGGATAAATGTTTTCTCCACCGGAGATAATTTTATCGCTATCACGTCCTACTATTTTTAAATAACCTTGTTCATCCAAACAGCCTAAATCATCTACAGCAAAATTATCTTGATCATGCCAAAAATTGGGGTAGTAACCCAGGGATAAAGACTTAGCTTGAATGGTGATATTGCCTATTTGATTAGCTGGTAAAACTTCTCCTTGATTGTTGCGAATCTTAACTTGAGCATGGGGGAGAATTTGACCACTACTAATCTTACCATTTAGAAAATCATCAGGTTTAAGTGTAACAATTTGAGAAGCTGTTTCTGTCATGCCATAGGTTGGTGCTAAACGGATACTGTGAAATTTAGCTTTTGCTAATAATTCCTCCCACGCAGGCGCACCACCTAAAAGAACAGTTTGGAATTTAGCTAGCCATGTAGTTAATTCTTGATTTTGTAGCAGTCTTTGTAATTGTGTCGGTACTAAAGATATAAAAAATTCTTGAGGATTAATTTGGTAATTGGGGGCTAGTTCTATTGATTTGAAGGAAAGAATCACGAGTTTACCACCAGTAATCACGGCACGCATAAATTGCATGAAACCGCTAACGTGATATAAGGGTAAAATACAAAATGAATTAATTTGTTTTAGCTGAAAATATTCTTGAAATCCCTGCACTGACGCTGTGAGAGTTTCCCAAGTGTGCATCGCAAATTTAATTTGTCCCGATGAACCACCGGTGGGAATCATGATTAGGGAATGGGGAATTGGGCATGGGGCATAGGGAATGGGGAATTGGGCATGGGAGAAGTTGGGTAAAGTTTCTGTGGCTAAGATAATGTCGGGTTTGACTAGGGTAAATACTTGATCCCATTCTTGTTTTCCCCAATCGGGATTACATAAAAAGACTTGACAGTTTGCTGCATGGGCAGCGATGAAACTGGCTAAAAATTTGACTGGTTCGCGTTCAGCTATGATGATTTTTAATGGGTGATGAGGCTGAGATAATTGGGTGAGTTCGATATGAATTTTGGTAGCGATTCGCCGGAGTTCTTGGTTGTCTTCACCAATGAGCAAATCATGGTGAATTAGTTTTTGAAAAGAAATTTTGTAGCCAAGGTTCATATTCTGCTTGGGTAAAAAAGTGATTGATGCCAAAACCAACAGCCCTGTTTTTGTGAGATAATTCTGCTGCTAATTTGAGTGCAGCAAGTCTAGCGATCGCAGTTTCAAATACCGATGAAAATACTGCGTCAATTTCATGCTGTTGGCAAAATTTTCGCAGGCGTGAAGGATAACCCGCAATGGCTGGTTTAATCACAAATATTCCTCGCCAACCTTGTTCATAACAAGTCTTCAATTGTTGGAGTGTGGCGACGGATTCATCTAGGGCGATCGCAGTGTCATAAGATTGACTCAATGCCACCATCTGAAAAAAATCTGTTACAGCTAACGGTTGTTCAATAAATTCAATTTCAACCTGGGATTGGGGATGTTTTCGCAAATGATCACAAGTTTCTAACCATAATTGTGCCTGTTCATAATTCAAGCCACCGTTAGCATCTAAACGCAGTTTGGCAGAGTTGGGTAAAGCTTGTGTCAGTAAATCAAATATTTGTAGTTCCTGACTAATATCATCTACGCCAATTTTCCATTTAAACGTGCGATATCCTTCCCGCCAAAGAGTTTGCCATTGATTTAACGCTGCTTCCCCGGCGGGGAGTAAGGCACTGTATTGGGAATGGGGCATTGGGAATGGGGCATTGGGAATAGGGCATTGGGAATGAGAAATAGAGTCTACCTTGTCCCCAGTTCCCAGTCCCCAATCCCCAGTCCCCAGTCCCTCAAATGCTGATTCAAAGCCAAATTGACAAGCGGGTAAATTATCGGGGATAGAGAAAATTGTTGTGGCTGTAATTTCTGGGGGGAGTTGGTGACAGAAATCTAAAGCTTGTTCGAGAGTTTCCGAACCAAACCAACTAATGGGTGCGATTTCGCCCCAGCCGACATTCCCATTGACATCACACAGCCGGAGAATAATGGCTTCGCGAGTATCCCAAATGCCGTGACTAGTAACCAGCGATCGCGCAAATTTCCGAGATATTGTACGAAATTCAAATTGGTACATAGTGTTGGAAACTGCGTAATAACTTCACCCTTGCCCCCTGCCCTCTACCTTCTCAAAACCCTGCGATCGCAAATCCTACACCTAATAACAAGCAACTCCAAAAATGTACGGCTACGGCGATGAATTTACAATTGCTGACTTTTTCGGGGTAGTCATGATTTTCTTGGACATGGCGACACAATTTGAAGGCGTAGGGAAGACTTAGCCAGCTAAGAAACGTCCACACGGGGAAAATTCCCAATAATACAAACAGTGCGGTGAATGGGTAAATGCTAGCTGTAAACCAAGTCAGGACTTTCGCACCTCTGGCTGTACCTAAACGCACAATGGGCGATTTTTTACCGGCGGCGATGTCGTCTTTAACTTGGTGAAAGTGTGAGCAATATAAAATCAAACTGGTGACAATCCCTACAATAATGGAAACAGCTAAACCAGTGAATGACCAAGTTTTGGTTTGACTGTAGTAGGCGGCAGTGATACCCAAAGGCCCAAAGGCAAAAAAGCAAAGAATTTCACCTAAACCTTGGTATCCTAGACGGAAGGGCGGCCCTTGGTACATATAGCCTAAACAGCAGCATAGGAGAATTATGCCGATGACTGTGGGATCTTGTTGCCAAATGGCGATCGCTAATATCCCCAACAAACCTGCTATTAAACACAGGTTTCCCAACCAAAATACTAAATTCTTCTTACCAGTTAAATTCACCAGCGAGTGGTGTTTATTTATATCAATACCTGTCTCTGCATCAAACACATCATTACTGATATTTTCCCATGCCAGAATTAAAATTGCGGCTAAAACAAAAGTAGAAAATATTCCTACATTAAAACTTTTAGTCTCTGCAAATGCTACAGACGTTCCAACCCAAATTGGCATAATAGCCACGCTGTACATCGGCGGTTTAATTGCCGCCATCCATAATTTACTCTTGGGACGGGAAATTTGTTTTGTAGTCATCAGTCCTGATTATTTAAACTATCAAGAATTTACTCATAATTTATTTAGTCTGAGTGATACGTAATATACTTTCTCTTTAGTTCAGTGTATTAATTGAAAGTTAGCTATCTACTCACTCAAGAACTGAGTAATATGTTACAACTCTTTAACCTCCAGGTGGCAAATTTTACATTTTTTTATTGGTAGACAAAGAATCAGCCTCCCTGATCAGGGTTGGGGAACACCAAAAACAAAGCAAGTCATACTCTGGTGAAATGGTGACTGAATATGCTACCTGTAGAAATACGACCATGTTTAATTACACTTTAGGAAGATAACTTAAAAAAAATTTACTATTTCTAGATTTATGACAGTTTCACCATGTCGTAGTAGCTTTGCTGTAAAACAAAAAGACCTCTACCAATTTTTGTCAGATGTTCAAGAAAATTGCCTCAAAAATAATTGTGGGCAAATTGTCAGCATTTCTCTATCAATTGATTTGGTAGATCCTTTGATAGTATTAGATAAATTAGCGCAAGCAAATGAAATAAATTTTTACTTTGAGAATAAAAGCAAAGGCGAGGCGATCGCAGCTATCGACGCGGTGAAGAAAATCCAGATTAATGGTAAAGACAGATTTCATCAAGCTGAGTATTTTATTCAATCTCACCTGAAAAACATCATGACGTTTGGTGAGACAAACGCAGATTTTACAGGCCCGCACTTTTTTTGCTACTTTAGCTTTTTTGATCAACACTATACAGATGATTACCCTTTTCCTGCGGCGACAGTTTTCTTACCACGTTGGCAAATTTCTGTCAAAGATGAGCAATGTAATTTAGTAATTAATACTGTTATCAATGATAATTTTAATATTCAGTTATTTTTACAGAAAATTAGCCATAAAATAGAAAATATCCGTTCTTTAAAGCATCATACGCCCACAAAAGATTATTTTCCTGCAATTTTCACCCACAAGCCCGTCAAAAACACAGAAACTTTTAAAAGTTCTGTAATATCAGTCTTAGAAAAAATTAACTCTAGTCATCTGAGCAAGATTGTTTTAGCAGATGTTTTAGATGTAAATTCCAATCAGAATTTTAATTTATTTAATTCCTTAAATAATCTGCGAAAAACTCACCCTAATTGTTATATCTTTTCTACCAGTAACGGCAAAGGACAAAGTTTTATTGGTGCGAGTCCCGAAAGATTAATTAGTATTCATCATCAACAATTAATTACTGACGCATTGGCGGGTTCTGCACCCAGAGGGAAAACTCCAGCAGAAGATGCAGCTAATGCAAATCGCCTACTTAACAGCGAAAAAGAAAGACATGAACATTTACTTGTCATGAATTTCATTACTCAACGCCTCACACAGTTAGGTTTATTACCCCAAGTTTTAGCACCACGCCTGAGACAATTATCTAACATTCAGCACCTCTGGACACCAATTAGAGCGATTGTTCCGGCTAATGTGCATCCTTTAAAAATTGTTGCCCAATTACACCCTACACCAGCCGTCGCCGGTGCAGCTAGAGATGTCGCCTGTGCAGAGATTCGCCATTATGAAAACTTTGAAAGAGGTTTATATGCTGCGCCTTTAGGTTGGGTAGACTCCCAAGGTAACTGTGAATTTATTGTGGGTATTCGTTCGGCTCTAATTGACGGCGATCGCGCTAGACTTTACGCTGGTGCTGGTATCGTCGCCGGTTCTGATCCTGAACGCGAATTTGCAGAAGTGCAACTCAAGCTTCAGGCTTTGTTAAAGGCTTTAGTTTAAATACAATCTACTATGCCCGCTAAAGATAGATATCACGATGCTGTCAGAAAAGCCCTAGAAAAAGATAACTGGCAAATTACCAATGATCCATTTATTTTAAGATGGGGTACAAGAGATTTATATGTTGATTTAGGTGCAGAAAAGCTAATAGCAGCAGAAAAAAGCGGAGAAAAAATTGCAGTAGAAGTTAAAAGCTTTATTGGCACTTCTCCAGTAGCTGACTTAGAAAATGCTTTGGGTCAATATATTTTATACTACGATATTCTTAGTCGTTTAGAACCGGAGCGTTGTTTGTATCTTGCTATTCGACAGGAAACTTATTCGGAGTTGTTTCAAGAACCAATAGGTAAAATATTGATAGAAAATCAACGGCTTTGTTTACTCATATTTAATTCAGAACTAGAGGTAATCACTGAATGGATACCTTAACTAATTACAGCCAAATTATCCGCACAATATTAACCGAATACTCTCAACTTCCTTATGCTTACGGACAACTAGAAAGACAGCTAATTATTGATGAAAACGCTAACCATTATTTACTCCTCACACTAGGATGGGAAAATAAACAACGTGTACATGGTTGTCTGATTCACATCGATATTATCAATGATAAGGTTTGGATTCAAAGAGACGGTACTGAAACCGGAATTGCGAATGAACTTGTCAGTGCTGGTATTCCGAAAGATAAAATTGTTCTAGCTTTTCACCCAGTTAACGTCAGACAGTATACTGACTTTGCGATCGCTTAGTAACTTCGAGATAAAAAATATTCAAAATTTAGGGTGCATCAGCATGAATCATTTTCGAGTACAAGCAGTTACTCTCACATTGACACAGCCTACCTAACTGATAAATAACATATCTTAGTGATTAAATATCAACTATTTGGCGGATATTTTTTTCAATCTCCATGTATTTTTGGTGACTAGAACCACCACTATGTAACAGCAGACTTTCCCCTGATTTAAGTATAAGATTGAGTTTGTAGGTGATTTCCACTTTACCAGTTTTTCTATTGCGCGAACTACTCTTTTGCTCTACACGAATGTCAAAAATGTTAATATTTTCTCCACATTGCATTCTCTCACCAAGTATACCCTTTCTCCTAATCAAGAACTCTCCACTGGCTTTGTCAAAGCTACACATAATATCATCTGTAAATATGGAATATATACCATAAATCAATAATAATCCTCCAATTAGGTACATTGCTATTGTTTCATCTATAACGTTTTTAACCTGTAACTTAGATGCTTGAGGACGATTAATAAAATCATTTATTTGGTTAACTAAACTAGATATATCTTCTCTATCATTACTACTAGTAAAATGTATATTCCCACTTTTAGTTAGGAGATTAAGATTGTACTGAACTCTTCTGCCGCTACGCACTCTATAATTTTTAATCTCTAAATTAGCTCCCTTTAACTCATTCATTACTACCGTCTTTCGTGTCTTTGTTCCCCATTTATCTATCTCTTGAATTCGGCAAATTCCCCCATTTACATTTTTGTCCCTATTGCAATTAAAACTATGTATGGTTTTACCGGCGTATAATACAGGAATAGCAATTCCCAGAGATGTAATAATACTGCCAATTATCCAATTTTTTAAAGCTGAACTATGTATGGTGAGTTTATTAGGAGTGTATTCTATAATTCTCATAAATATGCTACTTGAACAGCATTTTTTCAGTTTTAGCAAGTAGCTTTTTCAGAGACAATGATAATTATACTTACAGGACTTACGCAAAGAGGTTATCTGTTAAGAAGGGGTGTAAGGGTATGAGGGTACGGGGGTGTAAGGGTTATAAACAGCTACACCCTCACACCCCTATACCCTCACCCAATGTTTGGCAGACTAATAGCTTTCCACCCAATTAACGTGAGACAGAATGCTGGATTTGCTGAGATTTACTCTAAATCTCTATGAGTAAAGGCCTTAGCATTTGCGCCGGTGTAGGTAGCAACAATATGTCCATCACCAGTTAATTGATATTTATATGTAACTAAACCTTCCAACCCAACAGGGCCACGGGGCGGCATTTGTTGAGTGCTAATCCCTACTTCCGCACCAAAACCATAACGGAAACCATCAGCAAAGCGAGTGGAACAATTATGAAAAACTCCGGCAGAATTAACTAGTCCAAAAAACGTTTCTACCGTTGCTAAATCTTCTGTGACAATCGCATCAGTATGACGAGAACCATATTCATTAATGTGAGCGATCGCAGCTTCTAAAGAGTCTACAACTTTCACCGCTAAAATCAAATCACTGTACTCTGTTTCCCAATCAGCATCAACGGCAGGGGCAATATCAGGTAATACTTCTAAAGTCCGTTGATCACCGCGTAATTCCACATCCACTGCTTGCAAAGCGGCGGCAACTTGCGGTAAAAATTCCGGTGCGATCGCTTGATGCACTAACATAGTTTCAATGGCATTACAAGCTGCCGCATATTGAATTTTGGCATCAACCGCAATCTGCACAGCCTTATTAATATCAGCCGCTTGATCTACATATAAATGACAAATCCCATCAGCGTGACCAAGTACAGGAATGCGAGTATTTTCTTGCACAAACCTGACAAAAGAATTAGAACCTCTAGGAATAATTAAATCTACATATTTATCTAACTTTAAAAGTTCTAAAGTTTCCTCTCTAGTTGTGAGTAATTGCACCACATCAGGACTCACATCTGTTGTTGATAAACCTTGTTTAATGGCTTTAACTATCGCCTCACAAGAGCGTACAGCTTCCTTCCCACATTTGAGAATCACACCATTACCAGATTTAATTGCCAACGAGACAATTTGAATTGCCGCCTCTGGACGCGCTTCAAAAATAATCCCCAACACACCCAAAGGACAAGTCACCCGCTTCAAAACCAAGCCGTTATCTAATTCTCGGTGAATCTGCACCTGTCCCACAGGATCAGCTAGCTTACCAACATCCCGCACCCCTGCGATCGCATCTCTTAACTTATGTTCATCCAACTGCAACCTTTTATAGAGAGGCTTGGCGATACCCGCAGCCGTCGCTGCTTCACAATCAGCAATATTCGCTGACACAATTTCATCCTTGGCTGATTCTAACGCTTGGGCAACAGAGGCGATCGCTTGATTTTTTGCCTCAGTCGAAAGAATCGCCAATTTACTAGCAGCTTGGCGGGTTTGTTGGGCAATAGTAGTCAGGGAAGAAGCAACTTGCAGAGTAGTCATGATTCAACAAAACAGTGATTGATAGCACAAAACTTCAGCTTTTCCCCATCCTATCCTTTTTGATGTAGGGTGCGTCAGTGCGAGGAAACCTTATTACACAACGAAAATATTCTTTCTGACACACCTCACTAAACTATTTTTTTCCCAAGACAAGATTCCTTTGACACCCAAAACCCTACGGCTTGGTGGGTTTTTCGGGCTGTTTCATCAGTAAGCTGGTATCAAAATGAAGATGATAACCATTTTAATTTTCGGTAAATACTGAAATTTTATCTCGTATTAAACTTCACTTACATAACTGTTAACCTTGTATCTGGTAGATTTTACCAGGAATGTACAGGTATTCAGGGATTTAGAATAGTGCTATCGGCACAAGGGCATTCAATGAAACGCTCAAAATTTGAGTCCAGCACCAATCAATTGAGAGAGTCAGTTGCAATGTCATCAACTCCAGCGCAACAGAAAGTGCAGGCTCTTTGGACTGCTTTAGTTTTATTGAGCGTTTTTTTCTGTATAGAACTAGGGGCGGGACTTTGGAGTCATAGCTTATCTCTGTTAGCAGATGCTGAACACATTTTTGCTGATGTAGCCGCATTAGGTTTAGCACTCATCGCAGCCTGGTTATCTCAATCTATATCCCAACGCAAGATCCTGGGACGCTATCGATTGGAAGTCCTAGCAGCCTTGATTAATGGACTGAGCCTAGCAGCAGTTGCGGGCTGGATCATTCAAGAAGCTCTGGTGCGTTTACAATCTCCTACCATAGAGATTCATGGTGTACCCATGTTAACAACTGCCCTAATTGGTTTACTTGTTAACGGTTTTAATGCCAAGTGTTTACACAGATGTAGTCACCATGACCTCAACATCAGAGGAGCTTTACTGCATTTGTTAGCGGATGTAGCCAGTTCTGTGGGGGCAGTTTTAGCGGCGATCGCCGTCATCTGGTTAAATTGGACTTGGGCGGATGGGGTGATTAGTTTAATTGTGGCGGTGCTGATAGCCACATTTGCTGCTTATTTAGTGATTCAAAGTGTGCAGTGTTTGCGCGGTCAAATTACAGACATCAACTGTAATTGTAATTTATCACCAGAAACTTGTATTGATGGCGATCGCCAGCAAGCAGAAAAGCTATTATTTCCCACTTTAGAGGAGCTAGTGCGATGATTTCATTACTGAAACGTCATTGGCGTGTATTAACTGGTTTTATCTTTGGTTTAATGGCAACGATCATATTTTCCTTCGCTACACCAAACCAACAACCAGTTACCGCTTCAGTACCAACTCAAAATCAGATTCAGGCACAATCTTTAGACTTCGGTCATCCAGACTTTTACTATAGCCACGAAGAACCCAATTTCTATCAATAATTAAGATTTAACCAAATACAATTATTCCCAAAAAAAGCAATATATCAAAACAGTGATGAGTGATACCAATTCAAAATTCAAAATTCAAAATTCAAAATGAATAAATCCATGTTTTGTAAGGGTTTATGAATTTGGCTTTGTTTCATGATTTTAGTGAATTGGTGTGACTATCACCGTCATTTCAAATTTCGTATTTAATACCAATTCACCTGAAGAGGCAGGGGGGAAGGAGGCAGGGAGAACAGCAAACGCTAAAAGCTTTGCTAAGTCTCACTGTTTGAAATTGGAATTGGTATCAGAATCGGTGTCGCACTCATTTAAATTATTCCCAGACATACTGCAATGATTTCATACTTAGAAAAGTACAGGCGAGTCCTATCACTCGCTATGACGAGCCTTTTTTGTGCCATTTTTTTGGTGTTTGGCAATCCCGGCATTGAATCTGCCTTAGCTGCTGGCAATGGTATTAACGTTATCATCATGATTGGTGATGGTATGGGCTGGAACATGGCTAGAACCGCAGCTTTAGCCAAAGGCGCGCCTTTTTATACTAGTGGGAAAGGCTCTGGTTTGAGCTTCCAAAATCTCGCAGGGTATGGATTGGTAACAACTTACGGCACAACCATTCAAGCCAGCACACCAGCTAATCCCACCAATCAAACACACTTCACTGGTAACTCGGCTTTAGATGGATCTAATTCCGTCACAGGCTCTAGTAATGTTCGCCCTGGTTTCTCCTTCCAACCCACTCCTTTGAATCCAGGCGATCGCGCCGATGGTAATAGCTCACAACCTGGCAACTTAGTTGGTTACGATGTCAGCCAAGGCGGCCCTGCTCCTTGGATTCCTTTATCTCCGGCTAATCCTGGTAGTTACAACAAAGAGTACATCAAATACAGCTATCCCGACTCTGCCAACACCGCCACAACTCTATACACTGGTGTGAAAAGCTATAACAACGCAATGGGGGTAGATGTATACGAGAAAAAATTGAAAACCATCTTGGAAATTGCCAAAGAACAGGGCAAAGCCACAGGATTAGTAACCTCTGTACCCATTACTCACGCTACACCAGGAGCAGCCGCTTCTTACGTTAACCGTCGTAGTAAATATGATAGTGTTTACGATCCCAACAAAACTAACCAAGACAGTATTTTGCAGCAGACATTGTTGGACTTCCAACCCAATGTGCTGTTAGGTGGTGGTCATCCCCTAGATATGCAAAATAGAACAGGTGTCAGTCCGGCTTATGACTATACATACATCACTAAGGACTCCTACGAATACCTGAAAAATAATCCAAGTCCTACATCCAATCGCTACGGTTACACCTTCTTAGAACGTGGGACAAACGCTACTCAAACCCTATTAAATACTGCTGCTAACGTTGACCCCAATCAAGGCGGTAAACTCTTTGGTTTATACGGCGCGCGTGGTCAAAACGGAAATCTTCCTACAAGTTCCTCTAAGGGTGACTACAGCACCACAGGTTTAGATAACTTCTCCATTTATAGCTCCGTTGTTAGGGGTGGAACTCCCGCTACCTGTCCATCAGGGAAAATCATTCCTGGTTCTATTAGTGAGTGTGTTCCGGTTTTAGACGCTAATGGTAATCCAGTTAGTGGCCCCAACCCAGATACAGTCCGTCCTCTAGCTCTGGGAGAAACAGACGCTAGTTTTGTTGCTAGAGAAATTAACGAAAACCCCACATTAGCTGATTTAACCAAAGCCGCTTTAAAGGTTCTGGGTAAAGATCAAGACGGCTTTTGGCTGATGGTAGAAGGTGGTGATATCGATTGGGCAGCCCATGACGACAACATGGATAACCTCATCGGTGCAGTCAATGACTTCGACAAAGCAGTTCAAGAAGTCATCACTTGGATTAATCAAAATGGTGGTTGGAGCAAGAATTTACTCATCGTCACAGCTGACCATGACCACTATCTAACTCTTAACAATGACTTTGTATCTAAGCTGACTCCTAACGCTAATCCTAATTTAGCTAGAGGCTTGAAGTACAACGCTAAAGAAGCCACCTACAACAAACACAATCCTCAAGAAGCTGGTCACTTCTGGGGTTCTGATCCTACTCAAAAATACCTTTGGGGCAGTCACACTAATCGTCCTGTACCGGTTTATTTCCAAGGAGCTTATTCTTCTGCTCTCACACGCTCCTTGGGACAGAGTGTGAATTTTACAGATAGCACTGGCAATACTTACACCGTTCCAGGTGTGAGGGGTGTAGTTGACCAAAGCCACATTTTCCAGGCGATGAAAACTGCTTTGACTAGCCAAGCTTCGTAAATATAGGGGTATAGGGGTATAGGGGGAAGAAGAGCAGCCTAACCTAAGCATTAGGTTAAAAGCACTGCTCCTTGGGGCAACCGAACCGTGTTGGACGGGGACTCAAACCCCACTCAAAACTTTCAACCTCTACAACCTTAAACCCTTAAACCCCTACACCCTTAAACCCCTACGCCCTTAAACCCTTAAACCCTTAAACCCCTACACCCTTACACCCCTACACCCTTACACCCCTAATGAAAAAATTCTTCTTTCACCAAGGAAAAAAATGATTAACTCCATCCTCAAAAAGCTAGCAGTTGCTACAGCCGGGACGACTCTCATGTTTACCTTGGGAGAAATGACACCCGCCCAAGCTGCAAACATCACCTATAATTTCTCTAACGCTGATCAGACTCTCACAGGCTATTTTTCCTTTGATCAAGCGGCGGCGGCTGATCAATTGGTAGAAGTTTCAGAAGGTTTAAAGATTTTTGCTAACTACAATGGCCTAACTTTTACGGAAGCTGATGATCCTATCGCCGCAGTTTTAACGGACTTTTCTGGCAACATTCCCAAGGGACAGGGATTAGGTTTGCAATATGTAGTGCCAAATCAATTTTCTGTATTTAGCGAGAATTTTCTCAATGCTGATGCAACTGCAACTCAATCTGTAAACTATACTCGTGTTCCAGAACCAGGTTCTCTGCTGGGTTTGTCGATTGTGGGACTGGGTTTATTTTGGGGTAGAAAGAAACAACTTTCTCAATTAATCAACTAAGTAACGCCAGGTTTAATGTTTTGTAGTTAGGATGAAAGTCCTGACTACAAACTATAATTTTTTTGCCACATTTTTCAGAATACTCATTGGGGTTTGATGTTTGAGAAGTTCCATTTCAGATGCGTTTCTCACCAGCATCGCACCGGCGAAGCCTAATGAGTTCACAGAAATTGATTGAAAATGTTCTTGCGATCGCGGTACGATGAGCATCCATTCTCGTGTTGCTAGTAAGTTATAAGCTCCCGATTGTCTATCACCATCAATTGCACCTAAACCTACAGCTTGTAGTGAGTTTTGATAAATCTCTAAAGTTGCCTTAGCACCTGTCAAGGGAGATTCTACCCACTCTGGATTTAACTTAGCAAAGCCGTGTATAAACGGTAATCCAGGAATAGTGCCAATTTCACCTGCAAATTTAGCCTCAGCTAGAAGCGGTTCTATAGGTGTTTTGATTCCTGAAGGGGTGAGGGGTAGGGGTACTAACTGTAAGTGTTTATGTCGTTGACTTGCGCCTGCATTTTTACCTGCGTTATAGAAAGCTAAACCATCCATCCCCGCTAAACAAGCCCACATAGCGGCAAAATCTGCCAGGGTGAGTAAGCTTTCTTGCTCTTCAAAAGCGCGGGTAATAATTAATAAGTGATAGTCAACGACGTTGAATTTATTCAATATACAGACATGAGTCTCTGAGATATCAGCGACAAATAAATCTTGTTCATAGGGTAAGAAGGGATTAAACTCTTTACCACCGGATTGGGTTTGCTTGTCTTGTTGTTTTTTAGCAGTATCTTTACGGACAAGATTAGATAAAATTCGCACCAAAAATTGCACCCCATCCTGTTCGACAAACTCAAATTCTGTCGGTATGGATAGCAGCGCACCGCATTCTAAAGCATGGTGCGTCTGTTTTTTCACGCTATCCCACAGTGTGCCAGGTTGCATTAAAATCTTTTCGTCAGGCATGGTTGAGTATGTTCACTTTATCCCCACTCACCAGATTTTAAGGTGAAATGTGACTCCACTCAGCTCTTACCTATAGA
>NZ_PJIZ01000119.1 GCF_021596505.1 Nostoc sp. CMAA1605 | reverse complement strand
ATATCTTAACTAACCTCCCAACATTACAACAAGCATTGGCAGTCTATCGTTGTCGTTGGGGTATTGAACAAATGTTCAAGGATTATAAAACAAGTGGCTATAACTTGGAAGATACCAAGGTTAATGACACCCGTTTTTTAGCCTTAGTCTTGTTGATTGCCTTAGCTTATAGTTTGGCGACAATGCAGGGGCAACAAATGAAAAAATTAGGCATAGATATCTATGCTGGACGTATCCAATCACACAAAGACCAGACCCCACGCCAGAGTCACTTTAGCTTTGGACTCTACGGACAACGATGGCGTTATGGGATGGAATTATGGGCTGATTGGGTCTTGAGTCTGATTGCCCTCAAACCCCATAAACGACTCTATTTTCAGCGTGGCTTTTATGCCCTCTCCCTTATGCACCAACCTTTATAGGTAGCTTGTCACCCTCTGAGCATAAATAGAAACCTGTAGAAATACTACAGGTTGTTGATAGTTAGATTTTCTTTATTGATTAGGTAGTTGATTCTGGTGACGCTTCTGATTTGTCTGGTTGAGTAAGGGGAAGGCGATGACATCCCGAATACTGGCAGAATCAGTTAATAACATCACTAATCGGTCAATGCCAATTCCTAAACCGCCTGTGGGTGGCATTCCATATTCCAAAGCGGTAAGGAAATCCTCATCTACGCCTTGGGCTTCTAAGTCTCCGGCGGCTTTTTTGGCGGCTTGGGCTTCTAAGCGTTCTCTTGGTCGATGGGATCTGTTAACTCAGAGAAACTGTTAGCAGTCTCCCGTCCGACGATGAATAATTCAAATCTTTCTACTAACCCTGCTTGAGAACGGTGAGGTTTAGCTAGGGGGAAATTTCTACAGGATAATCAATCACAAAGGTGGGCTGAATTAAGGTGGTTTCTACCTTTTCTTCAAAGGCTAAATTCAGCAGTTTACCTATGGATGGGGCTTCATCTACGCCAGGAATACCAGCATTTTTACTTGCTGTTTTGGCTTCTTCCAATGTTTGGAAAGAATTGAAATCTATGCCTGTATATTCTTTGACTAAATCGTGCATTGTTACCCGTCGCCAAGGTGGTGTTAAATCAACACTCTCGCCTTGGTAGGTAAGTTGTAATGTGCCGAGAACTTCTTGGGCGACGGTGGTAATAATACCTTCCGTTAACGCCATCATATCGTTGTAGTCGGCATAGGCTTGGTAAATTTCAATGGAGGTAAATTCGGGGTTATGGCGTGTCGAAATGCCCTCGTTGCGGAAAATCCGCCCTAATTCAAAGACTTTTTCAAAACCACCCACAATTAACCGCTTGAGATGGAGTTCTGTTGCTATTCGCAAATACAATTCCATTTCTAGGGTGTTGTGATAGGTGATAAAGGGGCGCGCATCTGCACCGCCGGCTTCACTTTGTAAGACTGGGGTTTCAATCTCTAGGAAATCACGCTCTTCTAGGTAGCGGCGAATACCTGCTGTGATTTGGGCGCGACGGCGGAAGGTTTGCCGCACTTCGGGGTTAACAATCAAGTCAACGTAGCGTTGACGGTAGCGTTTGGCAACATCCGTTAACCCGTGCCACTTGTCGGGTAGGGGCAGGAGGGATTTAGTGAGGATGCTGTATTGTTTAACGTAGACCGATAATTCGCCCTTTTCTGTCCGTTTAATTGTACCTTTAACTCCCAGGATGTCACCTGCATCTGTGAGTTGTTTAAGGTGATTAAAAGCATCGGCATCAATTTCTGCCATGCTTTCTTGGATACGACTTTTCTCTAGATAAATTTGAATTGTGCCGGTTTCATCTTGCAAGGTGAAGAAAGCCAACTTACCGAAAACGCGACGCGCCATAATGCGTCCAGCAACGGCGACTTCTACATCAACTTCTTCACCACTGGGTAAATCAGCAAATTTTTCTTGTAACTCTGCGGCGTGGTGTGTAGACTCCCAACGGTAGGCGTAGGGGTTACTTCCTAGCTGCTTGAGTTGTTCTACTTTCTCCAGCCTGGCGGCCCGGATATCTTCTTCCGACATGGTAACGAACTATTCAGAGGGCAAGATTAATTTTGACACTCTCCGCCCTAAAAGTGCGGAAATTCTTGGTTCAACGAGTCCACTTAACTTAGACCCCTTGCGGTATCTAAGCCATAGGTGGTTCTCTCCCCAAGCGTTAAGTTCCGGTATGCCCTACCGTACTTGCAAAACTTGCAAAATTTGTTTGAAGTTAAATGCTGTTTGTCTATTACCTGTGAATCTTTTACCTACTTCCAGGTGATACTAGAACTCCGAAGTAGAACCCGCTAGATTCAATTGTCAAGGTGCAGCGTCTGCGTTTTAGGCAGCAAATGGGTTTTTCAAGTGGTTGATTACCCTTCCACATTCCTTATCATAGCAAAAGCCGTTCTACATGGTTACTGAGCTTGTCGAAGTAAGGACGGGGTATTAGACCCAGTTTTTCGATAAATAGGGATTCGGGATTGGGGAGTAGGCATTGGAAATTGAGGAAAAATCTTATGATTTGTTGAGGTGGGGATTTGGAATTGATGCGATCGCTACGATTAAACTAAAATCAAAGCACTATGACACAAACCAAAGTCCGCTTGTGGAATGTAGATGAATATCACCGGATGTTGGAGACAGGTATTATTACCGCCAATGAACGGGTAGAACTAATTGCTGGGCAAGTAATTCCGATGAGTGCGAAAAATCCTCCCCATGCAGCCACAACTTTATGTGCTTCTGATTATCTCAAACGGCTGTTGGCGGAAGTTGCCTTAGTTCGTGTACAAGATCCCGTACAGTTAAGCCAATATTCTGAACCTGAACCAGATATTGCGATTGTTCGCATAGAGCCGCGTAAATACATTGACCACCATCCTACACCTAATGAAGTATTTTTATTAATTGAGGTGGCAGATACAACCCTAGAGACAGATCGTAGACAAAAAGCACCTCTCTATGCTCAAGCGGGAATTAGTGAATACTGGATTTTGGATGTCAATAAATTTCAGGTTTATGTCTTCCGTGAGCCAAGTGGGGGGGGTTACAAGCAAGAATTTATTTTAGGGGAGAATGCAACGCTATCTTTGATTGCTTTGCCAGAGATAGAAGTTGAGATTAGCCAATTATTTCCCTAATTGAATCAAGTGAAGCGATCGCTCCCATTTTATCCCTGCAAGCGATCGCTCGATTTGTTTAATTAATGTGCTGCTTCAATGAATTAAGGCATATCGTGCTAAAGCTGCCTTGATTTTCAAACTGGTAAGTTGTTCTATAGCTTTAATCAAGTTTTCCTGTTCTGGTTGTAAATTCAATGCTTGCAAGGCTTGATGGAAATTATGACCAGAATGCAGTTGATGTTGGAGTTCTTGACGTTGGAAGAGATTTAAAATCGCCGCAATATCTTGATTGCGACGTTGCATCATCCCTTGGAGTTGTTGACGTTCCATTGGTGTCAAATCCAGTCCAGACCAGTTGGGATAATCGGTAATCACATTACTAACAGAGTTAGCAATTTGAACAGCAGGATAAAGTTTCAAGGGTGCAGCCAAGGCAATACTCGGCATCGAGAGGAAAAAAGCCAAAAAAGTAGCTAATAGCGGTATTGATAGCCACTTACGAGAGTTAATTGCCATGATTAGCATTTCCTAGACGGAATTGGATGTTAGTAATCTGCAATTGTGCAGTTAGGAGTCACATTTGAGATTTCCCACTCTTGCAGCAATCAGGACTTATGCAACGAAATTTTTTGTAGTAGGAGGGGTGTGGTACCAATTCAAAATTCAAAATTCAAAATTAAGAAATCCTTATTTAATAAGGGTTGCTTAATTTGTCTCTTTTTGCTGAATTTTGGGGAGTAGTCAGAACTTTGATTTTTCGCTTACATAAGTCTGAAAAGCATCCCTCTAATGCTGAGGCTACACCTGATACGAGAAAAACGGAGTCTCTTAAACAACCATTTTGGGGTAATTGGGGATTAAGGAATGTTGAATAGTTATTTCAATTGCGATCGCTGTGATTGGGTGGAGAAAGATTAATTATCTCTGAAAAACGCGAATATTTTACCAAATCGCTGGGCGGATAATCTGCTGACACGGCAATTAACCCAACTTTGAGATCCTCAAAATAAATCATCCCGCCTATTCGTCCTGCCACCTGGAAAGGGCCATGAAATAGCTGATACTGGGGAATGTGTATCAGGAAGAACCCGTTAATTTTAATGGACTGGCCAAACATTTGCTGACAAGTTTTTTGGACAACAGCATTGAGGTAATCATTAGCAGCTGGCTCACCCAAGTCAGTGAATTCTGGATAATCAGCAAAATTATCCATATAAAATGACCAAATATCAGCAAGTTCCGCCTCATGGGTCAGTTTTTGCTTGAGTTCCTGCAATCGTGCGATTTCCATAGTTTTGCATCTTGGTGAGAAGGGGCAAGTAACACAGCACTCTTAAAAATGTACTACAGCCAGAGCAATACAGTTAGGGCTGACACAATGATACGAAGAATCAAGGGTTTGTCCGAGGGTATAGGGGTGTGGGAGGGGTATAGAGGTGTGT
>NZ_PJIZ01000118.1 GCF_021596505.1 Nostoc sp. CMAA1605 | reverse complement strand
TATGGGATTAGTGGGTGAATCGGGATGCGGTAAAAGTACACTATCGCGGACAATTTTACAGTTAATTCGCCCCACCTCTGGGAAAGTGGAATTTTTAGGACAAGATTTAACTAAATTATCCCGTCAGGAAATTCGCGCTTCCCGGCGACAAATTCAAATGGTATTTCAAGATCCCCACGCTTGTCTCAACCCAGCTATGACAGTGGGACAAAGTATAGGTGATCCCCTATTAATTCATAATTTAGCCGACGCAGCCAAAGCCAAAGAACAAGTTTTATGGATGTTAGAGAAAGTCGGCTTAACACCAGCAGAATTATATTATCAGCGTTATCCCTCAGACTTATCTGGTGGACAACAGCAACGAGTAGCGATCGCCCGTGCATTGATTACTCGTCCTAAACTAATAATCTGCGACGAACCCGTAAGTATGTTAGATGCCAGTGTACAATCGCAAGTGCTGGATTTAATGTTGCAATTAAAAGCCGAATTTGAGTTAACCTATTTGTTCATTACCCATGACTTATGGTTAGCAAGATTTTTATGCGATCGTATCGCCGTCATGCACGGTGGTAAAATCGTCGAACTAGGTGCAACCAAAGAAATCTTCGCTAATCCTCAACATCCCTACACTCAAACCCTCCTAGCCGCCGCACCCCTACTAGCAAGGACGTAAAATTAAATAATCCCAAAAATGTTGATTGTTAACTGTTAGTAGAGACAAAAATATCCATCCTGTCTCTACTAATAACTCATGACTAATGACTATTGACTATTGACTATTGACTATTGACTATTGACTATTGACCCTCAATCAATTTCACATTTTCTTTAGTTGTGCCATACAGTTCCACAAATCTTTTAAAAAGTAACATATTTGCTTGCTTTGATACTCTACTTAATTTAAAAGTATGTTCTATATCAATCTCTGCTAAATTACGCAAATACGGCAAATCTTCAAATAGAGTTAAGCAGGAAGCAAAATGCAATAAAATCTGCAATATCGGTTTTGGCCATTGGAGATCACTATAAATTTCGATAAATAATCTATGTTCTTTCTCATTGAGAGGAAAAGCATAAAATATTACTATTATTCTTTTATTATCATAGACAGGAATGCTCAATTCAATTGTGTGGGGAGTATGTAATATTAAATCAACCTCAACTATAGGCTGTCGCCAAATTCTTAAAGGATTAACAGGAGAATCTAAAAGAGTTTGAAACTTAATCATACCGCCAATCATCGTCGGGCGAAATTCACTAACCCGCAAAACTTTCAAGTTATTTAAACTAAAACTATGAACAGTTTCTAAATGTTTAAGATTCAATAAATGATAAATTTGGCAGAGATAAGGAAAAGGCAAAATATATTCTTGGCTGATCATGTGCCTTTTCTTTAGCTCAAGTTTATTCTCTTGAAATAAACACAAATATCCTTGATACTGCGTTATATCAATTTCTTTTACTGGGGTTACTTCTGGCTTTAAATATAGCCAAACTATAAAAAAGAAAGATGTTGTCAGCATCTGTACAATTTCCGTTACAGATACATAACCATCTGCTAATGCAGCCATACTCCTATCAGTTATACCGAAAATCCAAGACGGAATCCCAAACAACCAAACTCCTCTTTTAAATTTATTGATAAATTGATATATTTCTATATCTATAGTAGTATCTACTTTTGCTTGCTCATCATGATGATAATCTTTAGACATAAAAAGAGTTAATCAACATAAATTTTCAGTTATGACATTTATGCTAAGAAATAGTAATCATGATTAACTCTATCTAGAGTGGAAAATTATTGCTATTTACCTGAAAATTCACACATCAACCATAAAGTTTATTTAATGCTAATAGTTGACTCTCAGAAATCAATAGCAAAATAATCAAATTAAATTTCAGCTAACAGACATTGATTTTTCAGACTAGTTTGTAGTAAGGGCTTTAGCCCTAGTTTTTCAGAAACTTAAATGCACATTAGCCTAGCATTCATTTTGATCACAAAATCGGGATGTAGTGTAGTGTATTTCTGGCTTTTGTCTCAGCCGTCAATTATTTGTAGAAAACATAGAATTATTACTGGGAACAATGTATTATTTGTGAATGTTTTATCTACATCCTCTTGAACCCGGTAGCAATGAGCATCCGTCATGCAACTGAAACTGATTTACCTGCGATCGTCGCTATTTATAATGCAGCGATTCCCAACCGTCTCGCCACTGCTGACTTAGAACCTGTGTCTGTAGAAAGTCGCCGTCCTTGGTTTCAGGGGCGATCGCCTAGTTCACGTCCCCTGTGGGTAATTGAACAAAAGGGAGTCATCGCCGGTTGGCTGAGTTTTCAGTCATTTTATGGACGACCAGCTTATCACGCCACTGCTGAAATTAGCATTTATATAGCCCCAACTTTCCATCGATGCGGTTTAGGGAAGCAACTGTTAGCCACCGCCATCCACGAAAGCCCCAAGTTAGGTTTAAAAACTCTGTTGGGTTATATTTTTGCTCATAATCAGCCTAGTTTAAACCTGTTTCAATCTTTTGGTTTTCAAAAGTGGGGACATTTACCCCAAGTCGCAGAACTAGATGGTGTAGAACGAGATTTGGTAATTATGGGATTACGAATTTAGTAATTTGATGGTGTCGATTTGAGACTGGGAGATTTAGAATTTTTTGGTATTTATTGAAAATATCAAGATAAGATTTAATTTTTATAGTAATTGGAACTAAATTAAAAGATATTAATCTAAAATATTCACTGATCCCATAAAAATCTCAAATCCAGAAGGGATTGAAACTACCGTAATTATTTTTCATGAATTTGTATAAAACTATCACGACACTCAAAAATACTTTATATACCTCTACTGAAAAACTTTCTTGGAGACAAATTGCTTTACCTTTAATTTTAAGCATAGGATTTTCTCTATTCTATAGCTTTCTGGCACTACAAAAAGGCTTGAGAACCGCATATGTGGCTCAAGATGATGCCAGAGAATATGTATTTTGGATGCAAAAATTTGTAGATCCAGAATTATTTCAGCATGATTTGATTGCCGATTATTTCCAAT
Organism: Nostoc sp. CMAA1605; assembly: GCF_021596505.1. Taxonomy (GTDB): domain Bacteria; phylum Cyanobacteriota; class Cyanobacteriia; order Cyanobacteriales; family Nostocaceae; genus Trichormus. The sequence goes on along the minus strand of NZ_PJIZ01000118.1, from coordinate 21,054 downwards.
CAATTACACCTTGGGGATATGCCAGTTTATATAAAATCATGGCGTATTTCGGTGTTGAGCCACTACTTTTAAGTAAAATCATACCGATTTTTTTAGGACTAATTATTACTATTTATTGCTTTTATTTATGTATCAAGATTTTCCCCGTTCCTGTGGCGGCGTTTCTCATCACTTTACTATTAAATCAAAGTCTTTGGTTTAAATCTGACTTGGTTTCTGCTACACCTAAGTCTTTTTTTACACCCATATTTTTAGCTTTTATATACTATCTCATCACTGGTTCTTGGTTAAATCTCTGCCTATTAATTATCTTGGCAGGATTGTTTTACCCTCCCTTAATATTCATCTGTTTAGGCATTTTATTAATAAGATTACGTCATCATTATTTATGGGTGATGACAATTACGGGGTTAGCACTTCTCGTCATGTTACCCTACATCTTATCTTCGGCCCAATTTGGCCCAGTGGTGACAGCTACTCAAGCTTTCATGATGCCAGAACTTTGGCCAGGAGGACGACATCCTTTTTTTCATCCCAATCCTTTACGATTTTGGTTGATTGGACAACATAGCGGAATCTTACCGCCATTAATGCCGCCTCTGATTTGGTTGGGGTTGTTTTTTCCACTATTGAGGCGAAAGGTTCACCAGTTCCCTTTGATGAATTTAGTGAATCCGCAAGTCAAAATATTGTCACAGATTATTATTGTTTCTTTGACGTTATTTTTCGCTGCCCATGCTGTCATACTCAAGTTATTTTTCCCGACTCGCTACACAATACACACCTTCCGTATTGTGATGGCGATCGCAGCTGGTATGACCTTAGCTGTAATCTTAGATTGGTTACTACGGATTTATCGCCAAAAACATCAATTTTGGCAACTCGGATTGGCAATAACTTTAATATCAGTTTTGTTGCTTTACCCACACCTTTCAGGACGCTTTCCCACCACAGATTATAGAGCCTCGACGGCATCAGCATTGTATAAATATCTCCAACAGCAACCCAAAGACAGTTTAATTGCTACTCTCTCAGATGAAGCAGATAATATCCCGACTTTTGCCCAAAGACCTATTTTAGTAGGGAGAGAATATGCACTACCGTTTCATCTAGGTTATTATACTCAAATTCGTCAACGGACTAGAGATTTAATTCAGGCTCAATATAGCCCAGATTTAACATTAGCAAAACAACTAATTCAAAAATATGGTATAGATTTTTGGTTAGTGGAAACTACATCATTTCAAGTTGAATATCTCACGAGTAAGACTTGGCTAAAAAGTTTTCAACCAGCATTTATGGAAGCTGTCAATAATTTATCACCAGAAAAAACTCCTGCATTACCGACAGTAACTAAAGCTTGTGCAGTAGTGGAAACAGAAAACTTTTTGCTGTTAAAATCCGAATGTATTATTAATTGGTAAAAAATACCCAAATAATTGCACAATAAATGCAGTTCATCTGGTGACTACCGAGACATGGCAACTAAACTTGCTGACGCACAAAATTTAATTTCTGACCTGATTTCCCGCTACTCATCCCATGTAGACTATTTGATGATTCGCATCGAGGAAGCAGAAGGAACAGATATCTTGTTGCGTGGCGACAAAGTGGAAACCCTCAGTGAAGGAATTTCCGTTGGGGGACATATCCGCGCTTGTTATAAAGGTGGCTGGGGATTAAGCAGTTTTAATCAGCTTTCTACCGTTCAAGAAAGAATCGAAGAAGCGATCGCAGCTGCAAGAATGGTAGGTGATGAAAAAACTTTACTTGCTCCTATCAAACCAGTACAAGCAGTATGCAGCCTACCCCTAACTGGGAAAAATCCGCGCCAAATTCCCCTCGCCCAGAAAAAAGAGTTATGCGATCGCTATACTGAATTACTAAAAAGCGTAGATCATCGGATTACTACCACCTCAGTCCGTTATAGTGACAGTTCCCAACGCGTCATCCTCGCTACCTCAGAAGGTACTCTCATCAGTCAGTCTTGGGTGGATATGGAAATGCGCTTTGCAGCCACAGCCAGAAACGGCGAAACTGTCCAGACAGGTAGAGAAACTACAGGTTCTCGCAAAGCCTACGAAGATTTAGTTAATTTAGATACACAAGTTAAAAGTGCCGCCCAGAGGGCTGTTGCCGCCTTATCTTTACCATCCGTCAAAGGTAATACCTACACCGTAGTTATAGATCCCATCCTTACAGGCTTATTTGTTCATGAGGCTTTTGGACATCTTTCGGAAGCTGATATGGCTTACGAAAACCCCGATTTATTAGAAGTGATGACTATCGGACGGCAGTTTGGCCCCGAAGAATTGCAAATATTTGATGGTGCAGCCCCAGAAGGACATCGGGGCAGTTACTTTTATGATGATGAAGGTACACCAGCCACCACCACCCAACTGATTAAAGACGGGATTTTAGTTGGGAGGTTACATTCCCGTGAAACCGCAGGTAAATTAGCGGAAACTCCTACAGGTAACGCGCGCTGTCTCAATTATCACTATACCCCGATTGTCAGAATGACCAATACTTGGATTGAAAGGGGTGAAACACCAGTAGCAGATTTATTTACTGGTATCAAAGAAGGAGTCTATGCCCGAAATTGGTTAGGTGGCATGACTAACGGGGAAATGTTCACCTTTAGCGCAGGGGAAGCCTGGATGATTAGAAATGGTCGAATAGCCGAACCAGTGAAAGATGTGACGCTTTCGGGTAATGTGTTTCAAACCTTAGCAGATATTGAAGCTATTGGTGATGATTTTTACTGGGATGAGTCTGGCGGTTGTGGTAAAGGTGGTCAGAATGGTTTACCCGTAGGTTGTGGCGGCCCTAGTCTGCGAATTCGGGATGTGGTTGTAGGGGGAGAGATTTAAGGACTTTCAATTTAAAAAATATACAATCACCTGAATGGCAAGGGGGCAGGGTGCAGGGGGAGAGACAGTTGTTTTGAAGTAGATAAATTGGATAGTTTATTCTCTGGAAGCCCCTAAACTAATTCGCAATACTCTAAAATTTTCTTGTGGGATAGGTTTCTAGACTGTTTGGTGCGGGATAGAAACCCGCACTACTAAAAATACTTTTAGTGAAATTATGCGATCGCTGTTCTCGGTAGATAATCGTAATTACACAGAGTTATAACTAAAAATATTAAATTAGACTGTCTTTCAAAGATTCTCATAATTCACAATATGCCAAAAGTATATCGCAATGCTGGACAAAATGTCCGTGAACTTGCTCTCAAAAGAAGATTGAAGGCGATTTCTTTATTTGTATCTGCGGCATTAATCACTATTTTCCCTAATTTTTTAGTATCAATCTTTAATAATTTTCTCAAACAATTACCATCTCTGAATTCAGCTGCAACACCTAAAATACAATTGCCTAGTTTACTTTATATTCTATTCGTATTTGTAGCGTTAGGATTAGTATTTAATGGTGTCAATCTTTGGAAAATGGCAAATCGTGCTGATCAAGGTGCAGCAGGAGAAGAGAATATTGCCAAATCATTAAATATATTAATGAAAACTGGTTGGCGAATTGAGTATGGCACTTTATTAGGCAATGGTTTAGGAGATGCAGATATTATTTGTACTTCACCGCGAAATAATACTTATGTAATTGATGTCAAATCCCATCGGGGTGAAATAATTACAGATGGAGGATACATATCACGAAAAATGGGCAAAGTTAATCATCAGTTTGAAAAAGATTTTATAGAAATGGTAATGAAACAAGCTTTACAGGTGAAAAAACAGAAACAATTGAATTTTGTCACACCAATCGTTGCTTTTTCTCAAGCTAAAGTTTCATTACCTTTAGAGAAAATCAGAGGAGTATATGTAGTTGATAAATTGAATTTAGTTACATTGCTCAAGTCTTTGGGGTGAAAATCAAATAAAATCTGACTAATTACACCAATTCATAAAAAATCTAATACAGATGCAAAGGCTAAAAGCTATTCTGGTTTTACTGCTTTAATGAGATAAGTTTGAAATGGTATTGGCTAGCGAAATATCCTAAAATATGGTTAGCGACCATATTAAATGGCGTGTTCAATCACAAACAAAACTATGATGAACTGGAAAATTGAGCAAGCCCAACAGCAGTTATCTCAACTTATCCAAGATGCGATCGCAGAGCCTCAACTGATTTACAATCAGGATCAACTTGTTGCTGCTGTGATAGAACCGGAATTATTTCAAGAATTCCTAAAATGGAAACACCAACATCATCAAAACTCCCTCGCTGATACCTTTGCTGAATTACGCCAAATCTGTATAGAGGAAGACTACAGCCTAGAAGTTCCTCCTAGAGAGGATCGATTCAATCCGTTGAGCAATTGATATTGTGGCTTTTTTGTGTGATACCAACATCATTAGTGAACTTGTTCGTCCCCAACCCAACCCAGGGGTAATTGCTTGGAGTAACCAAATATCCTCGATTTCCATCAGTGTAATCACCCTCGAAGAAATTACTTATGGTTTAGCTGCTAAACCAAACGCCAGAATTCAAGCTTGGTGGAACAATTTCCTTCAATCTAGCTGTCAAATTGTACCGATTACGCTAGAAATTGCCCAGTGTTGTGGACAGTTGCGAGGCCAGTTACGAACTGAGGGTAAACCCCGTTCTCAAGCAGATATGCTAATTGCAGCCACAGCACAAGTTTATCAACTTACGTTGGTAACAAGAAACATTAGGGATTTTGAAAGCTGTAGCATTACACTACTTAATCCATTTACCTAAAGCAACTATCATCATCTTGTGTGACTACTATAAACTCAATCAAGCATTGAGCATGATTATCACACGAGCAGGCAATAGAAATATTTACACAACCAGACAAATATAGAATATTTCACTTAGTTTGAAAAATATTCTGCACCATTTTCTTATCTGTACGAGCAGCAACTTGATCTAACTCAGCGATTTCCCCAGCATCTAATTGCCAACCCAACGCCCCCAAATTATCTTGTGCTTGAGCCACAGATTTCGCTCCAGGAATAGGAATAGTTCCCTTACAGATGCACCAGTTAATGGCGACTTGGGACATAGTTTTATTTCTCGATTCAGCTATAGCGCGTAAACAGGCTAACAGCGATCGCGCTCCTGGTAGTAATTGTCTAAACAATAAACCCCTGATACCTTTAGGGTAAGGGTTATTTTCTGAATATTTCCCTGTTAATATCCCCAATGCCAAAGGACTGTAGGCTATTAGCTGTATACCTAGTTCATCGCAAACCGCCTTTAACCCCAATTCTGTCACCGGATATGTTGATAGCAGCGAGTATTGTACTTGCAAAGTTTTAATTGGTATTCCCCGTGCTGCAAACTTTTGATGCACACGCCGCACTCTTTTAGTACCGTAATTCGATAACCCCACACCCTTAACTACACCTTGTTCATACAAGTCTGCCAAACCATCTAACAGCCCTTCTTCTTGCCAAGGGGCATAATTTGCCGTTGACCAGTGCATCTGCACTAAATCCACATTTCGCCCCAAGCGACGCGCTGAGGCGTTGCAAGCTTGAATCATCGACTGGCGTGTCCATCGCCAAGGATAAGCAGCTAATTTCGTAGCAATGCAGATATGCTCTTGATTTACGCCTTGATATGTGCGGGAAAACTTTCCTAACAGTAACTCACTGCGTCCTTGCAAGCGTCCTGTTCCGTAAGAGTCGCCAGTATCAAACAGCGTCACACCATGACTCACGCATAGGTTAAACACCGCTTGCAACTGGTCATCCATACTTTCGTCATATCCCCAAAGCAATTGGTTTCCCCAAGCCCAAGTGCCGCAGCCCATTTGTGGTAAAAATAATTCTGGTTGAGATTGCATATAGTCAATAGTCAATAGTCAATAGTCATTAGTCATTAGTCATTATTCATTAGTCACTAACCATTAATAATTTCTCCCTTGTCTTCCTTGTCTCCCCTGCCCCCTGCCCCCTGCACCCCTGCCTCCCCTACCCCCTGCCTAAATAACCAGCCATGCTACTAAACCCCAAAAGGGGATAAATCTCAGCCAGCGTTTTTTACTGCTTGGTGGTTCAATGTCACCGAGTAGAATGGCTTGAAAAACGGTAAAGCAAACTAAATCTACACAAAAGGCAATAGTTAGGCGATCGCTCATTAATTGCTGTACAAAATAATTGGCTCTTTGTGTCACGTCGCCAAATTCTGGTCTAGCAATTACAGCCCAAATTAAGGCAATAATCCCGACAATTAAGCCGACAAGACCAAAAATCCTTTTTAGCAAACTTTTATTTGACTGTTCATCCCCCATCATTACTGGATTTGTAGCTCTCACCGCCATATAGGGAATCAAAAAAGTATTAGTCAGGAACATCGCCAAAGACCAAATTAATAACTTGGGTGTATTCCGCGCCCTGTTATCAGCAAACATTACAGGTAAAAACATCAACATCCAAGCTTCAGCAAAATTAAACAGCGACTCTATCCAAGGATGGGACACTAATTCAGGGGCATTTCCCAACCTCAGAAGATGTAAAATCGGCACAATAAAAAAGAAATTTATCGACTCATGCCAAATTTCTTGTAAAGTCTGGGGTTGAATAGCCCACACTGGTTCACCTGGTAATAACTGACCTGGGGGAGACAACAACAAGACATAGATGTATATTGCTGCCATTATCCACAGCAGTTTTGAGGTGAGATGTTGAGATTCTTGTTGTTGCTGGTTGGATTGTGCCATTGTGTATGCTGAAAAATTTGAGCATAGACTTTATTTAATCAGAATAATGGCTCTTGTAATTGGAGTCAGAATTTTAGTCTTGACTACCACCCAGTAAGGAAAATTAACTAAGCTAAGTTCATGTCATCTCAAACAGCAGGGAAATAGTTATGACTACTGAGATCAACTTGCAGGCTAATCTACTCAATCATCTCAATAACGAGCAAACACAAGCAGACCCAGAGGTATTCCAATGGACAAAGCAGTGGTATCCAATAGCTGTGGTGGAATATCTTGACCCTTCCCGCCCTCACGCTATGCAACTATTAGGTAAGGATATCGTGTTGTGGCGAGATGGTGCAGGTAAATGGCGTTGCTTTGAAGATGTTTGTCCCCATCGACTTGTTCCGCTTTCCCAAGGACGGGTAGAAGCGGACGGAACATTGTTATGTGCTTACCACGCTTGGCGGTTTGATGGTCAAGGTCAATGTGTGAGTATTCCCCAGTCTATAGACCAGCAAACCGAAGCTAATAATTGCGAAAATCCCAAATCTTGCGCTATTGTCTATCCCACCCAAGAAAATCAAGGTTTATTATGGGTATGGGCAGAATCTGGGGAACAAGCACAAAAAGAAAGCCAACTGCGAAAACCACGTCTGGTTCCCGAATTAGAGGAAAAATCAGACCAAGTTGTGCAGTTATTTTGGAATTTCCGTGATTTGCCCTATGGATGGGATTATTTTATGGAAAATGTTGCCGATCCTGCCCATGTACCAGTTTCTCATCATGGGATTGTAGGCGATCGCTACAAAGATGCCAAATATTATGACATGATTCCCGTCCGTAAGATATCCACCCAAGAGGGCTTTGCTTTTGAAATTCAACCGACATCTGGCAATATTGAACAAGCAATTCACGACTTCCAGCCACCTTGTCACATGAGGATTGTGTCTTTTCCCAAAGATGGCGGTAAGTTCATTTTAGCTTTGTATGCTACTCCCACCCGTCCGGGCTGGTGTCGTCACATTGGTTGTCAAGTATTCGTCAAAAATTCCCAAGGTAAAACACCCGCAGGGTTATCAATTTTTGGTCTTCCCTTACCCACTTGGTTAGGTCATGTTTTAGCGTCTTTGTTCCTACACCAAGATATGCTCTTTCTGCACTACCAAGAAAAAGTGATTGCCCAAAGAAGAAAAGGTAAATGGCTCAGTGCCGTGTTTACACCTAATCCTCAAGATAAGATGGTGATTACATTACGCCAATGGCTAGACCAACGTGCTGGCGGCGGCATTCCTTGGGCGGAAGGCTACAGACATGATTTAGCTTTAGGAGAAACAGAACCACAACAGCTATTTGATGTCTGGAAAACTCACACGCAACACTGCACCGTTTGCCAAAATGCCCTCACTAACATCAATCGCCTGAAAGTATCCGCTTATATAGTGGCGGCTGTATTGTGCCTGTTAGCAGTCATGATAGATGCACGCATGGTAGCAACACAAGCGGCATTAGCACAATCTTTAACCGTGCTGCCACCGTTAGGATTTTGGTTAGCACTGGGAAGCGGAGTCTTGTTTGCAGTTGTGGGATATTTATTGCAAAAATTCAGCCGACTATTTTATGTCTATGAATTTCAACACTTTCGCAATCCGTAAATAAAATTTACACTCCTGCCACCCTAAAAATACTTACTTAGGTAATAGAAGTAATAACTGCGATCGCCAAACTGTGATTTTCCTTGCCAGTACCTACGTGCTAACACAGTAACATCAATTCTACAAGGAAAAACCACTCAAAAACCCTATTTTATTTACTTTCCAGCCCCTAAACCCCAATACCCAATCCCCAGTCCCTCATCCCCTAGCGTATTATTTTCTTGAAGTTTGTTCTCAAAACTTGCCTGATACCACTTAATCGTGTTAGGAATCGCACAGAAGGAAGTTGAAGTTGCTAAATACGAGTTATCCAAGTTAGAACAATGAACGCACTAACCTTACAGTGGTATGATGCCGGTCAAAATCACACTAAGCAAATATACGAACAACAGCCAAGTAAAAAACCTGGTACTATCCGTATCGGTAGAGATCAATCCCAATGCGACATTGTTCTAATTCCTGGGACTGTATCTCGGCTGCACGTAGAAATCTTTTTTAACTCTCAGCAACAAAGTTTTTACATCCGAAATTTACAGCCAAATAATCCCCCCTTAGTTGATGGACAGCAACTCATTCAAGGTGAAAGACCAATCAACCAAGGCAGCGTTATCCACTTAGGTCAAGTACAACTGCAAGTAGTTGCTGTCAATATTAATTCCATGCCAGCAACAATCATCAATCCAGTCCAACCAACTTCGCCACCTGCACAGCCACAGCAACCCGCATATCAAAATAGACAGGTAACTCCTCTAGGGCAACCACAACCACCAGCGTATCAAAATAAACAAGTAACTCCTCTAGGGCAACCACAGCAACCTGTGTACCAAAATAGACAAGCAACTCCTTTAGGACAACCACAACCACCAGCAAATCAACAGTTTACCCCTCCTGTACACAACCATCCTCCAGTACAAGGAAATTACGGCTTAGAGTGTCCCAAATGCCATAAAGTTTCCCCAGTAGAAAACCTACAAGTAGGTTGTCCTTGGTGTGGTACATCCCTAGCAGCAGCAGTCAGTGTTCTGGTAGCACCAGGGAATTAGGGGTGTAGGGGTGTAGGGGTGTAGGGGTGTAGGGGTGTAGGGGTGCAGGGGGCAGGGGTGTAAGGGGAGACAAGGAAGACAAGGAAGACAAGGGAGAAGTTATTAACAGTTAGTGACTAATAACTAATCACTAATAACTAATGACTAATGACTAATGACTAATGACTAATGACTATTGACTATTGACTAATGACTATTGACTAATGACTATTGACTATTGACTATTGACCAATGACTAACCAACAAATTCAAATCTCTTGGGAAGATCCCACAACAGGGGAACGGCGAGAACCAACATTAAATCCACCTATCGCCTTTGGTCGAGAATTTGCGCGTTTACCAGCAGAATTGAACGGCCAAAATGTAGCTCGAATGCTATTAAATAGTAGCCAAGTGTCGCGCTACCACGCTTTGATTACTTGGGAAAATCATCAATTAGTAGTCATTGACCAAGGTAGTGTCAATGGGGTGCTAGTTAATGGTCAAAGGCAACCGCGTAGTGTGATTAACAATGGTGATACATTGCAAATCGGCCCCTACATCATCTCAGTCACCTTTGCTAACAACACTACTGCACCAACTCAAGCGTTGGTTACTAGCTCTCCATCCATTATTCAATTTAACCCCAACACTAATCTCCCTGAACCCAGCTTACCAGCAGCACCCCCAATCACACCTTTGGGGGGTAATTTCCCACCTCCAGCCTTTCAAGCACAACAGGTAGTTGTACAAGCAGTTCATGCTACTGGTTTACCTGTAGATGAATGTGACTATTTAGCCGTGGGTGCGGGGCTAGGAAGTTTTATTTGGTCGGATTTATTAAGAATTAGCGGTGTTCGTGCAGAAAAAATCGTGGCATTGGGTTTAGAACCAGAACCTTACGCCCGTTATAAGCGTCTGTGTTTGAACTCCCAAATACCTTTACACGAAAGACTGCGTTCTAATTCTGATTCTTGTCCTGACAATATTTGGGGTTGGCCTAGCTATGCTTGGCGAGAAGCCTGGCATGATTTAGGTCATGGTAAGTTCAACACAGCATTTAAGTATTTGTGGCAAGTGTTTGGAGAACCAACCCTTATTGAAACTTATACTCCCCGTGCGGGTAATGTGTTCAACTCAATTGACCGAGAAGCCAAGCGCATCGGCTGGGATCAAATATATCGTTATGGACGAGTTAGAGCCATTCGTAAAACCGATGATGGTCGATATTGTGTAGCTTATTCACGCGGACAAGGGAATCACGCTTTTTTGGTCACTAGATACTTACACTTAGCTACAGGGTATCCAGCAATTCAATTCCTCCCTGATTTGCAAGCTTATAGAGAAAAATATCAAGATTTTAAATCCGTCGTGAATGCTTATGAAGCACACGATCATGTATATGAACAATTAGAACGTCAAGGCGGAACAGTATTAATTCGTGGACGGGGAATTGTGGCTTCCAGAATTGTGCAGCGTATTTATGAAGCCAGACGTAAAAACAATAAGATTACAGTTTTGCATTTAATGCGATCGCCTAAACCCCAAGGTAACAAATTTGACAAAGCCCAACGTTCAGTCAAAAATCATTACGAGTTTCAACCCTTCAACTGGCCTAAATCCTGTTGGAGTGGAGAACTTCGCGTCATGTTAGAACAAGCCACACCAGACGAACGTCAACGCCTACTCACAGACTGGGGAGGAACAACCACCGCCGACCGTCAAGACTGGCAAAAAATCACGGAAGATGGGCTAAAAGAGGGTTGGTATCAAATTACCTTTGGGGATGTATTAACGGTAGAAAGAGACGCACAAAACCGCACCATTACCCAAATCCAAGAAAAAGGCTTTGGTCAAATGAAATTGACTGCCGACTTTATTGTTGATGCTACGGGTTTAGATGCCAAAGTCCATGCTAACCCCCTACTAGATGATTTAGTTAAGCATTACAACCTACCCCTCAATTTCATGGGACGCTTGGCTGTCGCCAACAACTTTGAAATTCCAGAAATGCGAAATGGCAAAGGTCAAATGTATGTAGCCGGTGCAATTACCCTTGGCGGCCCCTATGCAGCCGTTGATAGTTTTTTGGGCTTGCAATACTCCGCCTTAGTTTCCGTCGATGGACTCGCCACCGCCCGCGCCCCAGGAGTAAGTAGTTTAAACCCCTTCAGTTCCTTTGGACAATGGTTAAAGTGGGTTTTCAATCAATCACCATAGGTAGTTATTAGTCAATAGTCAATAGTCATTAGTCATTAGGTAAAAGATTCTACCTTGTCTACCTTGTCTACCTTGTCCCCAGTCCCCAGTCCCCAGTCCCCAGTCCCCAGTCCCCAATCCCCACAATGAATCACAGTCCAGATAATCCTTTCTACAAACTGAAGGTTCGTTACCTATTTTGGCAGTTTGTAGTGATATCTTTTGCTATTGGATTCGTACAAGGCATAGTACAGGAAGCTACTAGAGAAAAATTTGATAGTCAAGCTTTAACACTCGTTCTCTATGTCGCTATAGTCATTTCACTCTCTCTGTGGACATGGGTAGATTTTGTCCGTGGGGGTGTGAATCTCAAATGCTTAGTTGGGAATATTCCTAGAAATTACAAATGGTTATCAGCACTAGGCTTGGTTTTGTTGATGATTATTTTTTCCATCAGTGCCTATCTGGTATCATTTTCTGTCATATCATTTGCAGCACCTACATTTATTGAAAGCGTGCTGCGTCAAGCTGCTAATGATCCCGGCCCAAGCATTGCTGCACCCCTATTTCAAAATTTGCTAGGAATTATCGTTTATGTAGTTGTAGCCCCAATCACCGAAGAATTCCTCTTTCGGGGGTTTATTCTGCAACGTTGGGCTGTTAAATGGGGTATTCGTACCGCTTTGGTAGTTTCTTCCGTCTTGTTTGGATTTTTACACGCTAACTTCGTAGGATTAACGGTGTTTGGTCTGGTCATGGGAGTTTTGTACATCAAAACGCGATCGCTCATTGTCCCTATTGTCTGTCATGCCTTTAATAATTTGATTGCATCAGGAATGGGATTCTTATCTGGTCAAGCCGAAACTACGACCACATCAGCAGTTAACTCTCTAGAACAATTGCGTTCTGGTTGGTGGGTGGGAATTTTGTTAATGTGCATCTCATTGCCTTTTTTACTGCGCTTCCTCAAACGGAATTGGCCACAGAAAGATGCTAGGCTACCTTATTTAATTAACGTTCAAGCCCTAGAAACTTGAAAGGCGATCGCAAAAAATACAAAAATATACTGTTTAATAGTGTAGAAATGTATAGAATCTTGTAAAAGTATAAAATAAAATCTCTTTTGAAATGCAAACATTACCAGTTCATTCCTCAATGCAGCTGTCTTTATCACCAAATCAATGTCAGCCTTTGAAGATTGTCGCACTGGGGGATAGTTTAGTATATGGCTTTGGCGATCCCGAAAACGGTGGCTGGGTAGAGCAATTACGGCGTTTGTGGATGTCACCCCACAGTTCCGGCCATGTCCTGTATAATTTGGGCGTAAGAGGCGATCGCACCCAGCAAGTAGCACAAAGATTAGAAGTAGAATTTCGTCATCGTGGCGAACTGCGAAATCGCGTCCCCGATTTAATTATCCTCTCCGTAGGAGTCAACGATTCTCCCCGCCTCGGTCGTCCCGACGGCAAACATTGTACAGACTTTACTATATTTGAATCACAAATAGCTGCCCTACTAGATCAAGCACAGCAACTATGTCCGGTACTATTTGTAGGTATGATTCCCGTCAATGAAGCAAAGATGCCCTTTCTAGACTGTTTTTACTATAATCATGCTGATCAATATCGTTACAAAGAAGCCACACGCCTAGCCTGTCACCAAAGACAAATTCCTTATCTAGATATTTTTGATCACTGGATGGCACACACAGAAACTTGGCGAAATCAGCGTTTAAGTTTAGACGGACTCCATCCCAACACTTTAGGTTATCAAACTTTGCTAGAAGAAGTTATAAATTGGGAAGCATTAGCAGCTTATTACACCCAACCTCAGTATCAACTAGTAGATTAGGGAGCGGGGGTCTGGGGACAAAGGGGACAAAGGGGACAAGGTAGACAAGGGTGATAAGGAGGAAGAATTATTAATAACTAATGACTAACGACTATTGACTATTGACTATTGACTATTGACTATCTACTATGACTCCTACTCTTTTCGGTCGTTGGCAAACTCGGTTATTACTACTGGCTACCGTCGGTGTAATAGTATCTTTACCTTTTGTATTTGGTATAGTTAACCCTAGTGCTACGGGTGCTATTTATTTTTGGGTACTTGGTTATGTCGCCATCTTTGGTTTAGTGTGGGACATAATCTATAACTTTTTACAAAAGTTTCGATGGGATAGAGACTGGCCTGCTGCTTATCAACTCCTTGCTGGTATTTGGGAATTAATCTTTGTTGGCTGTGGAGTCAAAATCTTTGGTTTTTTACCAGCCCCTGTCCCTAAAGAATTCATCCCCATAGATACTTTCTTATTACATTACAGTGTCGTCTGGCTATCTGTTTTTATTGCATCCCAAAGCATCATGCGAATTTTGTTTCCCCGTTCGCGATTTCGAGGCGGACAATGGCTGTAAACCTTTAATTTATGTCAGAAAAACTAATTGCAATCCCCGCTTCAGAAGCACCGGCTAGAACCAAGGCTTCAAATTATCCTGAACCATTTGCATCACACATGGTAGGTAGGGAAAAACACCCTCTTGGCGACTTATTTGGCTTGACAAACTTTGGTGTCAATTTAACACGGTTAGCTCCCCGCGCCATCTCAGCTTTGCGTCATGCTCACACTAAGCAAGATGAATTTGTATATATCCTAGAGGGATATCCTACACTATACACTGATGAAGGACGTACACAACTTTCTCCAGGTATGTGTGCTGGGTTCAAAGCTGGTACTGGTAATAGTCACCATCTCATCAACGAAACATCTGAGGATGTTGTTTACTTAGAAATCGGGGACAGAACACCAGGGGATGAAGGAAGTTATCCCGATGATGACCTCATAGCCGTGCTAGAAAATGGTAAGTGGAAATTTACCCACAAAGACGGTACACCTTACTAATGGGCGTTGCATCAATACGGGATTAATTAAGCCTTTGTAACAATGTTAACCAGCGATTTTTTGCGCCTACTCCGCGAAAAGCCGCTTTGCGTCTTTGCGCCTTTGCGTGAAACAAAAAACAATTCAGCAAAATCTTAAATTTACGTTAGATTAACACCAATCATAGCAATAAGAAAATCCCCAATTTTTTCCGAAATTGGGGATTTTGGTTTTTAAACTAAAAAAACTAGCTCCACTCTCATAGTAGCCAGTTATTAAAACCACTAAAGCGTATTCTTATGTGCTTATTAACTACTGATAACAACTTTACAACAATTAACATTAAACTCCAGAGCAAAGCATCATAAATGAACTACTAAGCTTGACATTATGACGCACTTGCAGAATCATCTTAGGGAAACCAGGTAGTGGCTCTTGAGGAAACTATGCACACAGTAATTCTCGTTCTGGTTGAAGTGTTAATTGTCATTTGTCTATCTCGATTAGTAGGATTACTATTCAAATCAATTAAACAACCTTTAGTAATTGGTGAGATTGTGGCTGGGATTATGCTCGGCCCCTCATTATTGGGTTTACTTGCTCCCCAATTATCAGCTACTTTGTTTCCGCCAGAAACTCTACCTTTTCTGAATGTTTTATCTCAGGTGGGACTAATATTTTTCATGTTTTTGATTGGGTTGGAACTCAATCCTAAATATCTCAGTGGACAGTTAGAAGTGGCAGTATTAACTTCTCATGTCAGCATTTTAGTCCCTTTTTCTCTCGGCACATTATTATCGTTACTTTTGTATCCGCTAGTTTCTAATGCTAGTGTTTCTTTTACTGCCTTTACTCTATTTTTAGGTGCGGCAATGTCAATTACAGCCTTTCCTGTATTGGCACGGATTATTACAGAAAATAACTTGCAAGGAACGCGTTTAGGAACACTGGCGTTAACTTGTGCGGCGGTAGATGATGTCACAGCTTGGTGTTTACTAGCAGTAGCGATCGCTGTAGCCAGAACTGGTAACATCATAGGTGCATTGCCGACAATTGCAGAAAGTTTCATTTATATTGCCTTGATGGTGACGGTAGGACGCTGGTTTTTACAACGTCTTGCAGCCCATTACCACCGCGCCGGGCGTTTGAGTCAACTGGTATTAGCGGGTATTTATGTCGCCGTCGTCGCCTCAGCACTGCTTACGGAATTAATTGGCATTCATTTAATCTTTGGGGCATTCTTGTTGGGTGCAGCTATGCCAAAGAATGCAGACTTAGTGCGCGAATTAGCCATTAAAACTGAAGATTTCGTCCTGATTTTTCTCTTGCCAATATTTTTTGCCTACAGTGGCTTACGGACGCAGATTGGTTTATTGAACCGTCCCGAACTCTGGTTATTGTGTGCAGTTGTGGTTTTAGTAGCGATCGCTGGCAAGTATATTGGTACATATATCGCCGCCCGTTTTAGTGGAATCAACAAACGAGAAGCATCAGCCTTGGGTTGGTTGATGAATACTCGCGGTTTAACCGAGTTAATCGTGCTGAATATTGGTTTGGAATTGGGGGTAATTTCTCCCTTACTGTTTACCATGCTGGTAATTATGGCTTTAGTCACCACCTTCATGACTTCGCCGTTACTGGAGTGGGCTTATCCCAAAAAACTGATCAAATTAGATGTAGTCGAACCAGAACCAATCACAGAGGACAATCTCAACACTACCATTTCCCATGATGCTTACCTACGTCCCTACCGGATTTTAGTCCCAGTTGCCAATCCCAGCACCCAAAAAGGCTTACTACAACTTGCTGTCACACTAGGACTCAATTTCCGCCAACCTGCTGTAGTCAATCCCCTCAGTTTAATTGAATTAGAAGAAGATTACGGTTTTGAAAATACTCCAGATGAAGCAGATAGATTAATTCTGCAACGTCGCCAGCAGTTAGAAGAGTTGATTATTACCCTGGAACCACCGACGACACAGCCTTTTGTTCATCCCATTGTGCAGATATCCAGCAACGTCGCCAGAGAAACAGCCCAAATTGCCAAACATGAGCAGGCAGATTTAATTTTAGTAGGGTGGCATCGTCCAGCCTTTAGTAATAATCGCTTGGGTGGTAGAGTCGGTCAAATTCTCAGCACTGTACCTGTAGATGTGGCTGTATTTGTAGATAGGGGTGGAGAGAGATTAGAAAGTTTGTTAGTTCCCTATTCTGCAAATATCCACGATGATTTGGCTTTGACATTGGCATTGAGACTATTAATCAATCGTGACACTTGTACATTGCAAGTATTACAGGTACACAAAGAAAACCAAGCCCATGAGGAATTGAGTTATGAACTCTACGCCATGATTGAGAGATTACCAGCCAGTGTGCGCGATCGCATCAATATCAAAATTATCCATGCTCCTGACCCCATTGCCGCCGTAGTTGCAGCCTCAGAAAGCGTAGACTTGACTATCGCCGGTACTAGCCGCGCCTGGGGAATTGAGCGTCAAACCCTGGGAAGATATACAGATGAACTGGCAATTCAATGTCGTTCTTCGCTCTTAATTACCCGCCGCTACAGCCAACTCTCTTCTCATTTAACCTCTGCACTGTCTGAACCGAATCATCAAGAGCCTATTGTCAATAGCTGAAAATTATGAACCATTTTAATTTTAAATCCCTGACATTTTATGCTACTGCCATCGGTTCAGTTCTGGTTTTATTTCAAAGCGTTACTTTTTATGGAGAAAAACACCTCCAAGCTTCTCCTGTCATTGATGGCGTTTATCGTCTGACCTTGACTGATAATGTACCTGAATGTCGGCGATCGCAACCTTTAACCTTAGACATTCAGCAGTCAGGAATCTACATCAACGCTTCTTTGTTACCAGCCACAACTAATACACCAATTCAAAAGCAGTATTCTCTCAAAGGCATCTTAAATCATCAGCAATTAAACTTAACAGGCGAAGTTTACCACACCAACCTTTGCAACATTGCTCCACCCCATACCCTGCAAGCTCAAATGCGATTAACAGAGGGTAAAAAGCTGCAAGGCAAAATAATTATCAGTACCATCGCGCAAAATTTAGAATTTAATGCTACACCTGAAGCAGCCCAGGCAGAAACCAAAAACTCAAATAGCCATTAAAATGTGGCAATTCATGAGGCAATCTCTAGGAACTTATTACACAAGTGCCTAAAAACAAAGGTCTAGAGCTAAATGCTAAAAGCTAAATGCTAGTAATTGTTACTCAGCACCCAGCACCCAGCACTCATTACTCTCCCTGCCTGATGGTGTAACCTCATCATAGATAAATTCATCATGCTTAATGGAATCTCAACCCAGCAACTTTTTCACAGGGGCAAACAACTATTTAGCATTAGTTTATTTGCTGCATTTATCCTGCCAACTACCAGTACAATTGCGGCTCAAGTCGCTCAGTTGAATAATTGGCGGTTTTCTCCACAAGCCGGTAAGTTAGAGATTAATCTTTCCATCGGGAAAACACCGAACTACTTTTACCTATCTGAACCGCCACGCCTGGTTATCGACATTCCTGAAACTAAACTAGGTCAAATACCAACTCAGAAAAATTTTACTGGTGCTGTCCAACGTGTTCGCGTTTCTCAATTAAACGCCAATATGACTCGTATTGTCCTGGATTTAGCCAATGGCGTAGCCATAGATCCCAATCAAGTTAAACTACAACCCGTTTCCAAACAAAATCCTACTCGCTGGGTTTTACGTCCTGCTTTCATTAGTGGTTCTCAACCATTGAACAACGCGAAAAATCCACCAAAAAACCCTTCTTCCACACAATACACCCAATATAATTACTTACAATTACCCAGTACCTTAACCCCAACATTCGCTAGTCCCCAACAACCCTTGGTGACTGTACCCCCCCTCAATTCCAAAAATTCTGTTTCCACACCAAATTCTTCGCCATCTTTCCCCACTCCGACCATTTCGACTCAACCCAAAACCTCGCCTAACATCACTAATCCCGTGGTTATTGAATTTGGTCAGCCCATACCTAAGTAAAATTATTAGGGAATGGATAATAGGGACTGGGGTTAATAACTATTGCCCATTCCCTGTTCCCTATTCCCTTTCGAGCCTAGAATCTTTCTGTCTCCTGTGTTTGTTCAACCGCTCCTGGCTGAGACAAGAAGAAATTTTGCCCTGCTTCATTTTGATAAATACATCTAATATCGGGCTTTTCATCTAAAGTACCAGTATAACCAAACGTATTCAGACGATTCTTACATTCTCTCACTTGGTCAGAACTCACTAGCTTGCGCTGCTCTAAAATTGCCCAGTTATTTTGACGAATTACACACCCAGGACGCATACTTGGTTGGGCAACATAAACATTAAAAGGGTTGAGAGTTACAAATAATCGAGCATCCATCACCATTGCACTTGCTCCATACTGGACGCAAATCTCAGGATTCGGTGCTTTGGTATCAATAAAATCACGGGAAGCTACGTTAGATGGAGTGAAAGTAGCTGTGGAACTAAAAGCAATCCCAATCCCAATTCCCAGAACAAACACCCCTGCCAAAATAGCAATAGTGGTGAAGTTAAACATAGAAGATGGGAAACTAGAAGGCTTAGATGTAGTAGCCGCTCTACCAGTCGATTTACGTCTCATTTGTACTGATTAACCTTCACGCCTGAAAAATTTGGGAGTGTCTCCCTATTTCAGTATGCCGATTATTGAGGAGATTTGCCTGCAACTTTTCAGATAATATTGAACCTTTTACCTTGGTGTTTGTCACCCGTCGCGTTCCCACCAAATTAGCAGCGAAAAAATGTAAAGTAATATTTACGAAAATATTTGATACCTGACTGAACACAAATAAAGTGAAATCTATAACAGACTCATTCTGGGTTAGTAAGCTCAAAGCTTCGCAACTGCAACTTATTTTAGCGGACAGTTTGACTATCTTTTGGGGAGAGTGGATAGATTTACGCGTTAGAATCGCGCAAGTAGCTGCATCTGGTTTAGTTTCTCCACTGATTTACATTGTCGCTTTTGGTTTGGGTTTAGGTAGTGCCATTAAACCAGGTTCTGGCATCAGTGGTAATTACAGCAACTATCTAGAATTCATGTTGCCGGGAATGGTGGCGTTATCATCAATGACTATTAGCTTTGCTGGAACGACGTTTTCAATTTGTGGAGATAGGCTATTTAGTAAAACCTTTGAAGAATTATTACTGACTCCCATACATCCCTTAGCGTTGTATTTTGGTCAAATGTTAGCAGGAATTGTGCGGGGGTTAATGACTTCTGGCTCTGTGGTTCTGATAGCTTTGCTATTTACAGGTAACTGGCATTTTCTCCACCCGTTGTTTTTGCTATTGCTGGTATTGAACTGTGCCGTGTTTGCAGGTTTGGGTGTAATTGTTGGTTTATCAGTAAAATCACTCGAATCAGTGGGACTTTACAATAACTTCGTGATTGCTCCCATGTCGTTTTTAGGAGCGACTTTCTTTGATCCTGCTACATTACCCACTGCCTTAAAGTAGTGGTTTACCTGTTCCTTTAACCTATGCCAGCACTGGACTACGGGCAGCTGCTAATTTACCTTTATCTCAGTTTCCCTGGTACAGCATACCAATATTACTGGCGATCGCGATCGCTATTGCTTTTTGGGGTGGTTATAAATTCGCCCACCAACAAGACTAACCACAAACAAAGTTTTTCAAAGTTTCTGATTTGTCATCTCCACAAAACGCTAATCTGACCAAAAGAGTGCTGAGTAACGAGTGCTGAGTAAAAAGTAAGATTAATTGCACGGGCTGAACTTCGCGCTCAATTTATCTATGAAAAAAATAAGACATTTTTTTCGAGACACTTAAGTGCAAGAAAAAATACGTCCTTATTTCCATCCCCCAGTTTTAACTATGGGGTTGCACTCAGCACCGGCTAAACGCCGCGCTACCGCTAACACAACTCACCACTCAGCACTACTGAATGGATATCGTGGAGTCAAATCCAGTCATGACTAAAGTTTCCAACATTCGTCAGTTGTTAACTGATGGCAAATTAGGGCTACTACCGTATTTAGATCAACGCTTGCAGGAAATTGCCCAAACCTGGTCACAAACAGAAAATTTGCAACTACAGCCTTATGATCTCCGGTTTGGTAATTGCAACACCTCCGCAGCCAATGAACCCAGACCAGTTATTAACCAGTCAATTGCTTTGCAGTTTTTTATCTTAGGCAACCCTCAAAATAGATTGGAGTTATTGCTACTAGCCTCAGAACTGCAAAACGATGTAGACGCAGCAATTTTTGAATGGAGTAACCGCGAATGGTATCAGTTTGAGAAGCCATTAAAGCGACCAGTAACACAAATTACAGGCAACTTAGAGTATGAAATCCTAGAAAATCAAAATAATACTTGCCGTATAACCCTGGAACGTCAATTTGATTTAATTTACTTAGTTAGTTTTTAAATAACAGGGAACAGGGAACAGGGAACAGGGAACAAGAAGTAGATAATTGTATTTTCTCTCCCTGCACCCCTGCTTCCTCTAACCTGCTTGATAACTAGTAGAGAAAGTATCCTTGAGGGGTCGCCAACGGAAGGAGCGATCGCCG
>NZ_PJIZ01000117.1 GCF_021596505.1 Nostoc sp. CMAA1605 | reverse complement strand
TTCGGCTGTGGAGCGTTTCTCTACCATTTCCCTAGTTACTGTGCAGCGTGTCACATCTTTTCGGGATGGTAATTCGTACATCACATCTAGCATGAGTTCTTCGACAATCCCCCGTAAGGCTCTCGCGCCAGTTTTCCGTCGATATGCTTCTTGAGCGATCGCTTTTAAGGCTTCCGGTTTAAAATCTAGCTGGACGTTATCCATCTTCAGCAGTTTTTGGTACTGCTTGACTAAAGCACTGCGTGGCTGGGTGAGGATCGCCATTAAAGCTTCTTCGTCTAGGGGATCTACCACCGCTACCATTGGTACACGACCGATAAATTCAGGAATCATCCCAAATTTGACTAAATCATCCGGTTCGAGATGTCTTAACACATCTGCTGCCCGTTTTTCTTTGGATTGTCCCTCCCCAGGTTGAACAAAGCCGATTGACTTTTTACCTGCTCTCTGCTCTACAACTTTTTCCAAACCAACAAAAGCTCCACCACAAATGAAGAGAATGTTGCTGGTATCAATCTGGATGCAGTCTTGGTAGGGGTGCTTGCGTCCGCCTTGGGGTGGTACATTGGCAATCGTGCCTTCTAGCATCTTCAATAATGCCTGCTGTACACCTTCGCCGGAAACGTCGCGGGTAATTGAGGGGTTTTCACTCTTACGGGCGATTTTGTCGATTTCATCGATGTAGATAATGCCTCGCTGTGCTTCTTCTACGTCTAAATCAGCTACTTGCAACAATCGCAGGAGAATATTTTCCACATCTTCCCCTACATATCCTGCTTCTGTGAGTGTGGTAGCATCAGCAACAGCAAAGGGGACATCGAGAATTTTCGCCAAGGTTTGGGCTAACAGCGTTTTACCGCAACCCGTAGGGCCGATTAAGAGAATGTTAGATTTTTGTAATTCTACGGCATCATCACCGTTTTTCCCACTGCCCTTTGATTGCAGGATTGCCAACCGCTTGTAGTGGTTGTAAACAGCGACAGATAAAACCTTTTTCGCCTCGTCTTGCCCAATGACGTGTTCGTCTAGGTACTTTTTAATCTCTCTGGGTTTGGGTATTTGGCTTAAGGAGAGACTGGAAGAACGGGCGCGGCGTTTTTGAGCTGGTTCTGATTTAGGTGCTGGTTGTGCCGCCGCTCCGTTAGTATCTAGTAACTCCTCATCTAGTATTTCATTACACAAGTCAACGCATTCATCGCAGATGTAGACTCCCGGCCCTGCGATTAACTTACGCACCTGCTCTTGAGACTTGCCACAAAACGAACATTTTAAATGGGAGTCGTACTTAGACATACCAGCCTCTTATTTGACAACGGTGACATTTTCCCCTGCGGTGGGAAGATTTTGTCTGGAGATGACTTGATCAATCAAACCGTAACTCTTAGCCTCTTCTGCGGACATGAAGAAGTCGCGATCGGTATCTGTTTCGATTTTCTCTAGGGGTTGACCAGTATGTTTAGTCAATAACTGATTTAACATACCCTTGATGTAAAGAATTTCCCTAGCTTGGATTTCGATGTCAATTGCTTGACCTTGTGCGCCGCCCAGGGGTTGGTGGATCATGATGCGGGAATCTGGCAAAGACATACGTTTACCAGCAGTTCCGGCTGCTAACAGAAATGCCCCCATGCTGGCGGCTAATCCAAAACATATAGTAACAACATCTGGCCGAATCTGCTGAATTGTATCATAGATTGCCATTCCTGCGTAGACGGAGCCACCAGGGGAGTTAATGTACAGTTGGATGTCTTTTTCTGCGTCTTCAGCGTCTAGAAACAATAACTGGGCAACAACTGTATTAGCTACCGCATCATCTATAGGGGTTCCCAGAAAGATAATTCGCTCTCGCAGTAGGCGGGAGTAAATGTCAAAAGCTCTTTCTCCCATCCCTGATTGTTCTACAACCGTAGGCAAAATGTTACTTGTGCCGTGGATATGGGAAGAAATTCCGCCGATTTGACCTAAACTGCTGATGGGATAGTTTGCCGACTGCGATACAAGCATAGGAGAACTTTTAAAGATAGGTTGATTACAGATATTTTGGCAGCGATCGCTGCTGGATATGCAATAGAGTAAATTTTGGTTTTACCTATGTGTATTATGCCTCATCTATATTCTTCTCGTGTAGCAGGGTATCAGGCAAGTAAGATCACAAATCTTATTCCTGGGGATTGGGGACTGGGGACTGGGGACTGGGGACTGGGGATTGGGGACTGGGGACTGGGGATTGGGGACTGGGGACTGGGGATTGGGGACTGGGGATTGGGTGGGGTATAGGATTATTTACTCAATGCCCTATTTAGCTGTTATAACCCAGGGTTTGCCGTGCTGTCTTTTCCCTGATACCCCTACAACACCACTCAGCACTCAGCACTCTTTTGCTGTACTGTCTTTTCCCTGATACCCCCACACCCCCATACCCTTACACCCCTAATATAGTTACTCTCCCGATTCTGTGGTAGATTCGGCAGGTTCTGCCTCAGTCTCAGGTGCAGTTGTTGCTGTTTCTTCCTCTTTGCTGGCTAGTGAACCTTCTGGTACCAGTTCAACGGTAGAATGCTCTAGTAGCCAATCGATAATTTTTTCGCTTAACATTTCGTTTTCGACGACTGCTTGCAGTCTATCTTGGTCAACGTCCTCATCTGGATACTGCGCCAGGAGTTCTGTAACTCTAGCTTGCACCTCTTCTGGTGTAACTTCGATTGATTCGCGTTTAGCAACTTCTTGTAGAACCAAAGACCGCTTCAGACGTTCAATAGCTTCAGGGCGCGACCTTTCCCGTAATTGGGGGATAATATCTTCGGTAAATAACTTTCTGACATCTAGCCCTTGCTGTGACAGTTTGATTGCTGTTTGTGTCAGCATGGTGTCTATTTCTTTGTCAATCATCGTGGCTGGTAAATCTGCCTCTAGATGCTTGACTATTTCGTTTAACAGGGCTTCTTGTTTGTTGGCTTTGGTTTTATCCTCAGCTTCTTTTTGATATCGCTCCTCTAGGGATGCACGCAATGCTTCTATAGTCTCAAAGTCGCTGACTTCTTGGGCGAAGTCATCATCTAAGGCTGGCAATTCTTTTTCTTTGAGTTCTTTGAGTGTGATGGTGAATAATGCGGGTTTACCGGCTAATTCTTGGTTTACGTAAGGATCGGGGAATTGAGCCGATACTTCTCTGGTTTCTCCAGGATTCATCCCGATCATTCCTGAAACAAAGCCAGGAATGAATTTATCTTCTTGTAACTCTACTTGGAAATCGGTCGCATCACCACCAGGAATGGGTTCTGGTTCAGCTGCGGGGTCTGCGTCTTCGGCTTTAGCAATTACGCCTTTAAAGTCTACTACTGCCACATCCCCAATTTGGGCTGCTCTTCCTTCTACGGGAATTAATGTAGCCATCTGTTGACGTTCTTGTTCTAGAACTTCGTCTACTCGATTAGCATCATGCTTGATTTCCTCGGCTTGGACACTCAAACCAGTGTATTGCGTTAAATTCACTTCTGGTTCGACATCCACGGCCGCTATGAATACCAAGGGTTTTCCTGGTTCGTAGCTATTGATTAAATCATCAAAGGAAGAACGTAACCGTGGTTGACCAATAGCCGCAATCGATTCTTGCTTAACAGCTTTCTCAATCCCATCTTGAATGAGTTCTTCTAGGGCTGCTGCTTTAATCCGAGTGCTGCCCAATTGCTGTAACAATATGTGCCTGGGTGCTTTGCCTTTACGAAACCCAGGAATATTAACGGTTTTAGCTAAGTTTTTAATAACTTGTTCGTAGGTTTGCTGAGTGCTTTCTGGTGTAATTTCTATCTCCAGCCCAATTTGACTGGCGGGAAGTTTTTCCTGGGTAACTTTCATGCTTTGTCTCTAAGTTTTTCTGGTGTTTGTGACTCCAAGTACACACAAGACGGGATTTACCGCTTTTGGATTTGATGTTTCTTGGTTAAATTTGGGAGGTTTCTACAAGGTGCATTTCCTGCCCCTGCTCGTAGATATCCAGTTTACTGCTAATGGCAAAAGACTTGACATTTTACCTCTATAACTTTACTCAAATCAATAGAGGCAACAGGTAGGGATCTGGAGGCAGGGGGGCAGGGAGCAAGGGGGCAGGGGGAAAAATCAAATTACGCCACTTGCAGGTGTTAGCGGGACTGTTGACTGAAAGACTGTTGATTTTCTTTTGTAGAGCAAATTTATTGTATAATGAACCCACATTGCTGGAATTTTAATGATAAATATCAACAAAAAATGCGCTAAACTTTGTCATCAACTTATACTATGTAACTAGTTAAAGATATTCTTATACGTAAAAAATATTTGATTGAAATTAAAAAAATTAATTTTAGGCGCGATTATTGCTAATTTTTTAGAAAAACTGTCAATTTTTGTAAAACATCTGAGTCATCCATCACCTCTTGGAAGGAGGAAATTAGTTTGTCAAAGTCTTATCGTGTAGCTATCTTGGGTGCAACTGGTGCTGTCGGCACAGAGTTGCTGGAATTATTAGCAAGTCGGAATTTTCCAATAGCAGAGCTAAAATTGTTAGCCTCTGCCAAAAGTGTAGGGCGATCGCTGTCATTTCGGGGAGAAAATATCCCAGTAGAGGCGGTGAGCGATCGCGCCTTGGAAAATGTGGATATAGTGTTGGCTAGTGCCGGTGGTTCGACCTCCAAAACTTGGGCAAAGGTCGCAGTGGAAAAAGGTGCAGTAGTTATCGATAATTCCAGTGCCTTCCGCATGCACCCAGAAGTCCCTCTGGTTGTACCAGAAGTGAATCCCCAAGCGGCTGCTACCCACCAAGGGATTATTGCCAACCCCAACTGCACCACAATTTTGATGACCTTGGCAGTGTGGCCTTTGCATCAAGTCAAACCAGTGCAACGCATCGTCGCCGCTACCTATCAATCAGCCAGTGGTGCAGGCGCGAAAGCAATGGAGGAAGTCAAAATCCAAAGTAGTGCTATCCTTCAAGGTAAATCACCAGTAGCCGAAGTCCTGCCCTATCCGTTAGCATTTAACTTATTTCCCCATAATTCCCCCATGACTGATTCAGGGTATTGTGAGGAAGAAATGAAAATGGTCAACGAAACCCGCAAAATCTTCGGCACACAAGATATCAGAATTACCGCCACTTGTGTGCGAGTACCAGTGTTGCGGGCGCATTCTGAAGCCATTAACTTGGAGTTTGCTGAACCATTCTCCCCCGCAGCTGCCAAAGAAATTCTCTCGCAAGCACCAGGAGTAAAATTAGTAGAAGACTGGGGCAAAAACTACTTCCCCATGCCCATCGAAGCCAGTGGTCGAGATGAGGTTTTAGTAGGTAGAATTCGTCAAGACATTTCTCATCCCTGTGGTTTAGAACTATGGCTGTGTGGCGATCAAATACGTAAAGGCGCAGCCTTAAACGCAGTCCAAATCGCTGAGTTGTTAGTAGAGAAAAATTTACTCCAACCGGCAAAAGTCTACGCTTCTTCGTAGTAAGTAAAGAGGCAGGGGGGCAGGCTTCCGCCGTGAGCGTCAGCCGAACGGGAGCAGGGAGCAGGGGAGCAAGAAGAAGCAAGAAACTTATTATCTTGCACTCAGCACTCATCACTCAGCACTCACAAACTTAATTAAAATAAAAACCACCAAGAGATAAACACAAAAAAGGTAGTTAGGAGTAATAAGGGTGGGAGATTTTGGCAGAGTTTTAACCGCTATGATTACGCCGTTTAAAGCAGACGGTAGTGTCAACTACGATGTCGCAGCTAAACTGGCGGCACATTTAGCTGATAACGGTACAGATACATTGGTAGTGTGTGGAACGACTGGAGAATCTCCTACTCTCAGTTGGGACGAAGAATACCAATTGTTTGTCGAAGTTTTGCAAGCCGTAGCAGGCAAAGCCAAAGTCATCGCAGGCTGTGGTTCTAATTCCACCAAAGAAGCGATCGCAGCGACACAAAAAGCAGCTAAAATAGGTGTACATGGCACTTTACAGGTTGTACCCTACTACAACAAACCTCCACAGGCAGGACTGTATCAGCACTTCCAAGCCATAGCAAACTCCTGCCCCGATCTACCGATACTGTTGTACAATATCCCCGGAAGGACAGGTCAAAATCTCTCCCCAGAGACAGTTGTACAATTAGCCGCAGTTGATAATATAGTCGGGATAAAAGAAGCTAGTGGCAATCTCGACCAAACCAGTGAAATTCGCAGGTTGACACCACCAGAGTTTCAGATTTACGCTGGAGATGATTCGTTAACCTTGCCCTTGTTAGCGGTCGGGGCCAAGGGAGTAGTGAGTGTAGCTTCTCATCTTGTAGGCAACCAACTACAGCAGATGATTCAAGCTTTTAATGCCGGACAAGTAACCCTGTCCAGTGAAATTCATCTGAGATTTTTCCCACTGTTTAAAGCATTATTTCTCTCTACAAATCCTATTCCTATTAAACAAGCACTCAAACTTCAAGGTTGGGAGGTAGGTTCGACTCGTCTGCCATTATGTGAAGCTGACCAAGATGTAACAGACAAGTTAGCAGCAGTCATGAAAAAGCTCGACTTAATTTAATCATAATTACCGTTATTGCAGCCGTTGTTAATTGCTATTAATTTTCAATTAAGTAGGCATGATTATAACTAATCTTGATGACAAACCGGACTAGGAAAATTGATAAAAAATATACAGTGAACTATTCAATGTAAAGCCCTTTGTATTAGCAAAAAACTACAGATATTAGAGAAATTTGGCGGCTGAAACTCAGCAGGCTAAAGTCGTCATTCCTAAACGACTCGTAAGTTTGAATTTATTAAACCTAAAACTACAAACAACAACATCAGGAGAAAATGGCTAAAAACGAAGCTACATCTGCCCTAAAAATCATTCCTTTGGGCGGTTTACATGAAATTGGTAAGAATACCTGTGTTTTTGAATACGATGATGAAATCATCCTTTTAGATGCTGGACTGGCTTTTCCCACGGAGGCAATGCACGGAGTAAATATTGTACTCCCAGATACAACTTATCTCAGGGAAAATCGCCATAAAATCAAAGGAATGATTGTCACTCATGGTCATGAAGACCACATTGGCGGGATTGCTTTCCATTTGAAGCAATTTGACATTCCCGTGATTTACGGGCCGAGACTAGCAATGGCCATGCTGGAAGGCAAATTAGAAGAAGCGGGAGTCCGCGATCGCACAGAATTAAGAAAAGTCCTGCCCCGTGATGTCGTCAGAATTGGCAAACATTTCTTTGTGGAGTACATCCGCAACACCCACTCCATCGCCGATAGTTTCACCGTCGCCATTCACACCCCTTTAGGTGTCGTCATTCACACAGGGGATTTTAAAATTGACCACACCCCTATCGATGGTGAAAGGTTTGACCTCCAACGCCTCGCGGAACACGGCGAAAAAGGTGTACTTTGTCTGCTAAGTGATTCTACTAACTCAGAAGTACCAGGATTTACCCCCTCCGAAGCAGCCGTTCTACCCAACCTAGACCGAGTTTTTGGTCAAGCTACCGGCAGATTATTTGTCACCACCTTTGCTTCTAGCGTCCATCGCATCAACATAGTTTTGCAACTGGCGAAAAAGCATAACCGTGTGGTGACAGTGGTGGGGCGTTCCATGTTGAACTTAATTGCCCATGCCCGTAATCTCGGCTATATCAAGTGTGAGGACAACCTATTTCAACCCCTGCACACAGTCCGCGGCCTACCTGATGAAAACGTCTTGATTCTCACTACCGGTTCTCAAGGTGAGACAATGGCAGCCATGACTCGTATTGCTAACCAAGAACACCCCCACATTAAAATTCGGGAAGGAGATACAGTTGTGTTCTCCGCTAATCCCATCCCTGGTAACACAATTGCAGTCGTCAACACCATCGATAAATTGATGATTCAAGGGGCAAAAGTCCTCTATGGGCGAGAACAAGGGCTGCACGTTTCTGGACATGGTTGTCAAGAAGACCAAAAGCTGATGTTAGCCTTAACGCGTCCCAAATTCTTCGTTCCCGTCCACGGCGAACACCGGATGTTAGTCAAACACGCCGACACAGCCCGGAGAATGGGTGTACCAGCAGAAAATATGGTCATTATCCAAAATGGCGACGTAATTGAACTCACAGAAGAATCCATTCGAGTCGGTGGGAAAGTGCCATCAGGAATTGAGCTGGTAGACACTACAAGTTCTGGGATGGTTAGTGCCAAAGTCTTACAAGAACGCCAACGCATGGCTGAAGAAGGGATTGTCACCATTGCGGCGGCAATTGATTGGCAGGGTAAACTCATGGCCAAGCCAGAAATTCATTTGCGGGGCGTTGTCACTAGTGTAGAGCGATCGCTAGTGCAGAAATGGGTACAACAGCGTATTGAAGAGATTCTCAGCGTCCGGTGGACAGAGTTTTCCACAGGAACAGCCGAACAACCCCAAGTTGATTGGGGCGGATTGCATGATACTTTAGAGCGAGAATTGCACCGTTCCATTAAGCGAGAATTGCAATGTCAGCCTTCAGTCACATTATTGATGCAGACTCCAGATGAAGCACCTGCACCTGTAAAGGTGAGTGATGGTAGAAGGCGGCGGACTCGCACTGCGGCTCAGGTGGCTTCTTAAGAATTAGCTCATACACCTAAGTAGAGGCAAAGACGCAAGGAGTTGATTAGGCTCTTTGCGCTTTGTCGTAAGTTATGATTTTAGGGGAGGCGATCGCTATGACTAAGACTCCATTGAAAGTTAATACTCTGGAAGAATATCTAAATTTTGATAATGGTACAGATCGTCGCTACGAACTTGAGGATGGGGTGCTATTAGAAATGCCTCCTGGGACTGGTAAGCATGAGGCGATTATTACTCTACTCTTGATTCGCTTCTTTCTAGAAATTCAAAAGATGGGATTGCCTTTACAACCTCGTCCTAATGGTACAGAGGTGCTAACAAATAAACAACCCAGACGGCCTGATGTTTGTGTGATTACTAATGAGCAAGCTAAAAGTATTGAGCGAACTTCAGCTATTCTCACAACTCCGCCACCACTATTAGTAGAAGTAGTCAGCCCTGAATCTGTGGAACGAGACTATATCCAAAAAACGGCTGAGTATGCAGCTATTGGTGTGAGTGAATATTGGATTGTTGACCCTTTGGAAAATCAAGTTACTGTTTGTATGTTAGATGCAGGTAGTTACAAGCAAACTATCTTTACTAGTAATCAACAAATAATTTCTCCGTTATTTACCGAACTAAACTTAACAGTCGAACAGTTACTTGTAGCTTAGTTTGATGACCAGAAATTTTTAATGAACTAAAAAATAAGTAATAGTCACAGTTAACAAAGTTAGCGGCACACCAAAGCGGAGATGTTCCCAAAAGGTGAGTTTATATCCTAATTCTGCTGCCGCTTCTACAGTAATTAAATTAGCAACTGCACCAAATAAAGTTAAATTCCCAGCTAAAGTTGAACCAGCCGCTAGCAGTAACCAAGATTTAGTATCACCTTGAAGAATTAATGGTTGTAATAGTAAGACAGCCGGAACATTAGAAATTAAGTTAGATAAAACAACTGTTAAACCTAATAAACTTGCGGCTGAATTTACCATAGAGGTAAAGGGTTGGAGTAGGTTTAATTTCTGTGTGGCTTTAGTTAAAATAAATAGCCCAGAAAACATGACTAATAAATTCCAATCAACTTTTTTTAAAACTCTTTGGGGTTTAATTCTTCTAGTTATTAGTAATAAGCTAGCAGCAACTAAGGCTGATTCTGCTAAGGGTAAACCGATGGCAAAAGCAATTAGTAGTGCTGTGGTAATAATTAACGTTTTCCGAAATAGAGGTTTGAGTATTCTTTGGTTATTAAGAAGAACAATTGAGCAAGGTTGGAGTGAGCGCACATCGGGATAAAGTAGCCACAGCAATGCTACCTGTATAAATAAGCCAATAATCGCTACTGGAGCTAGTGCTTGCAAAAAATCTATGTAACCGATACCAGAAAATGAGCCAATCAGAATGTTTTGGGGATTACCGCTTAAAGTTGCTACAGAACCAATGTTAGTTGCACCAGCGATCGCTAGTAAATAGGGAATGGGATTTAAACTCAAAGCCTGCGCCAAACTCAAAGTTAAAGGCGTAAATACCAACGCCAATGTATCATTCAGGAAAAAAGCCGACAGTAACCCGCTACCAAAAGTTAAGGCGATTAATAAACCCAAGGGACTGCGAGTTAACTTTAATAGCACCGATAAAGCCTGCTGGAAAAACCCCGCATAGGATAAGTTGGCGTTAACTACCATCATGCTCAACAAAAACACGATAGTGTTAGCATCAATAGCTTGCCAAGCCTCCTGAACATTAAGGACACCCAACGCAATCAAAAACGCTGAACCGACTAAAGCAATGGTGGCGCGGTTCATCCGCAAACCAGGAAGATAACCCAAAGCTAACCCTAGATAGGTTACACCCAATACTCCATAAACTGCAATTTGGATGATTTTCACTGGTTGAATGACTATCTGTTGTTTATTAGTGACTCTAGTTAGAGCAATATACCGCTATCTCTGATATTCTTTATTGACGAAAATTATTATATTAAGCTTTGTTACAATTAACCTAAAACCTGTCCAATGAGGGATGTCTTCATTAGAATTTAAACTGTGTCAAGTTACCGAGAAGATTGAATAGTTACACTACCATTTACGGGAGAATTGCGATTAACTTGACGTAGTAATAAATAGTTTGCTGAACTCGGTGGCTAGTCACAAATGCCATTATATCCCGATTAGAACAAAGTTTTTCCCGATTCGGTAGGTTTCACGCTGTATATATTCACCGGAAGGGTGAACACCCTCACTTACACAGAGGCACAACCATGAAGGTATTTGATAATACCACAAAAAAGATTTTCTTGGCAAGTTGGGTTGCAATCAACCAAACAGAAGTAATTAAAAATGATCCCCAACAGTTGCCAGATTCAACTTCTTTTCGCAGATGGGATCTTCTCCAACCGCTCCGCCGATGGTTAGACAGCATTGAAGTACGCGATCGCCAATTTGCTCATCGCCTGTGTCAATTGATCCCCGCCCAATGTCCTTTTGAACGCGACATCAATTTATTTGGTAAGACACTATTTCACATTCCCCCACTATGCAAACTTAACCCTCTTTATGAAGAGGTGGTGAGTTTGCGCTTTCGCGCCATGTGCTATTTAGCAGATGAGTGCGGTGAAGATGTCACCAAGTATTGTTAGACAAGTCTAATACTACTTATCTGCTTGAACTATAAAAGGCAGGTTAAACCAATTCGCAATGGACAAAGTCCATTGCGAATTATTTTAACTTGCGATAACTGTGGCGATCGCATCCAGCAGTTGTTGTGGTTCGATGGGCTTGGCGAGATGGGCTTGAAACCCAGCAGCGAGAATTTGGCGTTGATTCGCCTCACCAGCATAAGCAGTCAGAGCGATCGCGGGAATATCGCGGTTGAATTGAGGTGGTAGTCCGCGAACCTGACGAATGAATTTGTAGCCGTCCATCTCTGGCATTCCAATATCGCTGATCAGTAAATCAAATTGCGCTTGAATCAGCATTGATAAAGCTTGGGTAGCAGCAGATACTCCTAAAATCTCCGCGCCTTCCTGCTCTAGCATAAACTTCACCAGTTCTAGCGAATCTGCTTCATCATCTACTACGATCACGCGTAAATTCTCTAAATTTAGCCTGGGACTGTTTTGATCATCGGGAGTATGGGGATTTGCCACAGAGGTTAATGGCAGCTGCACTGTAAAAGTTGCCCCCTGCCCTTCTCCAGCACTGGCAACAGTAATTATACCTCCATGTGCTTCCACTAATTGACGAGCGATCGCCAACCCCAGTCCCAAACCGCCGAAGGTACGAGTTGTAGAACTTTCCTGTTGGCGGAATAATTCAAACACATAAGGTAAAAATTCTGGTTGGATACCTTTGCCGGTATCACTGACTTGAATTTGTGCATGGTGAGCAACACGGGTGAGTTGCACCGTGATTTTTCCCCCTTTGGGGGTGAATTTAACTGCATTCGACAATATATTCCAGATTACCTGTTGTAATCTGCTTGCATCTCCCTTTACCTGGCCGACTGATGGGTCAAGCATCAGATCAAAGCGAATTGCTTTTGCTTCTGCGGCTAAATGAACGGTTTCTAAAGCCGCCATAATTGGCTCTACTAAATCAATCGCTACAAAGTTAAGGGAGATTTGACCGCGAATGATGCGAGAGATATCTAGAAGATCATCGATTAGTTGCAGCTGTTGTTGAGCATTCCGTTCAATCGTACTTAACCCCTGCCGGATTCTCTCAGAACTGAGATTGGGTGATTGCAGTAGCCTTGACCAGCCTAAAATCGGTTGCAGTGGGGTTCGCAGTTCATGGGAGACAACCGCCAGAAATTCATCTTTCATTCGGTTGGCGTGTTCTGCGGCTTCTCGCGCCGCTTGCTCTTGCTGGAGTAACCTTTCTCGTTGAGTTTCAATGGCTTTACGCTCGGTAATCTCTTCGCAAACGGTATTAATACCAATAACGCGATCGCCATCTTTTAAAGGTAAAAAGCTTTCTAACCACACACGTTCTACTCCTGGTTGTGCTGGAGTCTCTCCCCGAATTTCCACGTTTAATAGGCCTTCTCCGGTTTCAAAGATGGGACGCAGCAAGTCTTCGGCTGTATCTGCGATGCTAGGTAGTAACTCTCGAATTGTGCGCCCAATGTGTTCTTCTACAGAAAAGCCATTGATTTCTGCCAAACGCTGGTTAATTCTTAAAAAGCGCAGGTCGGAATCGAGTACATTTAACCCAATGGGGGCAGATTGGTAAATAGTTTCAATTTCAGTTAACTGGCGTTGTAAGGTCGTTCGGCTTTCATCTAATTCTGCTTCCAGTCGTTGACGCGTTGTGATATCCACCGTCATCCCAATCATTCTAGTTAACTTTCGGTGCTGATCAAATAGCGCACGGCCACTTTCCTCCAGGATGATGATTTGACCATCCGGGCGCACAACTCGGTAGGTAGTTTTGTAAGTGCTGTTTTCTGGTGTTAGTGTCTGTAAGACTGCTATGAAGCGGTCACGATCATCGGTATGGATGCGCTGAAAAAAGACTGCACCTGTTTCCTCTTGGGCTGATGGCAAATCTAAACCCAAAATACCAGCACAATGAGGCGATCGCTTCACAGCATCTGTGGCTACCTCCCACTCAAAGCTAAACATCCGCGCAATTTCCATTGCCAACTGATGGCGTTCTTCGCTCTCTTGCAGTGACCTATTTGCCTGCTCTAACTGGGCAGTGCGTTGTTCTAGTTCATGGTTGGCACGTTTTAGGGCGGCTTCTGTCTCTTTTTGCTGAGTCACATCGCGAGCAACGCAATAGATGACTTCTTGATCAATTTGCGGTGATGCTGTCCATTCCAGCCAGCGATAGTCACCACGAATAGTTCGGTAACGGTTCTCAAATTTTCCAGTGAGTGTACCTGCTTTTAA
>NZ_PJIZ01000116.1 GCF_021596505.1 Nostoc sp. CMAA1605 | reverse complement strand
CTTCAGAAAAGAAGGATATTGTTTCGACTCCATTCTTGAGATTTTCCCAGAAACTATCTATGTTCTTAGCTCCAGGAAATCGCCCTGCCATCCCAATAATCGCAATATCATGGGTGTCATGATGCTTACTTGAACGATTTGCGGCGCGTTTGCGACTTTTTTCGGTGATAACTTTTGTGGAGTTAGATTCTTCAGTGAAGAAATGGGCTAATGTGGCAACTGTGGAATTTTTAAATATTTCGGTTAGCGGTATCTGGCGACCAAAAAGTTGTTCTAATTCGTTTTGGAGGCGAATTAGATGTAGAGAGTTTCCTCCCAATTCAAAGAAGTTATCCTGTAAACCTACTGCATCAAGTTGCAAAATTTCACACCAAACTGCGGCGATTTGACGTTCATTTTCAGACTGTGGTAAGCTGGCATTTTTTCGGCGATCGCTAGCTAAATATTCATTGATTTCTTGGATGCGATCGGCAAATAATCCCTGTTCAAAATCCTTTTTTAATTTAGCTTTTTGAACCTTACCAATAGATGTTTTGGGAATTAATTCAGCTTCTAAAGGAATCACATGAGCCGGAGCAATTCCCACTTTTTGTGTTAAATGGCTGCGAATTTGTCTAACTACTTTTACCGCATCTTCAATATTATTGGATTCTGGACTAAAAGTAATGACTAATAAATCTGTTTCTTTGTTTTGCTCGAAAACTGCAAAGGCAGCCGTATAGGAAATAGCTACACCTTCTACTTCTTCTATCGCTGTTTCAATCTCATGGGCAAAATAGTTAATCCCGTTAATAATAATTTCTTGTTTCTCTCTACCAGTAATAACTAATTCACCATTATGTAGATAACCTAAATCTCCAGTAGTAAACCACCCTCCATCTTGAAACACTTCTTGGTTTAGTTCGGGATTTTGATAATATCCTTCAGTCACAGAAGGGCCTTTAATCTGAAGTCGTCCAACTTCGTTTTCTGGCAAAACATTGTTGTCTTGGTCAATAATTCTAATAGTAGCTCCAGGAATCGGACGACCTAGAGAGACAAAACTATTTTCTTCTATCAGTTCATCTTTGCTTAAACCTGCTGACCAAGTAATTCCAGAACAAGATTCAGTCATTCCAAATGCTGGTTTAATGACTCTATCCCGCAATTGATGTTTTTCTAGAATTTCTAGAAACAAGCGAATAGTTTTGACTGAAACTTGTTCTCCAGCATTAACTAAAAATTTGATTGAGGAGAGGTCATAGCAAGATTGGTTAAGTTCTTCAGCTTGCTGATTAATTAAGGAGAATGCAAAATTAGGGGCCCAAGATATCGTAGCTTGATACTTTTGAATCAAGTCTAACCATTTGATTGGTTGACGTAGAATTAGTTCAATTGGCACATGAATTTGATGACAAGCCAAATCCACAGCCATAATTCCTAAAAATACTATTGCCCCCACATGGTCTAAGGGCATCCAATTCAGCGTCACTTCTTGTTGTGTAAAATTATTCATCCGCACTGTACCGGCGGTCATTGATAAGATGTTGCGATGATGCAACATCACACCCTTGGGTAGATCGGTACTACCAGAAGTAAATAGTAATAATGCTGGATCTAGTGGTGCAAGATGAGGTAATTCATCAGCCGACAGTTGGTTTGATCGAAATTGATGACTGCGTAAATCATCTATCGATACTACCTGCAATTCCTTGAGATGAGATTGAGTAGTTAATTTTTCTATTTCGCTAATTAATTCACAATCTGTTAATATAATGGGCTTATCTAAAATCTGCCAGACATTTTCCAGTTTTTTAACTGCTGCATTTTGAATATCATAATTGGGAGCAATGCTTAGAGGTGCAGGTATAATCCCACCTAAAAAACAAGCCCAGAGTGCAGGAATAAAATCTTGATTTCTCCCGATTTGTAATATGACTTTATCCCCTAACTTAAGTCCGCGCCGATAAAGTCCATCTAAAATAACTAGAGCATCATGATATAAATCTTTATAAGTTTGAAAATATTCGCTGCCGTCACTTCTAATATATGTAATTCCTTGATTTTCCTTCTTAGCAGCATCACTCAATACTTCTGGAAGCGTCCGCCAACTATCTTCTACTTGCCCACCAAAACTAATTGAGTTTTTTGATATTCCTTCTTGCTCTGATCCTGGATCTGATTGGTCATAAAAATTAGTTTCTAGTAGCTTCTTGATTTGAGGAATATTCATATATTTCCTTTTGGCAAGTGATTAAGTAAATGCTTAACTCAATATCGTTTATTACTAACCTTACAGCCTATCTTTATTATTCTTGATAACTTGAATTCTCTGGTGCTGAAACTAGTCTCTTCTATAAATTTAGATAGATTTTGCATCAAGGATAGTAGCCATCTAGTAGATTTACGAAAATTAATTGATTATCAAAATTTCGTGTAAATAAAATAGATGTACATCCTGCTAATGCTTCATCACAAGTCTATAGTATTACTTGCGGAATAAACAATCACATCGTTAAGTTTTTTATAGATGATTATGTATGGCTTCGACTGTAATCTTTGCAAGTTATGTAACATTAGCGTTACATGAGTAATATATGTGATCTCATGTTTTTTTGATTTTCAAATTTATAATATAGTCCCACTACTAAAGTCAATATGCAATACCAATAAATTCTTTTTAATTAAATGTCTTAACTGTCTAACTTAAATCTCTTAACTTACTTAACTATCCCAAATCACTGCTTAAATATCTTAACTGTCTTCACTAATTAAAATGTTCACAATTATTACAGTGAAAATTTGAGCATTCAAGGTTTTATTCTTGCAATAATAAGAATAAGCTATAAGATGGTAAAGGGAAAATCAAGCGATCGCTATTTACCAGAACTGACCGGACTGAGGAAGAAAAGCAACTTTGACTTAAAAATAGTTGTGTGACTCGCTACTCAAAAAAAATTTACAACAAACTTAAATGGTTAAAATTCAATTCATATAAGCATTATGGCTTTTACCTCAATCAAAGTATGAAAGATAGATGAGATTGGATCTGAATCGCTTATTGTTTCAAAAACACTTATGGTGTAGACTTGGTTGCTATAGTTCTAGTGCTGATCACTAGTTACTCAGTCACAAGAATTAATCATTATAATCCCATAGAAAGTAGTTTTTATTTGACCAAAGAGAATTAGGGCTATCTTCTGCGATCGCCCTGTATTTCATTGGGTTTTTTATCATAACTAAATGTTTATTACACCAAATTAATTGTTAATTTTTGCATTAAAAACACAATTTTAAGGAGGATGACATAGTTAGACTATTAAATGCTGCTTATACAAATTAGAAATTGATTATTTCTATACTAGAAGTAAATTTTCTAAATCTGACAAGAGCTATAGAATGACGATTTCTAGAATTTTTAATAGTAAATTATGTTTTAAATGTGCAACACCACTTATGGAGAGACTTATGGCAGTGACGGAAGCAAATCTTGTTGCAATAGATTACCAAATTCGACAACTGCGAGAAATCCAGCCAGTTACACCTTTATTTAATAGTGCAAATCACAACAAAAAAATAGAACATAAAGACACAATTATTGATAATATATCAGTAAATTTACGCGATAAAATATACAAATTAACTAGTGATTCCCCCATTAATAAACTAGCATTATATTTATCAACTATTCAAACTTTATTATTTAAATACACTGCTCAAGAAGAGTTTATTGTAGCAACGGGAGCTTTGAATCTAAACAAATCTGATAGCTTCATATTCTCACGATTCTATAGACAAAAAATTATTTCATTTAAAGATTTACTCAAAATTACTCGCAGTCAGCTACAAGAAGGATACAGTCACCAAAGTTATGATGTAGACGTTCTGGTCGAAACATTTCTTGCTAGAGGTGGAGATCCAGCAGCAATTTTTGATATTGCTCTCATCCAAGAGGGATTATGCAGTTACAGTTCTTTGTCCAACAAGTTTCAACTATTCTTAGAAATTGATGCTCAAGATACTTCTGTTTCTATAACTTTCCCAAAAGATGCTTTTGATGCCAATTTTGTGCAGAGAATGCTGGGGCATTTTCTGCAAATTATCGAAACTGTGACAATTAATCCTGATTGTCAATTGTCAGACATTGACATTTTAACAACAGAAGAACATCATCAATTACTTAAACAATGGAACAAAACAGAAACTAAATACGCGCAAGATAAATGCCTTCATCAGCTATTTGAAGAGCAAGTAGAACGCAGTCCTGAAGCAATAGCAGTAGTATGTGAAAACGAAAAAATCACCTATAAACAGCTAAATGAGCAAGCGAATCAAATAGCCCACCACTTGCAGTCATTAGGAGTAAAAGCAGAAGTATTAGTAGGAATTTGCGTCGAACGTTCCGCCCAAATGGTAGCAGGACTATTAGGCATCCTCAAAGCCGGAGGAGCATACGTACCATTAGACCCAGCCTACCCAAAAGAGCGTCTAGAGACGATTGTGGCAGACTCGCAGATATCAGTGTTACTCACACAACAGAAACTAGCAGCAAGATTACCTGAAAGCCAAGCTCATATAGTGAATTTAGACACAGAGCAAGCAGCGATTTCTCTTGAGAGTCAAAAAAATCCTATCAGTCAAGTTAACTCTAGGAACTCAGCTTACGTAATTTATACATCCGGCTCCACAGGCAAACCCAAAGGCGTAGTCATCGAACATCACAGTAGCGTAGCCCTGTTATGTTGGGCAAAACAAATCTTTAGTAGTGAAGAACTAGCGGGTGTTTTAGCAGCAACTTCGATTTGTTTTGACTTGTCAGTCTTCGAGCTATTTGCACCCTTAGCTTGGGGAGGAAAGGTAATCATGGCACAGAACGCCTCATATTTACCAAGCTTAGAAGCAGCCACAGAAGTGACATTAATCAACACTGTACCAACAGCGATCGCCCAACTGCTAAAAATCAAAGGGATACCCAAGAGTGTACAAACAATTAACCTGGCAGGGGAAGCATTATCAAATCAACTAGCACAGCAGCTTTACCAGCAGGAAAATATTCAACGAGTTTACAATCTCTACGGGCCATCCGAAGATACAACCTACTCAACATATAGCTTGGTGGAAAAAGGGGCAACTCAGCAACCTAGTATCGGCAAACCCATTGCTAATACCCAAATCTACATTCTCAACCCTGAGCTTCAACCAGTGCCCATTGGGATTGTTGGGGAATTGTACATTGGTGGTGAAGGTTTAGCCAGAGGCTACCTCAATCAACCCGAATTAACCGCCCAAAAATTTATCTCTCACCCTTTTGAGCCTGGCAAAAAACTATATAAAACAGGGGATTTAGCTCGTTATTTACCAGATGGTCAGATAGAATTTCTCGGTCGCATCGATCACCAAGTGAAACTGCGGGGTTTCCGCATAGAATTAGGAGAAATTGAATCTGTTCTAGAGAGTTATGAGTCAGTCCAACAGGCGGTAGTCATCTTGCGGGAAGATACCCCCACTAACAAACGACTGGTAGCTTATTTAGTCACACCCAATCAGGCTACAAATGTTAGTGATGTGCGCCGTTTCTTAGAGCAGAAATTGCCTGCTTACATGATTCCTGCTGCTTTTGTGTGTTTAGAGGCTCTGCCATTAACTCCTAATGGGAAGGTAGACCGCAAATCCTTACCTTTACCGGAGCAGTTAAGACCCGACTTAGCGGCTAATTTTGTAGCTCCTCAAACTCAACAAGAAAAACTCTTATCTGATATTTGGGCTGAGATTCTTAGGGTTGAAAAAGTTGGCATTCATAACAACTTTTTTGAATTGGGAGGGGATTCAATTTTAGGAATTCAAGCTCTTTCAAAAGCCAAACAATTTGGTCTAACATTTTCCCTTCAGCAGCTTTTTCAATATCAAACAATACATAAACTTGCCAAAGAAATTAGCCAGGGAAATTATTCTTTCCCTACGCCCAAACTAGGATTTTTAAGTTTTAAAAGTTACGAAGAAAACCTAAATTTACCTGAAAATATAGAAGACGCTTACCCACTGACAAAGCTGCAAGCGGGAATGGTCTTTCATAGTGAATACAGCGTTGATACAGGGGTGTATCATGATATTTTTACGTATCATCTGCGATCGCCTCTTGATCTGAAGACCTTACAGACTGCGATCGCTGATTTAATTAGTCGCCATCCGATACTACGCACGAGCTTTGCTCTGACTGAATTCCCACAGCCATTACAGATGGTTCATCGCACAGTTAAGATTACTTTAGCTCTAG
The DNA here is from genome assembly GCF_021596505.1 of Nostoc sp. CMAA1605. Classification (GTDB taxonomy): domain Bacteria; phylum Cyanobacteriota; class Cyanobacteriia; order Cyanobacteriales; family Nostocaceae; genus Trichormus. Next base: position 4,963 of record NZ_PJIZ01000116.1, on the reverse strand, counting down.
ATGATCTGAGTCACTTAACAACAGATGAACAAGAAGCAGCTATAGAAACTTGGATTGAACAGGAGAAAAAACGACGTTTTGATTGGAGCATTGCGCCGTTATTACGCTTTCATATTCATCGTCGCACCCCTGAGACATTTAATTTCACTTTGAGTTTTCACCACGCAATTTTAGATGGCTGGAGCGTAGCCTCTTTCATCTCCGAATTATTCCAACATTACTTATTTCTTCTTGGTCTGAAAGTACCTCCTATCCCAGCAGCACCTTCTTTAACTTTTCGAGATTTTGTTGCGTTAGAACAACAAACAATCGCATCTCTAGATTGTCAAAACTACTGGCAAGAAAAATTACAAGAAATAAATGTTACCAAACTTCCTCGTTGGCCTAAGTCTTATCTTTCCACTCAGACAGGACAAATAGTTCAGCAGGAAGTGAACATATCATCTGAAATTTCATCAGGTTTAAAACAGCTAGCAAAAACAGCCAGAGTTCCTCTCAAAAGTGTTCTCTTAGCTGCTCATATAAGAGTCTTAAACTTAGTCACTAACCAAACAGATATTCTCACTGGATTGGTATCTAATGGCAGACCAGAAGAAGAAGATGGAGAACGAGTATTAGGTTTGTTTATCAATACCTTACCATTTCGTTTGCAATTAGCTGGAGGCACTTGGATTGATTTAGTGCAGCAGACTTTTAAAAATGAGCATGAAGCTCTACCTTTCCGGCGTTATCCTCTAGCAGAATTACAACAGAATTTGCAGATTAAAGAGCCACTATTCGAGACTTTATTTTATTTCAATAATTTTCATGTTTATCAAAATCTGTCGGAATTTCAGGAAATAGAAGCATTAGAAAGCAAATTTTTTGAACAAACCAACTTTAGTTTTATAGTTAACGTTAGTCTCAATTCCTTTTCTGAAGCAATAGAGTTAACCCTAAAATACGATCCTAGCCAATTCTGTGAACAACAGATGCAAACAATTGGTGGATATTATCAAAAAGCTTTGACAGCAATGGCCAGTCAATGGTCAGAACGATATGACAAACATTGTTTACTCTCTGATACAGAACAGCATCAGCTATTAGTGGAATGGAACAAAACAGAAACTAAATATCCACAAGATAAATGTATTCATCAACTATTTGAAGAGCAAGTAGAACGGAGTCCAGAAGCCATAGCAATAGTATGTGAAACCGAAAAAATCACCTACAAACAGCTAAATGAGCAAGCGAACCAAATAGCCCACCACTTGCAGTCATTAGGAGTAAAACCAGAAGTATTAGTAGGCATTTGCATCGAACGTTCCGCCCAAATGGTAGCAGGACTATTAGGCATCCTCAAAGCCGGAGGAGCATACGTACCATTAGACCCAGCCTACCCCAAAGAGCGTCTAGAGACGATTGTGGCAGACTCGCAGATATCAGTGTTACTCACACAACAGAAACTAGCAGCAAGATTACCTGAAAGCCAAGCTCATATAGTGAATTTAGACACAGAGCAAGCAGCGATTTCTCTTGAGAGTCAAAAAAATCCTATCAGTCAAGTTAACTCTAGGAACTCAGCTTACGTAATTTATACATCCGGCTCCACAGGCAAACCCAAAGGCGTAGTCATCGAACATCACAGTAGCGTAGCCCTGTTATGTTGGGCAAAACAAATCTTTAGTAGTGAAGAACTAGCGGGTGTTTTAGCAGCAACTTCGATTTGTTTTGACTTGTCAGTCTTCGAGCTATTTGCACCCTTAGCTTGGGGAGGAAAGGTAATCATGGCACAGAACGCCTCATATTTACCAAGCTTAGAAGCAGCCACAGAAGTGACATTAATCAACACTGTACCAACAGCGATCGCCCAACTGCTAAAAATCAAAGGGATACCCAAGAGTGTACAAACAATTAACCTGGCAGGGGAAGCATTATCAAATCAACTAGCACAGCAGCTTTACCAGCAGGAAAATATTCAACGAGTTTACAATCTCTACGGGCCATCCGAAGATACAACCTACTCAACATATAGCTTGGTGGAAAAAGGGGCAACTCAGCAACCTAGTATCGGCAAACCCATTGCTAATACCCAAATCTACATTCTCAACCTGAGCTTCAACCAGTGCCCATTGGGATTGTTGGGGAATTGTACATTGGTGGTGAAGGTTTAGCCAGAGGCTACCTCAATCAACCCGAATTAACCGCCCAAAAATTTATCTCTCACCCTTTTGAGCCTGGCAAAAAACTATATAAAACAGGGGATTTAGCTCGTTATTTACCAGATGGTCAGATAGAATTTCTCGGTCGCATCGATCACCAAGTGAAACTGCGTGGCTTCCGCATAGAATTAGGAGAAATTGAATCTGTTCTAGAGAGTTATGAGTCAGTCCAACAGGCGGTAGTCATCTTGCGGGAAGATACCCCCAGTAACAAACGACTGGTAGCTTATTTAGTCACACCAAACCAGGCTATAAATATTAGTGATGTGCGCCGTTTCTTAGAACAGAAATTGCCTGCTTATATGATTCCTGCTGCTTTTGTGTGCTTAGAGGCTTTGCCATTAACTCCTAATGGTAAGGTAGACCGCAAACTCTTACCTGTACCGGAAGCAGAACAGACACTAGAACGAGAGTTTGTCCCGCCACAGACACCTATTGAGCAGATTTTAGCCACGATTTGGCAAGATGTTTTAGGAATTGAGCAAGTAAGTCGCTACGATAAATTCTTGGAAATCGGTGGTGACTCTATCCTCACTATTCAAGTGGTGGGTCGCGCTCGTCAAGCTGGAATCAAAATCACCCCACGACAAATATTCCAATATCCAACTGTTGCTGAACTAGCTACTGTAGCTGATACTTCCGCGTCAATGTTGGCTCAACAGGGTTTAGTGACAGGAGTTGTGCCTCTCTCTCCGATTCAACATTGGTTCTTTGAGCAAAATCTGTCTGAACCGCACCATTTCAATCAGTCGGTACTACTGTCTGTTCCCTCTCACCTCAAACCGGAATTACTCTCCTCAGCTATAGGCAAATTATTAGAGCATCATGATGCTTTGCGTTTGCGGTTTAGCTTTGAGGAAGGTGAATGGCAGCAAGTAAACGATGGCATTGCTGATGAAGTACCTTTCCAAGTCATCGACTTATCCCACACTCCCGAAACCCAACTACCGCAAAGCTTAGAGAAAATAGCAACTGCCCAACAGGCTAGCCTAAATCTCTCAGATGGGCCTTTGATGAGAGTGGTATTGTTGCAATTAGGCAATAACCACGATCATCGATTACTGATCATCATCCATCATCTAGCTGTTGATGGAGTCTCGTGGCGGATTTTACTAGAAGATTTGTTCATAGTTTACCAGCAACTAGAACAACAAGAAAATATTCAACTGCCACCTAAAACCTTAGCTTTTAAAGATTGGGCTACACTTTTGCAAGAATACGGGATGCTCCCGGCAGTGCGCGCACAATTAGATTACTGGTTAAAACAGCCTTGGTCTCAAGTAAATTCCTTGCCTGTAGATGATCCCACAGAAAAACAAAATAACTCAGTAGGTAGTGTGGCTGATGTATCGATTACTCTGACTCAGGAAGAAACTCGCGCTCTCTTGCAACAAGTCCCCTCTGCCTACAATACCCAAATCAATGATGTGCTGCTGACAGCGTTAGTTCAAACTTCGGCACAATGGACAGGAAATTCTACAGTCCTGATTGATTTAGAAGGGCATGGTCGGGAAGATGTCTTTGCAGATGTGGATGTATCTAGAACAGTCGGTTGGTTTACGAGCATATTTCCCGTAATATTGCAACTAGAAAATCAAAATCATTTGGGAGCAGCTCTCAAATCAATTAAAGAGCAGTTGCGAGCCATTCCCCAACGAGGCCTAGTCTATGGAATTTTGCGTTATTTAAGTCAGGATAGCGAAATTCGTTCTCAATTGGCAGCACTGCCTTTAGCGGAAATCAGTTTCAATTATTTGGGTCAATTCGACCAAGGGACTTCCAAAAGCGTCGGTTGGAAATTTGCCACCGAGTCTACAGGAAATGAGCGTAGTTTGGAGGGACAGCGCAGGCATCTATTAGATATTAATGCCTGGGTAGTAGAAGGACAGTTACAAGTTAGGTGGAGCTACAGCAGTCATATCCATCAGCGTTCTACCGTAGAATCATTAGCTCAAAAGTATCTCCAAGCTTTGTTAAACCTGATTGAACATTGTCTGTCTCCTACAGTTGGAGGATACACTCCCTCTGATTTTCCTGTGGCGAACTTAAATCAAGACGAACTAGACGAAATTCTGGCGGAAATCGACTAAAGAGGATAGGAACGTAATGGTAGCCGAAAAATCTCAAAAAAGCAAAAACGTAGAGTCTATTTATCCTCTCTCCCCGATGCAACAGGGGATGCTCTTTCATAGCATTTATGCTCCAGACTCAAGAGTTTATTGCAATCAGACGCTAATCACGATATCTGCGGAAATTAACGTTATCGCTTTCAAGCGAGCTTGGGAACAAGTCGTAGAACGCTACTCAGTGTTACGGACTCTTTTTCTTTGGGAAAAACGTCAACAACCTCTACAAGTAGTGCGAAAACAGGTAGATTTACCTTGGAACTATCAAGATTGGCGAAACCTTTCTTCTATAGAGCAACAAAAGCGTCTAGATTCTTTGCTAGAAACAGAACGTCGACAGGGGTTTCAACTCAATCAAGCCCCTTTGATGCGCTGTACATTAATTCGGCTATCTGATCAAACCTATAAATTCTGTGGCATTGGCATTCATATCCTGTTAGATGGTTGGTGCTTACCAATCATTTATCAAGAGGTTTTAACCTTCTATACTGCTTACTCTCAAGGTCAAAACTGCTATCTTCCTTCTCCTCGTCCTTATCAAGACTACATTATTTGGTTACAGCAGCAAGACTTATCTGTGGCGGAAGCGTTTTGGCGGCGAACTCTTGAAGGCTTTACTGCTCCTACCCCACTGGT
>NZ_PJIZ01000115.1 GCF_021596505.1 Nostoc sp. CMAA1605 | reverse complement strand
GTAGTAGCATCTTTTCCACAACAGATTTCGCTCGTGCTGAAACTCCTACTTCCAATACTGGGGTTCAAATCGCACAGTCAGATAGATATACCAGACAAATTGGTGTTCAACTAGTTCAAGCCGCAAAAGCTGCTGGTCAGGGGGGACTACGTCTCACACATGATCCCTTTGTTGGGGATCTTGGTGGTAATGGAGAAGATGACGTTACTGTGAATTTGAGACAGGGAGTTAGTTATGCGATCGTAGGCGTTTGTGATGAAGATTGTAATGATATTGACTTAAAACTTTATGATGACAATGGTAATCTTATCGCCTCCGATACTGAAACGGATGACAATCCTGTGATTACAGTTAGCCCACGCTGGAACGCCCGATTTAAAATTAGGGTAGTAATGCCTAAATGTTCAAATGCACCTTGTCGTTATGGTATTGGAGTTTTGGCAAGTAGATTACTGTGTGTCTCAGTTTGCAAAGCTAAGGCAAACAATTCTAAATTCCCTTCTATGGGAAAGCAAGCCCTACTCTAGTTGGCAAGTGCTGGTTGCTGAGTATTTAATAATTTATTTTCTAGTAGTCCCCTAGCGTTGATTTCGCAATAGCCAATGCCATCCTGAACCTTGACGAGTTAACCAACGGTCTTCAACGTTATGGTGATAATCATGGACATAAGGATCGTAAACTGGATATTCAGAATAATTGGAGTCATCCTGCACACGAACTCTGACATTATGACAGTTACCTTCTATTTCTATGGTGACAGTATCATCATTTTCTAAAGGAGAGTTTAAGAGACTGTCTCTAATTACACGGCGTTGGCTATCTGAGTGTTGTCTAAATTTGCGAACACAACGCACTCTGACTACAGAATTATCCTGGGGATGATCTAATAAATAGGGTAAGATTTGTGAATTGCGAATTGAGCGAGAAGGCGTTTCAGCATTAGCTAAAGGTGCAATACTCAAAAATAAAGTTGTGGAGAGAAGAATCATTCTCCACCCTAATTTAATATTCATAGTTTCTCCTTAAATAAGCAGAACAGAGTAAATAACTCAAGGTTTGTAGTAAGGACTTTAGTCCTCTAAAAAGGACTAAAGTCCTTACTACGAACTCAATCGTAATACTTTTGCATTAATTAACTTAGATGAGACTTTTCAAGTCACTCTACTTAAAGCAATTGCCAGGGTGATTACCCCGGCGGTTGAACAATTCAAAATTCAGAATCAGAAACTATACATTACATTTCAATTATTTATTTTCAAGTAGTTGGTTTACTTGTTGTCCACGACGACCAACTTAATTTCATAGCGGCGAGTTAAATTATCTTGATAGTTCATATCTCTAGCGGCGGCGGAATTGACGAACGCATCGCAATTTTTGCCTTGAACTACTGTAGAGGAACTGCTGCTACGTTCTTCCGTACTGTTGCTGCGGATGTCTTTTGATTCACTATTATTTTGGCTACCTTGGCTACTACCACTACCGTTAACACCTATACCGAAGATGCTAACACCACCGCCACCACCATCATTATGACTGCGAGCAGAACTAGAACGAGTGCTAGTAGAGTTAGCTAAGGCTATTTTGGTGGTGCTGCTGCTGGTGTTGCTACCTAAACCGACATCGCTACACAAAGCACGAGGGTCTTTTGCTAAGGTGTTGGGGTCAACCCATGACTGATGGTCGCCTAAACCTTGAATTTCACTATTACCTACAGGGTTATTACTAGGTGAGGGTGTGTTAGGTGTAACATTACCAACGGCACTGGGAACATTACCTGGCTTGAAAACACCGGATGGTTGAATATTAAATGGCCCTGCAAAGGCGGGAAGTGTGGTAGTTAACAGTGCAGTGGCGGTGAGTAAAGAACCAGTTAAGTGACGTAATTTCATGACGTTTACCTCAAGTTTCAGTGTTGATGTGTGCTTTGGGTTTCAACCCCTTCACTTAATCAATAGGTTGAGCTTTGTAAGTTTATGCAACTCCCTGTCACTGTTCTTGGGAAAATCTCCAGATATGTGCTAATTAGCACTTAAGCTTGGTGAAAGTAGAGATGAAGCCCCAAGTCAAGAATTCTATAATCCCAAAATGCCATCACTACCCCACTACTGAGAGTTAAGCGTTATTTACATTAATTAATTAGTAGTTTGTTATACAGTCACCATAAATGGGTTTAATAATGGAGCTATTAATTTTTTGTTGTCACTGACGCTATGCAGTATCCACTGGAACTTACGTTTAAGCTTTGGGCTTTTGCACCACAAATATCTGTTGTTGATGCCCACGGGAATTTGGCTTTCTATGTCAAGCAGAAACTCTTTAAACTCAAGGAAGCGATTACGATTTTTGCGGATGCGGAGCAGAAACAGCCTCTGTACTATATCAAAGCCGATCGCATTATTGATTTCTCTGCTCGTTATGATTTCACTGACAGTAATGGTACTTATGTGGGTGGAGTCAAACGCCGTGGTTTAAAATCCATATGGAAAGCCCGTTATGATATTTTTGAGGGCGAGGAGAGTAATTTAAATATCCAAGAACAAAACCCTTGGGTGAAGGTAGCGGATGCACTGTTTGCAGAAATTCCGATTTTAGGTTTATTTACAGGTTACGTGTTCAACCCTGTATATATAGTCAGTCGGGCTGATGGTACACAGGTGATGCGCTTAGAAAAAATCCCCACGTTCCTTTCCCGGAAGTTTATCATTAAGACCATTGATCAGATGAGCGATCGCGAAGAACAGCAAATTCTCTTAAGTTTAGTGATGATGCTGTTATTAGAGAAAAATCGTGGTTAATAGAATCCAGCTAATTGCTAAAAGTCAAAAGTTAGTGTTTGGCTATCTTTTGACTTTTAATTTCATTTTTACCTTAGTTATCTAACCAATTAACTTCTGCCAACTCATTGGCCCAACAATAGCATCAGCCAATAAGCCATACTGTCTTTGAAATTTCTTTACGGCTGCTTCTGTTTGTGGGCCAAAAATGCCATCAATCTCAACACCTATACGGTGTTGTAAATATCTGACTACAGGGCCTCCAGCATGATTAGGTCTCAGGATACGTTTGGCGAGAATTTGATTGATAACATTCCAGGTAGTTTCTCCCACAATTCCTGTTTGTTCTATACCCACAATTCCCTGAAATCTTTCGATCGCGAATTTAGTTTCAGGATTAAGTTGATTATTTTCTACTAGTGCTTTACCGTTTTTATCAGTAACTTTGAGCCTATTTAAAGACTTTTGTAGCCTCATTACACTAGTATCTATATTTTGTTCTTCATCTGGAACAGCATTTACAGCTACTGTAGGTAATTTACCAGTCAAACCTTTAACAATGGCGTTAGCTGTTGCTTCAGAATTAAATAGATTCATATCTTTTTGGGAATCTATGAAGCAACATTCCACCAAAATTGCAGGCATATTAGTATTTCGCAAGACAAATAGGTGAGAACCGTTTTTTACCCCACGATTAAAATATCCTAATTTAACTATTTCATCTAATACAGGTTGAGCAATTCTTCTGCCTGAGTCACTAGTTGCAAATACTTCTACACCATTGGCCTGGCCATTAAAGGCATTGAAATGGATAGAAACAAAAACTTCAACTCTAGCCGCATTAGCTCTATTGCATCTTTGTGAGAGTGAATCTCTAACTGAAGCTGCACTGTCCGGCTTGCATAAAACAACTTCATGACCTAAAGCCTGTAACTTAGAGGCCACTTTGGTACCAACATCTATAGTTAAATTATCTTCAAATCTGATGCCTCTAGCTCCTGTATCTGGTGGGCAATTGTGACCCATATCTATGCCATATTTCATGAGTTCATCCTCACATAATTTTCCAATACACTGATTGCTGTTTATTTTTGATTTTGATTTTATATCCTGTTCGATAAAATCCATCACCTCTACTGGGATGGAGTATTTTCACTGCTGGGGGTGAATATTACAAGATATTGCTGAAAGAGTGCCATTGAACAAGTTCGTATTTTAACAAAAAAAAATTAGTCAATAGTCAATGGTCAATAGTCATTAGAGAACAGGGAACAGGGAACAGGGAACAGGGAACAGTTTTTCTGATCTCCTACTTGTCTCCCAATGCCCAATGCCCCATTCCCCATTCCTCATTTCCTCTGGGTGGTGAATACGCACCACATGACAAACACAGTCAAACTCAGATAAATAGACACAGTTAACCACTCTTGCCAGCTACCAGATAGATTATTCATCAGTAAAAATGCGATAAATCATTAAAATACTTCTCTATTCTCTAATCTACGGGCTTATACTATCGGTAGATTCCTGGATTGATTTTCTCAAAAAACTTTGCCATTTTTCCGGAAATGACTAAAATGCAGTGGTATTACCTATTAGTACAGCTAAGTACAACGATTTATACAGAAACTTTATATTGAACCCCCTGGGGAATATACCCCCTTTACAATCGTCAAAAGCCTGGTGTTTAACGCCGGGCTTTTGATTTTGATACCCAGTGGGCTATACACATCAGCATTTGAGTCTAAATATGTTCCTATGGTGGCAAACCGCATCATCTCATTTTTGAGTAGATTAACAATAGGCAATCTTTGGGGCAATTATGACTTTTGTAACAGAGCAGGATTTGGTATTGGTTGTTGGTGCAACTGGTGGAGTTGGACAGTTGGTAGTAGGAAAACTGCTACATAAAGGTGTGAGAGTACGCATCCTGACGAGAAATACCCAAAAAGCTACAAATATGTTCGATGACAAGGTGGAAATTGTGATTGGAGATATCCGCAACCCCAGCACACTTACCACCGCAGTAGAGAATGTCACTCATATCATTTGTTGTACTGGAACTACTGCTTTTCCTTCTGATAGATGGGAGTTTAACCCCCAACCTAACTTAATTGACTGGGTGAAAATTCTGCTGGATGCTGACTACAGAGAAACTGCGGCGAAAAATACACCGGCAAAAGTCGATGCTGAAGGTGTGAGTAATTTAGTTAATGTTGCATCAAGCCATCTAAAAAGGTTCGTTTTTGTCTCATCTGTGGGGATTCTTCGCAAAAATCAAGTACCTTTTAGCATTCTCAATGGCTTTGGCGTACTAGATGCTAAACAAAAGGGTGAGCAAGCAATTATCAATTCAGGATTACCTTATACAATTATTCGTCCTGGACGTTTGATTGATGGCCCTTATACTTCCTATGATCTCAATACTTTGCTGAAGGCTACTACAGGCGGTAAGTTAGATGTGGTCATCGATAAGGGTGATACTCTAGTTGGTGATGCTAGTAGAATCGACGTAGCGGCTGCTTGTGTGGAATCTATTTTTTATCCTTCTGCTACCAATCAAGTTTTTGAACTAGTGAATAAGGGAACAAGACCACCTGTAATTGATTGGGAAAAGCTATTTTTGCAATTATCAAATAGTCAATCTTAAATTTCCCTTTTACCGGAATAGTAATGAGTGCTGAGTAATGAGTAATGAGTAATGAGTAATGAGTAATGAGTAATGAGTAATGAGTGCTGAGTGCTGAGTAATGAGTAATGAGTAATGAGTAATGAGTTTTGATGGAGAAATAAATTCTACCTTGTCTACCTTGTCCACCTTGTCTACTAACTATTTATTCCCAGTCCCCAATCCCCAGTCCCCAGTCCCCAGTCCCCAATCCCCAATCCCCAGTCCCCAGTCCCCAGTCCCCTTTCTTCCCTCCTTTTACCTTTCTCCACTAGCCATTACACATCCACCTGCTAGCAGAAAAGCTAAGGTCGTCCCTACTGCACCTATAAGGGGTGTAATGCTTTGGGGTTGGGGAAGAAATACGCCGAATAAACTCATGGCTAATGAAAATCCCCCGAAGTACATTCCTATTCCTAAACCTGACCAACGTTGAGGCATTAATCCTAAAGCAAAGGGAATTGTGCCGTTAATAATTAAACTAAAGCCTGCGATAATTAGTAATACAAAAACAACTGGTAAACCTGCAAAAACTATTAACATTAGGGAAATAATAGTTAAACCAATACCAATTAAAATGGCGCGACTATTACCAATTTTAGTAGCAACCCAACCAGCAGGAGGAGAGGCAAAAGCGATCGCAATTCCTACCGCCACCATTAACCAAGCATTTTGACCAAATTGTGCTTGTAAATTCTTACTCACAACATCCATAAGTAAGCGAGAACCCCAACCAATCCCAAAGCCAGCACCCAAAATTAAACTGAGTTCTGACCAAGGTATGGGGTTGATTGCTGCGTGATGTTCATCAACCGGTTTATCGGGAGGGGTAACTATACGTAGTGCAGCTGTTACCGCTAATAATACAAAGGAAGCGATCGCAAATGTCCAAATCGCCCCTAAACCCAAAATAAACTGATTCACCACACCCCGAAACGCCCCAATTATCCCCCCTGTTAATGTGACAACACTAAACGCTAAAGGTAACTCGGCGGGGAGAGAATATTTAATTAATAACGCTATAGCCGGTGAGCGAAAGATAGTCATGGCGATCGCCCATGCTATTAATGTAAAAGGGAGGAGCGATCGCCAAACCTCAGTCGGCGGTACAAAAGTTACAATACTAGGAATTGCTATAAATAATGTGGCGGACATAATCACACCCGCCGAAATCAACAAAAATCTACTACCTATCCTTTCCTTGGCTTTATCTGAAAGTCCACCCATGAGAGGTTCTAAAATTACAGCCAAGGCGTTTTCGATAATTAAAACAACCAATGCTAAGGATGCGGGAAAACCAAATTGGGTTAAAAGTTGCGGTACGTAAGCATTATAAATTACCCAACATAGGGTAATTGCTCCTTGCAATGCTGCTAATGTCCACACTTGCACCCATAAAATATTAAATTGTGGCTTGGCAATATTCATTTAAAGTGTGATTAATATTTTTCGTATTGCTAAAGATTTTGATAATTCATTTATAAATCAAATAGCTGTTACAAGAAAATACTATGTAATGAAACATTACCTGTGACCAATTTAAGTAGACATTTGTAGGGGCGGGTTCACTAGGATCAGCGTTAATCGTTCATAATATTGGATTAACCCGCCCCTACCGAGTCTCGTTAGCTCCAAGCATAGGCTATTTTTTGAATAGAAGGTTTTCTTAATTCAAATCAGGCGTAATTTATGTATTTTTATGACTCTGTAAACCAAGAATTGCAAATAGGGCTAATGCTAGTTGCTCTAGATAATTTTCATCTAAATGACCGATAAATCTAATAATCCTTGATTTATCAATTACGCGTATTTGTTCACAAAGAATAACAGAATCTTGATTTAATCCACCTACACCAGCAGAAATAAATACATGAGAAGGCAAAATTGCGCGTTTAATTTTTGAGGTAAACGGTGCAATAATTGTATGAGGGCTGACAGCATTGGCTTGGTCAATTTGTACAATCACAACAGGCCTAATACCTGCTTGTTCTGTTCCCACAACTGGATTTAAATCACACAGCACTATATCCCCTCGTTTAATGTCTACCACTTAATTTCCCCACGAGCTAGACGGTTTTCATAGTCTTCTAAGTTGGAGAGATAATCAGAGAAATCTGATTCCATTAATTCTAAGGATTCATGAGAATTTAGCCAAGTTGAAGAGTCTTTATTGCTAGACTTCCAAACTAAGAAATCTATAAAATTATTCACCTCTTGAACTAGAGACTCTGGAAGTAGGCGAATTTTAGCAATGGTCTCTTCGTGTGTTTTCATGGAGTTTGCCTTTTAGTCCTGAGTTTACTTCTAGCTTACTCTTTTCTACAAGATTGATTAAGAGAAGAAGTCACCAGTACAGATGAGTTTACTTGGGATAAACAAAGGGTGACTGAAGATACTGAGGTGTATGAAGTAGCAGAAAAATTTATTCAAGCGAACTGTTATAACCCCGCAGTGCCAGGTATCGGAAACTTGAAATGCTGATTCTACCGTATTTTTATGGCTTGTAATGAATCTTTAGAAATCTCGAAAAGGCCTAGATATTAAACTTTACAAGCCTCTATGCGAGAGAAGAGTACGCGCAAGCTCCCACCATCCCGCCTCCCGTATCTCCGTAAAGGGAGATGTCCTTTAGGAGAAGATGTGTCAAAAGTTATATTAGAGTAAAGAATCCAGTCTCCGTTCACTCTCCATCCTACGCGATCGCCAAATTTTTCCCAGGCTTCTTTGTAATACTGACCGTCTGGTTTACCACCAACGCTTAAGTAGATTTCTTTTTGAACACTGAAGCCAAAATGTCCATTGCTATATTTTACCCACAGGCGGTCAATGGTACGGAGGTCAGTACAGGGAAAGTTTAATAATTCTTCACTTCTAATCCAATCTTCATCCTTACGCCCTACTACCTGAAGCATTACCAGATAGGTTTCATAGTCTGCTTCCTTCCATTTTTTTGCTGCTAGTAAGTCGCGCAATTTCGTATAATCTACACCTTTTTCTGAAGCTAACTCATTTTGACGTAGTTTCTCGGTTTCTTCTTGTTCGTGTTTTAGTCTTTCGGCTTCCTGTCGTCGTATTTCAGCCTGTTGTTCTCGCTTTAGCTTTTCTGCTTCTTCCTGTTCTCTTTGTCTTCCTAAAGCCTCAGCTTCCTGTCGTCGTCTCTCAGCTTCTTGTTGTTTGCGTTGACGTTTCTGCTTAAGTTCCTCCACCGCAGCACGGATACCTTTTGCTATATCTGTAAAAGCCTCATCTTGAGTATGCCAATACCTTGACACCACAGGTTCAGCATTCCTGGGTAAAGCTTGTAGTCTAGCAAATGGCGCGCCAGCCCAATCAACACTCCGCAAAATCACCGGAATGACGCAAGCTTCACCTTTGTCATGGCGTTCTATTGCCCTTTTAACTTCCACATCCCAACAGTAATCAGAATCAAGAAAATCTGCACTGACAAGCAACAAAATTATGTCAGATGTGTTTAAATTATCGTTAATCTGGTGATCCCATTCTTGCCCAGGTAGTATCTTGCGATCATGCCAACTAGATATTACACGCTGTCTTTTTAATGTAGCCAAGTGTTTAGCTAATTTATCCCTTAGAGTTTCATCTTCGTGAGAGTAAGAAAAGAAAAGCTTGAAAGATACCTCTGACATTTTCGCGCTCAGGAGTAGGATAAATTAGGCTTAGGTTAAATTATAGTGTTTTTGCCTAATTTCCCTGCGAGGATGTTTGGAAACTAAAGACCCCTCTCCAAACCTCTCCCCTGCAAGGAGAGAGGCTTTAATTCTTGCTCCCCTTCCCTGGTAGGGAAGGGGTTGGGGGTTAGGTCTGAGCAATAATGCAATCAGTCCGAAAAAATTTTATTTAGTATAACTTTTAACTAGATTCTTCATCTAAAGCCTTCTGTATTGCCCTCCTGCAAAATTCCGAAGGATCATCTTTTGCCTTCACTGCGTCTTTCATCTCTTTAGTGACGCGAAAACTTAGGTTGTCTGTTAACTCTCTACTCTCCTGATTTCCAAAATTCTCTGGTTTACCTTTAGGGTTTGACATTATTAATAAATATAAAAATAGCTTTTAATCGATGCGCGCATCAGTTTACATTATTTAATCGGTGGTGGTAACAAGCTGGAAACTGGTACACCACCGATACCACTTTTACAAATGGCAATACTTATTTTATGCTGTTTAGTCGCACTGAACTAGAACTGTTAACCATTCCCCAACTAAAAATGCTTTGTAACCGCTATGGATTAAAACCAACAGGGAATCCAGGTTATAAGACTGCATACATAACAACCTTAATGGCTTTCCCTGCACTAGCATTAAAGCAACTAGAAGATGGCAGAGGCTTAAAATTCCCTACGTTTGTTAGTTATCAAGCAGTAGGTAGTGCATTAGAAGAAATGGGAACACCCACTACAGAACAGTCCGCACTCATCAGAATTTCCCTAGAAGGTAAATCAATTAATCATCCTGAAAAATACGGTCAGCAAAAATTAATCGCCTTATATAATGCTAAAAATCATCTAGAACGGGCAATCAGTTTGTTAGAGATTCAGTAGGGAATGGGAATTGGGGATTGGGGACTGGGGACTGGGAATAGAGAATAACACCTTCACCCCTACACCCTTACACCCCTATACCCCTACACCCCCATCATCTTAGTATTCAGGAACAGAAGGATCTACTTCCCGACTCCAAGCGGTGATACCACCTTTAACATTTGTACCGACGATTCCCGCATCCTTGAGGATCGCTAGGGCTTTAGCCGATCGCCCGCCCATTTTACAATGAGCAATTAAGCGATGACCGTTGAGTATTTCTTTGACTTTGGCGACACCATTACCGTTTTCAATTTCCGGTAAAGGTACTAATACTGAACCAGGAATTTTGGCAATGTCGTACTCGTTGGGGTTACGCACATCTAGTAGCACAAAATCCTTTGCACCACTATCAAGTAATTCCTTCAACTGAGTTACAGTCATTTCTTGAATATCTTGCTGCTGTTGCGCCTCGGCTGCTTTGGCTTGGGGAATACCGCAAAATTGTTCGTAGTCTATCAGCTTTTCAATGACTGGGCGCACTGGGTTGGGACGCAGTTTTAACTCTCGGAATTTCATATCTAGGGCATTGTACAGCAACAATCTGCCGCTTAATGTATTGCCATTCCCCAGAATAATTTTGACCGTTTCTGTAGCTTGAATGACACCAATAATCCCTGGCAGAATCCCTAATACGCCACCTTCTGCACAGGAAGGAACCATTCCTGGTGGTGGTGGTTCTGGGTACAAGTCGCGGTAGTTTGGCCCGCCTTCGTAGTTAAATACTGTTGCTTGTCCTTCAAAGCGGAAGATTGAACCGTAAACATTGGGTTTGTTTAACAATACGCAAGCATCGTTAACTAGATATCTGGTGGGGAAATTATCCGTACCATCCACCACGATATCGTAATCTTTCACGATATCTAGAGCATTTTCTGAACTTAAGCGGGTTTCGTAGAGATCCACCTGACAATAGGGGTTAATCTCATGAATGCGGTTTTTTGCGGATTCAATTTTGGGTTTACCTACCCAGGATGTCCCATGAATAACTTGACGCTGGAGGTTGGAAGTATCTACAACATCGAAGTCAACAATACCGATGCGACCGATACCTGCGGCTGCTAAATATAACAGTAGTGGTGAACCTAGCCCACCTGTACCGATACATAACACACTGGCAGCTTTCAGGCGTTTTTGCCCATCTACTCCCACCTCTGGCAAAATTAGGTGACGAGAGTAGCGTTCGTAATCATCTTTGGTCAACTGGATCTCATCCAGATTGGGATTAAGCATAGCAGTTTGAATGAGGACGCGCGGAATATTGATTGTATCGAAAAATGATGTCTGTGTTTTAGTTTAAGTATTGAGATTATGTTATCAGGAATATGGGGCATGGGGCATTGGGAATGGGGAATGGGGAATCTTTTAAGGGTAGGGGTTTAAAAATCAGGCAGTAGAGAGAGTGATTTTCAAGACATGAAGTTGTGGAGTCAAGTTAGGCCAAGGTTGAGGGAAAAAGCTACCGATGGGTAAAGGTTCTCGATTAAGAACAGCAGCTTTAATGACTAAAAATCCACGCCGAAAACAACTCAAGCAACGATGGAAAACACTATGTTTGAAATTGCGTCGAGCAACATGAGTGGGTGGTAGCTCATCTAAACTACTAATGGGTAGATTGGCATCAACTTCTCCACCGACGCTAACTTGCCACAGAGTAGCAACAGCCATCGCCAACCAATGCCTCTCGGCGCGTTTGGGGTGAGTAATTTTGGTGCGATGCCAACCAAAACCGCCGCGTTTGCCATCTTTAAACAGACACTCAATCCAACAGCGCATGGTATACCAGCAAGCATCCGCAATTTCCGGTGGTAAATCGGTGAGAATTAACCAAGGGTCAGCATAACCCTCATCATGGCGAGCTACCAAAGTACATTTGACAGAGTTAGTTTTGAAACAAGTAACTAAACCAGAGAACGACTGACCAACTTCCGAGACCAAAGTATTTAAAGGTTGCCAAGATTCAGTTCCTTGAGGTTTGAACTGTCCAATTTGGTTAATTCGCATAAATGGATGCCAACCCAGGGATTGAATTTGTTGATATAGCCAGTCGGCATACAGTCCACGGTCTGTTGTCACTATGACAAACCAATCTGCTGGTACAGTCTCACTGATGTCGCTTAATAATTTTTGCCAGTGCGGTTTCCAACTTCCTGGTTTAGTTGCCTCCACTATTTTCCAGGCTATGGGAATTCCACAACCCCTATAAACAACACTAATCGCTAAGACTGTAAATCTATCACTCAATGTTGTGGCATCAGCTGCTAATGCCAACCGTTTTTCCTCTTGTGGCCACAGACTCAGAATCCATAACAACAAAGGTCTAAAACACAATGTCACATCTAGTGTTGCCCGTCCTGTTGTTGCTTTTGTTTTATCTTCCCCATCTCTTAACCATTCTCTGAGTTGCTGACGTACTGTATTTTCCTTTTTTCCCAATAACTCTGCTAAGAACACTGACACTGTTGTCAGTCCACATGATTGGGTCATCACTATCCCAAAACTCCACATTGCTAGTATCAATGCTTGCGACTTGGACAGATGGGGCATCTTTTCTATCACTGTTCTAGTCCATTGCCTTAATTCCTCATTTTTTCCTAACAGCATTCTCCCTGACACCCTCAATTCTTCGCTTTATCTGACTTGCGGATTTTTGCGGT
Organism: Nostoc sp. CMAA1605; assembly: GCF_021596505.1. Classification (GTDB taxonomy): domain Bacteria; phylum Cyanobacteriota; class Cyanobacteriia; order Cyanobacteriales; family Nostocaceae; genus Trichormus. Next base: position 6,875 of record NZ_PJIZ01000115.1, on the reverse strand, counting down.
TTGATAACAGTTGTATATTTTACCTGCTTTTCTGCCCCTTTCTTAAACCCCTACCCTTGAAAGGAATGGGGAATGGGGCATGGGAAAGGTCTTTTTTGTTCCCATTGCTAGCCTCTAGTGCTGAATTATCTCGGTTTGAAATTGATGATTTTCGTCAAGAGTCCAACTGTTGATTTCACTAGCTACACCGTTTTGAACGGAAACTATGATGTATGAGTATCCTGGCCAAGCATACAAGCGATCGCATTCTGAGGGAACGGCGGGATAATTGGGATGGGAATGATAGATACTAATGATATTTAAGGCGCGATCCCGTGCTGATTTTTGTACTTGTAACATGATTTCGGGTGCGATCGCATATCTTCGTTCGGTGCTGTGGGTGTTACTATTCTCAGCAAAGTTTTCTGCTTCACTATTCCAAGCGTTAGCTGTGGGTATCACCTCGACTACAGTTTTCACACTCCCAGTCATATACCCTAAAATTAACCCACAACACTCCTCTGGGTAAGTGCTTTCAGCGTGACGTTGAATAATTTGTAAGTGTTCTGGGAGCAGTTTAATCACTGGTGGAAGCATGATATTGATTTTGCCGAGAAATAATTAAGCTAATCGTCATTTAAATTGCATCATTTTCATGTTGGCAAAAGCTGTAAACTCTCTCCCTTGCACCCTGCCCCCTGCCCCTCTGCGGCCTCAATGTGTAAATTAAATGCCTAACAGCTTATGCCATCGGTTGGCGTTACCCTGGTTTTCGCTTTAATATGACTACTACATATCGACCATTCACTCTCAACGCTGAAATTAATCATGATTGATCAGGAACAAGTTCGTAAAGTTGCTTTGCTGGCGCGTTTAGAATTAACTCCCGAAGAAGAACAACAATTTACTACTCAGTTAGGTAGTATTTTGGAATATGTAGAGCAGTTGAGTGAGTTGGATGTCACCGATGTTCAGCCTACAACAAGGGCTATTGATGTCAGCAACGTGACAAGAGAAGATGAATTACAGCCCTATCCTGAAAGAGAAGCTATTCTCAACAATGCACCAGAGCAAGAAGGCGATTTCTTTAAAGTACCAAAAATTTTGAATGTGGAATAGTCAATGGTCAATAGTCAATAGTCAATAGTCATTAGTCAATAGTCATTAGTCATTAGTCATTAGTCATCACTCAGCACTCAGCACTCAGCACTCAGCACTCAGCACTCAGCACCGGCTAAACGCCGCGCTACCGCTAACAGCACTCATTACTCATTACTCATTACTCATTACTCATTACTCATTACTTCGTCTACCTTGTCTCCCATGCCCTATGCCCCATGCCCAATTCCCCCCACCTTCAACTCTCCGGTGTAGGCATCGTAAACTGCGGAGTGGGCATAGTGGGTAATACTATAGGCTGGGGTGTGACAGCATCTAGTTGTAATTGTGCTTCATTGCGCGCTCTGATTGCAGGCTGGTCATTTGGCTTGTATTTTATTGCTTGATCATAGGATGCGATCGCTTCTTTGTAGCGTTGTAAACTATACAAGGCGTTACCGCGACTATACCAGCTTTCGTAATGATTGGGTTTGTGGCGTACTGCTTGGCTATAGGATGCGATCGCGTCTTCGTATTTTTGTAAATTATATTGAGAGTTGCCTAAACTATACCAAACTTGATAATTCTTGGGTTTAAGTTTAGCGGCTCGCTTATAAGCTTCGATGGCTTCGGGGTAATTTTGGTTTTGATGTAATGACCAGCCTTTACTATACCAAGCTTGATAATTATTAGAGTTGGTTTTCAAGATTTGGTTAAATGTTTCAATTGCTTCTGGATAACGTTGTAAGGTAATTAAACTATTACCCTTTGATAGCCAAGCTGCTTCATAATTGGGGTTGTACTGTACTGCTTTATCATAGGCTTTAATGGCATCTTCATAACGTCTCAAGTTCACTTGAGAATTGCCTAAATTGTACCAAGCACTGACATAATTAGGTTTGATTTCTACGGCTTTATTATAAGCTGCGATCGCTTCATCGTATTGTTTTAAATTTTGGAAGGCTAAACCCTTATTATACCAAGTCACATAATCGTCTGCTTTTAATTCTAAAGCTTTATTATAAGCATTAATGGCATTATCATACTGTTTTAATATACTGAATGTTTCGCCTTTAGCACTCCAGATTTCAGGAGAATTTTGATTAAGTTTTAAAGCCTTATCAAAAGAGGCGATCGCTTCTTGGTATCGCTGTAATTTTTGTAGGGCGAAACCTCTACCATTCCAAGCCTCTAGATAATCTGGTAAAATTTGAATAGCTCTATCATAGGCTGTCAATGCCTCTTGATATTTCTCTAATTTCGCCAGAGTTCTAGCTTGTCCATACCAAGCTTGTGGATAATCTGGTTTCATCGTTGTGGCTTGGCGATAGGCACTGAGCGCATCTTGATAGCGTTGCAGTTCAAATAATGTATTACCTTGTTTAGAAAGTTCTATGGCATTATTAATATTGACATTATTAATTACATAGGTTGCAGCTACACCAGTTAAACCCGTTAATAAAATTGCAAATAAAATCTTCAAGAATATACTTTTTCGATGAGAAAAAAAAGATGTTTTCTGGGGTGGTAAAGTCGGGGTTACAGGTAAAGTATTAGATACCGATTTGGTTAATTCCGTAAGTGCATTTAAAGCGGACGTAGCTGTAGAATAACGTTGACGAAAATCATAACAAACCATTTTGTCAATCAAGTTTGCAAATTCTGGGGAAACTGTAGCTTGATTACGCCAGATAATTTCATTAGTTTCGGGATCTTGCTCAATTTGCAAAGCTGACAAACCTGTGAGTGCTTGAATAGCCAGTATCCCTACTGCATAGATATCACTGCTAAATTTGGGATTACCTTGTGCTTGTTCACCAGGAATATATCCAGGTGTCCCAATAACTACGGTAGATTTCGGTTCACCTGCGGTATTGATGATTTGGGTTGTAATTTGTTTCACCGCACCAAAATCAATCAAAACTAACTTACCATCCTCACGCCGTAAAATATTGCGGGGGTTAATATCACGGTGAATGACGTTCTGCTCATGCACAAATTCCAAGATAGTCAGAAGTTCTGCTAACAGTGCTGTGACTTCAGCTTGAGAATAGGTAAGTCCTGTGGTGATTTCTTGAGAGAGATTGTACCCTGGAATCAGTTCCTGTACTAGATAAAACTCCGCATTATCCTCAAAGTAAGCCAAAAGTTGGGGAATGCGATCGTGCTTACCTAATTTATAGAGTACCTGCGCTTCTGTATCAAATAATCGCCTTGCAATTCCTAAAGTATGAGGATCTTTCGACTGGGGTTGGAGTTTTTTCACAACACACTTAGGTGAACCAGGTAAATGGGTATCACAAGCCACAAAAGTTTCACCAAATCCCCCTCCTCCCAAGTGGCTAATAATTTGGTATCTTCCCACAAGTGTGTTTCCTAGCATCCAGTGTACCTAGTCAAGTGCATTGCAATCTGATTCCAATCTTGCCATAGGTTTGAGATATTGGGCATGGGAGGAAAGCAGAGACAGCAGGAGAGAAACTGAATAACTCAATAGAATGACTGAAAACCACCAAATCATGTTAATTAATGTAAAAATACTAGGATTCAGTTCGTAGTAAGGACTTTAGTCCTTTTCTGTTCGCGCAGCGTCTCTAAGAGAGAACTAAAGTTCTGACTACAAACTTTTAATTACCTTGTTCTACTTATCTAACTTTAGATACTTGCTCAGTAGAATCCTAATACCTGAGTAATGATTTTTTATATACCGGATGAGAGATTGATTTTTAATAGTAGAAAAATCATACTCAATCAGATTTATGCGATGTCTCAAAACTGATATCGCATTATGATTTGGATGTTTCCCATGTCAATACACCATGTTGACCAAATTGGCTATCATTTATCTCAAGAATTGATATCTGTACGAGACAAAATTACTAGATTAAAAAAATTAGAAAAACAATATCAACACAGACAAATATTACTAGAAGCACAAATAAAAGCTACCGGAGTTCAGCCACCTCTACAATTAATCGATGGTGGAGTTTCTAGTCAGGAATTACAACCAGAAAGTGAGAATTGCAGGGAAAGTGAGGAACGGCTAAGGCTGTCTTTAGAAGCTGCGAATTTGGGCTTTTGGGATTGGCATATCCCGACTCAAAAAGTCATTTGGTCTGAAAATCACGAACTTTTGTTTGGTTTAATTCCTGGCAGTTTTGCTGGGACTTATGATGCTTTTTTAGATTGTCTTTATAGTGAGGATAGACAAAGAGTTATACAGAAAATTGCTCAAACTCAAGCAGAAAAAACCCCTTATAGTGATGAATTTCGTATAGTTTGGCCTGATCAAACGGTACATTGGATTGCATCTAAAGGAAAATTTTTCTTTGATCACCAGGGACAAGCGATCAGGATGATGGGAACTTGTATGGATATTACTGAAGGTAAACAAGTAGCAGCAAATACACAGAATTTAGTGAACAAAATTCAAGAACAAGCCAATATTTTAAATGCTATTCTCACTACTTCAGTAGACCACATTTTTATTTTTAATCGTACAGGTGAATATCAGTACGTCAGTCATGGTGGTGCGGCGGTATTGGGTTTGCGTCCAGAGGAGATGGTAGGAAAGACTGTGAGGGAATTAGATTTACCACCGGAATTTATAGAAAAAGTAGAGAGTCAATCTCAAACGGTAATTACAACGGGTATACCAATTAAAGATGAGTGTACGTATGTCACAGCAAACGGAACTCAATACTATGAGTATATTCTCACTCCACTACGTAAAGCTGACCAAAGTATTGAGGGTGTAATCACGGTTTCGCGTAACATTACAGCACACAAGCAAATTGAACAATCCTTACGCCACAGTGAGGCTAGATTCCGGCGGTTGTTTGAATCTAATTTAATTGGGGTGGCTTTTTGGACTGTTGATGGCTTGATTACCGAGGCCAATGATGCTTATTTAAAATTGGCTGGCTATACCCGTGAAGAGTTCGCCGTTTTGGGTAGCATTGATTGGCGAGAACTTACCCCACTTGAGTATAATCATTTAGACGATCGCGCGATCGCCCAAGTCAAAATTCATGGTGTTTCCCAAATTTACGAAAAGGAATACATTCACCGCAATGGTAAACGGGTAGCAGTGGTATTGGGGATAGCCTTACTCAATGACTCCCAAGACAGGGGAGTGGCGTTTGTGCTGGATATTAGTCAACGCAAACAAGCGGAACAAGAACGCGATCGCCTACTACATCAAGAAAGATTAGCACGCCAAGAAGCAGAGGTTGCTAACCGGATTAAAGATGAATTTTTAGCGGTTCTTTCCCACGAACTCAGAACACCACTCAATCCGATTTTAGGTTGGTCAAAATTACTCCGTTCCCGTCAATTTAGTCAGTCTACTATTGACCAAGCCCTAGAAACCATTGAACGCAATGCTAAACTGCAAACGCAACTAATTGAAGATTTATTAGATGTCTCCCGCATTCTGCAAGGTAAATTGACATTAAATTTGTGTCCAGTCAGTGTAGTTATGGTGGTGGAAGCGGCGGTGGAAACAGTGCGACTAGCAGCAGAGGCTAAGTCTATTCTCATTGAGAAAGTTCTTGACCACAATTTAGGTCAAGTCATGGGTGATCCCAATCGATTGCAACAGGTAATCTGGAATTTACTATCTAATGCAGTGAAGTTTACACCCCCTGGTGGTAAGGTAAACATTCACCTCACAGAAGTGAATCACCAAGTGCAAATTCAAGTCAGTGATACAGGTAAGGGTATTGCACCAGCTTTTCTTCCTCACGTGTTTGATTACTTTCGCCAAGCTGACAGTACAACTACCAGAAAATTTGGTGGTTTGGGTTTAGGACTAGCGATCGCCCGTCAAGTTGTAGAATTACACAGAGGTAGTGTGCAAGCATTTAGTCCAGGGGAAGGTATGGGTGCTACCTTTAGAGTCAACTTACCACTGATACACAAACATGAACCCATGAGTTATGAAGAAGAACAACCGTTATCAACTCACCCTCAATCTTCCACTCTGACAGGTAAAAAGGTGTTGGTAATAGATGACGAACCAGATATTAGAGATTTGGTCAGTTTTATTTTGGAAGACTATGGCATTGAAGTAACTGCCGTCAAGTCAGCACAAGAGGCTTTAGAAACACTATCTGAGTCATTACCAGATATTTTAATCAGTGATATCGGGATGCCGGAAGTAGACGGTTATATGTTGATGCGACAATTAAGACAACAGCCACCAGAACTGGGCGGAACTATTCCCGCGATCGCCCTGACAGCTTATGCTGGAGAAATTAATCAACAGCAAGCAATTACGGCAGGATTTCAAATGCACATATCCAAGCCTGTAGATCCTGATGCTTTAATTGAAGCGATCGCTAGTTTAGTCAATAGTCAATAGTCAATAGTCAACAGTCAACAGTCATTACTCATTACTCATTACTCAACACCCATTACTCATTACTCATTACTCAGCACTCAGCACTCAGCACCGGCTAAACGCCGCACTACCGCTAACAGCACTCATTACTCAACAGTTGCTATCCTCTATTCTGTGTTTGTTTTCGTCATATGAATTTTCCGCAGTTTCCATACAAAAGCCTCCCATCTTTAGGAGGCTAAAACTTTAAGCGGAGACAATTTTGTTACATAATCTGATACCAATTCACAATTCACAATTCGCAATTCGCAATTCGCAATTCGCAATACCCGCTATCGTGGGAAGCAAGCTAGGCTGTTGACTCTGTGGCTTTTTTGGGGTGTGGTTCATGCACTTTTTTGTCGTTTTCCACAATGCCTAAAACCTTGTAACGGCTTGGCTTTTAACGAAACAC
>NZ_PJIZ01000114.1 GCF_021596505.1 Nostoc sp. CMAA1605 | reverse complement strand
ATCTCAAGCAGTTATTGGGAATCGAAAAATCAGCTTTGGGGCAGTTATTACGGTATAGTCTCTATGGATTGGAGGCGACGCTGAGGAAGGCGCAAGCGGAATATCATCATGATCCTGGTGCTGAATTGTGTGATCAGGTGTTGTATGAGATTCACAATTTGTTACAGGTTAAGGAAGAAGCGAAACCTACGGTAAGTTGTACCCAGAGTGAACCAAAATTGGGTTATCTGCGTGCGGCATTTGATGCGGATGTCGAACTCGGTATATATTTGGGGAATTCGCCTTTATGTAGTCAAACAGATGCGGATTTGTGGAATGAAATTCACCGCAAGCTGTTGCGAGTCCCTGAAGATTTGGCGGAATTTTGGCGACAACGGGCTTTAGATTTGGCGCAAGAAGTAGGTGCGATCGCCGATAATTCTCATCTGCATTATTTGCCTTTTATTCGAGATGAAATTGTCTATCCAGGATTAAGTGGAACTGTGGTTTCACCTGGGTTATGTTTATCTCAAAAAGCATTACAAAAAACTAAAATTCTTCCTGAATCTGCTTCTGAAGAATTAACTTTATTAGCAAGCTTTCTAGTATTATTAACTAAATTTATTGAAATTGAACCAGAGCTATATCATGCCTTTAAAAGTGTATTTAGCTTTGATGTCATTCATTTACATTCCCAACTAGAACAAAAAATCCAGTATGTGGAAGCATTAGGCGATCGCTTTCACCGTACCAAAAAAGCCGAAGAAAGCACAGACCCCTTGTCAATGCTACGTGCTTGGCTGGATATGGATGAGGCGATACATTCCTTAATCTTTGTTCCTCCCGCCGAAAGATATTCCTGGTGGGGTAAACTGCAACAAGAATCACGACGCGCTTTAAAAAAAGTGGCGGAGATTGCGAATAATGCCGGTCACGAAGTGAGAATACGTCAACTCACAGGACTTTATGCTGATATTTGTGCCTTAACTAAAGACGATTTACAACTAGAATGTGGCGGAGTTCCTGGCGAAGTTTTAACCTGTCTGCGAGTCTATGCCAGAATTAATCATGAAGGAATTCCCGGCCGCGTCATCTTTCGTTCATCACGCTAGGAAGGATTTATCTTTACTATCAGGAAATATTAGGATGAAAGGATATATAAAAGGCCGCAATGTTATTTTGTTAGAAAATTTACCAGATTCTTTTCAAAATTGATGAGAGAGAATATTTTCTTTCTTCCCCCTGCGCCCTGCCCCCTTGCCAAAAAAGCGATAGTATATTTTTTAAATTGGAAGTACCTTAAAAAATACTATCAACCCCCAGCCACCAAAGGTAAAACAAACGCCATCAAAATTCCCACTAATACAATTATCTCTAAAACTCGCAAAAGCAAATTATTGCCTACGCCAAAGTTAGCTGATAAATTTCCCCACCAAGCGCGCAAATCATCCCACCAACGACTAGGCTTATCTTCAGGACGCACCTTGAACACAAACATCGAAACTAATAAAGGTACACCACCCACCTTGCTAGACATCAAAAGATGAATAGCCAAACAGACAACCATCACCACCCAAGCTGACAAATGCAAATAATACCAAACGTGATTTAACTCTCCTGTTGGTAGCCATTCTTCTTTCATCATTCTGCCGGAAATTAAGGCGAAGACAGAGGCCAGCAACATTAGAGTATTAGCAATTCTTTGCAAACTCACCCACCAAATCGGTCTACCAACCTGACTTAAGTTTTGGAAAGAATCCCCTTGCAACAGTCGTTTGTTTCCTGCATGAAAACTATACAGCGCGATCGCTGGAAACACAATCAAGAAAAAACTGCAAAAGTCCCGTGAATATCGATAATGGCACTGATGCGGGGGATGAGGATTTTACCGAATCTGCCATCGAAAGTATTGTAAACTAAAAATCCGGTAATGATGGCGGCGATCGCTAAAATACCACTCACACCATGCAGAATTCGCAACAATAATGGTTGATAGGGAACAGAACGAGACATAGGTATTAAATTAAACATAAATTAAATTCTAATTATAAAATAATTTGAATATTTTTCACAAAATGCTCAAAAGCCCTCTCCGTTATCCTGGCGGTAAATCAAAAGCTATCAATCAAATAGTTGAATACCTACCAGAAAGTTTTGCTGAATTTCGTGAACCATTTATAGGCGGTGGTTCAGTTTTTATTTATCTTAAGCAAAAGTTTCCTCAGTTAAAATTTTGGATTAATGATTTAAATCAAGAGTTATTTTTATTCTGGAAAATTGCTCAATCTGAACTAGCACAGTTAGTTAAAGAAATACAGCAAATTAAAGATAAATATAAAGAGGGTAAATTACTATTTACAGAATTAACCAGTGTGGATGTTAAGAGCCTATCTGATTTAGAAAGAGCAGTTCGCTTTTTTGTCCTGAATCGAATTACATTTTCTGGCACAGTAGAATCAGGAGGTTTTTCCCAGGAAGCCTTTCATAAAAGATTTACATATTCTTCTATAGAACGCTTAGAGAAACTAGAAACTATTTTAGATGAAGATATTAAAATAACTAATTTGGACTACAGTGAACTTGTCAAAACCAAAGGTGATAATGTCTTTTTATTTTTAGACCCCCCATATTTCAGTGCTACCAAATCCAAATTATATGGAAAAGATGGCGATTTACATACATCTTTCGACCATCAAAGATTTGCTGAGATATTAAAACAATGCCATCATCAATGGTTAATCACTTACGATGATTCCCCGCAAATTAGAGAAAACCTTAAATATGCTCATATCTACGAATGGGAATTACAATATGGCATGAATAACTATAAGCAAGGAAAAGCAGCAAAAGGTAAAGAGTTATTCATTACTAACTACAAATTTAAAGGTAAGTATAACGATTGAAAAAACAGCAAGATAAAAATATGAGGATTCAGTTCGTAGTAAGGACTTTAGTCCTTTCTTGTTTGTGGAGCATCTCGTAGAGAGAACTTTAGTTCTCTCTACAAACCTATAATTTTTTACCTTGTTTTACTTAATAGCGATAAAAAAATAGATAAAGATAACAAGACTAATTTCCCTTTGCAGTTGCAGCTTGATATTGTGATTTAACTTTGGAGAGGGGGCAATTTTTCGATAGGATAACTGCCATACACAATTCTTGTAATTATCCGTAACAGTTATCACTCTAATTATGACAACTTCTGCTGCTGTCACCGCCTCCCTAGAACCCTATCTTCTCCTACAACAGCTAATTGATGGTCAATCCCTCAGTCGCACTCAAGCCGCAGAATTAATGCAAGGTTGGCTGAGTGAAGCCATCCCTCCAGAATTATCCGGTGCAATCTTAACTGCACTCAACTTTAAGGGTGTTTCCGCCGAAGAACTAACCGGTATGGCCGAAGTTTTACAATCTCAATCAAAAATGGGGACTGGACAAAATTCTTTCCCATTCCCCATTCCCCATTCCCCATTCCCCATAGTTGATACTTGCGGAACTGGTGGTGATGGTTCTTCCACTTTCAACATTTCTACAGCCGTGGCTTTTGTGGTGGCGGCTTATGGCGTACCTGTTGCCAAACATGGTAATCGTTCGGCATCTAGTCTGACAGGCAGTGCTGATGTTTTAGAAGCGTTAGGCGTGAATCTAAACGCGCCTAGTGAAAAAGTCCAAGCTGCACTACAAGAAGTCGGGATCACCTTTTTATTTGCCCCTGGTTGGCATCCCGCATTGAAAGCTGTGGCACAATTACGCCGGACTTTAAGAATTCGCACAGTGTTTAATTTACTTGGCCCCTTAGTAAATCCCTTGCGTCCCACTGGGCAAGTAGTAGGTTTATTTACACCCAAACTTTTAGAAACCGTTGCCCAAGCTTTACAAAATTTAGGCAAGGAAAAGGCGATTGTACTGCACGGAAGGGAAAGATTAGATGAAGCGGGTTTAGGTGATTTAACGGATTTAGCAGTGTTATCGGATGGTGAAGTTAAGCTAACTACCATTAATCCCCAAGAAGTTGGCGTAACACCTGCACCAATTACAGCCCTCAAAGGTGGCGATGTGCAAGAAAACGCCGTCATTTTAAAAGCGGTGCTACAAGGCAAAGGAACTCAGGCACAACAAGACGCTGTAGCCCTCAATGCGTCCTTAGCACTACAGGTAGCGGGTGCAATTCCCTTGTTAGACCATACCCAAGGGGTGAAAGCAGCTAAGGAGATTCTACAGACTGGTACTGCCTGGACAAAGCTGGAACATTTAGTTCAATTCCTCCAGAACTAGCATCTGAGTGCGATTGCGGGCGGAACTCTACCACGTTGCGTTTAATGGTGACATCGTAATTACCAAAAAAATCATGTCCCAATAAACCCGTTTCTAATTCTGTCCCAGCGATCGCCACCGGTACACGATTCACTGTCACACCCCCCAAAGCCATTGATTCCAAATAACCAATCGGAAATTCTACCGCCCTAGAACTGGCGGTGTTAGCTTTGGCTTTCCCCACGGGGACAACTCCCAAAGCATTGGCCATTGCTTGAGTAATCACTGTGCCACTTGCCCCAGTATCAACAATCATGTCAAACTGTTGCTGACCATTGAAAGTCACACTCACCACAGGTGTACCACCAACCCGCCGTCTAATGGGGGCAATGTATACCCTTTCTGGAGTAATAGCAGCCGATACCGGAAAACCTGTTGTTTCTGTGGATACTTCTGTTCCAGGTGGTGGTACAGGAATAGTGAATTTAGATTCAGGTGTAGCATTTGCTATGGGAGGTGCAGACTGACGAGTCTTTGCCGCCTTAACTGGGCGAGAAGCTACCGCTACAGACCGAGGCGATGGTTTAGCAGCCGTATTAGCTTGGCGGATAGCATACTTCATTTGCCCCTCAAACTCATTGATTTTAGCTTGGGCGATCGCAAACTCTGGACTTTGCCGTTCCACCTTTCGCATCAAAGTAATCGCATCATGATACTGACTCGCCACCAAATACCAATCATCCGGCGATTGTGCCGATTGACTAATACTAGTCGCACCTGCTGCCTTATCTAGTCCCATTTCAAACGCACTGGGTTCTAGGGGTGATGATGGCAGGTTAGTTGATGTCGCGATGCTGGGTGCAGTTGTAGGTTCTGCCGGAGATTTGGCATTGGCCAGATCATCAGTCACCACAGATTGCTGATTCCGCAAAACAGACGTTTTTGGTTGATTTGTCGTACAACCGCTACTCGCAACTGCGATCGCACCAGACAGAAAAATCAGCGTCGCACGAGAAAAAAAGGGCTGAAGCATAGATTTAATCTTGATTGAAACTGTCCCAGGACTCCTGCCACCGATTCCCATTGTAGATTTAATTCCCCATTGGAGAATTTAAAACCCAAAATTTCCGAATTATTCTTCCATTTTAATTTTTAATTAATTTCTTTGGAAACGCATAATTTACCAACTTATGGGATAATTAACACTCGCAGTATCCTGGAAGATGGGGACTGGGGACTGGGGACTGGGTACTAGGTACTAAGAAAGATTTAAGACGGGTAAACATCTCAGGAAATTAAAAAATTTATTTATCCCCAATCCCCAACCCCAATCCCCAATCCCCAACCCCCAATCCCCAACCCCCAATCCCATTTATCAACTATGCCCCTGTCTGACACAATTCCTGCTCTACTAGTTTTGGCAGATGGCACTGCTTACCGAGGTTGGTCTTTCGGTGCGACAGGAACAACCATCGGCGAAGTCGTGTTTAACACTGGCATGACTGGATATCAAGAAGTCTTGACTGACCCCAGTTACTGCGGTCAAATAGTCGTGTTCACCTACCCTGAATTGGGGAATACTGGCGTTAATCCCGAAGACGAAGAATCAGCCAAGCCACAGGTGCGCGGTGCGATCGCGCGCAATATTTGTCATCAACCGAGTAACTGGCGATCGTCACAATCCCTACCAGACTACCTGCAACAACACCAAATTCCAGGGATCTATGGCATAGACACCCGCGCCCTCACCCGCAAAATTCGGATGTATGGTGCAATGAATGGTGGTATTTCTACAGAAATCTTAGATGAAGCAGAATTATTAGAACAGGTACAATCAGCCCCCAGCATGGCAGGGTTAAATCTCGTCCAAGAAGTGACGACGCGCCAAGTGTACGAATGGTCAGATCCCACAATCCCGGCTTGGGAATTTAAGCCAGCCACAACCAGCAATCAACAAGAATCTTTGACAGTTGTCGCCCTAGATTTTGGCGTAAAGCGTAATATTCTCCGCCGCTTGGCTAGTTATGGTTGTCGCGTGATTGTTGTACCTGCCGATACACCAGCAGCAGAAATTCTCCAATACAATCCAGATGGTATCTTCCTTTCCAACGGGCCTGGCGATCCGTCCGCAGTTGCAGAAGGTATAGCCACAGCTAAAACCTTGCTGCAAAGTCAAAAACCCATTTTTGGTATTTGTATGGGACACCAGATTTTGGGTCATGCCTTGGGAGCAGAAACCTTTAAGCTAAAATTCGGCCATCGGGGTTTAAACCAACCTGCGGGTTTGACACAAAGGATAGAGATTACCAGCCAAAACCACAGCTTTGCGATTGATCCTGATTCCTTACCACAAGCAGTTGTGGAAGTGAGTCACCTCAACTTAAACGATCGCACTGTTGCAGGATTAAAACACAAATCCTTGCCCATCTTCTCAGTGCAGTACCACCCAGAAGCTAGTCCAGGCCCTCATGACGCTGATTACTTGTTTGAGCAGTTCGTCCAAACTATGCGAACAGCACGACAAGCAACTACAGCCCAAGTGAGTTAAAAAAGGATTAGGAATTAGGGAAAGGTGACTAGGGACTAGGGACTGGGGACTAGGAACTAGGGAGTAGAGGAAGCAGAGAAAGTAAAGGAGATTTGACTCCAATATTCTGTTTGCCCAATCCCCAGTCCCCAATCCCCAATACCTAATCCCCAGTCCCCAATCCCCACTAAAGGCTATAGACAACAAGCCTAAAAACCATCTATACTTGAGCGTTTACTTTAACCATGAGGAGGGAATTATTGCTGAACCACTAAATCTAACCGTCAGCCTGAGAGGTACTCGTGAAGCACGGGATAATTGTCAGCTATTCCGCCTCACAGGTTTGTTAGATGCCTTTTCGGAACCGACATTTCGCAAAGTTCTAGGCAATAAAATTGAAGAAGGCCCAAAGCACATCATTCTGGATCTTTCGCAAATTGATTTTGTCGATAGTTCTGGTTTGGGTGCTTTGGTACAGCTAGCCAAGCAAGCTCAAAACGTCGACGGAACTTTGCAAATCGTCACTAACGCCCGTGTAACTCAAACGGTCAAGCTTGTGCGCTTAGAGAAGTTTCTCTCGCTGCAAACCTCTGTTGAAGCAGCTCTAGACAACATCAAGCAGTCTTGATCGCTTGGCCGAATAATTAATTAAGCTATTCCGAACAATGTATGGGATAGCTTAATTTTGCGCTATGCTGGCAATCACCTCTCCCAGTGGGAGAGGGAAAAGCCACCAAATTCGGCAACAGATCATCAGAAAAAATCAGCAAGAAAAACGTTTATTCTATTAAAAATAACGATAAAATTGTCAAATAATCCTGATAGTTTTCCACATACTGAGTCTATAAATACAGCACCGTTGTGAGAGAATAGAACCGATTTGAGAATTTTTACAAGACAAATACTAAACAAATACTAAATAAGTTCAATCAGCTAAGGAATATTTAAGTTGTGAAGTCAAAGGAGGAAGAGTTATTAGATGGTAAAGATGAAAATCCCCAAATAGATACATCTTGGACTGACTCACTCTTAGCACACACAGCACAGTTCACACAACAAATTTCTCAGGGACAAATACAGCAAATCTCACCCTCTGCTCTAGCATATTTAGGGGATGCAATCTATGAGCTTTATGCTAGAATGTATTACCTGCTACCACTACAACGGCAAGATGCTTATCATAGACTGGTAGTAGCGCAGGTAAGAGCAGAAACACAAGCGCTACATTTGCGATCGCTAACTCCTTACTTGACAACAACTGAATTAGATATTGTCCGGCGAGGCCGTAACGCCGCCACAGGAAGACCTAAAAGAGTTAATCCTGAAATATATCAACAAGCAACAAGTCTAGAGACTTTAATTGGCTACTTATATCTCACCGATTTGCCACGCTTAACCGAACTATTGCAAAAAATCCATCCAGAGAAATAAATCATTATTTTAATCTCCATGATCGGAAAATCATTCAGTAATGGTTCAGTCAAGATGAGAATCGGTACGTTTACTCATGCTTTGTACCCAAAACTCCTATGAACAATAAGCCAAAAAAAATCAAGACCAATAGCGAACCTAATCGTGGGTCAGTGTTAAAACTCAAAGGTAAGCGTGTCATCACAACTTCACCGCGCCAGTCTAACAAAGGGGAGAGTAATTCCCACTCATCACACCCCCGTCGTCAATTTACACCTCCTACAGTTGCGGCCAAACCCACAACAGAAGACAGCGACATGATCTATGGTCGTCATCCAGTCTTGACTGCCCTAGAAAGTCAACGAGAACTCAACCGCATTTGGGTAACATCTCGTTTACGCTATGATCCCCGCTTTCATAATCTCATTCTCCAAGCTAAAGAAAACGGCACAGTCATTGATGAAGTAGACCCCAAACGTCTAGACCAAATCACATACCAAGCTAACCACCAAGGTATAGCCGCACAAATTGCGCCCTATTCATATATTGAACTACACGAATTGATCACCCAAGCAAAGGCAGTCACTGATCCCGTGATTGTTGTAGCCGATGGGATCACAGATCCCCATAACCTGGGCGCAATTATTCGGACAGCTGAAGCTGTAGGGGCGCAAGGTCTGATTATTCCCCAAAGAAGGGCTTCGGGAATTACCTCCACTGTGGTGAAAGTCGCAGCCGGTGCTTTAGAAAACTTTCCCGTCGCTAGAGTCATCAACCTTGGCCGCGCCTTAGAAGAATTGAAAGAAGCGGGTTTTTGGATTTACGGAACTGCGGCGGATGCTAGCGAACAACTGCACACAGTCAGCTTCCGTGGCCCCATCGTCTTAGTCATCGGTTCTGAAGGCGAAGGTCTGAGTATGTTGACACAACGATCTTGTGATGTGTTGGTATCAATTCCCCTTTTAGGTAAAACACCTAGCTTAAATGCTTCTGTAGCTTCAGGTATGGCACTATACGAGATTTTTCGTCAACGTGCCGTTAACACTTTATACCTAGATAAATTACCAAAACCTCTTTAAAAATTATGAGTAAAAGAGTATAAAGAAATGTAAATAGAATACATAAACACATCAGACGTTTAAAATTCAGTACCACGTTGATAAATTGGCGGCAACCATGACAACAATTTGGCATAACCTGAAGGAAAGTGTAATTAACACATACAACGCACTTGGCTTGGCTTGGTGGGTAGAAATTGAAACTCAAAATCCCCGTTGCACCTACTACTTCGGGCCTTTTCTCAATTCCACCGATGCCAAACTAGCGACTAAAGGCTATGTAGAAGACTTAGAAACCGAAGGCGCACAAGGGATAGTGGTAAACGTCAAGAAATGTAAACCAGAAAATTTGACCATTGCTGACGACCTGGGGGAACGGATTGACCGCAAAGTAACGCCTGTCTTTAGCGGTCAACTTTAATTTAGGCGTGAGTCAACGGTCAATGGTCAACAGTCAATGGTCAATAGTCGATGGCTATGGCTTTGAACTTTGGACTATTAACCTGGGACTATAGACTATCAACTACTTGCGGATGATTTGTTATCCAGATGTCGATATCACTGAGTAACTGCTGGGGTACTTCCCACGGGAAAAGATGAGCCGCGTTCGGATAGCAAAGCCATTGGCTGTATTTGAGGTTTTGAGCCGTTTCTAAACTGGACTCAGCTGTAATATGGCGGTCTTGAGAAGCGGCAATGACCAGACTTGGACAGTGAATTTGCTGGAGTTCTTCCAGACGGTTATATCCCAAAGCTATGGCACTGTAAAGGGCGCGGGTAGCAGCTGCGGAAGTTTGTAAATAAGCTGGTACAGCTGCTTGAGCAATATAATTATAGGCGGTGTGCGTATGTTGTTGAATGAGGTAGCGGAATAGCGATCGCTTGCCAAAAGTCTCAATATTCCACTGCCAACCAGGTTTAACATAATTCAACAGCGCGGCCATACCCGTGTAAAGATTGTCTTGCCATGTAATTGGCGGATGATTGCCACGGGGTCTAGCTGCTGTAGCGATTAAAATTAACCCCGTAACACGTTGTGGGAGACGCAAAGCCAATTCCATCGCTAAAATCCCACCTAAAGACCATCCTAATATCAAGCAATTTTCTATCTGTAAGCGGTCTAGCAGAGCTTCTAAGTCCGTTAGGTGGTCTGTCATGGCAAAATTGCCCTGAAAGCGGCTTTTGCCGTATCCTCGCAAATCTGGGGCAATAGTTTGGTAACGTTTTGATAAATGATTAGTAAATACAGCCAGACTCTGACCACGGCCAGGATGTCCATGTAAACACAAAATTGGAAATCCCTGACCTTGAATATTAACGTTAAGATTTACAACCATATATCAATTCAAAATATCCTACGGGTAGGCTTACGCCATAGTCAGAGAAGCAAGCTACAAAATTCATTCAAAATTAGAGAATTTTTACCTTTTGCCTTACTTTGATTTATAGCCTCCAGCGTAAGTAATAACACACATTTGTCTGTATGTGGCGTGAATCCCAAAAGCTACCCCTGTCACCTGAAAAGCTGGGTTGAAAATATTGGTGCGATGACCGCGCGATCGCACACCATCATCAATAATTAATTGCATCACAATATCTTGGGCAGTGTGAGAACCATAACTAATGTTTTCTGCGGCTGTCGCTTGCCAAGTACCATAACGATTCATCCGTATAAAAGGATCACTAGCATCGCTACCATGATGACCAACAATACCTTTTGCGCCTTGGTCTTTGACGTGATCCCTAGCAGCTAAAGACAAACCTTCAGATATGATTAATGATCCTACTGGTTTTGCAGACTTCAGAAAAGCGATCGCTTCATCTACTGCTTTTACCCCTTCTTGGGTTTGCAAATAAACATGATCAGCTAACTTGACTTTCTTTCCCTGAAATTGCCGACGATAATTTTCCAGAATCGGTAGGTAGGCTTGGGGGTTAATGCGTACTTTGTTAGTTTCTTCCACTACTTGCTGTTCTAGTGGTGAGAGTACGTATTTTTGGGAGGATTTTTCGGGACTTGTCGAAGCCATTCCAGGTATAAGTTGCCAAGGTTGGACGCTTTCCTTGAATAATTTCATCGCTGGGAAACTCATGATCAGGATATATGTATCTTCATGACATCAGTGCAATTTTTCGGAATTCTTCATTCCTGAAGCTGAAAAACAGCAGTACAAGAAAATCCCATGTTCAATAGCCCATAAATACTGATGCTTAACCAAAGATATTATGTGTATATTTATACTAATAGTTGTCGTTCGCTGTGAACAATGCCATAAAGAAATGATAAAGAGTTCATCAATATCTTGCAAACTCAAGATGTTTGCATTCCCAGCCCCAAAATAGATACATCAAACTCATGACTGAATTGACTTTACGCTTACAACAGGGAGATACCGAAACCACTGTCACCGTGAATCGAGACGTATTCACAATAGGTCGGTTGCCAGAATGTAACTTATACTTACCGGCAGGTGGAGTTTCCCGCAAGCACGCCCAAATTGTCAAACAAGCGAATGGTACATGGGTAATTGAGGATCTAGGCAGTAAAAACGGCACACAGGTAAATCAAACTGTTGTCAAAACATCTCAAAATTTAAATCATGGTGATGTCATTTGGCTGGGAAATGTCAGCTTGATGGTGATGGTTCACAACCCCCTACCACCACCACCCATTAAAGCAGTAACTTTTTATGAAGCTTCTGATCAAAGAACCATTTTACGTAACGCCAAACAACTACAACAACAATGGATAGAAGCTAACAGTAATGATGGTGATATTGGGGATAAAAATAAAACTATTGCCCGTCTTAAAGATTTAGTAGATATAGCTAAAAACCTTTGTGCAGCCGCATCCATAGAAGAAATTTTCTCTCAAGTACAACAAGTTGTATTTCGTTATCTCAATAGTATTGACCGTTTGGCTTTATTAATTGATGTTAAAAGTGATGGGCATTTAGAATTAGTGAATGCGGGTAGTAGAGACCAAACTCAGCAAGCATATCTCTTAGCAAATGCGAGTTGGATTAGTCGTAGTATTTGCCAAAAAGTCTTTGAAGAAAAAGTTGTAATTCAAACTGCTGATACGCAAAAAGATGAAAGATTTTCTGGTGAACATAGCATTTTACTTAAAGGTATTCGTAGTGCTATGGCCGTACCTTTGTGGGATGAAAATAAAGTAGTGGGGGTACTTTATGCTGATGCCCATTTATCTTCCTATCATTGGGAACAAGACGGAGAAGAAGAACTGAGCTTCTTTTCTGCTTTAGCTAATCTTGTGGCATCAAGTGTACAACGTTGGTTACTAGCAGAAAAATTAAAAAACCGAAGAAGTAATTCGTCATCGCTTAGAACGTTATCATTCACCTGCGGTTGTGCAGCAATTGATTGCTGTAGGTGGTTTACCAGATGGACGTTTACCACCGGCGGAAAGTGAAATTAGTATTTTATTTGCAGATTTAGTAGGGTTTACCGCTATTTCTGAGAGATTAAAACCAACTGCGATCGCTGAATTATTAAATAAGTTATTTGAAGAAATGCTACAGGAGGTGTTTGCTTGTGGCGGTACTTTAGATAAATATATCGGTGATTGTATCATGGCCTTTTTCGGCGCACCCGAACCCCAAGCCGACCACGCCGATCGCGCTACATCAGCCGCCAAGGGTATGTTAACTCGTCTAGAACATCTCAATGCTAATGGTTTCTGGCATGAAACCTTACAATTACGTATTGCTATTAATAGTGGTAAAGCAGTTGTAGGAGATGTGGGTAGTTCGCAACGGGTAGAATATACAGCATTAGGAGCTACGATTAATTTAGCAGCCAGAATGGAAGGTGTTTGTCCTCCTAGTGAGTGCGTAATTAGTGAAGCAACTTATCAGCTAATTTCTAAACCTGAAGATTTTGAAGAAATGGGAGATTATCGCTTTAAAGGTATTGATAGATTGGTGAAAGTCTATCAAACAAGGTTACATCAAATGCCAACAATTATTCATCCTTAGTCAATAGTCATTAGTCATTAGTCATTAGTTATTAGGTGCTGCTACTTTATCATTTTCATTTGTCTGGATGCTTAACTTCTTACCTATTCCATATTCCCTATTCCCTATTACCTTTGTAGGCAAATGACTTGGTGAGTCAAAGTAGATTTCTATAGATAATCACCATGAAAAAAGAATCATTGCTTGAGTCTTTAGTCAATCTACTGCTACCTCTGGCATTAATTTTTGGTTTGGTGCTAATTTTAAATATCAATGTTGGTAAGATTGAGACAATAGAAGTCTCTATAATTCCCTTAGAATCATGGCTCAAGCTGATTGTTGGTTATTTAGCCGCAACAGCAGAAATCGCCGCCGCCTTAGTAATTGGATTAGCGGTAATTCGAGGAATTATCTATTATTTTCGGCAAATATTTGCTCGTTCTCGACAACATTTTGATTCTACAGAAGTGGTGCGTCTGCAATTAGGTAGATCATTGGCGTTAGGTTTAGAATTTACTGTTGCTAGTGATATCTTGCGAACAGCAGTTGCACCTACACGCCAAGATATATTAAATCTAGCAGCAATTGTGTTGTTAAGAACTCTGTTGAATTACTTTTTAGAAAGAGAGATTCGACTAGTGGAACAGACTCATTCTACTAGTCGAGAAAATATTCCTAGTGTAAATTCAGAAAGAATAGAATAAAAGTTTTTTGTTTGTAGTGAGGACTTTAGTCCTCAAAATAAGGGCTAAAGCCCTCACTACAAACCCTGTATCAATTGACAAAATAAAATAGGTTTTGCATCAGCAGTATTAATAATTAGTAGCAAGTATAAAATAATTCAAGTTTAATTGCGAGATTTTAAGTTAGAACAACTAAGCCGTTTCTCAAAGACTACAATTTTGGTGGTAGCTACCCCGAAAAATATGTGTAACACTAAGAAGCTACCTCAAGCTATATTGAAACGGGAGGTCAGGAAATGGCGATCGCCACTATCAATCCCGCCACTGGGGAAACGCTCAAAACTTTTGAGCCACTCAATGATACAGAAATTGCTGCTAAATTAAATTCGGCACAACAGGCTTTTGAAAATTACCGCAACACAAGTTTTAACGAGCGATCGCAGTGGTTAAATACAGCTGCGTCAATTTTAGAGCAAGACAAGGCTGATTTCGCTAAACTCATGACTATTGAAATGGGTAAGCCTTACAAAGCTGCGATCGCAGAAGTGGAAAAATGCGCTGCTGTGTGTCGTTACTACGCTGAAAATGCTGCCGATTTCTTGGCCGATGTGTCAGTAAAAACAGATGCTAGTCATAGTTTTGTGCGCTATCAACCTTTGGGAATCATTCTCGCTGTGATGCCGTGGAATTTTCCCTTTTGGCAGGTATTTAGATTTGCTGCACCCGCACTGATGGCGGGAAATGTCGGCTTACTCAAACACGCATCTAATGTTCCCCAGTGCGCTTTAGCAATTGAAGATATTATCAAACGGGCTGGCTTCCCTGAAGGTGCATTTCAAACTTTATTAATAGGTGCAGCACAAGTTGCTGATTTGATGGCAGATGAAAGGGTAAAAGCTGCTACCTTAACCGGTAGTGAACCTGCTGGTATATCCTTAGCGGTGGCGGCGGGAAAACAAATTAAAAAAACCGTCTTGGAATTAGGGGGAAGTGACCCATTTATTGTGTTAGAAAGTGCTGATTTAGCAGCAGCAGCAGCCATCGCCACACAAGCCAGAATGTTAAATACTGGTCAATCTTGTATTGCAGCAAAACGCTTTATTGTAGCAGAAGCGATCGCTGATCAATTTGAGCAGTTGCTGTTAGAAAAATTCACAGCCTTAAAAGTTGGTGATCCTATGCTTCCCGACACCGATTTAGGCCCTTTAGCCACACCAGGGATTCTCCAAGATTTAGACCAACAAGTTAAAACTGCCGTCAAAAGTGGGGGAAAAGTTTTAACAGGTGGACATCCTTTAAATATTCCTGGCAACTTTTATCCACCAACAATTATCATAGATATCCCTGCTGACTCACAAATTGCCCAAGAAGAATTTTTTGGCCCGGTAGCTTTATTATTTCGTGTGCCAAATATAGATACTGCAATTAAACTAGCAAATGCTACACCCTTTGGCTTAGGTGCGAGTGCTTGGACAAATAATCACCAAGAACGCGATCGCTTAATTACAGAAATCGAAGCAGGCGCAGTATTTATTAACGGCTTAGTTAAATCCGACCCCCGCTTACCATTTGGTGGCATTAAACGTTCT
>NZ_PJIZ01000113.1 GCF_021596505.1 Nostoc sp. CMAA1605 | reverse complement strand
AAATACTGCTGTGCATCTAATAGCACATGATCGCCTGTTAGACACCAGACAACTACAACAACTCGCTGAAACCTTTAGTGAAGCCCAACTGCATCTCAAATCAGTCGCCACCAGTCGCCGCCAAACTGCGATCGCCGCAGTCACATCAGGTTACTCTGTAGAACAATTACAACCAGAAACCATCCTTTCTTCTGAACCCAAAGTCACCGCTACCCCCCAAGCTGATGCTTTGTACATAGAAATGACTATCCGTTCTGGTGTAGAAATTCGTCACCCAGGGACAGTAATTTTATTGGGAGATATCAATCCTGGTGGTATGGTAGTGGCAGACGGAGATATCCTAGTCTGGGGTCGTCTTCGAGGTGTGGCTCATGCTGGCGCATCGGGAAATCGTGAGTGTCTGATTATGTCACTACACATGGAACCCACCCAGCTTAGAATTGCGGACGCTGTTGCTAGATCACCAGAAAAATTACCAACGCAATTTTTCCCAGAAGTAGCACACATCACTGATAGGGGAATCCGCATCGTCAAAGCTACTGATTTTTCTAGAAACCTACTCACTAGAATTAATCAAACACCATAAATACATTTAATATAATTCTTTAACCCTCATCCAGCGCACTTGTATCATGACTCGTATTATTGTCATTACCTCCGGTAAAGGAGGTGTGGGTAAAACTACTGTTTCCGCAAATTTGGGTATGGCGATCGCTAAAATGGGTCGTCAAGTCGCCTTAGTCGATGCGGATTTCGGTCTACGCAATTTAGATTTGCTCTTAGGTCTAGAAAACCGCATTGTCTACACAGCTGTAGAAGTCCTCTCTAGAGAATGTCGCTTAGAACAAGCCTTAGTCAAAGATAAGCGTCAACCCAACTTGGTACTGCTACCAGCCGCCCAAAACCGTACCAAAGATGCAGTTACACCAGAACAAATGAAGTTATTGGTAAATGCACTCTCACAAAAGTATCAATATGTGATTATTGATAGTCCGGCGGGAATTGAAAACGGATTTAAAAATGCGATCGCCCCAGCCAAAGAAGCCCTCATCGTTACCACTCCCGAAATTTCCGCCGTGCGCGATGCTGACCGCGTAGTTGGTTTATTAGAAGCTCAAGGTATCAAACGCGTTCACCTCATTATCAACCGCATCAGACCGGCAATGGTACGGGCTAATGATATGATGTCCGTGCAGGATGTTCAAGAATTGCTAGCTATACCCTTAATCGGCGTTCTCCCTGATGATGAACGTGTAATTGTTTCCACCAATCGTGGCGAACCTTTAGTCTTAGCTGACACCCCTTCTTTGGCGGCTGTTGCTTTTGAAAACATTGCGCGGAGATTGGAAGGAGAAACAATCGATTTTCTCGACCTGGATACACCCCACGAGAATATATTCACCCGTCTGCGAAAATTGTTACGCACCAAAATTTAACTTTCAGTCTCCGCACACCTACAAGCAATGATCCTCGAATTAATAGACAAGTTATTTTCACGTAGTCCCGATACCAGTCGCTCCCAAGTCAAACGCCGCTTGCAATTGGTAATCGCTCATGATCGTGCTGATTTAGACGCTCAGACCCTCGAAAAAATGCGTAGGGAAATTTTAGACGTAGTTTGTCGCTATGTAGAATTAGACACCGAAAGTCTAGAATTTGCCCTGGAAAGCAATCAACGCACCACAGCTTTAATTGCTAATCTACCCATCCGACGAGTAAAAGAAGCTATACCCGAATTGGAAAGGAGTGAAACATCACCCTAAATTTCTATGCAGAGTGTATATTAGCCAGTATCACACTTAACAGTGAACAGTATTGAGTATAATCCGAGAGCAAAACACCACACCAATTGGTGGAAATTATTGGTGCGCCGTAACACCACACTATTGAAAAAGGGGTTTAGGGGTAAAGGGTATAGGGGTGTAAGGGAAAGACTTTTTCATGTCTTCTGGTGTACGCAGTTCATGATGGCTACTTAACTGTTTTAATAACACTCTGTAATTATTTACAGTAATTTTTTATAAAAATACGCACTTAGGTATACAAAACCTTGCATTCCTACTGATATCAATCGAATCAAGTAGGCTTGATTCGATATAGGAATCTGCTTTGATTCCTAAAGTCATTTGCGTAGTCAGGGAACAGGTGAGTCAGCGCGGTCTTGGGGGTTTCCCCCATGAGCGACTGACGATCTTCGCAGCGTTAGCGACGCAGGAGCGTCACCCGAAGGGGAACGGGGGACAGGAAGTAAGAAGGAATAAAAGTGTACTTAGCTTTGCAGAAATCAAATATGATTTCCATATAAAAACCTTCAATATACTGAAACACTATTTGTATTTGTACTGACTTATCTTATATATAGTTAATTATTATTATTTTCATTCGATATAAATTAAAAGGCAAGTCTTGAAACTCTTGTGTTAAAAGACTTACACAAAATTATTGTTCTCTAGAAAAACATAAAATAACAACATTTTCAAGAATTAAATTACTCAAATCTTATTTATTAACCTCTATTAATATACGAATATTTGCTAATAGATACATTTTTTCAGTAATTTTATTGATTTTCAATAAAATACGAAATCGTTCGGATGTTAATGACGAAAATCAACGAATAAATTTGAGAAATAGAGAAATTAAGAACTACATTCTAATCCTAGAAAGGTTGATGTCTATGCTTTATGCAACAGGCATAAAGGGTGCATTGGATTAGTAAGTAGACAGGACTTAAATCGGTTGATAAGTTTCCTTTGCACCTATCAACCCTAATTTCTTGCTGTCAATAGTTAAGCATTTCAAACTTTTCACTTTATCCCGGAAGTATATACAATGTCTAAGATTTTCATCTCTCTCATGATTGGCACAGTATTTGCAACTTCTGCTTTACCAGCAACTGCTGCTCCAATTAATTTAAATGGTCATAATTCTAATACTTATAGCTCTCCTCAAACCGGCAAACGTCTGTTGCTTAGTAACACTGTTCGTGTTTGTACAAGAGATAGAGGTGGCCTTTTAAATATGCGTAGTGGGCCGGGAACTGGTTATAGTGTAGTATACCGAGTTCCAAATGGAGCAGTCGTTAGCGTAATCAATTCTACAGATTATCCTTATGGTGGTCAGTATTGGTATCAAGTATCGTTTCGCAACGTAGTAGGTTGGGTACGCGGAGATTTTGTTTGCTAATTTCTCCAATCAAATAGAGAGGTAAAGGAGAGGAGAATAGCTAACTCGTCTAGGTATACCAAGCACTGAGTAATGGCTCTCAGGGACACAGTAGGCTGTTGATTTTGTACCTTTTCAGGGGTGCAAGATTCATTCACAATCCTTTCCTTTTCCGGTTGAGTAAAACTTGCAGTAGGAAAAGTTATTTTCCGCGTTCTTTTCTTTAATTAACAAGTAATAAATAAGTAATGGGTATTTATTCATTACTTATTACTCATTACTCATTACTCATTACTTATTACTCATTACTCATTACTCATTACTCATTACTCATTAGTCAAATTAAAAAGCGGTTACTAACTGTAGTAACCGCTTTTTATTGTTTGCCATAGACTACTGATGTGGCAAGGCTAGTATCAGCTACCGTGAAGCAACTTGTGGCCCAGCCCAGACATTGGAGAGTTTGTCACCAAAGGTTACAGGCTGATCACTCTCAGTTGTCGCTCCTGTTTTACCGTCGATAGCTACTTTCACTAAAGGCCAGTTTTCTTCTCCCATCTCGCCTGCACGGAACAGCACATGATCGGGTTCGTTTTTACTCCAGCCCAATAACACAGCAATTTTTTCATGATCTTCTTCGGTTTGAGCCGGCGCGACTGTGTTGGCTTGGTTTTTCTGCCGATCCCAAATCACCGCTTGATCAGTAGAATCACCAGTGTTAAACACGCCTTCAAATCTACGTGCTAAAAAGCGATCGCTTTTTTCCGACCAACTCACCGGCACTAATACCCCGATTTTACCTTCTTTACTATCTTCTGGAGTTGTAGTGGTCTGTGTCTTGACTAGTGGGTCTTGCAAGGTAGTTGTAGAAGCCATCACTCGTAATTGCTTAGTTTCTCTATTTTCTACAAACAGAACACTAGTCACTTTCGAGTTATACATTTCGGGTTTAACATCAATTTGTACCCTGCTGTAAACCGCGTACTTCCCATCAGGAGAAACCACAGGCACACTACGATAGTAACGCACCCCAGTTACCCCCTTAGAACCGATGGCTTCTTGCGTACTGACAATCCACTGCCAAGGAATCGGGTGAGGACTCCCTATCGGATCAGTCGGTAGTTCTGAAGCTTGTTCTGGCTGTGGTTCACTAACAGGTACATCATCTTGATTTGCATCTGCTTGAGGCGTGGAGATAGTTGGTAAAGGCTGCACTGCGGCCAAAAGATTATTATCACCAGATTCCTGCCATACCCTATTTTGTGCTGGTGTTTTTCCTAGCGTTACTGATGGTGCTAGCTCTACATCTGCCAATGGATTAACAACAGTATTATCAATATGAGATTTAGTATATTCTTGAGCCAACAAGGACTCAGTTATGTCATCTGCTGGCAACATTGGCGGTCTAATCACCTGAGATGCCACTACTGTTTCTCGACGCAGCGAGTTAGTCGGTTCTGTGGTTAGTACCCTGGCTAACTCTGGTTCACTCACAGCAGCTTTTTCTGGAGAAACGATATCAGATTCTTCAGGCTCAGACGCAATCTTTGCTACCACTTTTGATGTCTTAGCTGAACTAGAGTGACCAGAAGCAGCAACCAAAGGCGCAATCAACATGAAAACAACAAAATAATTAAAAAATGGTTGCACACGGAACCATCCTGACAGCAAAAGGGGTTTAAGCATGGGTGGACTCTCCAGAAGGGCGGTTGCTGTATGAGGAGCGATATTTAAAAATCTGACAAAAAGCTGGCTTTGATTACAGGTATAACAACAAACTCAAAGTTTTTGCTAACTTTATGAAATTTTTTTTTTAAAGTTTGATATGTTTACTTAAACACGTCTTCATAATTGATCAATCCCCATACAAATTAAGTAATTTTGCTTAAAAAAATCCACTAAAAAACTAGCAGATTAACAGTGATGTTACTGCGTATAATTGAGTTTTTTTGTGTTAATTAAAATTAGCCCTAGACAGAACTAAATCTAGCCTAAAGACAAATAAAATTATTTTTGGACTAAACACACAAATAGCCCAAAGGTAGATCAGTTATAAGATTTAACTGTTGGGGTAAGAGTAAGCATAGATAAGCCAAGAGAGGCTTTCCTGTTTACAATGGCGACAACAGTAAAGTCCCCGATAACGGTTGGAGTGAAGCGTTACTTTAAAATTTAGGAAAGCGGACGCACAACATATAATACCCGAAAAACACCATTAGCATCTACCCTGGGGTAGAAATTCTTTTTGGAGTTTTCATCATTGCGATAGTGCTGTGCTTTGGAGCAAAGTAACTACACTTTTCGCCGAATAGACAGGAAAAAGCATTTCCCAAAGAATTAGTTGATTAAAGCATCCAAGATATGAGGTTTTTTACCTACATATATAGTTAACATCAACTTTTTCATTAGAAAATTCAATTACAAGTGTATCAAGAAACTCTTGATTTTGTCATGGTGGACACAGTTATTCATGATTGGGGAGGGGGGAGTAATGAGTGCTGAGTGCTGAGTGCTGAGTGCTGAGTGTTGAGTGTTGAGTGTTGAGTGTTGAGTGCTGTTAGCGGTAGCGCGGCGTTTAGCCGGTGCTGACTATTGACTATTGACTATTGACTATTTTTGCTGACTTGATTGATTGAGCATCTATGGTAATGGAACTACAGGCACAGTGGCTGTATTATCACTGGTGGTAAATCAGTTTTGTTAGGAAATCATATTTGTGTCTAAAATTCGACGGATACCACCAGCAATTAAGATCATTTTTTGTATACTGATTACATTTTTAACTATTAGCAATTTCCAGCCTTTACCTGCAAAATCTCAGGAAAATCAGACATCTGCACCAGTAGCTAATGTTGACTTAGGAGGTTCATTTACCCAACTAGGTGTTAAGGGGTCGATTCTGATTTGCGATCGCAATCACAACAGATGTTACCAACACAACGCCCCGCGCAATTCACAAGCCTTTTCTCCCGCTTCGACATTTAAAATTTTCAACTCCCTTGTAGCCTTAGAAACGGGTGTGATTCCCAGTGATGTCGCTGTTTTGACTTGGGATGGGATTCAGCGTGAATTTCCCTCATGGAATCAAGACACTAACATTCGTCAAGCTTTCAAAAATTCCACAGTCTGGTTTTATCAAGTGCTAGCGCGCAAAATTGGTTATCAAAGGATGAAGCCGTTTATCCAGCAAGTCGGTTATGGCGATGGTCAAATCGGGACACCAGAACAAATTGACCGCTTTTGGCTAGAGGGGCCACTGCAAATTACCCCCAGACAACAGATTGAGTTTTTACAACGTCTTCAGCGCAAAGAATTACCCTTCTCACAACGGACTTTGGATTTAGTACAAGATATTATGGTTTACGAACGTACCCCAGAGTATATATTGCGAGGAAAAACAGGCTGGGCTGCCCGTCGTAAACCCAATATCGGTTGGTTTGTCGGTTATTTAGAGCAGAAAAATAATGTATATTTCTTTGCCACTAATATTGATATCCGTAATAATGATGACCTTCCCACCCGCATCGAAATCACGCGCCGCAGCTTCAAAATATTGGGATTACTCTAACTAATGACTATTGACTAAGGACTATTGACTAATTTATGAAAATTGTATTTTTTGGCACACCCCAATTCGCTGTTCCTACGCTCGAAAAATTACTTAATCACCCAGAATTCGAGGTGTTAGCAGTCGTCACCCAACCAGATAAACGCCGGGAACGGGGTAATAAACTCACCCCTTCACCTGTAAAAGTGGTGGCGACTCATCATCATATCCCAGTATGGCAACCCCAACGAGTCAAGAAACATACTGAAACTTTAACTAAACTCCAGCAGTTAGAAGCGGATGTGTTTGTGGTGGTTGCCTATGGACAGATTTTGTCACAGAAAATTTTAGATATGCCCAAATTGGGCTGTGTGAATGTGCATGGTTCAATTTTGCCTCAATATCGGGGGGCTGCACCTATTCAATGGTGTATATACAACGGTGAACCAGAAACAGGGATCACAACTATGTTAATGGATGTGGGTATGGATACTGGGGCAATGCTGCTCAAGGCAACTACACCCATTGGTTTGTTAGATAATGCTGAGGATGTAGCGGCTAGACTAGCAGAAATTGGCGGTGATTTATTAATTGAAACCTTGCTCAAATTACAAAATCAAGAGATTACAGCTACACCGCAAGATGATAGTGCAGCGACTTACGCTTCCTTAATTCAAAAACAAGACTATGCTTTAGATTGGTCAAAAAGTGCAATGCAATTGCATAATCAGGTGCGAGGGTTTTATCCCAACTGCACAGCCACCTTTCGTGACCAAACTTTGAAAATTACAGCCACCGTTACCCTTGACGCGGCTGACAAAGATGAACTACCGCCAGAATTGCAAAAAATATTTCAAAAAGTACCTAATTTGGCTAATATATCGGGTAGTCCAGGGGAGATAGTTAGCATCGCCAAGGGAATTGGTGCAATTGTGCAAACTGGTGAAGGTTTGTTACTGTTGCGAGAGGTTCAATTAGCTGGGAAACGTCCCCAATCAGGTTGGGATTTTGTGAACGGTACGCGTTTAACTGTTGGTGAAATGTTAGGGAATGGAGATTAGCTTAATTTGATAGATTGCTAACTGCTTCATAAAAACGACAGGATTCGCAAGGCCCATTAGGATTAACTGCACAGCGAATAATTTCTGAATGGGCATTATACACACAGCTAGCATCCCCAACCACCCAACGCCCTGCGACTAAACTTTTCTCAGATGGTCTTTGAGCAGTCTGCACATAGAGGGCGATATTATATAGGCGATAACGTCCTGATTTGAATTGATAGCGATGGCGACGTTCTAAAACTGCGTAGGTTTTACCTTCTAAATCGAGATAGTTCCCTGGTTGGGGTGTCCAATCTAGTTGAACTTTACCCAGGGAGCGACGAGGATGATTTAAAATCACCTCTGTCGGTAAATAGTCTGGCTCCATAAGTTTATGTGATGTGATTTACATTATAAAAATAGTATCGCAGCAGTCTAATTTGACCTAATGTTGATGGTTGACAAGCTGCTAAAATGCAAAGCGATCGCCTGACTAAATAATACTCATGGCGATCGCGTTAATTTTTTTGAAATTAGTTTGGTTTGATGATGCTGAATCACTTGATTTGTGCTACGTATTCAGCCAAGAAAATATCTGTTAACTATCTCCAATCATCTCGCCTCAATGTTCAAGTAGCATTGGCAGTTGGTGCGAACTCAGTTTGCTATGTACTTAACCACGCCAAGAACTGTCTTGTCCTCCCTAGCAGTCTTGGTCAATGGCATCAATCGAACATTGAGACTGGTATTTGGAGATTTTCCCGATGGCACAATCTGTTTGTGGTGGTCAAACAGATTGATGTTTTGTGAGCAGTAAGCAAGTGTTGCTGGCGCTGACTTACTGCAAATTGATCGGGTCTTTGGGAACTGATTTGTTTTATTTGACCGTCAATCTTAGCCAACATCTGTTTCTTATTGCTGTTGAACAGTTTGGCAGTTCCTCATTGTAGATGCCCTAGACGGTCAATCACACTTTCTTAGCCGGCTCTGTTAATTGACTCTGCTGGCAGGCAAATCAGATTATCCCCTTGAGTGAGAATTAAGCCACGTTGACGTAACTTACCCATCAAACGGGTGACAGTAACACGAGTTGAACCAATCGCGCTACCAATTTGGGCATGAGTGAGGGGGAAAGGCAGACAATAACCACGAATCACATCGGGGTCTGTTTCACTCATAGCAGGCTCTCCATATTCCTCAATTAACAAAGTGAGGAATCCTAAGAGTCGGTCGATAGTACGGCGTTGTCCCAAAGCACTCAACCACAACAATTTGCGCTGGTGCTGGTATTTGAAGGCATCCATGACTTCACGACGGAAGTGAGGCCAGTTATCTAAATCATGCCAGTACATCCACAACACTGCTGTTTGGTCAACGTGAGCATAAGCTTGCAGCGTAAAGGGTGACTGAGCCACAATTTCAAATGGCTGTCCTGCACCAACAAAACCCAAGAAAGCTTCTTCTGGAGTTCTGTTGATCCGACGAGAAGTTAACTGACTCGCAGTAGCACTTACCTGGGCAGTTCCTACCATGCGGATCGCACCTCTTTGCACCAAGTAAAGCAATCCAGGACGGGCTGGAATTCGCTCATCTTTGCTAAAGGTGCGGCAGCGATAGTGTTCCTGCGCCCAGTCAAGAATACGTTGCCAAGTCAGAAAAGGGCGTGATGCCTCAGAAAAGGAAGATGGAGATTGCATAGGTAACAAAGAGCGTTCGGCTGAAGACAAAGACGACATAAATTAAGGTGCAAGGAGTGTCTTTGTGTTTTGGAAGTAGGCCTAACGCCTAACAGCGCCAGCCATCAAACAAAGTAGAGAGCAAATTTGCGCCCTACTATTTTGTTATACTTCTTACTGTACAATGATGGTAGTAAAGTTTACATATTATTCATCTAATATTTATGAAATTTTATGCTAATCTCATTTTTCTCTCTTCACAAGAATATTATATCTAAAGACAGATGACATTCCTTTAAGTAATTTCTACAACAAAGTTTTTAAAGTAAATATCAGTGTACTAAAACCTACGAGTGAGTAAAAATACAGCTATCAAGCATTTGATAAACAGCTATTTGATAGTTGCTGTCGATACACATATAGCAGGGGCGGGTTTTGAAAGCATAAAAAATATAAAAATCCCTCTATATAAAGGTAGAGATGCTAATCGAGTTTTGTATATTTCAGGTGTAGCGTTGCAACTGGCAAAATCTCATAATTCCGTGACAGAAGAAATAGCCAGCGCGATCGCACAGCACATATTTACTACTTCCGGCGGAACACTGCTGACACGAATAGTTACCCCTGGATGGGTACACATTGAGGTAACACATCATTTGTTAGCAGATTGGTTGCAAAGTGTTGCCTTTGGAGCCTCAAAAAGTTATTTTCATTTTCAAGGACTAAAGTTAGGGTTTCATAACAAATCGGACAGCAGACAAACTGAAAATTCATCACGTTTATTTACCATTCAATATGCTCATGCACGTTGTTACTCATTGATATTGTTAGCCCATCGAGAAGGAATGATCACTGGAGAAGAAAAATTACCAGCGAGTGGTGAAAGTGTACATTTGGGAAGTTTAGTAAAAATAGAGGACTTACCTTGGCTCAATAGCGATCGCAAATTACACCTGCATCAGCCAAGCGAGATTCATTTAATCATGGAATTAATCAAAGCTGTAGATGAATTAGACTGTGTCGAAGAACCCGAACAAGTCAACTGGGAAAAAATCGCCTGGGATGTAAGTCAAGCCTTTTTAAATTTTTGGAGTCAATGCCGCATTTGGGGAGAGGTAAAGACAAACTCGCCAGAACTTGCCCAAGCCAGATTAGGATTAGTCATGGCGACTCAATGCGTTCTCAGGGTGTTACTCACAGAGAAGTTAGGATTTGATGCACCAGTTGAGCTTTAGTAGTTGGGCATTGGGCATTGGGCATTGGGTATTGGGCATTGGGCATGGGGCATTGGGCATAAAAATTAGTCTTTTCCCTAATGACTAATGACTAATGACTACTATCTAAGTATTGACGGATTGATTGACCTCAGTTATATTAACTGGTGTGTGAGGAGCGAACCAGCAGGAACACCGAGACGAAACACGGCCAGTCGTCGGTGTTCTTTCTGATTTTAGGGGTTGTGAGCTTTATCTTAACTTCACCCACGTTTCTTAACTGAGTAAAAATTTTTCAATGGCGGTTGCAACTCCGTCTAACTCTACACTCGGAGCTACCCAATTAGCGATCGCTTTTACATCTTCTGGTGCGTTACCCATCGCTACACCAATTCCTGCATATTCCAGCATTTCTAAATCATTGAAGTTATCACCAATAGTCATCACATTATGGCTTTGTAACCCCAGTACGTCTTCTGCTAGGTAACGCACAGCATTACCTTTGTTGACAATGGCATTTGTGGCTTCAAAGAAGGTAGCAACAGAGGTTGTCATATAAAGTTCTGCTGGGGTGTATTGGCGGCGTAAATTGCCTAACAAATCTTTGATGACGCTGGTATCGTCGCACAGGGCTAAAATTTTAGTGGGTTCAGTAGCTAGAGTTTCGCGTAAATCTCCGACAGGAATGGGGGTAATGCCAGAACGTGCAGCATAGGCTTGAGTTTCTGGGGTGATATCCCGCACGTATAGTTGATCATTAATGTAGAAATGGACAGATAAAAGCGATCGCAAAGCTGGCTGTTCAAAATAATCTAGTAATTGTTCCGCAATATTTCTAGATACGGGTGAATGTTGGTAAATTTTTTGGCTAGTGGGATCTTGAATCCAAGCACCTTGATAAGCCATGAGTGGTAAGGTGGAATTTATATCTTGATGAAAACGTAGTGCCGAGCGATACATTCTCCCTGTAGCGATCGCCACTGCAATACCTTGAGCTTGAACGGCGGCGATCGCTTGCTTGACGGGTTGACTAATGGTGTTTGACTCTCCGGAAATTGTGCCGTCTATATCTAAAACTAATAACTTGATTTCTTGACTAGCATTGGTGAGTGGTGCGTTTTGCATAAATTCCCCAGTTTCAACTCTCAGTTAGAGAGTATCAGGAAAGTGTTATTATGTGATTACGTTACGTACATACGTTAGCAGATGAGCAACTCCTACAAAATTCGTAGTACCAAAATCGGTAACAGTGCAGGATTTAGGCTACCATCTGAGTTTTATCGAGAACATCCACAGTTTGCTAATGCAGATGGCTGGATAGAAGTATTATCCTCTGATACTGCAATTTTAAGAATTGTGCCACAAGCAGATGATGATGACGAAGAAAATTCCGTCTTAATGCGGTTATTTCTTGATTTCGCTATCACTGAAGCACTGAAAAATAATACGCTGCAACCTTACACCACAGAAATGTCTGAAGCTGCACACAAATTAATTGATGGTGTGGAATTAGACGATGAATGATTAAAAGATGGCGAAATTTATTAATAACGGTTGGGAAATTTATTTTCATCCACAACTATTTGGCAGTCAGTATCAAGAATTATTTGAGCGCGTTTCTCGTTTAAAACAACAATTACCAGAGGTGGAATATAAAACCCATAGCACAGTCAAATTATTTGCATCATTGAATGTTGTGATTGAAACCAAAATTCCCTCTGATCCATTTGCCAGTCATTTTGCTTTAACAGGAGCGTTAAAACACTATGGACGGGTGAAAAAAATGGGTTTACCAGAACGTTATCGACTGTTTTTTAGAGCATTTAATACTGAAAAGTTAAAGGCGATCGCAATATTGTGGCTGGGATTCCCACGGAAAGAGGGAGCTAAGGATGATTGCTACCAAGTATTTACGAAAATGGTCGAAAGGGGGAGATTCCCAGACAATTTAGATGAACTACTGGTAGATTTTCAAGTGGCAGAGGATGAGAATATTTGATTACCAACCTATGGGTAAACCTAAGTTTTCTAAAGTTTCTCCATCCCGCAAAAGTGGTTGAATTTCACTATCAATGGCGATGCGACCACCAGATAATACTAGAGCGCGTTGAGTGACTTTTCCCAACCAATGTAATTCATGGGAAGCTATTAATATAACTTGCACTGGTAGATTTAATAATACTTGGGCTAAGTGTCGCCGCCATGCGGGATCTAGTCCGGTGGTGGGTTCATCTAAAATTAGAATTTGTGGTTCTAGTGCCAAAATAGCGGCGAGGGCGGCTAATCTTCTTTGTCCTCCTGATAGTTCGTGGGCGGAACGGTGGGCGTAGGCGGCTAGACCAAAATCTGCTAAAAGTTGACGGGCGCGATCGCGGGCTATGGCTGGAGGTACCCCATAGTTGCGGGGGCCGAAGGTAATATCTTCGAGGATAGTGGGCATAAATAATTGGTCGTTAGCATCTTGAAAGCTAAAGCCAATTTGTTTGCGGACTTGGGGGAGAGTTTGCGGTGCTATGGGGATGTGATTAATAGAAATTTGACCAGATTTTGGTTGTTTCAAACCAATGAGATTTTCTAGTAAGGTACTTTTACCAGAACCAGTTGCACCCATTAAAGCCACGCGATCGCCTGCATTTAAACTAAAGGAGATATCTGTTAATACAGGTTCCTGATGGGGATAAGCGTAAACTAAATTTTTCACCTCAACGATGCCATTATTGGGGTGACGGATAGAAGTTTGGGGGTTAGAAGTTAAAGATTTCAAAATTCACAACTCTATAAGAACTGAGAGTAAAACAAATCGCGATCGCCCAAGCTAAGAACAGCAAGAAGCGTTCTTTAGCTGGAAATTTAAAATCTACGGGTAATTGTCCGTTGTAACCACGAATTACCATTGCACCATAAACACGTTCTGCCCTTTCGAGACTACGGATGTACAAACTACCGATCATTGCTGCACTAGCATAGCGCAACCAACCTGATGCACCATTTAAACCGCGTAGCTGCGCGCTACGCTGCATCCTTTTGACTTCTGCGAGTAAGATTTCCAGGTATTGTCCAGCTAGGAGTAAGTTTTCTTTTAAGGCGGCGGGAACAGGTAGACTTTTGAGGGCGATACCGAAACTATGGGGGGGTAGGGTTAATAAAAAACTGTTCATGACGATGAGACAGATGAGGGAACGAACTAACAAAAAACTGGCGCGTTCCCAACCCAAAGGTAATGCAATTAAAGATAGGAAAATTAACTCTGTACCTAGCAGCCCTCCCATTTGGCGAATTGGGGGACGTAAAACTGCTAGCCAAATCAAAGCGATCGCTCCATACACAGCCAGCCAATACCAAGCATGATGCTTTAGTAAAGCCGTTCCCACAACAATTACAAGAGATAAATGCAAGCGTAAAGGCATATTCAAGTCAAAATTTCAAAAGTGCTGAGTGCTGAGTGCTGAGTGCTGAGTGATTAGTGAGTGCTAAAGAAATAAATACTCCCTTGTCTTCCTTGTCTACCTTGTCCCCAATCCCCAGTCCCCAATCCCCAATCCCCAACTAAGCATTCTTCGGCTGTACTACTTTAGCTATCCCAAAGGCGACAGCAAAGCAAACCGCCGCACCTAATAAGCCTGCGATACTTGTACCAATGATTCCTAAACCTTCAATTCCATAGTCTGCTAAGGGTGTGGGTACGGATATCCGTACTTGTTCAGCCAATTTGATAAAGCCTAAGTTTTCTGCTACTTTTTCTAAGCCATCAGGCCAAGCTGAGGCGACGAGTGATAGGACACCAGCTATTAACACTATGGTAACTACAGGTACTACCCAACCGCGCATCTGTTCCTGTTCCCCTGGGAGTAAATCTGGGCGCGCTTTAGCTAAATAAGCCAATACACCACCAGTAATTAACCCTTCACCCACGCCAATCAAAATATGAATTCCTGTCATGGCTGGTAAAACTATGGTGATGGGTGCAGTTCCAGAAAGGGCTAATTCAATTGCACAAGCTATAGCAGCTACTACTACGCTGATACCAGCAGCAATTCCCGCCGCCAAAGGTAAGCGTCCCTTCGCGCCTCCTAGTAACCTTTGCAATGTTTGGGTTAATATCCACCCTACCCAAACACCAATCACCGCCATATTCAAAATGTTAGCTCCCAAGGCGGTGATGCCACCATCAGCGAATAACACCGCTTGGATAATTAAGACTGTAGCAATACAAAGCATTCCCGCCCAAGGGCTACCGAGAATAATCGCTGCTAAAGTTCCCCCCAATAAGTGACCACTTGTACCCCCAGCTACAGGGAAATTAATCATTTGCGCCGCAAAAATAAAGGCTGTGGTTAAGCCCAGAATAGGGGCGCGACGGATACCAAAGGCTTGCTGCGATCGCTCACAAGCAACAAATAGTGCAACAAAACTTGCTAAACCTGTAGCACCTGCTACCGGCACAGAAACAAATCCATCAGGTATGTGCATAATATGCCCTGTCTCAGAAGTAGTATTCTGCACAATTTCATTGTGCAATTTTAGGCATCAAACTAATAAAAAACAATATTTTCCACTTGTTTTCAATGCCCTATTGGGGGATTTTAGCCTGTTACTTAGGGAATATTTGCAATAAAATCTACATCAAATAATGTACTTGTTTAGCAAGTTATTAATTTTTATTTATTTTTTTACTAAAATTCTATAAAAGTTAATTTTAAAAGTACATTTATTTGGATAAAGATGACATTTTCTTGGTATTTTTCCGGTTGAGTCACTAACTAAATAAATTTATTAAGCGTTGGTGAAATTTTTCTAATATAATTCTTTCCATCTCTACAGGCTCACCAGATAAAATTTCATAGATTAGTGGTACACCTAATTGGATGGCTTCCAGAATTTCGCGTTGTACAAATACATCTTCTGGCTTACCTTCTAAAATCAATTGTCCTTGATCCATCACAAACACCCAATCAGCCCAACTACACACAAAATCTAAATCATGGGTAGCCATGAGTATGGTTGTGCCAGATGAATGAATTTTTTGCAAAACTGAAATTAAGTTGCGGGTTTGGGGTCTATCTAAATATGCAGTTGGTTCATCTAGTAATAGCAATTCTGGCTTTAAAACCATGACATCAGCTAAAGAAACACGCT
The DNA here is from genome assembly GCF_021596505.1 of Nostoc sp. CMAA1605. Taxonomy (GTDB): domain Bacteria; phylum Cyanobacteriota; class Cyanobacteriia; order Cyanobacteriales; family Nostocaceae; genus Trichormus. The sequence continues at coordinate 2,173 of NZ_PJIZ01000113.1, read as the reverse complement.
TTTTTTGTCCTAAGCTCAGATGATGTACTGGTCTTTGTGCTAGTTCACTGAGGTTAAATTCGTTTAAGGCTTGTGTTACTCGTTGTTGAATTTCTGCTGGTGGTAATCCTAAATTACACAAACCATAGGAAATATCTTCTTCGACAGTGGAAGCTACTAATTGTTGTTCAGGATTTTGAAAGATAAGTCCAACTTTTTGCCGCAGTTTCATTAAAAAATTGCGGTCATATTGTAAGGGTTTACCCTGCCAAGATATAATCCCTCTATGGGGTTTATATAAACCGTTAGCTAATAAAAATAAGGTGGTTTTACCACAGCCATTTTTGCCAATCAAAGCGCATTTTTTGCCGGCTGGTATGGTCAAATTTACACCGTTTAAGGCTGACTGTTGTCCGCCTGGGTAAGTGTAGTGTACTTGCTGAAATTCTAGTAATGTTTCTGGTTTATTCATCTAGGGATTGGGGATTGGGGATTGGGGATTGGGGACTGGGGACTTGTACTGAGCTTGTCGAAGTATTGGGGATTGGGGATTGTGGATTGGGAAAGGAGACAAGGTAGACAAGGTAGTATTTATTTTTCTGTTAGCACTCACTCATTACTTATTACTCACTACTTATTACTTATTACTTATTACTCACTACTCATTACTCATTACCTATCACTCAGCACTCATTACTCAGCACTCAGCACTCATTACTCAGCACTCTCAAAACAGAGTAGCGATTTTAAAATAGGTATCTTTTCCATTCTAGTTCGATTAATATTAAACAACCTAGAATTGCTTCCATTGCATAGCGTGTTGATAGATAATAATTTTGTGAGTGCCAAACTTGAAATTCGCCGTTAAATCCTCTGGATTCTAGGCTGAGGGAAACTTGGTGATATTTCTCTATAGTGCGTTGTAATAATTGTCCGATTAAGAGGGATAAACTTTTCATGCTCAGACTAAATGTGCGGTAGCCACTACGGGATTGTTGAGCCACCCACAATTCTGAGGCTGTATTTAATAGGACAAAAATAAACCGATACATTAGTAAAAGCAAGTCGGTAATTAAGATAGGTAAACCTATACGTCTGAGGGTTTTTAATAAGTCAGCAAAAGGAATGGTTAACATCACAAAATAGAAGCAAGAAATAGCAGCGATCGCTCTTGTAAATATGCTCCATCCTTGCTCAACACCATGTCTGCTAATATAGAAGTAAAAATCCCCAATATTAACACCGTTAATTACATCATTTTGAATAGTATTGAGGTAATTAATTGTGACACCATTAATTACTAAAGCTGGTAAACTGGTTAACCAAAATAAAATCGGGATATAAACTAGTTTTAAATATATTTTGGTGGGAATACCCGCGTAAAATATAGTCCAAATACTTACCCAAAGCGCAATGATAATTTGCACTGGTGGATGAGCAAAATTAGAGATAATGAGTAAGGCGATCGCAAACAGTAATTTCTGTCCTGGTGCTAATCGCCGTAATTTATTAGTGTAAGCTAAAGTATCAATCTGAATGTTCATGACGATGATTTCGTCCCTCGGCTCGTCCTTTAGATAAACCAATCAAATAGCCTAACACCCCTGCACCTAAAGCTGCTTGAGCCGCAAATAGAAATGTTTGGACTTCACAACTAGGTATTTGAAATAAAGGCTGAAACCAAGGCTTGTATCCTGGTTGTACTTGGGTAACTGCTTTTGCGGCTCTGTCGTCAGCACCCAAAAATTCAGCATCACGAGCTACTATTAACGGGATAAATGCCAAAATCACCACCCCTCCCAATAGCAACCAGTTGCTGATTCTGCGTTTAGATTGATTCATGACTTTGAGGTTCGTGTTTAATTAATCGCAAAAGTTCGAGTTCTTGAGGAGTATAAGACTGTAACCAGTTCCACACTAAGACAGTTAATAATCCTTCACTAATAGCTAGGGGAACTTGAGTTATGGCAAAAATCCCCGCAAACTTAGCAAATGACGCGATAAATCCACCCACTGGTGCGGGGAAAGCTAATGCAAGTTGTACAGATGTAATCACGTAGGTAAGCAAATCTGCTAAAGCTGCGGCGAGAAAAATGGCGATTTTTTGCTTACCAGTTAACTGCATGATCAGATGATAAATCCAGTAAGCGGCAAATGGCCCTGCGATCGCCATCGAAAACGCATTTGCTCCCAA
>NZ_PJIZ01000112.1 GCF_021596505.1 Nostoc sp. CMAA1605 | reverse complement strand
TTTTTGCTGATTCACAGTGTAATTTTATATCGCTGAGGCAATTTATCGTTCCCACCAGCAAATGATTTTGTAGAAATTTTTTGATATTTCTCTATTCTCTTTCCTACAAAAAGCTCAGGATGAGCTATTTTTAGAAAAATATTAAGTACAATTACTTAATATTAGGAATTAGGTACCAAAGGTTGAAAACTAGGAAGTCAGAAGAAAAAAGTCAACAAAATCACGATATTGACCCTTTAACTTTTACTCCCCAGTCCCCAATCCCCAGTCCCTAATCCCCAGTCCCCCACTCCCACCTTTAAGTCCGTTCCAATCAAGGAGTGTTTTTCGTGAATGCAGCTGAACAGGCAACTAACCTTGAACTCGCCAGCAAGATTGCTACAGCAGTTAACTTGTTCAAATTCGAGTTTCCTGATGCCAAATCAGATTTAAAACCCTGGAAAAATGACCCAGACACTAGAGAATTAGTTGATCCAGATTCTATAGACATTGGGTTTCATTTTCCTGGTGTGAGTAAATCTTGGCGCAGTCGCAGTATTTTAATTCAAATCCGGTTTCACCAAGACTCGATCACGAAATCACGAAGAGCTATTGGCTTAGAAGCAGCTGGGTTTGATCACCGTGGCGAAGTTTGGCGGTTGTCTACGATAGAAGCGTGGAATTTTGTCGGTGAATCACTACCTTCCGTTGAAATTGCAGACAAACTAAAACAAGTGTGTCGGCAAATTTTAGAAGTATTTAACACAGAGAGTCAATAGTCATTAGTCATTAGTCATTAGTTTTTTCCCTTGTCTACCTTGTCACCCAGCCCCCAATCCCAGTCCCTAATCCCCAGTCCCCAGTCCCCAATCCCCAGATCCAGTTAACAATCCACGCAGTAAACTGATTGATATGTGCTATCACGTTTACCGAAGATAGTATAACGATTATCCCGAATTTGTTCATAGAAGCGATCGCCTGCCCATTTTGCTCCGGGTAAGGCTCGATACGCGTCTACGAAGACGCTACCAAGGGCAACAAGCGACCAATCTCTTCGGCAGCATCACTACCTTGCCAAAGTCTCTCAGGTGCATTGGCATCTATTAAAATCATGCCTTGTTGACAATTTTGTTCTGTAATACCCCATTGCTTTAAGCTTTGTTCATCCTGCATCGGAACGTAGCGCAACAGTTTTCCTTGGTCTAGAGTCTCTAGTAGCTGTACCAGAGTAACGCAGAGATTACAGTCACCATCGTAAATTAAGTAATAATTCATTCTGAAAAACCATCTTTCTTATTAACAATTTTATGCAAAATATCTTAAAATATGGTTAATTAATGCAATTCAATGCAATTAAGTATTACTTCATTGGTAAATTCTTGTAAATACACGCCGTAACCAATTGTCTTGATGTTGTTGAGATTCTAGAGTAGCTTTTGAAACAAGAACAGAAAAACTTGTGGGTGAGAGGGTGAGATGATGATGTCAGAAAAGAAAATAGTAAGTGTCGATTTTGCTCAAGAAGATTCCTATAGTGAAATTCTACCGCGATCGCCACAGATTTCTAGTTACCATCAAAAATGGGAAGGGTTGCGCTTTGATGTTCACCAACAGCCTGGCCATGAAACCCCAGAACACCTTCTGCAACAACACGCCATTAGTATCAGCCTAGAACCTATCATCAACAAGGCAGAACGAGTATTTGACGGAAATTTACAAACAGAAAATATTGCTCATGGTGATGTAGCCATTATACCTGCTCATATCAATCACATATCACGCTGGCAATCACCAGCTGAGTTTATAGTTATTGGCATCGAACCAGCGTTTTTGAAACGGGTAGCGATTGAAACAGGAGATTGGCAGGAATATGACATCAAACCACGCTTTGCTGCACCAGATCCATTAATTCACCACATTGGGCTAGCACTCAAATCAGAACTAGAATTTCATGATCAAAGTAGCCGCATTTATATTGAATCTTTGACAAATACACTCTGCGTGCATTTACTCAAACATTATTGCGTAGCGAGTGCTAATAATATTTATTACGCTAAAGATAAAGGTCTTTCGAGTTGGAAGCTCAAACAAGCAATTGCTTACATTAATGACAACCTAGAGCAAGATTTAGCTTTAGCAGAAATCGCCGCGATAGTGGATATGAGTATGTATCATTTTTCGCGCTTATTCAAACAATCAACAGGTTTAGCTCCACATCAATATGTGATGAATTGCAGAATTGAACGAGCCAAAAAACTTCTGATTCAGACTAACCAACCCATCGAAAAAATCTGTGAACAAATTGGCTTTCAAAGTCAAAGTCACTTCACTAATGTATTTCGTAAACTCACAGGTATTACACCCAGAGCATACAGAGAACAAACCAAAATTTAAAGGTTGGGGACTGGGGACTGGGGACTGGGGATTGGGGACTGGGGACTGGGGACACTTCGACAAGCTCAGTGCATCGCTGGGGACTGGGGATTGGGGTGTAAGGGTTTAGGGTAAAAAAACTAATGACTCATTACTCATTACTCATTACTTATTACTTATTACTTATTACTCATTACTCAGCACTCATCACTCATCACTAATATTCAAAACTTGCAGCAAAATTATACAATCGGCGATCGCCTGTCTGGTGGTAAATTTAGTATCATAGATAGCGATCATATTTAAATTAATGGCAAAAATAGCGTTAAACTACCACATTTAGCTGTTTTAGTCATCTACCATTAGCTTTTTTGCTTTTATTGCACTATCTATCGTCAGAGCGTTTCTGAAAATCTGCTATTCACAATAGTATTTGTAGAGTTAATTCTGACCAGAAGAGGCAGGTGGTAAGAGGCAGAGGAAATATCCTTTCCCTTGCTCCTTTGCCCCCTGCCCCTTGTCCTCTTCCTTGACCAGCTACTAAGTATAATCATGAGTGAAAATACTCTATCAACACGTTTGTACCCCACTCGCATTGACATTCCTGCTGAAGTCAGAGAACAAGTTGTCAGCCTTCTCAACCAAACTTTAGCAGCAACTTTAGACTTAAAAACTCAAGCCAAACAAGCTCATTGGAATGTGAAAGGGACTGATTTTTATCAGTTACACGAATTATTTGACGAGCTAGCAGGCGAGTTAGAAGAGTTTGTTGATATGGTGGCAGAACGAGTCACCGCTTTGGGTGGATATGCCGTTGGCACAGCTCGCAAAGCTGCTGAAAATTCCATCTTGCCAGAATATCCCTTTGATATTTTGGATGGACAAGAACACGTAGCAGCTTTAGCAGACCGCTTTGCACCCTACGCCAAGCATATCCGAGAAGCGATCGCGAAAACTGATGAATTAGGTGACGCTGATACTGCTGACCTTTACACAGAGGTTTCCCGCACCATTGATAAACGGTTATGGTTCTTAGAAGCACATCTGCAAGCATCAGCAATCAAAAACGGAAATGGTACAGCTAGTGCTAAAACTCCACAAACAGCTGCGGTGAAGTAAATATTTTTAAGGGAATTTCTGCTTGTCCAATCCAATAGTATCCTTTTGGTAAGTACGCCACTTTTCAGTGCGTACTTTTCATTTTATTGGTATATATTCTACTATTTAGATAGTTCAAATTCAGGCAAAGAACTTTAGACAATGAACTAGTTAAAGATTAGTTGAAATGATCTAAAAGATTCATATTTTGGAATATTAAAACAGTAGAAAGCGAGGTAAATATATGGCTCCTAATACCGTTAACTACCTAATTCATGGTCGCAGCGATCGCGGTCGTAGTCAAACTGGTTGGCTCGACAGTTATCACACATTTTCCTTCAGCAGTTTTTACGATCCCAATCGCATAGGATTCCATTCTCTCAGAGTAATTAACGATGACCGCATTGCACCCGGTGCAGGATTTCCTACCCACGGACATCGAGACATGGAAATCTTGACCTATGTGTTATCAGGCGCAGTGGAACACAAAGATAGTTTGGGTACAGGCTCAGTTATTCGTCCTGGTGACGTTCAAATTATGAGTGCTGGTACTGGTATCTACCACAGTGAATTTAATCATTCCCAAACTGAACCACTCCACCTCTTACAAATCTGGATTTTACCTGATCAACAAGGACTAGCTCCCAGATATGAACAAAAAGCTTTTTCTGCTGAAGAAAAACGCGGTCAAATTCGTTTAGTTGCGGCTAAAGATGGACGTGATGGTGCTGTTACTATTCACCAAGATGTAGATATCTACGCCTCTGTTTTAGAACCAGGTGATGTAGTGAATTATCATCTCAAACCAAATCGTCATGCTTGGTTACAAATTGCTCAAGGTGTTGCAACTTTGCATGGAGAAGAATTAAGAGCAGGTGATGGTGTGCAAATCAATGGCGAAGAAAAGTTAGAAATTGGTACTAGCATTGGTACAGAATTTTTACTTTTCGATTTAGCTTAATGCGGAAGCCATCATGGCTTCTAGAACTCTGACTGGTCATATAATTATGAGTTCTAAATTCTCAAGATAACTAACATTTTATAGTTTTAGTAGCATGAATATTATTCATGCTATTTTTTTGACTATTTAATGTAATTTCTCTTCACTACTTTTTTGATACTCTTGATTTAGCTGCTCTATTTGATTCTGGGTGACAGTGTTGCGCTTGGTAGTCAAATATTGCTGAATCTCTTTAAGTTGTTGAATTTTTGTGGCGATTTCCTCAAGTTTAGAATCAATTATTTTTAACTTTTCAGATGTCGGCATAGAAACACTTCCCCAAGTATCTATGAGATACTTCATTTCATTAAGTGTGAACCCCAGGGATTTACCCTGTTTGATCATGACGATTCGCTCTAGTGCTTCTGGACTAAATTCCATGTAGGTTCTTGTTCCGGCTTGGCGTACTTGCGCTGTAATTAGTCCCAGTTTTTCGTAAAAACGTAGTGTGTCTTTTGATAATCCCGTTCTCTTGGATAATTCACCAATTAACATCAAAACAACCTCAATCTTATCAAACTCTCTTGACTGTGGAGTATAGTCCATAGCTTATTTTGGTTTACACGCCTTGCTTCCTAAAAAAGTATGGCGATCGCTCATCAACAACATCATGCTGGGAAAAAGTTGGAGGAGAGTCTAATGAAAGCTTTTGTTACAGGTGGTTCTGGGTTTGTTGGTCGCTGTATGATTACAATGCTGCGTAATCGAGGAGATGAAGTTGTAGTTTTGGCGCGATCGGAGCAAACAGCAAAACAGGTGACTCAATTAGGAGCTAGAGCTGTGCTAGGTGATCTGCTCAATCAACAAGCAATGATTCAAGGAATGCAAGGTTGCGATGTTGTATTTCATATTGCAGGCTATTTAAGCAGTTGGGGGAAATACGAAGATTTCTACAAAACCAATGTTGTAGGAACTGAGTGTGCGTTAGCGGCTGCACAAGCGGCGAATGTTCCTTGCTTTGTTCAAATTGGTGCATCGGCTGCTGTTTTCAATAGCCAACCTCTATCTCAAGTTGACGAATCATACCCTCTCCAGCAACCTCAATTTTCGCCTTACATTGCTACAAAAAGTATTGCTGAACAAAAAGTCATTGCAGCCAATCGGCCGGGATTTAGAACCTCTGTGGTTCGTCCCTCTTGGATTTGGGGAAACGGCGACCATGCTTTACCTCAATTAGTAAAAGCAGTCAAAACTCGACAATTTGTCTGGATTGATCAGGGCAATTATCCTTATATGACAACTCATGTTGCCAATGTCTGTCATGGGGCAATTTTAGCAGCCAAACGGAGTCCCGGCGGACAATCCTACTTTCTGAGTGATGGAGATGTGGTGCAGTTTCGTACATGGTTGACGACGTTACTACAAATTGCTGGAGTCAAACCAACTAACTTGAGTATCCCTAGATGGCTGGCTTGGAATATCGCCCTATTGGTGGAAACAATTTGGACAATCACGCAACGCCAAGATGTGCCGCCGATTACTCGTACAATGATTAGGTTAATCGGTCAGGAATTGACATTTAGTGATAATAAAGCACGCTTAGAACTTGATTATGCTCCTATTGTGAGTCGTGATCTTGGGTTAGCCGAATTGGCAAATTTTATAAATAATCTCTGTGGGAAGATATAAACTATAGCCTGCCGAAGTGAAGAGGGTTAGACTCATGCAAGGCTGTTGACTTTGATGGAATTTGGGGTTTTTTAGTTCATACTATTTTTGTGTCAGAGCAAAATCTCTCTGGTGTCATTGCGAGCGTTCGCGTTAGCGTCTCCATCAGGAGAAGCGAAGCAATCGCAAAGTCTCTGGGATTGCTACCATGCGGGAACACTTGTCTGCGACACACTACGCGAACGTGAACGCTTCGCTCTTTACGAGACACTTCGCGAACGCAATGACAGAACATAAATTGTGTATGAATTTTGACCTCTTAAAAAGCCACAGAGTCAACAGCCTAGACTCATGCTGAGTTGTGTTCTCTGGTAAATTAGAAACAGTCAACTAAACTCAAGAGTAACGGTGTCTGCACCAGAAATTCCCCAGCATTTACATCTGCTTTCCAGTGATGCAGCCGGATGGGACGGTTTGCACCTCATTTATGAGCTTGAACCAGCCGATGAAATGCCGGAAATTAATTTGCATCAGCATTTTATTGTGATCTGCCAAGATAATGTGCGCGTAGGATGGCTGTTAAATGGCAGGTGGCAATATATTGACTATACTGCTGGGGATATGATGATTTTTCCTGCAAATCAACTCCTTCCGAGAGCGCAAGTTGAATCAGAAGTGGGATTAATTGAATTATTCTTAGAGCCAGAAACTTTAGCTCGTGCTGTTTGTGAATATATCGATGTAGACAAAATTGAACTTGTACCGCAGTTACAGTTACGTGATCCCTTAATTCAGCAGATGGGAATGGCACTGAAAACTGAGTTAGAAATAGGGAAAGCTGACAGTAAACTTTATGCAGATTCAATGTCTACGGCACTTTCTGCACATTTATTGCGGCGATACGCATCACACAAACCGCAAAACCAAAGCTGTATTAATGGCTTGCCTAAGTATAAATTAAAAGCTGCAATTGACTATATCCATGAACATTTAGACCAAAATTTAACCCTGGATGCAATTGCTACTTCAGTTTACATGAGTTCTCATTATTTTGCGAGTTTATTTAAACAATCTACAGGGATGACACCACATCAATATGTGACAAAATGCCGGATTGAAAGGGCTAAACAGTTACTACGAAAACATGAGTTATCTTTGGTAGAAATTTGTCAGCAAGTAGGCTTTCAAAATCAAAGCCATTTCACTAGAGTATTTCGTCAACATACCGCTACAACACCAAAAGCCTATAGAGATAGGCTTTGATTAGAGGTAGGGAACAAGGGGAAAATGAAGTTTAACTATGCTTTGATATCGTGATTCGGAAGATTAGAACATTTTTCGGTAGGATAGGCAAGACAGCAACAGTCAGCGATCGCTAAACTCAGTACCTATCGTCAAAAATTTCGCAAAATTATGACAGGTACTAAATTTTCTTGGCAAGGATGGAATATTGTTGGCTTCACTACCCTGGCAGTTGGCTCGATTATGACTGTGATTTTTCTATTCCAGGGTATTGATGAGGCGGGAATGCGGATGGCGATTCGAGCAACTGCGCGTACTTCCTGTATCTTATTTGTCGCAGCTTTTGTGGCTACTGCTTTACGTAGAATTTGGTCAAATACTTATACAGCTTGGCTGTTGAAAAATCGCCGCTACTTTGGTCTTGCAATGGCAGTATCGCACACATACCACGCGATCGCCTGGACTGGTTTGTGGTTTGTGACATCTGGCCGTAGTCCTCAGTTTGGCTTACCAGCAATTTTAGGTTATGTTTTCCTAGTGGCAATGACTCTCACTTCCTTTCGTCCTTTGGCTAATCTATTAAGTCAACGTGTTTGGCAGATTTTACACACTACAGGAATGTACTATTTTTGGTTGGCTTTTACTGTAGAATTTGGTCTAAAACTGACCCAATCACTGTTGATTTATTTACCGTTTTTCAGCTTACTAGTGTTAGCTATGTTGCTGCGTTTTTTACCTGTGAACAAACACAAAAAATTAGCTAGTTAACATTAATGGCGGCGGGGTTTGTAAATTTATATTTTGCCAGAGAAAATATAGTTATTAACATCATATTTGCTCACAGCTTAACCGCAAAGGAAATAGAAAATGTGTAGAGATGTTGGCTAAAATACCTCTACGTTTGCTCTTTACTACTTATTGTTTTGTTCTGCTGTTAATCATGAACATTTTTTTGAATTTTTGAGAAAAAATTTATTCTTTTTTCAGTATTAAATCAAGTAAAGATATCAATCGTAAAATTAGACGATTTTCCGCCAAAAAGATTGAGACATAGCGATCGCTTGACTGTAAACTATCATTTATCATTCACCTTTAGGTAGATTAGGGAATCACCAGAAGAAAGTATATTTGGGTCAAATAGCACAAAATGGAGCAAAAATCTTCATGCTAAATCTGTAAAATCAATTACCAACTTTCTTTTGTGGATTCAATTCTAGTCAACTTGTTTTGTAGGTTTGCTCTTAGCTATGTCATCCCCTGAATCTCAAACTAATTCTCCAGACAATTTTCCCCAATCATCCTATGATCCACCCCCAGAAAACCGCCGGGGATTGCGGTTATTAATAGCTGGTATGTTGCTGTTGGTTGGTGGAACAGCCGTAGTTTGGCGATTATTGACTCCCGTAAATCCAGCACCAGCTGCTAATGCTCAACCATCAGGGGTAAGAGTTAAAGTTTCACCAGTCCAAGTAGGCACAATTGAAGACAGTACGGATTTTGTCGCTAGCTTAGAATCCCGGCTATCCGTAAAGCTGCAACCGAGAATTCAGGGGCAAGTTACCCAAATATACGTCAGATCAGGAGATGCGATCGCCGCCGGTGCAGCCGTAATGCAAATCGACCCCAGACAGCAACAAGCCGCACTACTGGGGAACGATGCCGCCGCCGATGCAGCTAGAGCGCAGTTAGAAAATGCTTATGCTACCCTCAGATCCCTAGAAGCCGAAAGATTATCTAATTTAGCTGATTTACGCTTAAGTCAGCAGGATTATCAAAGATACTCAACTTTAGCAACCCAAGGGGCAGTTTCCCGACAAACTAAAGACCAAGCAGCCAACAAACTGTCAATAGCCCAAGCTAATCTCAGAGCCTTAGAATCGAGAATTCAAGCCCAAAAAGCCAGCATCGCCCAAGCCCAAAAAACCTGGCAACAAGCACAGACAAATACAGCCCAGCAACAATTCCAACTGCAATATTACAGAATTACTGCCCCCTTTTCGGGGACTGTAGGGAATATTCCCGTGAAACTAGGTGATTTCGTCACCACATCTACACAATTAGCCACCATCACCCAAAACCAACCTTTAGAAGTTAACGTCTCCGTTCCCTTGGAACGAGCCTCCCAACTGCGTAAGGGAATGCCTGTAGAGATTATGAATCCCCAAGGTCAAGTTTTGGGTACAAGCAGAGTATTTTTCATTGCGCCTAACGCCACCAACGACACCCAAACCGTCCTCATTAAAGCCATCTACCCTAACTCTAATAATCAACTCAGAGCCGACCAACTAATCAGAGCTAGAGTAATTTGGAGTCAACGTCCAGGGGTATTAATTCCCACAACAGCCATATCACGCATTGCTGGTAATACCTTCGTCTATGTCGCTCAGACAGAAACATCACCCCAAGGAGGATCGCAATTAGTCGCCCGTCAAAAACGTGTGCAACTGGGCGATATTCGTCGCAATAACTATCAAGTCCTTTCAGGGTTACAACCACAAGATAAAATCATCGTTTCAGGCCTGCTCAATCTTCAAGACGGCGCGCCAATTGTGCCGGATTCTTTTTAGGGAATTGGGAATTGGGCATTGGGAATTGGAGACAAGGTAGACAAGGTAGACAAGGTAGATTTTACCTAAATCCCCCATACCCTATGCCCCATTCCCCATGCCCCATGCCCCATTCCCCATTCCCAATGCCCCATTCCCTAATATATGTTTGTTAACTTTTTTATTAAACGACCAGTATTTACCAGCGTCTGCGCCATTATCATTTTTTTGGTGGGTGCAATTAGTATCCCGACGCTACCGACTGATAGATATCCCGAAATTAGTCCTACACAAATTATTGTTAATGCTAACTACACTGGGGCAAGTGCAGAAGTTGTAGAAAAGACGGTGACTAGTGTCTTGGAACGCCAAATCAATGGGGTGCAAGGCATGAAGTATATAACTTCTAGCAGTAGTAATGACGGAACTAGTACGATTACTGTCACCTTTGACGCATCACGGGATAAAGATATTGCGGCTGTTGATGTGCAGAATCGTATCTCTCTAGCACAATCACAGTTACCGGAAGCAGTGCAGCGTACTGGGGTGACTGTGAAGAAACAATCTAATAATCTGTTGCTGGCAATGGGTTTGTATAGCGATCGCCAAGAATACGACAATATATTTTTAAGTAACTACGCTGATTTATATTTAGTTGATGCCCTCAAAAGAATTGATGGTGTCAGTGAGGCGCAGATTTTTGGCGAACGTCGTTATGCAATGCGTCTCTGGCTTGATCCTAATCGCTTGGCTAGTCGCAATTTGACAGCCCAAGATGTAATTGATGCCCTAGATGAACAAAATATTCAAATCGGTGCAGGACAAATTGGCCAGCCACCAGTTCCGTCTGATTTGATGTATCAAATTGATTTAACGGCAGTCAGTAGATTAACTGATGTCTCGGAATTTGAAAATATTGTCCTGAAAACGGGTGCAGATGGTTCACTGATTACCTTCAAGGATATCGGCCGGGCAGAATTAGGAGCAGAAAACTATAATTCTTTCCTGCGTTTTCGGGGCAAAGACGGCGTAGGAATTGGCATATTTCCTTTACCTGGAAGTAATGCCATAGCAGTCGCTAAAGCTGTGCGCTTGGAAATGGCACGCTTGGCGAAAAGTTTTCCCCCAGGGATGGAATATCAAGTGGCTTTTGATACCACTGACTTTGTAGAAGCATCTTTAGTAGAAGTAGTAATTACTCTCCTACAAGCGATCGCCCTGGTTGTTTTAGTCATATTTCTCTTCCTCCAAGATTGGCGCACTACCCTGATTCCCGTCATTACTATTCCTCTGTCGCTGATTGGGACTTTCGCATTTATTAAAGTTTTTGGCTTTTCTATCAATACCTTGACCCTGTTTGGGATGACTCTCGCTACAGGGATGGTAGTAGATGATGCCATTATCGTGGTCGAAAATGTCTCCCGCCAGATTCAAGATGAGGGAATGTCACCCCGTCAAGCTGCGTCTAGTACCATGCGGGAGTTATTCGGGGCAGTAATTGCGACATCCTTAGTATTAATGGCAGTATTTGTACCAGTAGCTTTTTTCCCTGGTGCAACAGGTCAAATCTATCGGCAATTTGCCTTAACTATTGCCTTTTCTATTGCCATTTCCACCTTTTTAGCAATTACACTTACCCCCACATTATCAGCTTTATTACTCCGCCCCAAACCCAAACCACGGGGGATATTTGGCTGGTTTTTTGGACGCATTAACTGGTTTTTAGAGGCAATGCAGAGGCAGTATGAGCGATCGCTGCATTTTTTATACCGTGTAAGAGCGATCGTGATTGGTCTATTTGTCGCCTCCTTAGTATTCACAGGTTGGCTATATGTCACCGTTCCCACAGCCTTTATCCCCGATGAAGACCAAGGTTATTTCATCACCATTATTCAAGCACCAGAGGGGGTTTCTCTCAATTACACTAGCAAAGTCATGACCGAGGTAGAAACGGAAATCCTGAAGTTACCGGAAGTAACTGGTACTTTCGCGCTCGGTGGTTTTAGTTTTAGCGGTAATACTGCTAATAGTGGTGTAATTTTTACCACTCTTAAACCTTGGGATGAACGCCGACAATCAGGACAGTCAGCCAACGCCATTATTAACAAGTTGCAGGGAGTATTATCAAATATTCCTGAAGCACAGATTTTTCCTGTCAACCCACCTTCAATTGACGGCTTGGGAAATTTCGGTGGTTTCCAATTCCAACTGCAAGATAGATCAGGAACTACTGACTTAAACACCATGGTGGAAGTGATGGGAAAAATCATCGCCCAAGGTAATCAAACCCCTGGATTACAAGGTGTGTTTAGTACCTTTAACGCCAACACACCCCAGATGTTAATCACCGTAGACCGCAACAAAGCTAAAGTTTTACAAGTCCCCGTAGATGATGTATTTAAAACCCTGCAAAGTTATATGGGTTCACAATACGTCAACGACTTTAATTTTCTATCGCGCACCTATCGGGTATATGTGCAAGCTGATGCCAAGTTTCGTTCTGAACCTGGAGATATCGGTAAGTTATATGTGCGTTCCGAAACTGGGAAAATGATTCCCTTGAGTAACTTAGTTAAGTTAACACCTACAACCGGAGCGCAAACTATCAACCACTATAACCTGTTCCGGTCGATAGAAATCAACGGCAGTGCTGCACCTGGCTTCAGTTCTGGACAAGCGATCGCCGCAATGGAAAACTTAGCCCAAACCATCCTCCCAGCCAGCATGGGCTACGAATGGTCAGGAATCACCACCGAAGAACAAACTTCTGGAGGACAAGCACCGCTAATTTTTGGTCTGGGATTAGTCTTTGTATTTTTGGTACTAGCCGCCCAATACGAAAACTATGTAGACCCCGTAATTATTATGCTGTCCGTCCCTTTAGCAATTTTGGGAGCATTAATAGCCCAATCATTGCGGGGTTTAAGTAACGATGTCTTTTGTCAGGTGGGATTAGTCATGCTGATTGGTTTAGCCAGTAAAAACGCAATTTTGATTGTGGAATTTGCTAACCAACTGCGTGATCAAGGCTTACCCATCACTAAAGCCGCCATCCAAGCATCACAAGAACGCCTCCGCCCGATTTTGATGACAGCATTATCTACATTGTTGGGGATTTTTCCCCTATTAATTGCCGTTGGTGCAGGTGCAGCCAGCCGTCAATCCTTGGGGACAGCCGTATTTGGCGGAATGTTCGTGGCAACGTTCTTAAGTTTGTTTGTCGTGCCAATACTATATATAGTGATTAGTAAAATGCGCGATCGCATCAAACCCCGTCATCAGCCTCCCCTCACGGGTTCTAGTCAAGAAGACAAAATTCCCTCCTTTATACCGTTCAACTTTAAGATTGATACAGATAGCAAGCGTAGGGAGCAAGAATAGTGATTTATTTATTAATTTCGTGAAATGGTATTAATCTTCTGTAAATATGTTTGCTTGGTGCGTAACGGCAATTTGAATTTATTAGTGATGTTTTGAATCTAAGTTAGGATTCAGAGATTCTTGCTGTGCTATTAGTCGGACTTGTGCGACATCTAAGTCTAACGCCTGTGCTATCTGTTCTACAGTTAAACCCAGTGCTAACAATTTAGGAATAGCTTCTAATTTGGCTTCCTGTTTACCTTCTAGTTTGCCCTCTAGTTTACCTTCTAGTTGCCCTTCTAGTTTGCCTTCTTGATAAACCCGCGTTTGCTTTAACTCACTTAAACCAAACATTGCTTTTATCTCCTGGCAACTCATTTGCGGAAATTTATAAACCTGCTACTTGCTGGACTTGTGTAACATCTAAGTCTAATGCCTGTGCTATCTGTTCTACAGTTAAACCCAGTGCTAACAGTTTAGGTACAGCTTCTAATTTTGCTTGTATACGTCCTTTTTGTTCACCTTTTTGTTCACCTTTTCGTTCACCTTCTTCTAAAGCTTCCTGATAAACCCGTGTTTGTTTTAACTCACTTAAACCAAACATTGCTTTTATCTCCTGGCAACTCATTTGCGGAAATTTATAAACCTGCTACTTGCTGGACTTGTATAACATCTAAGTCTAATGCCTGTGCTATCTGTTCTACAGTTAAACCCAGTGCTAACAGTTTAGGTACAGCTTCTAATTTTGCTTGTATACGTCCTTTTTGTTCACCTTTTTGTTCACCTTTTTGTTCACCTTTTCGTTCACCTTCTTCTAAAGCTTCCTGATAAACCCGTGTTTGTTTTAACTCACTTAAACCAAACATTGCTTCTATCTCCTGACGACTCATTTGTGGAAATTTATAAACTAAGATTGTCTCTATTAATTCTAGTAACTGTTTTTGTGGTAGTTGCGAATTCTGTGCTTGCTGGGTGCGGTTGATTAATTCCCTCGCCGTGTTAATGGCTGTATCTCCCACCTCAATTACTAATTTTATCGTAGCAATGCCTAGAGGTAGTGATCCAGCTTCGCCTAGTTCATTTAGGTAAATTATCTTGATACGCTGACTCTCAAAGAATTCTAAGAAATCTTCCTTCTCTGCTGTATCTATATCTCTGCTAGGATAAATCACTACTCCCCGCCAAGGATTTTGGCGTTTGTTTTGGCGTAAGTATAAGGAAATTTCCGAAATCAGGCGCAAGTAAATATCTTCATCTGCTTGAAATTGCACTTCCACAAAATAAATCGGGCTTTTTTGCTCTTGGTTGGGGAGAAATACACCGTCAATTCTGAAAGCTGTTTGTTTGATTTCAACAGAAGCAAATCGATAGATGTTGGCTGTTTCGGGAGGGTTGCCAATTAGTTCAAAGAAAATGCTGGGGAATTGTTGGAATAGGCGATAAAATATGCTGTCGGTTTTCACGCAGAAGTTTTAGCTGCTTTTGGCTATGGCAATTTTATCATGATTGATATTACCTATGTTTGCCAGGTGCGTGACGGCAATTTGAATATATGGATGATGTTTTAAATCTTATCGTTGCCGTCACACACCCTACATTACTAACGTTCATTCTTTCACTGTTCCTATTCCCGCCCTGTTGGGGTTTGTCAAAAACAGACAAGCTTTTAAATTTATTTAGGGCTATTGTTAATGTTGAATTTTGAATGCGGAGCAAAGCAACATGACAGGTTTAGCTGGGAAAGTTGCAATTGTAACAGGTGCATCACGGGGAATTGGACGAGCGATCGCACTGACTTTAGCTAGTCAAGGCGCATCCGTAGTAGTAAACTATGCAGGCAGAGCCGATAAAGCCCAAGAAGTCGTCACAGAAATCGACAAAATGGGAGTTAAGGCGATCGCAGTGCAAGCAGATGTCAGCAAAGTAGCTGATATTGAGAGATTATTTACAGAAACTATGTCTCAATTTGGCAAAGTTGATATTTTAGTCAACAATGCCGGCACAATCATTTATAAACCCATCACAGAAATTACAGAAGCAGACTTTGACAAAATTTATGCAGTCAATGTCAAAGGTACTTTTTTCGCCTGTCAGCAAGCTGCACGCCATATGACAGAAGGGGGAAGAATTATTAACTTTTCCTCATCTACTACAGCCTTGATGTTACCTACTTATAGCGCGTATGTAGCAACCAAAGGTGCAGTCGAACAGATATCACGAGTATTAGCAAAAGAGTTAGGCGCGAAAAATATCGCCGTGAACGTAGTATCACCAGGCCCCACAGCTACAGAATTGTTTTTAGACGGCAAAACGGAAGAACAAATCAACCGTTTATCTCAAATGGCTGTTTTTGGTAAATTGGGCGATGCTCAAGAAATAGCCGATGTCGTAGCCTTTTTAGCAAGTGATGCAGCTAGATGGATAACTGCTCAAAACATTCGCGTCAACGGTGGGATTATCTAAACTAAGCAAGAACTTTGATTTACGTCTATTAAAGGTAAGAACAAAAATATTTTCGTTTTAAACAAGATTATTTTTGTTTGAAACCAGAAAATTCGAGTTAAGAACAAGAACATTCATGTTTGCAACGAGAAACTTCAAGTTTCAATGCCCAATTCCCAATTCCCCAAACCATGAACCTATTTAAACCAGTTCAACTAGGGTCATACACTCTACCTAATCGGATTGTTATGGCTCCCATGACACGCTTACGAGCAATAGACAACATCCCAAATGCACTGATGGCAAAATATTATGCTCAAAGAGCCAGTGCAGGATTGATTGTGACGGAATGTACAGCCATTTCACCCTTAAGTTTAGGCTATATCAACTGTCCAGGGATTTATACAGACGCACAAATTGACGGATGGCGGTTAGTAACAGATGCAGTTCATGAACAAGGGGGACGCATCTTTGTGCAACTGTGGCATTCTGGAAGAGTTGGTCATCCTGCTTTATTAGGTGGAGAATTACCGGTAGCACCAAGTGCGATCGCTGGAGTAGGTTCACTGCACACACCAGTCGGTAAAGTTGCTTTAGAAACTCCCCGCCCTTTAGAAATTCCAGAAATTGCCGACATCGTCGAACAATTCCGTCAGGGTGCAGTCAATGCTTTAGCTGCTGGCTTTGATGGTGTAGAATTACACGGTGCATTCGGCTATTTAATCGATCAATTTATCCAAGATGGTTCAAACCAGCGTACAGATGAATATGGCGGCTCAGTAGAAAATCGTAGCCGCTTTGTATTAGAAGTAGTAGAAGCGGTTAGCAGTGTTGTAGGAGGCGGTAGAGTCGGGATTAAACTTTCACCCAGTAACACTTTCTACGGGATGTATGACTCCAACCCCAAAGAAACATTTACTTATGTAGTGAAAGCCCTTAATCCGTTCGATTTAGCCTATGTCCACATGATGGAACCCAACGAAGTAGATTTATCAACTCATGAAGTGATAAATCCCGTCACGCCCCATTTCCGTCAAATCTTCCAAGGCACATTAATTACCAACGGTGGTTATGATCACGAAACCGCAGACAACATTCTCAGCAAAAACGATGCAGATTTAGTATCGTTTGGCAAATTGTTTATTGCTAACCCCGACTTACCCCAAAGATTCAAACTTAACGCCGAATTAAACACCCCAGATCCCAGAACATTCTACGGAGCAGAAGCCACAGGATATACAGATTATCCCTTTTTAGC
This sequence comes from Nostoc sp. CMAA1605, assembly GCF_021596505.1. Lineage (GTDB taxonomy): Bacteria > Cyanobacteriota > Cyanobacteriia > Cyanobacteriales > Nostocaceae > Trichormus. Next base: position 3,546 of record NZ_PJIZ01000112.1, on the reverse strand, counting down.
TGAGAGTAAGTGAATAGCACGACCAAGTAGAACAACTTGAAAAAACCAAACTATGTTAAGTAAAGTAAAAATACTAGGATTCAGTTCGTAGTAGGGACTTTAGTCCTTTTGTGTTAAATCAATCGTCAAAAACCTTTCTTGCTCAAGAGAGGTTTTTTCTTGAAAAGAGATTCTTATTGATACAACAAAAATTTAAGATTTATTACTTAAGAAAATTTGCTAATGGTAAAAACACTTATGATTAGTTTTTTTAAAGTATTTAACGCAAAAATCAGTAAATTTACTGAAATATTTTCTTGAGGATTCAGATAAACTCAGTTATCTCCTGAGTTATTACTTACTTGGTTTTACATAGTAGTATTAATTCCATAATTGCCTAATCATTGCACCTACTCGTTAGGTGCATTTGTTTTGGGAGTGATTTACCTAAATAGAACAGGTTATATTTGACTAGAAAACTAATAACTAGACTTAATACCAATTCGCAAGGGGCTTAAAAAGCCACAGAGTCAACAGTCTAACCTCTCCTCTGCCCCCTGCCCCCTGCCTCTTATCCATGCTCTCTCATACTGATACAGCAATTTTCCTGTCGCGGTTTACAAAACAGGTAAATAAAGATGGACTGAAAAATTTGGATAAAAAGTTGTAAGTTATACAATTGTTAGTTCATACACTCAATTTTTGAGTCCAGACTTTACCCATAGATATTACTTTTCAGGTATCTAAAAATTATGGATCTTTCAAACTTTACTACTCTGCAAAATCTAGAAGCTGCTTTTGGTGGCGAATCAATGGCAAACCGGAAATATCTGTTTTTTGCCGAAGTAGCGCGTAAACTGGGTTTTAAAGATTTAGCCAAACTATTTCGTGAAACCGCAGAACAGGAAACTGAACACGCCTTTGCTCATTTTGAATTGTTACACCCAGAATTAGTGGTGGAAGATCCAGCAGCTTTGACTGATGAACAAAAGCGGGAAATTGTTTCTCGTTGCTTATCTTTAGCCATTGAGGGCGAAACTTACGAATACACTACCATGTATCCTGATTTTGCCGCCGCAGCCCAACGCGATCGCGATAATCCCGCCGCCGAAGAATTTCTTAAGCAAGCACAGGAATCTGGCGAACACGCTGATACTTTCCGCGCCGCCGCCCACCGTTTTGGCTTATTGAAATTCATCGAAAATTACCACGCCGATCGCTACACTGAAGCTTTAGAAGTGATTAACGGTGGACAACCTGTAACTAGAGTAGCCAGTGATGATCCCAACACCCGTAAATGGATTTGCAGACAATGCAGCATGATTTACGATCCTGTAACTGGTGATCCTGACTCTGGAATTGCCCCAGGTACACCCTTTGAAGCGATTCCCGATGATTGGCAATGTCCAATTTGTGGTGCTACCAAAAAGACATTTATTCCCTTTGAGGAAAAAACGGCCGCTTAGAGGGTGAGGTATTGGGGACTGGGGACTGGGGACAAGGTCGAGAAAGCAGGGGAAGCAGGGGAAGCAGGGGGAGCAGGGGGAGAAAAAGGATAACTAATGACTATTACACTTCCCACTCCTCACTTAGCACCGGCTAAACGCCCCGCTACCGCTAACAGCACTCACCACTCACTACTCATCAAGGATTATTCCCTATTACATATTGCCTATTCGCTTGTAAGCTTTCATACTCGTTCTTAAGACAAAATTTTCACAGCAGATCAGGGAGAAATTCCAGTGATTGCACCATCACCGCCCCAGGAAAATTCCTCAAATCAAGCAATCTGGCGTGTTTTGGGGAGTTTGAGAAATTATGGATTGATTTCTCTGGGGGCTTTGCTAAGTTTATTACTTTTAACAGTTGTTTATGCGGTAACTCCGCAACTATTTCGCTGGGGAATAGATGAGGGAATTGCCAAGCGAGATTTACAGATAGTTTTATATAGTGCTGCATGGATGGTAGTGGCAGCGATCGCGCGTGGTGTATTTAGTTTTGGTGAAAGTTATTTAGCAGAAGCCGTATCTCAAGGTGTCGCCTATGACTTACGCAATAAAATTTTCAGCAAAATTCAAAATCTGAGTTTTAGTTATCATGATCAGTCCCAGACATCACAACTATTAACTCGCGTTACCAGTGATATCGAACTCGTCCGTACATTTATCGGGACTAGTTTGATTCAAGTCATAGCTGGAGTTGTAACATTGGTGGTGGTGGCGGTACTTTTGCTGCTGATGAATTGGAATTAGCTTTAATTTCCCTGACAGTAGTACCGGTAGCTTCTTGGTTAATGGCGCGATTTGTCATCGGTAATGATAAATTGTTCGGACAGATCCAGGAACAGCTAGGTAGTCTCAATGCTGTATTACAAGAGAACCTGATTGGGATTAGAGTCGTTAAAGCCTTTGTGCGGGAGTCGGCGGAAAAATCCCGTTATACCAGGCTCAATGATGAATTAGTCTCTGCCAACATGAAGACTATCCGCGCCATTCGCAATACATTTCCGTTTATCTTTCTTTTGAGTAATTTAGTGACGCTGGCGGTGTTTGGTTATGGTGGGGCGCAAGTTATTGGTAATCGATTTTCCATTGGCGAACTAGTGGCGTTTAACTCCTACTTAGTGTTGCTTTTCAGCCCATTTTGCTGATTGCTTTGCTGCACCTGCGATCGCTCAAGCTGCTGCTTCCGCTACCAGAGTTTACGAAGTAGTAGACGCTACAATCGAGATTAACGATCGCCCAGATGCGATCGCCTTTGATACCTGTGGCGGTAGAGTCACCTTTGAAAACGTCTCTTTTCGCTATCCTGGTGCAGCCACAGAAACTTTAAAGAATGTATCTTTTGAAACTAAACCTAAAGAGCTAATTGCCGTTTTAGGAATGACAGGTTCCGGCAAAAGTACGGTTATGAACCTGATTCCCCGCTTTTATGATGTCACCAAGGGTGCGATTCGTATTGATGGTAGAGATGTCAGAAATTTTACCCTCAAAAGCTTGAGAAACCACATTGGCATTGTATTTCAAGAAAGTACATTATTTGCGGGTACAATTCGCGAAAATATCGCCTATGCCAAACCTAATGCACCATTAGAGGCAGTCATTGAGGTAGCCAAAACTGCCCAAATTCATGATTTCATTAGCAGTTTGCCAGATGGTTACGAGACAATTGTGGGTGAAAAAGCGTGGGTTATCTGGTGGACAAAAACAACGGATTGCGATCGCGCGGACTTTACTTACCGACTACAGTATCTCATTTGGATGATAGTACCTCTGCGGTTGATGCCAAAACTGCCAGCGAAATCCAAGCCGCATTAGATGAGATGATGCGTCGCAAAGCCTGTGTAACTTTTGTTGTCGCCCAACGCATTAGCACCGTCAAAAACGCTGACCGAATTTTTCTCATAGACAAAGGAAAATTAGTAGCCCAAGGCACACACGAAGAATTAATGCAAACCAGCCCACTTTATGGAGCGATTTTAGAATCTCAAGTGAAGAAACAAGGCGTGGGGGTAATGAGTAATATGATAAGTAATAAGTAATGGAGTAATAGTGCTGAGTAATGAGT
>NZ_PJIZ01000111.1 GCF_021596505.1 Nostoc sp. CMAA1605 | reverse complement strand
ATCAAAAGATGCTTCTTTACCAGAACAAATTCCTTGGCAACTTTTACAATGTATAGCTATTATTCAACTTTATTTAGAAGAACGTTGGATTGAACCAATTAAGCCAATTCAATATCCTTTGAGTTTGCTGTATCATCAAACAATGAGTGTTTTAGTAGCCACAGAGGAAATTTCACCGACTGCATTAGCTAAACAGGTTTTAAATTTACCACCATTCCAGGAAATTTCTCAGGAAGATTATAAATTATTGCTGCTGTATTTAATTGATCTTGGTCATATTCAGCGCACTGAGCAAGGTAAATTAATTTTGGGTGTAGCAGCAGAAAAAATAGTGGGTAAGTTTCAATTTTATGCTGTGTTTGCTGATAATCAAGAATATAGTGTGAAACAAGGGTCTACAGCTATTGGCAGTATTGTCATGCCACCTCCTGTTGGTAGTCAGTTTGGGTTAGCTGGGAGGACTTGGGAAGTATTGGAGATAGATTTTAAGAAAAGAAATATTGCGGTGAAGCAGGTAGAGGGTAAAGCTACTAGTTATTGGCGTGGTGGTGGTGGGACGATTCACACTAAAGTTTTGCAAAGAATGCGGCAAGTATTATTAGAAGATGTAGAGTATAGTTATTTGCAAAATAATGCTCGCCAACGTTTACAGACAGTGCGTCAGTTAGTGAGACAGGCTGGATTAGATCAGCAAAATATCGTCAGGTTAGATAATGGTAAATGCTGTATTTTTCCTTGGATGGGGACAGTAGGTTATCGGACTTTAGTCAGATTAGTTAATAATTTCTGTCGTGAGTCATTGGAAATTAGCAGTATTGGTGGTGTAAATCCTTATTATTTGACTATGAAGTTAGGGAAAAATAAATTTAAAGATGTCCGTCAAGAAATTATAAGTTTATGTGAGCAGAGAATTATTCCTGAAGCTTTGGTGAGTGATGCGGAAGCACCACAAATGCAAAAATATGACGAATTTATTCCGTATCCGCTTCTACGGAAGGCTTTTGTTTATGATTATTTAGATTTGGCAGAAGTTCAACAAATAGTATTAAATTGGTAGAAAATAAAAGTGTTCGGTGGGGTTGAATATTTTACAAAACCGCTATCGTTTAATTAATTTAATTGGTCAAGGGAGATTTTGCCAAACTTATGTGGCTGTAGATGAGGGCAAATCACCCCAAATTCTTTGTATAGTGCAGAAAGTGAGCAGTGTTCATTACACATACCAATCTTTTGCGTTAAAGATGCAGTTAATTCAAGAAATAGGAGAATATTCCCTAATTCCCAATTTATTGGCACATTTTCAGGAGGATGGTTACTTTTATTTAGTACAGGAATTGATTCAGGGGTCGAATTTAGAGCAAGTATTGGCAGATGAAGGTAGTTTTAATGAAAGACAAATTTGGCAGCTTTTACAAGAGATATTACCAGTCTTGCAGTTGATGAGCGATCGCCATCTGATTCACTGTGACATCAAACCCCAAAATATCATCCGCACTAACTCAGGGAATTTTACCTTAGTCGATTTTGCGAATACTCAAATCCTCTCAGAAATTAACACCAATCACAACATGACTGGTAATCCTGAATATGCTGCACCAGAACAAATTCAAGGTAAACCAGTATTTACCAGTGACCTTTATAGCTTGGGTGTGACTTGTATTTATCTTTTGACGCAAATTCCACCCTTTGATTTATTTGATATTGCTAATGATGGCTGGGTGTGGCGACAATATCTAACTACAAAAATTAGCGATCGCCTCGGCAAAATCCTTGATAAACTCATCTCTAAACCCATTAACCAACGCTTTCACTCAGCCGATGCAGTTATGTTGGCAATGGGGATGAATAACACATCTCAATATTCTCTCTACAGTCAACAATCCTCTCCACTTTGGCAATGTACTTATACTTTCACAGATAGTAGTTGTATTAACACCCTTGCCATGAGTCCTGACGGCAAAATTTTAGCTAGTGGTGGCGAAGGCAAAACAATTAAATTATGGGACTTAGAGACAAAAAAACTCGTCAACACCCTATCAGGACATTCTCAAGCAGTGACATCGCTGGTTTTTAGTCCTAACGGAGAAATTTTAGCCACCGCTAGCGATGACCACAGTATTAAACTATGGCATTTACCTACATCACAACTAACTTACACCCTCACAGGACATAAAAACAGTGTCAAATCAGTCGCATTTAGTCCCGACGGACAGATTTTGGCGAGTGGGAGTTGGGACAAGCAAATCAAACTATGGGATGTGAACACAGGGAAAGAAATTTGTCACCTCATAGGACATCAATTACAAGTGAGTGCAGTCGCCTTTAGTCCTGACGGACAACTTTTAGCTAGTGCTAGCTTTGACAGAACAATTCGCCTGTGGCAATTAAAAAACCGCCAATGCTATGACTTGTTAGAAACAATCTCAGGTCATACACGGGCGGTTTTAGCGATCGCCTTCAGCCCAGATGGTAAAATTCTGGCTACAGGCAGCGATGATAACACCATTAAATTTTGGGATGTCAACACTGGTCAGCTAATTGACACATTGTTAGGTCATTCTTGGGCAGTAGTCGCCTTAGCTTTCACCACCGACAGCACAACACTTATTAGTGCCAGTTGGGACAAAACCATCAAACTTTGGCAAGTCAACACAACACAAGAGATAACTACCCTCGTAGGTCATGTAGACTCAGTATCCACGGTTGCCGTCAGCCAAGTTGCACAACTAATAGCTAGTGGCAGCCGGGACAAAACGATTAGACTATGGCAGTTGAGTGCTGAGTAAGGAGTGCTGAGTGCTGAGTGCTGAGTGCTGAGTAATGAGTAATGAGTGCTGTTAGCGGAAGCGGGGCGTTTAGCCCGTGCTGAGTAATGAGTTGAGAAATAAATTCTACCTTCCAGTCCCCAGTCCCCAGTCCCCAGTCCCCAGTCCCCAATCCCCAGTCCCATGCCCAAATCAAGCACTACCAGTGAAGGCAACTTCAGGGAATTTTAACTGTGCTTCTGCCATCGGACGGTTTCTGCCTTCCTCTTGCCAGTAGTTAATCACTTCTGTTGCTTTGTTGAGTAATTCTACACGGTCGATATCAGAAATCCAGTGTTTGGATTCGAGTTCTTTTTTCAACTCTTCCCAGGCATCATTTCTAGGCCAGAAAAAATACTTAGTCAAAGGACTTGTACCTTTGCCAACAACTTGATCGACTGCCAGGGCAACGTTCTCATCTAGCCAAAGGATTTTCAAAATGAACTTGGACAATTATACCTCCGGGGAATATCCGGCTATGACTTACTAAGTTTGCGATCGCTTATTTTAACTCAATATTCACCAGTTAACCAAATCAATTAGGGAATTGGGAATGGGGCATGGGGCATGGGGCATGGGGAATTGGGAATGGGGAATTGGGAATTTTAAAGATTAGTAGGGATATTTAGGGATAGAACATAGTTGTGAATAGACCTGATTTTGAGGATTTGGAAATATATCAATTAGCTGAAAAGTTAGCTAATGTAATTTGGAATATCGTCAAGAAATGGGATAATTTCGCTAAAGATACAGTCGGCAAGCAAATAGTGCGTTCTGCTGATAGTATCTGTGCAAACATTGCGGAGGGTAGAGGTAGATACAATGACCGTGAAAACAGGCACTTTATCAAGATTGCCAGAGGTTCTTTGTATGAAACAATTACTTGGTTAAGGTTAGCCTACGTCAGAAAGTTATTGCAAGACGAAGATGTCACCAACTTTAAACCCATCCTAGACAAATTACTACCCAAACTCAACGCCTATCTCAAATCCATAGGCAACAGAAACTAACCCATAAGCATCATTCAAGACATATTCCCATACCCAATGCCCCATGCCCCATTTCCCATGTCCTATGCCCCATTCCTAGAATTATGATGAAAGAATCTTCAAAAAAAGCGATCGTTGTATTTGATATTGATGGTGTGATCCGTGACGTTGGTAGTTCCTATCGTCGGGCATTAGCAGACACAGTAGAGCATTTTACTAACAAAGCTTATCGTCCCACATCGCTAGAAATTGACCAACTCAAATCAGAAGGGATTTGGAATAACGATTGGGAAGCATCCCAGGAATTGATTTACCGTTACTTTGCAAACCAAGGAACACCACGCGAACAATTACAACTCAACTACGAAACTATAGTTACATTTTTTCAATCTCGTTATCGTGGAACAGACCCCGAAAATTGGACAGGGTATATCTGTGATGAACCGTTATTATTAAAACCTAGCTATTTAGAACAACTAACACAAGCGGATATTGCTTGGGGTTTTTTCAGTGGTGCTACTCGTGGTTCTGCTACCTATGTATTAGAAAAACGTCTCGGTTTACAATCTCCAGTTTTGATTGCAATGGAAGATGCACCAGGTAAACCAGATCCCACAGGATTATTTGCGACCCTCAAACAAATAGAAAATAACTCAGAAGAGACATCCAGCATTATATACGTAGGTGATACTGTAGCCGATATGTACACCGTCGGCAAAGCCAAAGAACTGCAACCTCATCGCAATTGGATTGGTGTAGGTATTTTACCGCCCCATGTCCAAGAAACCACAGAACGCGCGGAATCTTACACCCAAACACTAATCAAAGCAGGCGCAACCATAGTTTTAAGTAACGTTGAACAGTTAATTCCAGGTAAAATTGCTGAGTTAGTCAATAGTCATTAGTCATTAGCCATTTTCTCTACCTTGTCTCCCATTCCCAATGCCCAATGCCCAATGCCCAATTCCCAATGCCCAATGCCCCATTCCCAGATAAAATGAGTCTGAAAGATTTTACTTGGCCTTTTTGGTTTACTTTACCGCTTTATCCATACAGCAAGCGGCGAACGCTGCGGCAAGAAGTTATTAAAGATACAATCTGGACTTTTGACCAGATGCAGGGCGTTTTTTATGTGATTGTCCCTATTCGGATGACGGTGGTGAAATTAAATGAGGGTGGGCTGTTGGTTTATGCGCCAGTCGCCCCGACTCGTGAATGTATTAGTCTAGTCAAGGAATTAGTGGCAGAACATGGGGATGTGAAATATATTATTCTGCCTACGATTTCTGGTTTAGAACATAAAGTATTTGTCGGGCCTTTTGCTAGGCAATTTCCGCAAGCACAGGTGTTTGTTGCACCAAATCAATGGAGTTTTCCGCTTAATTTGCCCCTGAGTTGGCTGGGTTTACCTCCTCAACGCACCCACATACTACCAGCCGATAGTAGTCAAACTCCTTTTGGTGATGAGTTCGACTATGCAATATTAGATACTATTGACCTTGGCACTGGTAAATTTGCAGAGGTGGCATTTCTACACAGGCGATCGCACACCCTACTAGTTACAGATACGATTATTTCTATACCAGAAAATCCGCCTGCGATCGTCCAGTTAGACCCCTACGCCTTACTATTTCACGCTAAAGACCAAGCCGCCGATATCGTTGCCGATACACCCGCCAACCGTCGCAAAGGATGGCAACGCATCACCCTATTTGCCTTGTATTTTAGCCCTAGTGCCTTAGAAGTTCCTCGTTGGGCTGAAGTCTTTCGCGATGCCTTAAAAGCCCCAGAACGGTCATTTAAAGCTTATTTTGGACTATATCCCTTTAAATGGCGATATGATTGGCTGCGTTCTTTTGATGCAGTACGTGGTGATGGACGTTTATTTGTCGCACCTATCTTACAGACACTAATTCTCAACCGCGCACCCCAAGAGACTATTAACTGGGCGAATAAAGTTGCTAGTTGGAATTTTGAATGGATTATTCCCTGTCATTTTGATGCCCCAATTAAAGCCGAACCGCGTCAATTTCGCCAAGCTTTTTCTTTTTTAGAAAAACAACCTGCGGTGAGTGCAGGCGTATTTAGTAGTAGCAGCTATCCTTTACCAGAGGAAGATTTTCAACTGTTAAAAAACATTGATCAAGGTTTAAATAAGAGTGGGATTGTACCGCCCCCAAAAGAGAGATTGTAGGATTTTTGTAGATTTAAAACTCCTCTCTTAAACTCTTACTCTCTGCATCTCTGCGTCTCTGCGTGCAACAGGTTCATATTCTAGCTAATTACTTTCAAAGTTTGCAAACTAGAATCATGACAACCAGTGATAAATCCGCCTTGCTGTTGAATTTTCTCTAAGTATTCCAGCACAGATGGCGTAATTACTTCCCCAGGAATTAACGCCGGAATTCCTGGGGGATAGGGACAAACAGTTTCTGCACAAATGCGATCGCACGCTTCCCAAACAGGTACGATTTCACTAGCAGCAAAAAAAGCCTCACGGGGAGAAATTGGCTTTAATTCTTGCGCCCCTTCCCTACAAGGGAAGGGGTTGGGGGTTAGGTTTAACGGCTTGATTTTCTCTAAACTCCGAAAACCCTCTACTAACTTGTGAATATCCTCGTCTGTGTTCCCCAAACTAATAATAAAAGTAAGATTTTGCAGGGTGGCAAACTCCGCCGTTACCCCTTGTGCGTCTAATATTTCTTCCACCTCAAACCCAGTTAAACCTATCCTAAATACATTAACAGTCAGTCGTGTTGCATCTAAATCGACAAACCCTGGTGATAAATCTCCTGTTGGTAGTTGCAAAACTGACAACCCCGGAATTTGACTGATGCTATTTCTCCCATCACGCGCCAGTTGCAAAGTCCGAGACATGATTTGTTTACCATCCACCGCCATCTGTTGACGCGCCGCATCGAGGGAAGCTAACAATACATAACTTGGACTAGTAGACTGTAAAAGTTGCAAAGCTTTACTTACTCGGTCAATATCAATTCTCTCACCTTGAATGTGCAGCATGGATGCTTGCGTCATTGCGCCGAGTACCTTGTGAATTGACTGCACAGTTAAATCTGCACCACAGACTAAAGCTGGGGTAGGTAAATCAGGATGAAAGGCAAAGTGCGCTCCGTGGGCTTCGTCTACCAATAAAGGAATATGATATTGATGGGTAATGTGGGCGATCGCTTGTAAATCTCCACAAACTCCGTAATATGTCGGGTAAACTGTCAACACAGCTTTAGCATCTGGATGTTGTTGTAATGTAGCTTGTAAATTCTCCGGCGTGATACTGTGGGCAATATCTAAAACTGAGTCATATTCAGGATGAATAAATATTGGCATTGCACCAGATAAAATTAAACCAGCGATCGCTGATGAATGCACATTACGCGGCAAAATTATCTTATCCCCTACACCACAGGTAGCTAAAATAGCCGCTTCAATGCCACAAGTCGAACCATTGACTAAAAACCACGTTTTTGTAGCACCAAAAGCCGCCGCCGCTAACTGTTGCGCCTGTTGAATTACTCCCTGTGGTGCAGATAAATTATCTAAATCAGCCAACTCCGTCAAATCAACACCAAACACATCCTTACCCAACAAATCAACCAAAGCTTGACTAATTCCCCGTCCCCGCTTATGTCCAGGCGTATAAAAAGCTGCATGAGGACGCGCCGCACAATTTTTTAAAGCTGCGAGTAAAGGTGCTTGATTTTGATTGAGCATTTGTGAAAAATCGAACCGCTTCAAACTTATATCATGTCTGGCGATATTTGGTAGAAATCTTGCATATCTTTGACTTAAATATTTAGTAATAAATTAAAGAATTACCACAATTTCACCGACTAATTTATTGAATTTTTTATAAAGTCGTTCTCAATACTGAGTTTTTCATCGTACTATTTAATGGCTTCGTAAAGGATAACACTAACGTTTACTTGGAATTAAGTATTAAAACCCTAGTAATTTCTATAGGTGCTGCCAACAGTTTCTCGTTTAGGCAGCGTCAATCAGCCCTTGGGGAATAAACGGTGTTTTCAAATCAGAGCTGATTGAATAAATGAGTTCTGCCTCCATCCCATGACTACTTATAGATGATGGAGAAATTTTGTCTTGGCAAAAATTAATCTTTATTAAATATTGTATGGAGAATATTCTCACCCAAAATCACAGTATCTCTTCAGAGAACTTACCGAAACTTGAAATTAACTGTTCACAAGATTTAGAAAGTTGGTTGCAAACTCAAGGTATTAGCCTCGCATTCACTACGTATCAAACTAATCGGCTGTTTTTTATCGGCTGTAATCAGCAAGGTAAGATAGCGGCTCACGAGCGATTATTTGATAAACCGATGGGGATGTATGCAGTCAACAACAGTATATATGTCAGCACACGTTATCAAATTTGGCGTTTTGAAAATTTACTTTCACCAGAAGAGACATATCAGCAAAGTGACTGTCTTTACATCCCTCGCACCGCCTACACCACTGGCGATTTAAATGTCCATGATGTGGTGTTAGATGATGCAGGAAATCTCGTTTTTGTCAATACAGATTTTAGTTGCCTTGCCACCATCAGCCACGATTATAGTTTTGTTCCCCTGTGGCAACCGCCCTTTATTTCCAAATTAGCAGCAGAAGACCGTTGTCACCTCAATGGTTTAGGTTTGCGGGACGGTAAACCCAAATATGTCACCGCCTGTAGCACTACTGACACCGCCGCCGGATGGCGTAACCACCGGGTGGGCGGAGGTGTAGCGATGGATGTGCAGAGCAACGAGACGATCGCCACGGATTTATCCATGCCCCACTCGCCGCGCTGGTATCGAGACAAGCTGTGGCTATTAAATGCGGGGACGGGGGATTTTGGCTATGTAGATGATGGGAAATTAGTACCCATTACCTTCTGTCCTGGGTTTGTGCGGGGGTTGGCATTTTGGGAAAACTTCGCCTTTGTGGGCTTATCGAAATTGCGATCGCCTACTTTTAGCGGACTACCTCTAGAAGAGAGGCTGACGGCGTTGGGCAAAACTTCCCAGTGTGGGCTGATGGTAATTGACATCAACACTGGGGAAACAGTGCATTGGCTACATCTAGATGGAGTAGTCGAAGAACTATTTGATGTAGTGGTGCTACCTGGCGTGCGTCAGCCCCAGGCTTTGGGCTTTCAGTCAGAGTCAATCGAACGCCTAGTAACCTTTCCCGGTTCTGGTGGCATTGTTACCACCAAACCCACAGCAAAACGCCCCAGTGTCGGCAGCAAAGCCCCCATCGCCGGATTACCCCGCCAAATCTGGGAAGCCTCAAACACCAAAGAATCCACCCATGCCCCATCCCCAATTCCCCATGCCCCAAGCCCCATCCCCGATGCCCCAAAATACCAGCGCGTTTATCACCTCACCGCCAGTAGTTTGGCTGATTACGATGCCTTTACCTTCCCCAGTTTGCAGCAACGTTGGCAAACTCAGCCCCTACGGGGGGAATTGGTGGGGATTTCTGCGTCGGTGGCGGGGGAAATGGTGGCGTTTGCCATTGCGGAAATGTTACCAGAACAAACGGCAGAGTTAATTTCGCTGTTTGTCGCCCCAGGATATCGGCAACAGGGTATTGCTACCAAGCTGTTGCAGTATTTAGAGAAAGCTTTGGTAAAAGAAGGCTGTCATCAAATCAGCGTAGTTTACCAGCCGACAGGGTTAACAGAAATTGCCCTCGAACCTCTATTGGCTAAACTGGCTTGGCAAATGCCCACCTTAGAGGCAGATAACTCAAAGCGATCGCACAAATTTTTCACGACATCCGCCCGTTCCTACTTTGAGCAGGGGAAACAGTGGGCGCAGCAGGGCAACTTACAAGGGGCGGTAGCTAACTTTAGTGAAGCGATTCGCCTGCAACCGGATTACATCGCCGCCTACAACCAGTTGGGTAATGCCTTGCAGGGGTTGGGGCAGATGGAACAAGCGATCGCAGCTTATCAACGTCTCCTAGAAATTAACCCCAACGTTGCCCAAGCACACTGCAACTTAGGGGCAATTTGGCAAATCCAGGGGAAAACACAAGCAGCGATCGCCGCCTATCAACGAGCAATTCAACTCAAACCAGACTTGACAGTAGCACACCAGAATCTCGCCAACTTAGTGGGGGATAAATGAGCAAGATTCATCCGGTGGGCAGATCGCCGCCACACTTATACGTTATCTGACTTTTCACGGGATCTGGAAAACCCCTCTCCATAGAGCGAAGCTCTTCTCGTAGAGTACCTCTCCCCTACAAGGATCTATGGTGTACACACAAGTCAAATTACCCCCCTTAATCCCCCCTTGGAAATGGGGGAAACAAGAGAATTTAGTTCCCTCCCATTTCTAAGGGGAGGGTTAGGGTGGGGTAAACAGAGGACTGATAGTGATTCGATCACTTGTGTGTACACCGTAGCCGACAAGGAGAGAGGCTTTAACTTTCCCCCTTCCCACTCCTTCGGAGAAGCAAGCTACGTAGGGAAGGGGGTTAGGGGGTTAGGTTTCGCGTTAGCTTTTCCACATGGCGTGAAAAGTCAGATACGTCATACCGTTCTTCTCCTAATTCCTAAACTCTTACACCCATTCACGCCAAGAGTTTCACGTTTTTTTAGTGATATTCATTCTTAACACCACAGAGAAAGCATGAGCGACCCTAAATTTCTGACCATTATCACCAACCCCTTTGGTATCAGCAGTGTGGGATCATCTGCCGTACCCACATTGGCTGATATTGATGGCGATGGCGACCTTGATGTCTTTATAGGCGATAATAACGGCAATACGGTGTTCTACCTCAACACAGGTACTGCGATCGCTCCTCAGTTTGTATTTGCTAGCAGCAACCGCTTTGGTCTCACCGATGTGGGAAATTATGCCGCACCTACATTTGCCGATATTGATGGGGATGGCGACCTCGATGCCTTTGTAGGGAATCGTGACGGCAACACGTTGTTTTTCCGCAACACGGGAACTAAAACCAATCCAGTCTTCGCCGCCCCCACCACCAACTCCTTCGGTTTGACTAATGTGGGAAACTATGCTAAACCCACATTTGCTGATATTGATGGGGATGGCGACCTTGATGCGTTTGTGGGCAATGGGAACGGCAATACGCTGTTCTACCGCAACACAGGCACTGCCGCCGCCCCCCAGTTTGCCGCCCCGATCACCAACCCCTTCGGTTTGACTAATGTGGAATACGATGCCGCACCGACGTTTGCCGACGTTGATGAAGATGGCGACCTTGATGCGTTTGTGGGCAATCGTGACGGCAATACGCTGTTCTACCGCAACATAGGCTCTGCCGCCGCTCCCCAGTTTGCCGCTCCCGTCACCAACCCCTTTGGTTTGACTAATGTGGGATTATCTGCCGTACCCACATTGGCTGATATTGATGGCGATAATGACCTCGATGTCTTTGTAGGCAATCTTCAAGGCAATACGCTATTCTTTACGAACCAGCCCGATCCTCCTGCTACTGCCCCTAAATTCCTCGCCCCTATCACCAACCCCTTCGGTTTGACTGATGTGGGGTTGAATGCCTCTCCCACATTTGCTGATATTGATGGGGATGGCGACCTCGATGCGTTTGTGGGCAATAGTGACGGCAATACGCTGTTCTACCGCAACATAGGCTCTGCCAAAGCTCCCCAATTTGACGCTTCCATCACCAACCCCTTTGGCCTCACTGATGTGGGGTTCGATGCCTCTCCCACATTTGCCGATATCGATGGCGATGGCGACCTCGATGCTTTTGTGAGTGGGGTTTCTGGCGATACGTTCTTCTACCGCAACACAGGAACTGCAAAAAATCCAGTCTTTGCCGCTCCTACCACCAATCCTTTCGGTCTCACCGATGTGGGACTTTATGCCAAAACGACACTTGGTGATATTGATGGGGATGGCGATCTCGATGCCTTTGTGGGCGATGGTGACGGCAATACGTTGTTCTACCGCAACACAGGAACTGCAAAAAATCCAGTCTTCGCAGCCCCCATCACCAACCCCTTCGGTCTCATCGATGTGGGATACAGAGCCGCACCCGTACTCGCCGATATAGATGGCGATGGCGACCTCGATGCTTTTGTGAGTAATGATCACGGCAATACGTTTTTCTTTCGCAACACGGGAACTAAAACCAATCCAGTCTTCGCAGCCCCCATCGCCAACCCCTTCGGCCTCATCAATGTGGGACCTATTTTTGCTAAACCCGCGTTGGCCGATATAGATGGCGATGGCGATTTTGATGCCTTTGTGGGCAATCGTGCAGGCAATGTGTTGTTCTTCAAGTTAAATTTTACCCCCACAGCAGTTAACGATGTTGTCAGCACCAATGAAAACACCGTATTTAACGGCAACGTGCTGACTGCCAACCCCACCACCCCCGACAGCGACCCCGAAGGCGACCCCCTGACGGTAACAGCAGTCAACGGCAGTGCTGCTAATGTTGGTAATTCAATTAACTTGGGCAATGGTAAACTCACGGTAAATGCTAATGGCACATTTAGCTTTGATCCCACCAATGGTACTGCTACCCTGACAGATGGCTACGATTATTTAGCTCAAGGAGTCAATGCCACTGTATCCTTTAAATACACCATTAGCGATACTAACAATAGTACAGCCAGTGCCACTGTCGTCATTACAATTACCGGGGTGAATGATGCTGCTACCATCACAGGTGCAACCACAGGTGCAGTCACCGAAGATGGCAGCGCAATTAATGTGATAAGCACCAGTGGCTTTTTAACTGTTGATGATGTCGATACTGGTGAAAACAGATTTAAAACCACTGTCACTTCAGCAAGTGGCAATCTCGGTAGTTTCGTTCTCTCCGAGAGTGGACGTTGGACTTACTTTGTAGATAACAGTGCAGTGCAATTTCTGGGTGCAGGCGTAACCAAAAATGAAACCTTCACCATACAATCTTTTGACGGTACTGCCAAAGATATTGTCGTCACCATTACCGGCGTGAATGATGCCGCCACCATCACAGGTACAGCTACAGGCGCAGTCACCGAAGATGGCAGCACACCAAACCTCACAGCTACAGGCGCATTAATCGTTAATGATGTCGATACTGGTGAAAACAAATTTAACACCACCGTCACCTCAGCAAGTGGCAACCTCGGTAGTCTCACCATCACTGAGACTGGCACTTGGAATTACAGCGTTGCTAACAGTGCAGTGCAGTCTCTGGGTGCAGGCGTAACCAAAAATGAAACCTTCACCATACAATCTTTTGACGGTACTGCCAAAGATATTGTCGTCACCATTACCGGCGTTAACGATGCACCCACTTTAGCCCAGGCGATCGCCGATCAAACCGCTACAGCCAATCAATCCTTTAACTTTGTCATACCAGCAGACACTTTTGCTGATGTCGATGCAGGAGATACCCTCACCTATAGTGCTACCCTCGACAATGATGCCTCTTTACCCAGTTGGCTGACATTTAATCCCAACACCCGCACCTTGAGTGGTACACCCACCACTAATGATGCGGGGATTTTGAACATTAAAATCACAGCCAATGATAGCCAAGGAGCTACCGTCACAGATATTTTGGCTTTAACAGTCGTCAAAGGCTCTAACATCATCAACGGTGATGATAACGATAATTCCCTTTCTGGCACTCCCAACGCCGATATTATCAATGGCTTTGGTGGCAATGATTACATAGAAGGTCTAGCTGAGAATGACATCATTGATGGCGGTACGGGAAGACTTGATCGGATGTTTGGTGGTGGTGGTGATGATGTGATCATCGATCCAGACGGCATTTTGGGAGCGCATGGTGGTACAGGCAACGATACCATTAACATCACCTTTGCTGCCGATTGGGATAATGATACAAATCCCAGCACTACCCCACGTTCTGATGGCAAAATTACCGGCGGTTATGGCAACGACACCATTACCGTCACCATGAATAACAGTCAATTCTTTATCAACCTGAAAGCAGATGAGCCAGTTAGCAATACTGCTCAAGATGGTGATGATTTAGTGACACTGTTGGGCAGTTACCAAAATGCAATCGTTGACTTAAATGGTGGTAATGATACCTTTATCGGTGGCATTGGTAGTGACAATGTGATTGGTGGCATTGGTAACGATAGAATTTCTGGTTTTGGGGGCAATGATAAACTCACTGGCAATGATGGGGACGATGTTCTAGTTGGTGGTGCTGGTAACGATAACCTCACAGGTGGAAACGGAAAAGATTTCTTTGATTTCTCTTCACCAATTAGTGATGGCATTGATACCATTACAGACTTTAGTGTTACTGATGACAAGATTCGTGTTGATGCAGCTGGTTTTGGCGGTGGGCTAGTAGCGGGTGTTTTAGCTCAGACTCAGTTTATCTTGGGTTCAGTAGCTCAAAATCAGAGCGATCGCTTTATCTATAATCAATCTACTGGCGCACTTTTCTTTGATGTTGATGGTACAGGCTCTAGCCTTCAAGTTCAAATTGCTACTCTCTCTAATAAGGCTGTGATTGATTCTACAAATATTGTAGTTATTGAACTGTAACCTTATTGATTCCCCCCTAACCACCCTTGAAAAAGCTACCCATTAAACATCTTTCTTCACCTTCCGAGAGTATTAATTCACGTTTCTAAAACATAATTATTGCGTTTTTCATTCTCAATCAAAACGCAGTTTTAGCGAGAATAATAAACGCGAATTTGTCAAGTTGAAATAAACTCTCATGCTCTAAAATGCCTAGATAACAAGGTTTTGAGGATTGTCAAGAAAGATGTGGATAACCCATAGCTTAAAAGGAGGGACTTAGGGGGATCTATCATGTTTAAATTTCACTAACTGAAGCCTATTGCCTCATAGCCAATTCTGAAATCTCGAAACCATACTCAGTAAATCAGTGAAAAAAACCTAACACTAAGCTAAAACCCTCTTTCCCCCTACCTGGTGACAACTACAAAATTTCCCCTGTTCTACTGATAAGGGACTTCCAATTTAAAAAATATACAATCACCTGAATGGCAAGGGGGCAGGGAGCAGGCTTGCCCTGAGCGCAGCCGAAGGGAGCAGGGGGAGAGACAGTTGTTTTGAAGTAGATAAATTGGATAGTTTATTCTCTGGAAGTCCCTAACAGTGACGTATGATAGGGGAAATCGCGCCTAACTTGTTCGGTTATACGACTGTTACTAGAGTCTAAATAACTATAACCTCTAAATAGTAGTGACACTTGAAACGTCAAAAGCTGCTAGTCGCTCTTGAACCAAGAGGTGAAAGTCTGTGTACGAATGGATCTTGCCAAGTCTGAGTGAAGTGTTAGCCGAAAGTGGATCTATTGTAGCAAAAGGCTCACCGACCAAAGCAGAGCAGCAATGGCGTATGAGTCTAGCAGCGATAGAACATTTACTGATCGAAACTTTAGCCAAAACCGCATCTGATGCAACCTTGGGACTGGTTTTAGCTGCACCCGCACCGTTATTTAGTCAGCCAACCCTTACCCAAAAATTGCAGACGGTAACTTTTACCGCCAAGCCGTTTAATCCCTTGGCGTTAATGCCATTTAATATGCCAGGAGCGATCGCAATTTGTCCAGAAACCACCCCTCCTGGTGAGTCGGTTCTTCCCCTATTACCCGCCGATCCCCTAGCAGCAGAAAAGTTTTGTCTAGTATTTACCGAGAAATTTAGCTTAGTTCTCGTTTTAGCTACCCACAAAAACGGCTCTTCATCCTTTGCTTTCGCCTTTGAACCGGAAGTAGTGCAGCAAGCATGGCGCGCCTTGGGTGCGCGAGTCATGCTAACTAATCCCGATTATTTTGCGGAATTAGACTCATTAATCGCTAATTATCCTCTAGTACCGCCTGATTACCGTACTGCATTTCAATTTAGTCAGTTTCTTCTGCAAGAATTACCAGAAGAAGAAACCAAAGAATGGGGACAAGGAATCCGAGAAGAGTTTCCCCAATGTCCCATTTCCCATACCCAATCTGCAAGCACTAACACCCCAAATACAAATCCCGACGTAGAATTACTCCAAGCTTTTGCTCATGAAGTCCGTACTCCACTCACCACCATTCGGACGATGACACGCCTGCTGTTAAAACGGCGGGACTTACCCACAACTGTGATCAATCGCTTAGAAATTATCGATCATGAGTGTACCGAACAAATTGATCGCATGGAGTTGTTATTTAAAGCCGCAGAACTAGAAACCAGTGCAACCGCGAAATCTGGAATTACACATTTAACTCCCATGTCTCTTGATCAAGTGCTGCATCAAAGCATTCCCCGTTGGCAACAAGCAGCACACCGCCGTAATTTAACTTTAGATGTAGTCTTACCGCAGCAATTACCCACGGTGGTAAGTAATCCCGCCATGCTAGATCGGGTACTGACAGGCTTAATGGAGAATTTCACCCGCAGTTTACCTCCTGGTAGTCATATCCAAGTTCATGTCATCCCCGCAGGTGATCAACTCAAGTTACAATTATCACCCCAAAGCCTCTGCCCAGAAACCCATCAAGCCACCACACCCCCCATCCGCAAAGCCTTGGGACAGTTGTTAATGTTCCAACCAGAAACAGGTACAATTAGCTTGAATTTAGCTGCTACCAAACATTTATTTCAGGCGATCGGTGGTAAGTTAATTGTCCGTCAGCGTCCAGAGTACGGTGAAGTTATGACTATTTTCTTACCCTTAGAAGTCAGTCGGTAGTAGACAAGGTAGATAAGGTAGACAAGGTAGAAATTCTTACCCTATGCCCTATGCCCCATGCCCTATGCGAACATCCGTATGTAAACTAACGTTAAAATAACCTCTCTCTTCAGACGGAAATTTCCGGAACTGTCAAGCTGGGTGCTGTATCATCCCTTGTTCAGATATCGGTATAAAAAATTATGACTGCAAAAATGAGATTTCAGCCTGTTTCCCATAGCTGGGTTGCATTACATCCACAACCTAAAGGGGTAATTCAGTTTATTGGTGGGGCTTTCTTTGGAACGTTTTTCCCCATGTTCTTCTACCGTTATTTGCTGGAATCTCTATTTAAAAATGGCTACACCATAATTCTCCTCCCATTTAATTTTACGTTTAACCATTATGTAGAAGCGGGATTTTTGATTAAAGAACAATACGAAATTATCCCTGAGTTAGTCAGAATGGCTCAATTGGCTAATTATGACTACAAAATTTATCTAAAAGATACAAATTTTTCTTGGATTGGGCATAGTATAGGCTGCAAATATATTGCTCTTTTAGAAGGTTTTACCGCTTTACCTGAAGACCATAAAGAACTAGAAAAAGTTATTCGTCAAATTGTTGTCAAAAGCAGCGACACATCAGATAAAGCTGCAATTGAGCGTAAAATTCAGAGCATCCTCTCAGATATTGAAACACTAATGTATGAATTACGCCAGGAAACGGAAAAGGCGACTAATTTAAGTAGTTACTATGTGGGAGAGGAAAAAAATATCTTTTCTAGCTTATTTATTAAAGGTCAAACCTCTATTTTGTTAGCTCCTGTTAATAGTGGTACTGACAGCGCAATTCCCAAACCTCTAGCAAAAATCATTGATAAATTGGGCTTGGGTGTTAATCCCAACCCTCAAGAAACTTTTGCTCTGATTCAAGAAACTAATCTATTTAATTTATTGGGGCTAATCCAATTTAAAGCAGATAAACTTGCTAAATCAACAGTTGATTGGTTTCTTAACACCTTTAACAAACCACCAGTTGATTTTCAATATCTTGCACCAGGAGGACATTTAAAACCTCTGGGTTTACAAGTAGGTAACTCTGTAATTAATTTTCCAGATAGCTTACCAATTATTGAATCTACGCAAAAACGTAATGCAGAATTAGAATCTTATGTGATCAAACTACTGCAAGCACTAGAAAAGAAACGATAAAATCAATTCGCAATTCGCAATGGACTTCGTCCCGCTACGCTAACGCAATGGACTAACGTCCCGCTACGCTAAAGCTTTAAACCTAACTTTTTCCGATAAATTGAATTGCCATGACCTGGTTTGTTGGCTTGATATGAATAAAATTTTGTCTTAAAACCTTTCTGTGGTGTCGGTATTCGCACCACAGATTTTTTCGGGTTGGTTTAATTCCACTCCCCTTGTAAAGTAAAAGCTGCCCAATAATAGGGAGCAGCATATTTTTGCTTACGCCAAATTGCTATCTGTGCATTTCGCAAGGCGGCGGCTGGCTTGAGTTTGGCTTGTAGCATTTGTTGATAGAATGTCTGCATCAGTTCTGATGTGGCTTGATCCTCTACACTCCATAAACTGACGACGACTCGCGGACTACCTGCATACATAAACCCCCTAGTTAAACCCACTACTCCTTCTCCTTTAATCTCTTTTCCTAATCCGGTTTGACAAGCACTGAGAACTACCAGATCAGCTTTGAGGTTGAGGTTAAAAATATCATGTAGGCGCAAAAAGCCGTTTTGTGGTGTTCCCTGACGGTCAAATAGTGATAACACGATTCCAGATAATTCGGGGTTTTTGCTGTTAAGAATGCCATGAGTGGCAAAATGGATGATGCGATACTGACTCAGTTCTTGATTAGTAGCGGTTTCTCGACTAGCACTAAAATCCAAAGCTGATTTAACTTTCTGATTAGGTACAAGTGCCAAAATCGCCTCGGCTTCTTGGCGGGTAAAGCGAAGACGTTCAAAGTTAACAGACGAATCACTGACAGATTTATTTAAGGCTAGACTCTCTAAGTCATTCATTTTTGTGGACGAATGAGATGATTTAGTTAGAAGACGCTCATCATCATTTCTAAAAATCGGATCTGCTAACACAGCTAGAGTTTTGGGTGCAGGCTTACGTCCTGTTTGTTCTTTTCGCAAAATGGCTAATGTAGAGGCTGAGGGTAGGGTAACGATTTCGTGCTTTAGTAATAGTGGTTCATATTGACTGGGTTGGGAATTGGGTGACATCAAAGCAGCAAAGGGGACGTACTGTAACGCACCATCGCTAACTACCACTAATCGTTTTTCTCCTAAATGCTGGGCTACGGGAGCAAGGATAATTTGAGATAAGTTATTGATTGCTGGGCTATTTGTGCGGTATGGGTTAGTAATGTCTTGGCGAAATTTTTGAATAGCTGTTTCAATGTCTTGGCGTTTTGGTAATTCGTAACTAAATATATTTTTATTAGTGACAGCCCAAAGGTAACTCCGTTTTTCTCCCAAAGAATATTGTAGTAATAAGGTGTTGTCGTCTAGAACTTGCTGTTGAATTTGTGGCAATGATAGGGGTTGGGGTTGAGTCAAAGCAGCATAACGCGGACTAGTGGCGCGAATTTGGGCTTGAATTTGTTGATATTGTTCGACGAGTGCAGTGATTTGTGCTTCTATGGCTTGTGCTTCTGCGTTGTTTTCGTTAAGTAATTCGATTTTTTGGGCTTCTAAAACATCAAGTTTTTGCTTTAATTGCTGTTCTTGAGCCAGTAACTCTGGCTTGACTCCTTGACGAATATCTGCGTTCGCTTCACTGAGTAATTCTAAGAGACTGCGGGCGCGGGCGTTTTCACTAGCTTGCAATGCTTGAGCATCGTAACCTTGATTTGGTTGTTGCTTGTGTAATTGCATCAGCAAGTCAATCTGTAGCTGATAATAGTCTTGGACTGTAGCAAAATAAGAGGTGCGGAGTTCTTGTGAAACTATTTGGCTACGCAGTTTTTCAACAATTTTGATGGCTGTTGCAATTTGAGTTTGGGCTGTTTTGAGGTTGCCTTGCTCCTGTTCTAGAGAGGCGATGTAATAGAGATTATGGGCTTCTCTGTGTTTACTACCCAGTTGTCTGAATAAGTGGAGTGACTGTTGGAAATAATCACGGGCTTTTTGGGGTTGTCCTAATTTTTGGTGAACTCTGCCTAGATTACTGAGAGCGATCGCACTTCCTGATTTGTCTCCTACAATGGCAAATAGAGCTAATGATTTTTGGTGATAATCGAGGGCTGCTTTTTGGTCTCCTCGATGAGAGTAGACAAGAGCTATATTATTTAGGGCAACTGCTTCGCCGCTTTTATCGTTGCCTTGCTGGTATAAAGGTATAGACTTTTGATAGTAATCGAGGGCTGTTTGCTCATCACCTAAATCTGAGTAGACTTTGCCGATACTATTGATAGTATTACCTGCACTGGCTTGATCGCCTACTTGCATTTTCAGGGGTAGGGATTGATTGTAGTATTCTAAAGCTTTTTGATGTTCTCCCAAATAACCGTAAATCACCCCGATATTATTCAAGGTAATTGCCTCACCTCTTGTATCTTTGACTAGTCGTCTGAGGGGTAAGGCTTGGTGATAGTAATCTAAGGCTTTTTGTCTTTCTCCCAACTCTGAGTAAATTTTACCGATGTTATTTAAAGCTGTTCCTTCCCCTGATTTATTTCCTATTTGTTGATAGATAGACAGGGCTTTTTGGTAATAATCTTGTGCTGTTTGCTTTTCTCCGAAGTCTGAGTGAATTTTACCAATGTATGTCAAAACTGCTGCCTGTGAAGAGCGATCGCCATCTCTACGATATAAGTCTAAAGCCTGCTCAAATTTTTGTAGTGCTTGCTGTCTAGCCGCTACGGTTTTCTGATCATATAGTTGCTTTGCTTGTTGATAAACTTGTTGTGCTGTGGTTGTTTTCTCAACTGTCTGGGCAATTTTCAATGAATTATTGGTTAGCACATTAGCCAGACTCACTTCGGAAAAGCACAAAATACTGCTCAATACAATTAGAGTGTAACTTGCTAGCCAGTTTAGCAGTTGCCATTGCATCATTAAACCACCTTAATTTACTGATTACTCACAATTTCCGGCAATTCATAAATTGCTCATGTCAAATTCATCTGTGGTTGATGCGTTTCCCTATATTTAGAATTCCCCACATTGGGAAAAAAATCACAGTTTAATCATTTTTATTCATTTCTTGATAGATTGTTTAAGCAGAACAGTAAGGGCGGTTTTTTAAAAATCTGTTTTCCAACTTGAATATCTTGCATAACCCGCCTCTACAAATCCAAAATTTCAAATTACCTGCATACTGTTTAAATCTTTGTGAATATATCCAAAGCAGGATAATCACTATGTTTTTCCGGAATGAGCATAAATTAAAATGAAGGGAAATATAGAACAAAGAATTTGTTTGTCTGCCTCAGCAATCTGCGTAAATCCTAGCTTTCTCTAGATAATCATTCAAAACACTCTACAGTCCGAAACATCAAGTTTCATGTTTTGAATCCTCAATTTTTCGTAATCAAAAGCTTAGGAATTGATGACTTTAGCAGCATAATAAGGTGGTGCAGTATGCAAAATGGGATTCACAATAGCACAAGATTTGGCGCAGGAAAACTCTTCACTGGTGTAGTGATTATGATGGCAGCTTTGCTATCTGGGTTAGCACCAACTATAGCTGATCCTCATACACCCAAAGCCATAGCAGCTTTAGCTAATGGCAGTAGTATCGCCACTTCTAATATTCAAGCAGCATCCCAAACTAGACGAATTGTCATTGATTTATCAGCACAGCGTCTATTTGCTTGGGAAGGAGATAAATTAGTATATTCTTTCCGCGTTTCTACGGGAAAAGGTTCTACACCTACACCTACGGGTAAATTTAGAATTAATTCCAAATACCGTATTAACCGGATGCGCGGACGAGGTTACGATATTCCCGATGTTCCTTACGCCATGTACTTTTACCAAGGCTATGCCATTCACGGGGCTTATTGGCATAATCGCTTTGGGACTCCAGTTAGTCATGGTTGTGTCAATTTACCCGTCAAACAAGCCCGCAAGCTTTTTAATTGGGCTTCTCCAGGAACGTTGGTAGTAGTGCGGAGGTAAAGGCGGGAATGGGGTATGGGAATTTCTCTGTTGGGTGTTAATCTCAACAGTTTCACCATTTGAATAACATGAAAATGGCGATCGCTATGACAAAATAGGCAAAACCTGTTTCTAATTTTTGTGCCTCAATAAATTTGGTTAAGTAAGCACCAATTAACATTCCTATAGCTGCGGCTAAGGTAAAAGTCAGCATTAAGTCAATATCTATGGGAACATGACCCCAATATCCCGCAAAGCCTGTAATGGATTTAAAGGTCATAATCACTAAAGAAGTCCCAATGGCTTCTTTAATTGGTGTGTTACCCAAAATTACTAAAGTCGGGATAATCATAAACCCACCACCAATTCCCACTAGTCCCGTGAGAATTCCCACCCCAAAGCCTTCCGTGGGAACTGCTAACCATCGGGGAATACGTTCATAAAAGCTAGGTGAGGAATTGACTTCAGCAGTTAGCAGTTGTGCATCAACACCATTGGAAATGACATCTAACTCTAGATTTGCTGATGATTTGTTCTGGCTATTACGCAACATCACATAGGCAGCGACAAACATCACCGCCACAAATAAAAGATGCTGTAAAGTGGGTGTGACTATGGGGAGAGTAGCTAGACGCGCCCCCATGTAAGCACCTACCATCGCCCCAGGAGAAAATAAAAGGGCTGTTTGAAAATTGACATTGTTTTGTTGCCAGTGGGGAATGATGCCAATTAAACTAACAGCACCGATAGTTACTAAACTCATGGCGATCGCGGACTTAATTGGCACTCCCAGCACATAAACTAGGATGGGTACAGCTAAAATCGACCCACCACCGCCAATTAAGCCCAAACTCACACCTATACAAATAGCCAAAAAGTGAGCAATTATCATCATTTGAAAGTTGGGAATGGGGCATTGGGCATGGGGCATTGGGCAAGAAATTCTACCTTGTCTACCTTGTCTACCCTACACCCCTTGATTCAACTATCCAATCTACCACCTGTGCTTCAGTGATATTCGGGACTTCTAAACGGCT
The DNA here is from genome assembly GCF_021596505.1 of Nostoc sp. CMAA1605. Taxonomy (GTDB): domain Bacteria; phylum Cyanobacteriota; class Cyanobacteriia; order Cyanobacteriales; family Nostocaceae; genus Trichormus. The sequence goes on along the minus strand of NZ_PJIZ01000111.1, from coordinate 6,340 downwards.
TTTCATTTTATAGAGTACCTTTTCTGGGACTTGAGCAGGGCGATCGCGATTTCTTGTCAGTAATTCCTCCCAAGGTGCTTCTAGGTAAACAATGCGAATTTTTGCTTGATAATTAGCAAACTGGCCAATTAGTGAACCTCTTAACTGACGACTGATATTAGTAGCGTTCCAGACGAAAGATTGTCCGTTCCGCAGATAGTCTTTGGCTAAGGCTTTGGCTGCATTCACTACCGCACCTTGTTCTGCGTCTGGGGCAATTTTCATTGTCTGTCTGAGTTCATCTAAAGAAATTACTGGCCAGTCAGGGAGATTTTCTTGAATCCAAGTGTCTTTCCCCGCCGCCGGTAATCCTGACATCATCACCACTTCTAAGCGAGTATCATCGTAGGCTGCATAGTCTGGATGACCATTTTCTTTTTGAAAATAAATAAACCGACTATGATTTGAAGGAAAGGGGCGCGCTTGGTCAAAACAGTGATTTTCTTGGGTATATTCTCGAAAAAAGGCAATCCTTTCTAATAACTGGGCTTGGTCGTCACAATATCTTCCCCGCACATCGGCTTCAGCTAATAAACTCAGCCAATCGCAACGGATGATTTGACTAGTTTTAATCACTGCTTTTTCGGGGTTTGGTTTGTCCCAAAACCATAAAGGTAAGCTACCGTATTTCACTAAAGCCACAATCGCTTCCCGTTCATGGAATGGAACTTCTAAATCCCAGAGAATTGATTGTGTCATCTTTGCACCTTGGAGGACATGACCTTTGGAAGAGATAGCACCATCAGTTTCTATTTGGGTGGCTGTGGGTTTAGCAACATCATGCAGCAAAGCCGCCGCAAATAATACTGAACGTTCTGTGGGTGCTAAGGTTCGCCATTGTGGTAGATTTACTAATGCTTCACACACTAATTTTGTGTGAACTAAAACATTACCCTCAGCGTGATAACGAGGGTCTTGGGGACAATCAGCGAGCGATCGCAACCAATCAAATTCTCTTTCTAATCCTGTCCAATCTATTTTCCAGTCATCCGCATCTGGACAATAGGGAAAAGTCCAATTCATAATTCTCTCCCTCAAATTCTAGTAACATTTGTTCGTAGTGAGGACTTTAGTCCTCAAATCTCTCAGGACTAAAGTCCTTACTAAAAACAAATCAAAATAAATTCACATCAGAACGCAGCAAATTGGGGATAATCGGACGATTTAGCCAATGACCATCAGATTGTTGAATGGTAGTTAAAAAGCTGGAACGCACATATTTATAACGTGCTATGACTGTATCCCCTGGTTCGACTTTGATATATAAACCTTCCATCAAAGCACTTTGGTCAGTTTGCTTCAGAGAACGTTCTACATCTAGTCCTTGTGCTTGACAAATCTGGCGGAAATTTTCTAGATATGCAGATGTTTGATAGTGAGACTCACCTAATAAACCCAGCAATTGCTTATAGGATTGCAGTTCACCAGTAAACAAAATGGGTACAGAAACTAGTGGTAGTCCGGCTAGTAGCTGCTGGCGGCGTTGAGTGCTAAGAAATACCTGATTTTCTAAATCCAGCACATCGTATTCTAAAAAGTAGTGGGGTAAAGCGTCATAAAAAACTGTGTGCTTCGCATACAGCCATTCCCCAAACAAAATAAAACGACTCCCCAAAACTTCCCAAAATGCGCCTGTGTGAGTATACGCCCACTGCTTAAACAGATTAAAGTGCTTTTCTCTTGCACCACCTGTTAAGTAATGTCCCCGGCTTTGCAGTCGGAGTTGTCCATCAGCCGTAAAACTGATAGCGGCGTTTGCGCCATCCACTTTTTCTTCCACTACTACATACTGTTCTTTGATAGTTGCAAAGGGGATACTATCGAGGTCTTCATCCCCAGGTTGCAACCGCGAACCCTCGATGTGATGGGTACGCGGATATTTATAGATTTGTTCCATGATTTTTTACCTTGGTAAAAGCAATCAAAATCTTGACGTAGAGAGGTTTGACGAATGAGTTATGTTCATTCGCAATGATTGAGAATTTGATTGAACCAAGGGATTACATAATCGTGACCTCTAGTTGCAGAGTGCTGACATCATAAATTTACTTCACAAGCTCAAGCCAGATTTCCAGAATTCGAGAATGTAAACATCAATTTTGCCACTTTGATATTTCTGATACTATGATGATATCATCGCGATATAAATTGAGTATCATTAAAACTATGAATCAAAAAATCAAGGAATTTCCGGCGTTCAAGGTGAACGGCTTTATCATGTTGGCGGTGGTGGGAGCGATCGCCCTTGTAGGTGGGTGGTATATTTGGTCTAGAATTACGGGACTAGAAGCTTTATTAGCCAGAGGACTGAAAGTTACTGATTTCATCGGTCGTGACGATACTGTTGCTGAGTTAGTCGCTTGGTTGACTGCTACACTTTTGATTGTGGTTATCCCGTCCTTATCGGGATTTTTTACCGTTGAACCGAATCAAGCGATCGTTTTGGTATTTTTTGGGCAGTATATGGGGACAGTCCGAGAATCGGGCTTTTGGTGGACAAATCCCTTTGCTAGTAAACAAAAGATTTCGTTGCGGGTGCGTAACTTCAACAGTAAAATCATCAAAGTCAACGATGCTGAAGGTAGCCCTATCGAAATAGCAGCCGTTGTGGTTTGGCAGGTTTTCGACTCAGCTAAATCAAAGTTTGCTGTCGATGACTATGAAGAATTTGTGGCTATCCAAAGTGAAACTGCTATCCGTGCATTAGCTATACGTTATCCTTACGATAGTACCGACGACACAGCTACACCATCTTTGCGGGGAATTCCCGATGAAATTGCTCAAGCCCTGCAAAAAGAACTCCAAGCCCGTTTGGAAGTCACAGGCGTAGAAGTAATTGAAGCGAGACTCTCCCATTTAGCCTACGCGCCAGAAATCGCGCAAATGATGCTGAGAAGACAACAAGCCAAAGCCTTAATTGATGCGCGACGGCAAATTGTAGAAGGTGCTGTGGGTATGGTGAATGAAGCTTTGAACCGTCTGAGTCAAGAACAAATGATTGATTTAGATGATGAACGTAAGGCCTCAATGATTAATAATTTATTGGTGGTGTTAACTTCCGAGCAAACCGCCCAACCTGTTATTAATACTGGCACACTTTATAACTAATCAATGGGACAAAAAAAACGATTTTTGTTACGTGTAGATGAAAAGCTGTATGAACTACTGGAAAAATGGTCAGCCGATGAATTAAGAAGTGTAAATTCACAAATTGAGTATCTGTTGACTGAAGCAGTAAAGAAAGCTGGACGATGGAAAGATAATCAAAATCAATCCATAGACGAGTAATACCAATTTTGGATTTTGGATTTTGGATTTTGGATTGAAAGCCTAGATTCTTAGCCTATTCCCGAATCTTGCAACAATACTACCTATTCCAATTCAGTATAATCAAGTTATTAGAAGCTAGAGGAGAAGAATTTTGCCTTTCCTCTAGCTTTTATAGTTTAATTGATATCACATTAGGATTGTTATACACAAATATCTCAGTAAATTTATTGGTTTTATTTTTACAATTAGTTAGTTTAACAGACTTTTTAGATATCAAGAAAAGCCCTAAATTACGCATTCATATTTTAATTATTACAAGGTTCTCAATAATTTCAACCTTTCCTGATAAACTTGCGGATTTCAATCATTAACAGACGAATAAGTTGCTAGATACAGCTATCTGGGATTGCTGCAAATATTCCCAATTTCAACTTTCCTCGGCTGCAAACCTTTGCTCATCAAGCTAACACACATTAATTAACCGCCTCAGTTGTTTAATTAGGAGATAAACATGAAAAAGCTAGTTACATTGATAATTAGTGGTTGCTTATTGATTGGGACTTTTGGTTGTGAAGAGGGTGCTAAAAATGCTGCGGATACTACTAATACTCCCAGTATAAATGTCAAAAAAACTACAACAACTACAACTACAAAATCTACTGATAAAGCAACCATTCTGCCCATCATTGGTGCAGATACTAAAGCTAAAACTACCACCGATAAAACTGCAATTAGCAAAGCTGACGCAGAGTTGAAAACCGCTATCAGCAAAAAGCTAGCGACTGGTTTACCAGGTAATAAATTAGTCATCGAAAATAATAATGGTGAAGTTATTATTAAAGGTACAGCTATTTCTAAAGCAGAACTAGCAAAAGCTGAAAAATTAGTTAAAGAAGTTACAGGTGTGAAGAGTGTAACAATAGAAGCCCAAGTAAAAGCTCCCAAAAAATCTTAGGCGCAACAAATTTGAGATTTGGGATTTAATCTAACATCCCAAATCCCAAATTGAAAATCTAAAATTCGGAAAATTAAAGACCAAAAATCAGTGATGGCGGTTTTTGGTAGATATTCACGCCCTCAAACAGATATTTTAGTTAAACCCGCCCGTACAACCATCAACTTTTTTCTACCCCTAAAGTTTGACCAGGAAATCCTGCGGTATCAAAATATTGTAACCCATCTAAAATTTGACACTTGAGAATTGTTTTTAAGCCATTAGCAGCCGTTTGAGATTCTAAAACTTTGGTACTAAATTTTAAATTTGTCTCGCCACCAATTAAAGCTTCACTTAACACCCGACCTACTAATTTACCTTTGTTAATTAACTTCAGACGTAGCACTTGCGCTAAAGTTGGTGCGACATCAGCATTACTAACGGGAGCTAAATCTTGATATCCTGACTTAAAATCAGGGCCGATCGCAGCCATAATATTGTAAGTGTCAGCACGGCTAAAGCTTCCGTGCATTCCTTGACCCTGCTGTAAAGTAGTATCCGCCACTTCCGCACCGCAGGCTGTTGGTTCTGCACAACCAGTATCAAAAGAACGGAAATTCACCACAATCGAAGGTACAGGGGTAAGTGCTGTTCCTTTCAACATCACGGCACTTAAAGGTAAAGTCCCAGGAATTTTACCCAAAGCATCATCAACGAATAAACCACTAACATAATCTTGTTGTAGCAGCACTTCGACAATCTTGTTTGCCAAAGCTTGATTCCCAGTTGGTAAGTAGATTAAATCCGAACCGCCATTTGCAGCCACTATGACTTCTGGTTGGTTGGGTTGTTGACCGATAATTGCATTTTGCGGATGCTGTCCCTGGGTGGGATCAATGGGATGATTTTGATGATCTGGGTCAAATAAAGATAACTGTAACCCGTGGGCTAAATCTATAGCTAAAAAACCAGGGGGGAGAAACCCAGAGGGGACATCTGGATAAGAGAGAGTCGCCGCATAACTGGTTTTACTCTCCTTGCTAATAGTTGAAAAACCGTGGTCAGCCGTGACGAATATATTAGTAGTAGCAGCTAAACCTAAATCCTGGAGTGCAGTCTGAATTTGCGCCAAGTTCTTGTCTACATTTTGCCTGGCGGCTTGTACAGTTGCACCGTTAATACCAGGGATTAGTTGATGAAGGCTATCACCTTGATTGTGTTGTGTGCCGTCGGGGTCACGCGACCAGTAGACTAAGACAAAAGGTTTTTGGCGTTGTTGAAATAAAGGCAAAATAACTTTAGTCGTCACATCCGCAAAATATTGCTGTTGAATAGTGTTAGCTACCTTTGTCCCTGGGGTTTCCTTGTCGCCAGATTTGCCATTTTCGCCCCGTTTCGGAGTGGCGAGGGGGAGAGAATTTTTTGTTAATAGTGTAGTGATTTCTGGGCTGAGGGGAATTCCTGTTGATGTTCCAGTTGCATCATCAATAATGATTGTGGGTGTGCTGGTGGCTTGGGTGACATCTTGAATTAACACAGGGCCGACTTTTCCCACGGCTGCGGTACTGAAATCTGCGGTTTTCGCCGTCGCCAGTAAAGAGGTTTCATTCAGATAATTAGCCCCAAACTGTTGGTTAACTTCCTTGAGGACAGCGTTATTTTCCAAAAAAGGAACTAGGCTATTTTTGGCACTTTTTACAGGTGCTTTGACTTTAATCACATTGCTAAAATCACCAGTGTCGCCGAGATAGTGACCGGTAGCGATCGCCGAAGCATTAGCTGTGGTAAAAGTGGGAAATAATGAGTGCGTATTAGTAAAATTTACTCCCTGTTGTTGGATTGCAGACAAAGTTGGCATATCTGTACTATTAACAGTCCCAGGACGCAGACCATCCGCAACAAAGATAATTGCATTATGTGGTCTGGCTGGCTGGTTGCGTTTTTCCAGCAAAAATGGTGTACAAGCCGCTATGAGTGCAATCACACACAGCACAAGCAATAGCCATTGACGATATTGTGTATAAATCCGCATAAACCCTTGGTATTTTCGAGACACCAAGATTTTATTAGTTAGTCAATAGTCAATAGTCAATAGTC
>NZ_PJIZ01000110.1 GCF_021596505.1 Nostoc sp. CMAA1605 | reverse complement strand
TGAGCCTTTCTGGTTCACCTTTCCCAGCTTTTTTGAATGTGATTTCGGAATAAAAACTATGCTTAATCAAAATTCTGTTATTAATAAACAATGGCTGCAATCTCTGACATTAGCTGAACGTATTGCCTTACTAAATATACTTAATTCCTCTAAATCTCAACAGCAAATCAATGCCAAAACAGCACAACAAAGAATGCAACGCTGGCGGGAACAAAACTCATTTATGAGTGATGCTGATTGGGAGGAGCGTTTAAAATTAGATGGTGTAACTGAGGAAGAATTCCTGTACATTTTGGGTACGCCAATGGAGGTTATGGGCGATCGCGTTTCTCCTCCAGCATGGGTGTCAGAAATAGAACAAGCCTTTAAGAAAGCAGCTAACTCTTATACTCATATATTTCTGCCTCCAGATATGCTCAAAGAAGAAACAACTGGTTTTTTATATGTCGTTGAACCACTTATTCAGCAAGGCTTTGAGCAACTAAATAAGGAGATGCAAAAACTCATTCAGCATCAATCAGAGTTACCATTTGACGCTGAAAGTGTGATGGATATCTTCCTGGGCAATTTACTAAGACAATTGTTGCCCATGTTACATCGAACGATGGTTTTAGAAATCAATGTGGCGCGATTGCAAGGTTTGTTAAATGGGGATACGCCTGGAGAAAGATTTCAAAACTTCATTGCCAATTTACGACAGCCTTCTCAAGCTTTGGCTTTGTTGCAAGAATATCCAGTTCTCGCGCACCAAATCAAAATTTGTATTGACCACTGGATGCAGTTCAGTTTAGAGTTTCTGCGCCATCTGTGTGCTGATTGGACTGATATCTGCAAGCTGTTTAGCCCTGAAAATCAGCTAGGAGTGCTGGTAGATTTAGACGGTGGTGCAGGTGATACTCATCATGGTGGACGTTCTGTTCTGATTGCTAAATTTAGCTCTGGGTTGCAGATTGTTTATAAACCGAGAAGCCTAGCTGTTGATGTGCATTTCCAAGAACTACTGACTTGGTTAAATAAGCGGGGTACTCATCCGCCATTTTACACCTTAAAGATTTTAGAACGGGGTACTTATGGTTGGGTAGAGTTCATTACTGCTGCTGAATGTCAGACAACAGAAGAGATTCAACGTTTTTATCAACGTCAGGGTGGTTACTTAGCGTTACTATACGCCTTGCAAGCAACTGATTTTCACAGTGAGAACTTAATCGCCGCAGGTGAGCATCCTATTTTGATTGACTTGGAAGCTTTGTTTCATCCTCACTTTGAGCGAGTGGAACTTGTCAAATCAGACTTACTGGCTTACAAAAAAATAGCTTTCTCCGTATTGAGTATTGGATTATTGCCACAGAAAATTTATGGCAATGATGACTATGAAGGCCTTGACTTGAGTGGTTTGGGGTCTGCACAAGGTCAGCTTACACCTTATCGGGTTCTTTATTCGGAAGGACAGGGAACTGATGAAGTATCTCTGAAGCGCAAACGCATAGAAATGCCAGGAAACCAAAATCGACCAACTTGCAACGGACAGGAAATTAGTGTATTAGATTATACTGATTCTCTAATTACAGGATTTACTAATCTTTATTGGTTGCTGTTTAAACATCGAGACGAGTTACTGGCGGAAAATGGAATTTTAGCTGGCTTTGGGGAATATTATGTACGGGCGATTATTCGTTCTACTTATATCTACAGCTTACTCTTAACTGAAGGCTTTCATCCCGACGTTTTACGGAATGCTTTAGACCGCGATCGCCTGTTTGATAAGCTATGGCTAGGAGTTGCACAAGAACCTCATTTAACTCAAGTCATGGCTGCTGAACGCCAAGATTTATGGCAAGGTGACGTTCCCCTATTCACTACTCGCCCCAATTCACGGGATTTGTGGACTAGTTCTGGTGAGAGAATTGTTGACTTTTTTGCTGAATCAAGTATGGCTTTAGTCCAGCGTCGTTTTCAGCAACTTGGGGAAGCTGATTTGACGCAACAACTGTGGTTTATTCGTGCTTCTTTGACAACCTTGGTTAAGGTAGGGGAGCAAAAACAGCAAACCAGTTACTCTGTAATTCCTGTAGATGATCAAGTTAGTCGTGAACAATTACTAAAAGCAGCACAAGCAGTTGGCGATCGCTTAGAGACGTTAGCATTGTCTAGTGAACAGGATGCTACTTGGATTGGTTTACAGCTGACTCCTCAAGAAACATGGTTGCTCACCGGACTAGACATTGATTTGTATAATGGATTACCAGGAGTAGCATTATTTCTGGCTTATCTAGGTTCTATCACGGATGAGGAACGCTATAGCAATTTAGCGAAATCTGCATTAAATACCATTCTCCGACAAATAGATGCTAGACAATCTGATGTCAAATCTATTGGGATGTTTGACGCTTGGGGAGGAATTATTTATACTTTATCCCATTTAAGTAAACTATGGCATCAACCTACACTGCTAACAGAAGCCGAAAAGATTGTCCAACTTCTCCCCGATCTCATTGCCAAAGATGAACAACTGGATATTATTAGCGGTGCGGCTGGGTGTCTTGCTAGTTTAATTACCCTGTATCATTGTGTGCCAAGCGATCGCACCCTGGCGACAGCAATGCAATGTGGCGATCGTCTCATCGCCTGCGCTCAACCGATGCAGCATGGTATCGCTTGGAGTACGAATATATCAGATACAGCACCGTTAGCAGGGTTTTCTCATGGTGTAGCGGGTATAGCTTGGGCGTTGTTAGAGTTGGCATCATTGACTGGTGAACAGCGTTTTAAAACCACTGCCTTAGCTGCTATTGAATACGAGCGTAGCCTGTTTGTTCCTGAAGTTAGTAACTGGCTAGATTTACGCAATTTTACTGCTCACGTTCTCGAAAAAAATCACCTCCAACATACCTGCATGACGGCATGGTGTCACGGTGCGCCAGGAATTGGACTAGCTCGCTTACGTTCCCTTTCACACCTTGATAATCAGCAAATCCGTTCCGAAATTAACACAGCTTTGAAAACCACTTTAGTCAATGGATTTGGTCACAACCATTCCCTTTGTCATGGAGATTTAGGCAACCTAGAATTGCTGTTGCAAGCTAGTTTAACTCTTGATGATCCGCAGTGGAAAACTGAAGTTGATCGCTCTGCTGCGGCCATTCTTGCAGGTATCAATCAACACGGTTGGCTCTGTGGTGTTCCCTTGAGAGTGGAAACACCAGGATTAATGACTGGACTAGCGGGGATTGGTTATGAATTACTACGCCTTGCAGCACCAGAGATTGTTCCCTCAGTCTTGGGGCTAGAACCGCCCAAGCTTAATACTTAGTGATCGGCGTTTATCAGCGTACATCGGCGGTTTAATTCATGAAATACCATCTAATTCAACAACATAGCGAAGAAGACTGCGGTGCTGCCAGTCTAGCAACAGTGGCTAAACATTATAGTAAAACTTTTAGTATTACTCGCTGCCGGGAAGCTGTCGGTACAGGACAGCAAGGAAGCACCCTCTTAGGATTGAAACAAGGCGCAGAAGCCCTTGGTTTTAATGCACGAGCAGTAAAAGTAAGTCTGGAGACTTTCAACGAAAAAACTATTCCCTTACCAGCAATTATTCATTGGAAAGGTTATCACTGGGTAGTTTTATATGGCAAACAGGGCAATAAATACGTCATTGCTGATCCAGGTGCAGGTATCCGTTATCTGGAAAAAAAATGGCTTTTAGAAGCCTGGACAAACGGAGTCATGCTCCTATTAGAACCCGATCCAGTCCGCTTTTTTACTCAGGAAGATGAACAAGAAAAAATTGGCGGTTTTGGTCGCTTTCTGCGGCGTATTGCCCCTTATCGTGGTGTTTTGGCTCAAACCTTGTTGCTCAACTCGGTTTTAGGTTTACTTTCCCTCGCTTCTCCCTTCCTGTTACAAATTCTCACCGATGATGTGCTAGTGCGGGGAGATAGTCAACTTCTGACTAGTGTGGCTATAGCGGTAATTGCTATGCACCTCATCAGCAGTAGTCTACGGTTAGCCCAATCAAATCTCGTCGCCCACTTTTCACAACGTTTGCAATTAGGATTAATTTTTGAATTTGGCAGGCAGATTTTACGCTTACCTTTAAGTTATTATGAATCGCGGCGCAGTGGGGAAATTGTCAGTCGCCTGGAAGATATTCAACAAATTAATCAATTAATTTCTCAGATTGTTGTAAGTCTGCCCAGCCAATTTTTTATCGCCTTAGTATCTTTAGGTTTCATGCTGTTTTACAGTATCAAACTTACAATATTAGCTGGTGCGATCGCTCTCTTGATGACCCTATCTACAATAGTTTTCTTACCCACCTTACAGCAAAAAATTCGCAGTGTTTTAGTGTTATCCGCCGAGAACCAAGGTGTTTTAGTGGAAACTTTCAAAGGTGCAATTACCTTAAAAACCACTGCTGCTGCTCCCCAATTCTGGGAAGAGTTTCAATGGCGTTTTAGTAATTTGGCTAACTTTACCTTCCGTACTATTCAAATTGGTATTGTTAACGGTGTCTTCTCAAATTTAGTATCTAACATTGGTAGCATCGCTTTAATTTGGTTTGGCAGCACCTTAGTTATTCGCCAGGAATTATCGATTGGGATGCTCCTGGCATTTAATAGCATGAATGGTAACTTTAGCAGCTTTATTCAAACTACTATCGATTTTGTTGATGAATTTACCCGTGCTAAAACAGCTACCCAACGTCTCACCGAAGTCATTGACGCTACCCCAGAAATTTTAGATCACAGTCAAAAGCCTTGGGTAAAAATTCAGAGCAACGCAGATATTACCTGTACTAACCTGAACTTTCATCATCCAGGCAGAGTTGAACTACTGGAAGATTTCTCGCTGACGATTCCTGGGGGTCAGGTAATTGCGCTGATTGGTAAATCTGGCTGTGGTAAAAGTACCCTAGCTAAATTGATTGCAGGTTTATATCAACTCCAGTCTGGTAATATTCGCTTTGGTATTTATAATTTAGAAGATATTTCTTTAGACTGTTTCCGCCAACAAGTGGTGCTAGTACCGCAAGATGCACACTTTTGGAGTCGGTCAATTATTGAAAACTTCCGTTTAGGTGCGCCTGATATTAGCTTTGAGCAGATTGTCCAAGCTTGTCAGATTGCTGGGGCTGATGAGTTTATTAGCAATCTCCCCGACAAATATCAAACTGTATTAGGCGAATTTGGGGCGAATCTTTCAGGGGGACAACGGCAAAGATTAGCCATTGCTAGAGCCATTGTGAATAACCCGCCAGTGCTGATTTTAGATGAATCTACTGGCGCACTCGACCCCGTGAGTGAAGCTGAAGTATTAAACCGATTGCTAACTCATCGCCAAGGGCAAACCACTATTTTAATTAGCCACCGTCCCAAAGTGATTCAGCAAGCTGATTGGATTGTGATGCTGGAACAAGGACGATTAAAAATTCAAGGTTCTCCAGAGGTTCTAAGTGGTCAAGCTGGTGAGCATTCAGATTTTCTGGATGGTGTAGATTTATCCTTCAGTAAAAATTCTTGCCACTGTCAACCCAATGGAAGTTTCTCAAGTAGCATTCGCTAATCTTTACTCAGCAAAAGGTCATGGTTAATCACATTAACACCGACTCTCTACCTTTAATTAAAAGCAATGAATTTCTCCCGCCGATTAGTAATTGGATTAAAATCGGTAGTTTATTACTCGTTGGCGGTGTGGGGGGAGCGATCGCCTTATCTTCTATTATTGAATACAGAGTCACAGTTCCAGGACAAGCAACTATCCGCCCTACAGGAGAATTGCGCCTCGTGCAAGCGGCGATGGCTGGTCAAGTCACCAAGGTTTTGGTCAAAGAAAATCAGGTAGTAAAAAAGGGAGATGTGCTAGCTACCATTGATGATTCCCGCCTGCAAACTCAAAAAAATCAACTGCAAAGCAACATCCAGCAAGCACAACTGCAACTACTGCAAATTGATGCTCAAATTACAGCCTTGAATCGACAAATGCAAGCGGAAAGCGATCGCCAAAATCGGGTGGTGAGTTCAGCCAAAGCTGCATTCCATCGCGCCCAACGCAATTATCGAGATCAGCAAATTACGGCTCAAACGGAAGTAGAAGCAGCCCAGGCGAACTTAAATAGAGCGCGCAACGAATGGTATAAAGCGCAGGTAGAATTGCGTTCTGCCCATGCTAACTTGCAGTCAACCAAAGCCGCGATGAACGCAGCTAAAGCCAAACGCGATCGCTATCAGCAAGTAGTCCAAGCTGGTGCTTTATCTTTGAATCAGTTGGAAGAAGTACAGTTAGATGTAGCTCAACAACAGCAAGCTGTGGAAGTGCGACAAGCCACCATTGAGGCGCAACAGCAAATCATCGCCCAACAACAACAAGCTGTAACCGCCGAACAAGCCAAACTGCGCCGCGCTCAAACTGCGCTGAATCCTAGTGATTCCGAAGTAGCGATCGCTCAACAAACTATTGCCCAAGAAATGGCTAGTGGTCAAGCCACACTCGCCACCCTCAAGCGAGAATGGGAAGGTTTGTTTCAGCAACGATTACAAATTAAAAATCAACTCCAGCGTGACACCAGCGAACTCCAACAAGTAGAAAAGGATCTCAGTCAGACTCAAATTACAGTCACCGAAGACGGGATTCTCTCCCAATTAAACTTGCGAAACCCTGGACAATCAGTCAGTCAAGGTGAGGAAATTGCTCAAATTGTCCCTAGTCATGCGCCCTTAGTCATCAAAGCTACAGTTTCCCCTGATGATGTCAGTAAGTTGGCACCAAGTCAAGAAGTACAGATGCGGGTTTCAGCTTGTCCCTATCCTGATTACGGCACTCTCAAAGGTGTTGTCAGTCAAATTTCTCAAGATACAATTAAATCCACCCAAGGTAGTGCGAGTGAGGTTTACGAAGTCACGATACTTCCAGAAAACTTATCATTTGGTACAAGTAATCATCAATGTACTATTCAGCCAGGAATGCAGGGACGAGCTGATATTATTTCTCGCAAAGAAACCGTCTTGAAATTCTTGCTTAGAAAAGTCAGGTTAATTGCTGACTTGTAATCAGTAATTCCAAATTCCAAATGAAAAGTCCAATATCTATCAGCAGGCTACACATGGTATGCAAATTAAATTTTGAACAGTTTATAGGACTCATATTTGATTTGTGCGAAGCTAGGTACACTTTTATTCCTTCTTCCCCGTTCCCCGTTCCTCCGCAGTCGCTCCACTTGGAGAGAAGTTAGAGTGGAGGAAACCTCTGCTCTGAACTTCGGAGGAGACTCCAAGACCGCGCTGCTCTCTGTTCCCTTACTAAGCAAATGATTTCAGGCATCAAAGCATATTCCTAGATGTTGACTGGAGATGATTCAGTGATCAAGTCCTATCAATGAATTTCCTTGCTGTTAATATAAATCAAATAATCATCTCTATAACTCATATTGAATTTTTGAAAAAGCCGAACTCCTATTAAAAATGATGATTTCCATCTCCATAATTCCTACACCGTAACTAATTCAAAGGTGATTTTTTGTAAATAAAATTTAAACTTCCGTAAGAGTTTAAACTTAGGCTAAATAATTGAATACAAGCATTTTAACTAAATTATGCAATCTTATAGATTGTTACAAGAGTCTGATTATTTTGTAAGGTACTGAAGAAACAAAAAAGGTAAAGATGAAAGACAAACAAAAAAACTTGCAGCATATCGATTGGTTGATTGAACTTACTCCCAGTGAGCAAGAACAAATCAATGGAGGTAGCCTGACTTCAACTCAAGACACTGATCCTAATGGTCGGCCAGCGATCGCGCCTACACCTTTGCCACCACCACCACAACCAGAAGGGGATTTGTATCCAAAATTACCAGGTTTGAAATCATAACCTCTTGATTTCAACTTCCCCATCTATAGTTCGTACAAAACTAAGGTTCTAATATTGTTGAGGATGGTAATCATGAGTCTTAGCTGTTCATCTAGGTGCTGGCTAGTGAGAATTACCAGTTTCATAGCCATATGTGCAGCATACATTGCATCAGGAGACTTTGCCACAGCTCAGATTACCCCTGATTCCTTCTTAGGTGCAGAAAGTTCTATGCTGACTCCAAATGTTAGTATAGGCGGTCTTCCTGCTGTTCAAGTAGATGGCGGAGCTATAAGAGGTACAAGCATATTTCACAGTTTTCAAGAATTCAATGTTGCAGATGGACAGCGAGTCTTTTTCACTAATCCTGGGGGAATTGAAAACATTTTCAGCCGAGTCACTGGAACTAATCCATCAACAATTTTGGGGACGCTTGGTGTTAACGGTGGAGCCAATCTATTTTTACTAAATCCCAATGGCATTATTTTTGGGACTAATGCGAGGCTTGACCTCCGTGGTTCGTTTTTAGCTAGTACAGCCCAGAGCATCAAATTTAATAATGGTATAGAATTTAGCACTACTAACCCCTCTGCTCCTCCTTTTCTAACGCTCAATGTCCCCATTGGCTTGCAATACGGACAAAATCCAGGGAGAATTCTCGTCCAGGGGCAAGGTAATGAATTGAGAGTTAATCAGGAGACTGGTGAGGTACTTGAGTTCAATCGCTCCGGTGGTCTGGAGGTTGACCCCGGTCAAACTTTGGCTCTGGCTGGTGGTGAAGTCGTACTGGAAGGCGGAAGTTTGAGTGCTAAATCAGGGCGAGTTGCAGTTTGGAGCGTTCAAGGAGAGGGTTTAGTAGGCCTTACCCCAACCACCCCAGGCTGGGAATTGAGTAATCAGGGTGTGCAGAACTTCCAAGACATCCTCCTCTCCCAAACTGCTGCTATTGACACCAGTGGTGTTGGAGGTGGCAATATTCAAATGCAGGGACGGCGAGTGGCACTACAAGATGGTTCATTGATTTTGTCCCTGACCCGTGGTGACGGAAGTGGAGGAACTATCAGCATCAGAGCTTCTGAATCTATCGAAGCCAGTGGCACCGCCCCCAATGACGAGGCTAGCCTCTTTTTAACTGAAACAACAAGTATTGGCAAAGCAGGTGATATAGAAATTAACACCAAAAAGTTGATCCTCCAAAATGGGGCGCAAGTATCATCTAGCACTTTTAACCAAGGCAGTGGCGGAAAGATTATTGTCAACGCCTCAGAGTTAGTCGAAGTCACAGGAATCGCTGCCAATGGAAATTTTACCAGTGGCTTATTTTCTGCTGCCAATAATACTGGAGATGGCGGCAGAGTGGAGATAACAACTAAACGAGTGATACTCCAATCTGGGGGACAGGTAAGTGCCTCAACTTATAGTCAGGGGCGTGGAGGCAATTTACTGGTTAACGCTTCAGAGTCAGTGGAAGCTATTGGTACTGCACCAATAGCTTCTAGCGGCTTATTTGCACTTGCTGACCGTGAGAGTACAGGTGAAAGTGGCACAGTAGAGATTAATACAGGAAAACTGATACTCCTGGATGGCGGACAGGTAAATGCCACAGCTTTTGGTCAAGGTAACGGGGGTGATGTACTCGTCAATGCTAGAGAGTCCGTGAAAGTGATTGGCTTTGCTCAAAATGGCAGGTTTATCAGCAGCTTGGCAGCAGACACTCAAGATATTGGCCACGGTGGCAGAGTAGTGATCGATACAAGAAAGCTGATAATTCAGAATGGCGGACAAGTAAGTGCCACCACATTGAATCAGGGTCGTGGAGGCAATATACTCGTCAATGCCAGGGAATCAGTAGAAGTTATTGGCATTGGTATTGCTCAAAATGCCAGTTTTGCCAGCAGCTTGGCAGCACGGACTCAAGGTACCGGCGACGGAGGCAGAGTGGAGATTAATACAGGGAAGTTGATACTCCAGGATGGTGGACAGGTAAGTTCCAGAACTACCAATGCGGGTAGGGGGGGTGAGGTGCTTGTAAATGCAAGGGAGTCAGTAGAAGTTATTGGTCGAAATGGTAGTTTTATCAGCAGTTTGACAGCACAGACTCAGGGGACTGGCAACGGTGGTACTGTCACAGTGAACACAGGCAGCCTAATTCTACTAGATGGGGCAAGGGTAACTGCCACAACTTTTAATCGGGGTAGGGGAGGCAATATACTCGTCAATGCCTCAGAGGTATTGGCAGTGGGTTTTGGCAGTGGGTTGAGAGTGCAGACCCAAGGTTCTGGAGACGGCGGTACTTTGACCGTCAATACAGGAAGGTTTCTTGCTAGCAAAGGCGCACAAACTTTAGCTGCTGTTTTCCCGAACAGTACAGGCAAGGGGGGAAACATTAACATCCAGGCTTCCGAGATCCAATTAACTGGCACCTCTGATAATGGTGAACCCACCATTGTGTTTGCAATCACTAACGGTCGGGGCGACGCAGGCGAAATCACAATTGACACTGCTCAACTAATCGTCCAAAACGGAGCGCAAATAGGGGTTGGGACTTTTAGTAGCGGTAAAGGTGGAAATCTGTTGATCAAAGCTTCTGATTCCATTGAACTAACTGGTACAGTTCCACAAATTCCCAATCGGACGTTTTTTAGAGATCAGTCCGGTCAGCAGTTTCCTAGTGGTTTGTTTACTGCCTCTCAAGGTATCGGCACGGCGGGAAACTTGAGGATTGAAACCGATAAGTTAACACTGCGAGATCAAGCCACAATTGGTGTGAACAATCAGGGATTAGGAGATGCAGGCAATTTAGAACTGGCAGCTCGTAACCTGTTGCTAGATAATCAAGCAGTTCTCTCAGCCACAACTACATCAGGTCAGGGCGGAAATATGACGCTCCAAATCGACGAAATCTTACTATTACGCCGCAACAGTCAAATCTCCACTACCGCAGGCATCAATCAGGCTGGTGGAGATGGTGGTAACATCTTGATTGATAGTGGCTTTATAGTTGCCGTCCCTGATGAAAATAGCGATATCACTGCTAATGCTTTTCAAGGGCGGGGTGGCAATATTAATATTAATGCTCGGAGCATTTTTAATTTAGAACAACGCCCATCAACACCACCAAATAATACTAACGACATCGATGCTAGTTCCCAGTTTGGCTTAACAGGGACAGTCACAATTAATACACCTGAGATAGATCCAAGTCGGGGTTTGGTACAGTTACCTAGTAATCTTACGGATGCGTCAAAGCAAATTGTTTCTAGTTGTAACCCAGGTAATCCTGCCAGACGTAGTTCCTTTACTGTCACAGGTAGGGGAGGAATTCCCCGCAGTCCAATAGAACCATTTCAAGGTGAAGTATCTACAGCACGATGGATAACCTTAGATTCTCCCAACGTTGGTCAAAATACTCATGTCAGTTATGAAAGTCTGCCATCTTCTCCAGCGAATATAGTTGAGGCGCAAGGCTGGATTGTCGATCAAGATGGTAATGTATCTTTAGTAGCTCAAGTACCAAATACTACCCCTCGTGGTTTGTCTATATCCAGTGGTGCTTGCTCCTAAGAAATATAGGTGACAGCTGACAGTGAAGAAGAAACAAGAGCTTTTCTTTCATTCGTGGCGAGTGGTAACGCCGCTAGTGCGGTTGCTCCTAAGTCAAATCTAAATTATTTATGCGTCGAGACTCAATTTTTTACAAACTATTTCAACAATCTCCAACTTTATTATTTGAATTATTGACAAATCCCCCAGAAAATGCGGATGCCTATAGATTTGATTCGGTAGCAGTCAACAAGAGGAAAGGGGGCAGGGGGCAGGGGGCAGGGGTGAGAACCCCATACATAAATGTAGGGGCTTGACATAAGGATGCAGTATTTCTTCTTTTTTCATAAATAAATTTAGGGGCTTGTATCCCTTTTGGCAGGGGAATTTACTCATCTCCCCCCCTCTCCCTGCTCCCTGCCCGCCTGCCTCTTCTAGTCAGGAAGTCTCATCACCTACGAGTCGCGCCATAATAGAAATGATCACAACAATCATGGTGTACAAGTTTGAGCAATTAAGTAGATTGGAGGTAGAAACAATGCTGGGGATAACACTCAAGGAAACACGCGTTTACCGAGAAATTAAAGAAGAAGGGCGTGAGGAAGGACGTGAGGAAGGACGTGAGGAAGGACGTGAGGAGGCAACAGTTAATATAATTATGCGACTGCTAACGAAGCGATTTGGTGAAATTTCTCCAGAAACGCGATCGCTAATTTCTAGTTTACCTTTGCCTGTCCTCGAAGATTTGACCGAAGCACTGTTAGATTTTACTAGTCTTGCTGATTTGCAATCTTGGTTAGCAGCACGTTGACGACTGATTGAGTGCATATTGTAGTGTAACCTTTCGTACTAAAGTAAGTTACATTGCCATATCTGGGGTACTGACGTTGGGTAAGTTAGTCGTTTTAAAGTTAGGCACAGGCAATTTTGAGGCGGGATTTCCTGTCACATTGCAAATTAGTGATGAAGATTTCCGCCCAATTTTAGAAATTACTGCGGAACTCCCACCGAACCCAGAAATTCCCCTCTGTTACCATCAATGGCAGTCTATTTATCGTCAACTGAAATTTGCTGGTCGTCCTATCGGTATTCCTAAGCAATCAAAACAAAACCCTTCTAGGGAAGATTGCCAAAAAGCGGCAGATAATTTGAAATTTCAGTTAAATATTTGGCTATCATCCCCTATTTTTCGCCCGATTCGGGAAAAATGGCTGGAAAGACTCCTACCGGAAGACCATATCCGTGTACTGCTACAAACCAATGATTTGAGATTGCAAAAACTGCCTTGGCATTTGTGGGAGGTTTTAGAACGCTATCCCAAAGCCGAAGTTGCGTTGAGTGCGCCTAGTTATGAACAAGTCAACCGCAACTCACAGCCTCAGTCACAGGTGAAAGTTTTAGCAATTTTGGGCAATAGTCAAGGAATTGATATCCAAACAGATAGTCAAATCTTAGCAGCATTACCTCACGCCAATACTACTTTCCTAGTCGAACCATCCAGCAAAGACCTGACTGACCAGCTATGGGAACAAGACTGGCAGATTTTGTTTTTCGCGGGACATAGTGCTACTGATGGCAGTAGTCATGAAGGAAAAATTTATCTTAATCAAACAGAAAGCCTGACAATTAGTCAATTAAAGTATGGGTTGCGAAAAGCCGTAGAAAAAGGTTTGCATTTGGCAATTTTTAACTCCTGTGATGGTTTGGGTTTGGCGCGGGAGTTTGCAGATTTGCATATACCCCAAATCATCGTTATGCGAGAACCCGTCCCTGATAGGGTGGCGCAACAATTTCTCAAGTATTTTTTAGAAGCTTTTGCTCGCGGTGAATCTTTATACATAGCAGTTAGAGAAGCACGGGAACGTTTGCAAGGGTTAGAGACGCAATTTCCCTGTGCGACTTGGTTGCCTGTAATTTATCAAAATCCGGCAACTACACCTTTGCTGTGGCGAGAATTACACCTCAACCACAATAGTCAGCAAATCACACCCGTACCTGAAACCCCAACGAAGAGAGGTATTAAGCTTGGGACAGCTTTATCTGGGGTGATGCTGACAAGTATAGTTACCACAGCATTGTTAATGGGTGTACGGTATTTTGGTTTCCTGCAATCATGGGAGTTAATGGCCTTTGACTATATGCTGCGTTTGCGTCCCCAGGAACAACCAGATTCTCGAATACTGATAATTGAAGTTACAGAAGAAGATGTGCCAACCCAATCTGCAAATCGGCGTGGGTCTTTGTCAGATGAGGCTTTAGATAAATTGTTGGAAAAATTAGAGACGTATAAACCACGAGTAATTGGTTTGGATATATACCGAGATTACGCTGTAGAGCCAGGTTATCCCAAGTTGGCGGCACGGATGAAAAATGGCGATCGCTTTGTGGCAGTATGTCAAGTGAGTAATTCCCAAACTAGCAAACCAGGGATTAAACCACCGCCAGAAGTTCCTCCTCATGCTCTCGGTTTTAGTGATACCGCTATTGATCCCGATAATGTGGTGCGTCGTCATCTGTTGGCGTTAGCTCCTCCTCCCTCATCTCCCTGTACTGCACCTTATGCTTTAAATGTGCAGTTGGTTTTACGCTATTTATATCAGGAAGGCATTCAGTTAAAATTCACTCCTGATGGAGCATGGCAATTAGGCCATCTCACATTTTCACCCATCGCAACCCATACCGGAGGCTACCAAGGTATTGACGCTTTAGGACACCAAATTTTACTTAATTATCGCTCCTTTCCCGACTTAGAAGCGATCGCTCCCCGCATCACCTTACAACAAGTATTAACTGGTAAACTCCCACCTGATGCAGTTCAAGACAAAATAGTTTTAATTGGTACAACCGCCGAAAGTTTTCGAGATTATTCACTTACGCCCTACTCTTCCTCAAAAGGTGAGTCACAGCAAATAGCCGGAGTTTCTTTACAAGCACAGATGATAAGTCAATTGTTGAGTGCGGCTTTAGATGGACGGCCTCTTTTGTGGACTTGGAATATTTGGGGTGAAGTGATTTGGGTTTGGGGTTGGGCGATAATTGGCGGTTTACTTGCTGCATATCTGCGACAACCTACTTATTTAGGTTGGGCAGTTGGGGGAATGTTTCTGAGTTTATACGGTTTTTGCCTGATATTATTAATACTATATAGTTGTTGGATTCCTTTTGTACCTGCGGCGATCGCTTTAGGAACTACTGCTGTCATGCTCATCACAGTAATTAAGCCTATCCAAGAAGCATAAACATATATTTTTACTTAACTACAAATTATGAAAATCCTGCAATTAACCATAGCCTTGGGAATATGCTTTACAAGCAATATATCCTATCCTTTAAAACTTCAGGCTTTACCAGTTAATCATCATCTAGCATCCTTAAAATTTGTTCCACCACCACCACCACCAAACCGGGGTGCAACAGGTTCGAGAAGCGGTGCTGCTAGTCGTGGATGCACTGCAAATAGTCAAACCATAACGGCCTTAGTTCCCACCTATCAAACAACTCTTAACTCAGGTGAGCAAACAATTATTCCCATCACTCAAGTTTGGGGTTTAACAAACGCGGAATATCCTCAATTCTTCTTTTTTATTCCCTACAATGTCTCGTCTATGAAAAACATTGATTTTGTTTTACAAGAACAAACCAATAACAAAAATAAAACTTTATATCGGACTAATTTGACAATTCCAAAATCCCCAGGAATTATTAAGGTTAATCTACCTTCTACCGTCACATCATTACAGATGGGAACGATGTATCACTGGTTTTTAAAAGTCAGGTTACAATGCGACCAGCAACAACCTTTGAAACTAGACTATACAGAAGGTTGGATACAAAGAATTAACCAAAATTCCACACTTAACGCACAACTCAAACAAGCACAACCCCAACAACAGGTCACACTTTACGCCGAAAATGGTGTTTGGTACGATGCCATCATGAATTTAGCAGAATTACGCCTGAAATATCCTCAAAATCAGGATTTATTGACACAATGGACAACTTTACTGTCTTCAGTTGGCTTGGGAGAAATAAGCACTCAACCACTAATTGATTGTTGCCAACCCCAGTTAAATGACGTTCAGTAGACTGTAAAGTTTGGCGATCGCGCTCTCAAGAATACCTGCGCCAGTGGATTTTTGCGAAAGTCTGTGCTTTTAGATATCTTTGCTATGATTCTGGTCTGTCTGGTCGTAGGTGTAGACGCTCGTCTCTACTAATATCTTCACTATTGGTATCGATGGTCTGGTTTTTTCTGGTGCTTCGACGCAGGTAATCATTCCGTGTAGAACATCTTTTCAGAAATATATTAGACTTTCGTCTAATATTAACTAAACGCGTTTTAGCATTATTTTAAGCGTATATAGGACTCATATTTGATTCCTAAAAGAAAATCAGTACATTTTTATTCCTACTTACCCTTTTCCCTGTTCCCTTCCTACGTAAGTAATTTCAACATTCCAGTCGGATTCCTATATACCTGGGCTGAAGTGTCTATGTACTTTAAGCAACAGAAGTCATTGAGGAAAACGGCGGTTGGTTCCACAGCTACCAATATGTCTGCACCTCAAGCATTTAAGGTGTAATCTGCGTATGTTGATAAGCTAATTGTCATTTATTTTTCCAAATGATTCGCTTGTAGTCAGGGCTGAAGCC
>NZ_PJIZ01000109.1 GCF_021596505.1 Nostoc sp. CMAA1605 | reverse complement strand
TTTCGTAGGGTACTATTGGATTGATCATGAAAAACTTCCATTAACTCATTTCCTTCCGTACGCTGGCGACGGGGACGGCGACCGCTACCACCGGAGATAATGCAGTTAAGGTGAGAGTCGGCGTGTTTGGTGTCTACGGTACGCAGGTATTCCAAACAGTGGGCGTGTCCGTTGAAAATTAAATCTACTAACGGACGGTCTTGGACTAAATCACCGAGAGTTGCGGCTACTTGATTCAATACCCAACGCAAACGATGACGCACTGCTAAGGTTTGGGCTTGATGCCATTTTGTGGCTTCGGTAACGTAGGGGGGATGGTGGAAAAAGATGATTCTTCCCCGGACTTGGGAATTTTGCCAAGATTCGATTAATCTGTGGCGTAACCAGTCTAATTGCTCCCAGTCAGTAGGAGGGGTATCGTGGGAGGCGAGTTGTTTTTCAATGTCGAGTTTGATTTCGTTGATTTGGTCTAGTTTCGCACTGAGGTCATCAAGTTGTTCTGCGTCGTCGGGGTTGTCGGGGTTAAGTTGGTCACATTGGTTCAGAATTAATTCTTCTTCTTTGTCGATAGCTTGGCGACGCTGTTGTAATTCCCGGCGGTAGATGTCTCCGGCTTGGGTGCTGGGAAGGGGAGAAGGTGTATTAAAAGTATTTGAGTCAAGGGCGAAAAAATCTATCCCGCCGTAGCGGAAAGTATAGTAACGGTTGGGGATACGGGTAAATTCTCCTGGTACGTAACGCAGACAGCGACCTGTATGGGTTTTGGCGGTGTAGTGGAGGTCTAGGTGACGCTGTAATGCTTCTGGGGAGAGGGCGGTGAGATAATCAAGAAAGGCTTTAGCATAGGCATCACCTTGATTAGAACCATGCCAACCAATTTCAAAGTCTTTGTAACGCAGCATTCGCCGCAGTCTTAAGGTACTACCGGTCACAAGACGATACAAAAAGGGGACATCATAGTAGTCATGATTGCCGAGGACTGGTAAAAACGGTAGATTAAACACCATGCGATCGCTACCTATCTTATTAGGTTGTTCTCCACCGACTAAAAATTCTCGGTATGGTTCAATAAAGTTGCTTGGGTAATATTCATGAGAACCAACTACATAAATCACATCGCCGGTATGTAAAACAAAACTGCACTCATCTTTGTGCTGAAGCATCAGTTCGGCGACTAGTCTTTGGGGATGACTACCATAATGGGGTTTCGTCCCACTATCCCCAATGACTAAAAAAGAAAATTCTGGGTTGTCGTCCTGGTTATCGTCTATGACTATGCTGGTTTGGTCAATTCCTCTCTGTTGAATGCTGGGATGTTGCCATCGTACCCTTTCCTTCATTTTCTGGATTTTAACTGGGATTGATGGTTCGGAAATCAATTTCATTGGTCGTTATCTCCCAAGTGTTGAGGGGGAGGTGCGTTATGCTGTCGCTAACACACCTTAGTGGCGTGTCAATCTTAAATGCTGTATTAAAATATCTATATCTATTTATCCGCGTTTATCCTTATTTTCCTGTGTTTAATTGCATTCCCATATAATGCACAAATTTAGCCTCGCCACGCTAATACATATACTGACGCACCTTACCAAACCCTGAATATAAGATAATTTTTCTCATGTTCTCTAAACGACTAGAGACACAGAATATCACACACCTACAAATACCTTAATGTTGCTAAAAACTGCATCTCCCTGATTTCACTCATCAAACAGCCCGATAAGGGCTGTATACTTTAACTCTGTGTATTTAAAGTTTTGCCCTTATTTCCGTGATAATTGGTCACAAAATAACTATCCTCGCGCCTAACGCACCGCCTCACTGTTCCCCGTTTCTTGTTCCCTTACTACGCAAATGATTTCATGAATTAAAGCGGATTCCTATAGAAATTAGTTAAGGGGATAGATGACACTTGCTAGTTGCAATGCACCTACCCCCAAATAGCTGCCCAGATGAAGAACCTGGAACCCTATAATCTGGTATCTAATCAACCTAGTATCAGCCGTTATATGTTGATTGTCACTGGGATAGATACGGATTTACAAGATATTTGTGAACAATTCCTACTGAATATTTTTAGGGACGCTAAATCCACTCCACTTACTACAATGAGAAAAACCCGCCCACGCAACTTTCCTCAGTAACGCAGGGGCTAGGATGCTGTATCGATAGTCCCTAATTCCTCGGTCTGAGTCGTTCCCGCCAAGAGGGTGTAGGGGCTGAAGAGTTCGCTGGGGCTGGTGAGTTTCCAGAATTTTGAGTTGTAGAGGCACCTGATTCTGATGTTCTTCTGCGCCGGACTCTTACCGGGGTTACTGTGCTGGTATCACTAGCAGTTGTTTCTCTTCTTGTACGATTGCGCCGCTTTCTTCTGGGTGACTCGGAAGATGAGTTATCATCTGTTTGTTGATAGCTGCTTCTGCGTCTTCTCGATGGTCTGGTTTCCTGTTGTTCTTGTTCTTCACTGGTTTCTAGAGGACGGTTAGAAATTTTTCTCCCCTTAATTGGTTGAGCTTTGATACTACCTTTACGACCTTCTAGTTTCGGTCTTTCGGGAAACTTTTCTACCGGCATTCCCTCCACCGCCACTTCCATAAATTCGTGCCAAGTGTAAGCTGCGCTACCGCTACTCCCATAGGTGGGGCGGTTATTATCGTTACCTAGCCACACCCCTGTCACTACTTGAGGAATGTAACCAATAAACCATAAATCACGGGCTTCATCGGATGTGCCTGTTTTACCTGCGACTGGGCGATTATCTAATTGAGCTGCTGCACCTGTCCCAGCTTCCACAACGTTGCGTAACATCCAAGTCATAATGGCTGAACTAGTGGGGTCAAGGACGCGTTTTGGTTGAGCATCTACTGACCAAATAACTGCACCTTTGCGGTCAAGGATGCGACGAATACCATGTGGCTCTGTATGTAGTCCTTGAGTAGCAAAAGTACCATAAGCACTAGTTAATTCCAACAAGTTAACTTCATTAGAGCCAAGGGCGAGGGAGTAGTGAGGTAGGAGCTTGGATTTAATCCCCATGTTGTGGGCTAGGTTGATAGTTGGTTCAAAACCAACGTCTAGTAAAACTTTCAGTGCGACTACATTCACAGAACGGGTGAGCGCATCGCGCATATCCATCTCACCCCGAAAAGTTTCACTATAGTTTTTGGGTTCGTACCCATCAATGACAAAAGGTGCATCTACATAAGTATCGTAGGGGCTTTTGCCTGTAGCGATCGCGGTGGCGTAAACAAAGCCTTTAAAGGTGGAGCCTGGTTGACGTTGGGCTTGGGTGACGCGATTAAATTGGTATTTGCCAAAGTCTTTCCCCCCCACCATCGCCTGAATTTCGCCGTTGCGGGGATCGATAGCGACTAAGGCGGCTTGTTTAAAGTTTTGCCATCTACCTTGATTTTGTAAGGTTTTGGTAACGGCGGCTTCGGCGGCTTTTTGCCATTTGGGATTCAAAGTTGTTTCCACAATTAAACCCCCTTTGGTTAACACATCGGGGGCAACGTGTTTGGGTAATTCTTGTAAAATATAGCTGCTAAAATACGGAGCTTCTAACTGTAGGCGTTTTGGTAAACTGGTTTGCAGTTTAATTGGTTCTTGGATGGCAGCTTGTTTTTGAGCATCTGTGATAAAACCTTCCTCTGCCATCCTCTGTAGGACTAAATCCCGCCGTTGCTTGGCGGCTGTGGGGTTGGTGGCTGGGGAATAAGCACTAGGTGCGGGGGCTAGTCCGGCAATGGTGGCAATTTCTGGTAAGGTGAGTTGATCTACTGGTTTACTAAAGTACACCCAGGAAGCATCAGCTACACCATAAGCCCCTGAACCCAAGTAAACTAAATTTAAATAACGTTCTAAAATTTGGTCTTTAGTTAACTCTTGTTCGAGTTTGTGGGCGAGGCGGACTTCTTTGAGTTTGCGCCAAATTGTCTTTTCTTGCTTGAGGAAGAGAATCCGCGCTAGCTGTTGGGTAATGGTGCTACCACCTTCAACAACATTTTGCGATCGCACATTATTCACAACTGCTCGTAAAATCCCTTGGGTATCCACACCACCGTGTTGCTGAAATCTCCTATCCTCAATAGCAATAAAGGCTTTTTGGAGATTACCGGGTATTTGTTCTAGTTTGAGAGATTCTCTCGTTGCTTCCCCTTGCTGTTGTAAGATGCTGCCATCAACCGCCTTAATAGTTAATGTTTGCTCGCGGATGACTGTTTGCAGTTCTGACTTATCCGGCAAGGAACGATCTATGGTGGAAATCAAGTAGCTAAAAGCGACAATCCCACCTCCTAGACTCAAGCCAGCCCAAAACCACACCCGCCGATAAATCGGCCGCTCGCGTCCAGTGACGTTTCTCAATATCCCCACAGTCGCTGTACCCATCTGGTGGAATATTTGTCTAACTTTCGCTGACTTCGTTTGTGGTAATCGCTCATTAGTCGATTCTTCGTTTTTGAATTGATTACCGGGCGACAAGCGTAGTTCCTCCTTCTCTTGAGTCACTGAAAATGCGGTCAATTGCTTGAACCAGGAGGTAGAGGACTTCCAATTTCAAAAAATTTACTATCACGTTAATTGCAAGGGGAGCAGGGAGCAGGGGGAAAATAAAAATATCTGCTCTTGAACATTGGATAGTTTATTGTCTGGAAGTCTCTAAGCTTCTCCACATTAAGTTCTTCGCCAAATTATGTAGTTGTCCGCTAAATACTAAGTAATAGTTTTTTGTGGGCGCACTACATCCGTGTTAGTATAGTATCCCATAAAGAATTCACTGAATTCATTGCTACATAAAAATGTTTTTTTTATAGCCATTGAAAATCATTTAAGCATCCAGAATTAATGTCTGGAAGGTTTGCGTTCACTTGGTAAAATCCTATTCAATCCTAGATGGCACAGGGATATTAGGTGTACTTATTTATCCCCTAAACAAGTAGCAACTCTGGATACAGACCCTTGGGATTCTCTGAGCGCAAATCTGGATTTAGTAAATATTAATACATCTGTTTTAGTTAAATTATCTTCAGAAAAACACTATCAAAAGTATTAGAAAAATTTGAGTGAAAAATGTGTTAGTCCACAAAAGTGCGATCGCACTCGGTAGTAATATAGGTGATTCCCTGACGAATTTAGCAGCAGCCATTGCAGAATTAGTCACAATTGCTGGTATTGAGTTAATAGCTCAATCCAGTTGGTATAGAACTAAAGCAGTAGGGCCACCACAACCAGATTACATCAATGGTTGTATTATTTTGCAAGTCACCATGACTCCGCAACAATTAATCGCCACATTGCTAGCCACAGAACAAAAATTTGGGCGTGTGCGTCAAGAACGTTGGGGGCCGCGATCGCTGGATTTAGATATACTGCTATACGATGATCTAATTATTAATGCACCTAATCTCCAGATCCCCCACCCCCGAATGCACGAGCGAGCCTTTGTCCTTGTGCCTTTAGCGGAAATCGCCCCTGACTGGCTAGAGCCAGTTTCCGGATTAACCGTGGCAGAACTTGTAAAAAAAGTAGACTGTTCTGATGTACATTTGTTAAAGGGCAGTTAAAGTGACCATTCAATCAACGCAAAAAACACTGGCATCATTGCCAACATAGTTATTTTTGCGTAGTTACACACAACACAATCTTAGATATGCCATTAGGTAGAGAATTACCACAGCTATTAAAGCAACGCTTATTTTACAAGGGACGCAAGTTTGATTTTGAAGTAAATCGCCTGCGTTTACCCAACAAATCCGAAGGCGAATGGGAGTGCATTCGTCACCCCGGCGGTGCTTTAGCTGTGCCTGTGACTGCGGAAGGTAAACTCATCCTTGTACGCCAATATCGCTTTGCCATTCAAGGTAGGATACTAGAATTTCCCGCCGGGACAGTAGAACCCAACGAAGATCCATTAGAAACAGTAACGCGCGAAATTCAAGAAGAAACTGGTTACAGCGCGCAAAAATGGGATAAATTAGGCGAATTTTTCCTAGCACCAGGCTATTCCGATGAAATCATCTACGCCTACCTGGCCAGAGATTTAGAAAAGCTGGAAAACCCACCAGCGCAAGAAGCTGATGAAGATATAGAGATTGTATTTTTCACGCCAGAAGCTTTTGAAAAAGCCATTTTAGAAGGCGAACCAGTGGATGCAAAAACAGTTTCCAGCTTTTTCTTAGCACGCCCATTTTTAGTTTAAGTAAGAGCGAGCGTAGTTCTTAATAACTTCACATACTTCATCATCTGTTTCATGTCTAACTTGCAGATTTTAGATTTACTAAAAAACTTCATCAGTTGTCTATATTTGCAAGTTAGCTAGGAAACATCTGACTACTTTAGTGATTTACCTCCATGAGTCCTAAGCTGAAAAAGGAGGATTTACGAAATAATGCGGCTTTAATTAGGGAGTTGTATTTACGAAAACCTGTTGGTAGAAGCAATGTTGTAATTGCTGAATTGTACCTTGATAACAATGTAGCTTTCTGTGCTGGAGCTACTTCCAAAGGGGGTAGCAAGAGTCCGATCCGCACAATACCTACTCCTAAATCAGAAGGAGGGCAATTTCAGCCATCTATTGACTCTCGTACAAGTAGGTTGATGGATACTGATGCTGAGTATAAGGTCTTATCAGAAATTGCTCATACCCTGGAAATGTTTTACGATCTTCAAGTAGAGGGCAAACTCTATCTTTATACTGAGTTTCAACCATGCGAGAGTTGTAACAGCGTGTTAAGGCAGTTTAGGGAAAAGTTTCCACATATAGAGATAGAGGTTTTTTGGGACTACCCATATCCACCATAATTACTACAGGACTAGGGAGGAGTTATGACTTCGAGAAGGAGTAGTTCTATAAACAGAAAGTCATTACTACTGTGCAATTTACCTAACTCACTGCAAGAAACATTAGACAGGGTATTGCAAGAACATTATGAAAAACTCTATGAACCAGAAGCAACAGCATCTCTCGAAGACGCTTTAGACGATATTTTTACTTCATTTCAGAATTATAATCCCTCATTAAGTCATCTTCGTTGTGTTTGGATGGCATTGATACTTGCTGTTGTTGTAGAACCTACAGTTAAATATTATCAGCCTGATAACTGTATTCCCCAGGTAACTATTAAGCAAGTAGCTGTTTGGTTAATAACAACCATCACAGAAATGATGAATAATAAAGAGCAAAGTGTTGAAGCTGTGAGAACAATAGCAGAAAATGCTACAGTCAATCACTTGCAACTTTTGAATACAACAAAAAAAATGGCCAGCTTCCAGATATTATATGAAGCTTTGGATGTTTATAATAATGCAATAAAAGCACTTGCTCCTAATCAGTCACTAGCAGCAATGATAGATATTTTAGATGATTGTCTAGAGGGTTACGCCATCTTTCCTGGCTCTGATGGCAGACGTGAATTATTTGAATGGTGGTTATTAGATGTTGTACCAGCTTGCTGGTATTTATTACCTCCTAGCTCTATCTACTCGACAGGTAAATCAGCATATGAAAAACGCATAATATCTCGTCAAATAGATAAATTAAATGACATCAGTTTCGCACTGTGGACTATTATTTCTTTAGCTGAAAAAGATAAAAACAAAAATTATAATGCTAAGAATAGCGGGATATTAACTAATTCAAGCCACACATTTAATATTGCTTTCAAAAAGAACTTATTAGATAAAAACTTTGACAATAATAAATATTTTATAAACAAACATAAGACAAGTATAAATTAAAATAGTTTACTATTTTTGAACGGAGAGGATGTCATGCAATGAGTGAGCAAAAAGATGTGATAGGTGAAATTTTAAATAGTCTTCGTGTGGGTGATGCTAACGAAGAAGAAGCAGAAAAACAATATGATGAAGAATATGTTAATTTGCTAAAATCTGCTTGCAAAAGTTTTCTTGAAAAAGAGGAGTTTATAGTTGGACAAATTGTCAAATGGAAAGATAATCTAAAAAACAGAAGATTTCCATACTATAACCAACCTGCTATTGTAATCTCTATACTAGATGAACCTGTGAATAGTAAAGAGGATGAATCTGGTAGTCCTTATTTTTTAGAAACTTTAGATATTATTTTGGGAATAATAGTTGATGATGGTACTTTTTTAACTTTCTATTATGACAGTAGGAGATTTGAGTCTTATTAGAGTCAAGTTGTAATTGTCAAATAAAACGAAAGCTGATAACTAGTATGACTTAGATATCCTGTTTAATGTTAATTGTTAGTGTGTTTTAATTTGTCAATAAAGGTGTTAATTGAAAAATTTTTGGCTTTGAGGATCACAGTTAATGGTAATGCAGTTAGAAAATGTCGTTCCTTTTGGGAGGTCGCTGGATGAATATGTCAAGATGTTTAACTTGACGGATGCTGATTTACAAAAATCAATTTTGAGTGTAGCCGATGGCCCGGCTAGCTTCAATGCTGAAGGTACAAGACAGGGATATCGCATCAAGTCTATTGATCCACTTTATATTTTTACATCGGCGCAAATTCGCGATCGCTTTGCTCAAGTCGTTGACAATGTGATTGCACAAGTGGAACGAACTCCTGATGATTGGGTGTGGACGTATCATAAATCACCCGATGGTTTGAGGAAAAATCGCGAACAAGTCACGCAACTTTTTTGTGCAGATTTTGAACTTGGCAAAGATGAGGGTAGATATGAGGTGGGTGAGTTACCCAAATTAAAATACCAAGATGGTGCATTTGACTTGGGTTTGAGTTCTCATTTTCTATTTTTATATTCTGACCATTTTGATGGGAACTTTCATTTGGAATCTATTCGGGAAATGCTGCGAGTCTGCAAAGAAGTGAGGATTTTCCCATTATTAACTTTAATGTTACAGCGATCGCCCCATCTGCAATCTATAGTTGAGCAGCTAGAACAGCAAGGATACCAATGTGAAATTCACCAAGTTGAGTATGAGTTGCAGCGTGGTGGTAATGAAATGCTGAGAATACACTAATTAATTTGTTTAGTCCTTGCGCTATAGATTATTGGTATGTGCTAGCTAATCAATTACGGTAAGGTGAAGTGCTGACTCGAAAAGAACAAATTTCCCAAGTCGTTGTCACTGCTGCCCAAATGCGGGACATTGAAGGGCAGATATTTGCCGCCGGAATGCCTGTTGCTGCTTTGATGGAAAAGGTGGCGGGACTTATTGCTAGGCGTGTTCAGGATATTTACCCCAGTCCCCGCATTGGTATCCTTGTCGGCCCTGGACATAATGGGGGTGATGCGTTGGTTGTAGCCCGTGAGTTACATTTTCAAGGGCTAAATATTTGGATTTATGCACCTTTCTCTAAGTTTAAGGAATTAACCTCACAGCATTTGCAATATGCTCAAAGTTTGGGTATCCCTTGTTATCAGGAGATTGAACAATTACCTGAATGTGATTTGTTAGTTGATGGGTTGTTTGGTTTTGGTTTAGAAAAGACCATTACTGATTCCATTGCTTCGGCTATTAATCATTTCAATGACTGCGATAAACCCATTATTAGCATTGATGTGCCTTCCGGTTTGCACACTGATACAGGTGAAGTATTGGGGACGGCTATTCGTGCAACCTATACCCTGTGTTTGGGTTTGTGGAAGTTGGGTTTATTACAGGATCAGGCTTTGGAATATGTGGGGAAAGCGGAGTTGATTGATTTTGATATTCCTTTGGCTGATGTGCAAGCGGTTTTAGGAGACACCCAAAAAATTAAACGCATTACAAAAACCACCGCAGTTTCTACCCTACCTCTACCCCGTCCCCTAGTCACGCATAAATATAAAGAAGGACATCTACTATTAATTTGCGGTTCGCGGCGTTACGCAGGGGGTGCAATTTTAACGGCTTTGGGTGCTAGGGCGAGTGGTGTGGGGATGCTGTCTGTGGCTGTACCGGAATCTCTCAAGCCACTTTTGGTGTCTCATTTGCCGGAAGCGTTGATTGTTGGTTGCCCAGAGACGGAAAGTGGGGCGATCGCTCAGTTACAATTACCAGAGAAGACAAATTTAAATTCCTTTAGTGCGATCGCTTGTGGCCCTGGATTAACTACAGATGCTACTCCCATTGTCGAGGAAGTGATGCAATGCGATCGCCCTCTAATATTGGATGCCGACGCTTTGAATATCTTAGCAGGGCTAAATCCCATCCCCACCTTACAAAAACGCCAAGGTGCAACCATCCTCACACCCCACACAGGCGAATTTCAACGTTTGTTTCCCCATTTACCGGATGCTAAACAAGACAGAATAGCTGCTGTGCAGGAAGCCGCCACCCAAAGCGGGGCAGTAGTATTATTAAAAGGTGCCAGAACAGCAATATCCAATCCCCAAGGTATCGTCTGGATTAATCCTGAAAGTACCCCAGCTTTAGCCCGTGGTGGTAGCGGAGATGTCTTAACAGGGTTAATGGGGGGATTATTAGCCCAAGCTATTACTAAAGAATTGCCCACAGAAGATATTGTTGCTACAGCCGCATGGTGGCACGCCCAAGCAGGAATTTTAGCAGCTAAAGAACGCACAGAATTAGGAGTAGATGCCTTTACTTTGACAAATTACCTCCTACCCGTAATTCATTCTGCTTAGGATCTGCAAGTCCCTTTAAAAAACTTTGGGGGTTTAAGTCCCCTGCTTCTATAAGCAGCGTGTTTTGTGTCGGGGTTTAAATCCCCGTCACAAAACGTAATTGCGAATTGCGAATTGCGAATTGTTTTAATTTTGAGGATTCAGAGTTTGGAAGCAGAATAATAATGTACATTCCCACACTAGACGGGGTTGGGTGTAAGCGAGTAAATATTTACGTGTTTGTTCTAATTGATTCATGATGGTTGGTTGATGCCATTGTTGCCAGTATGACTGCTGGAGATAATCAACTAACCAAAGTTGCGTTTCTGTATCTAATTCCTTGTCAATTTGTTTAGCTAGTTCTAAAGCTTGGCGGTAGGATGTGGGTACTTTCAGTAAATTGGCAAGTAAGTCTGAAGGAATGGCTTGTAACTGCTCGTAAGCTGCGATCGCACTCCCTGGACTACCTGCTGCTATGCTCAAAATCGCAGGATACTGTAATATTTCCTCATGCCCCGTCTTTGTCAACACTTGAGTCAAAGACGCTGTATCTAGGCGAGAAAAAGCGATGCGCTGACAGCGTGATACTAAAGTTGGTAACAAAGATTCTGGTGCAGGCGTAATTAAAATTATCGTTGCGTTTCCTGGTTCTTCCAAAGTCTTGAGTAGCGCATTAGCTGCTGCTTCCGCCATCGTTTGGGCTTCTTCCAAGACTACTATATTTCTGGGGGCTTCCAAAGAAGGACGACCGAGAAATTCAGTAATTTCTCGAATTTGTTCTAGCCTAATTACAGGTGGTGCTTTGCGTTTAAGTTTTTTTTCAGCAGCTTCTGCGGCGGTGAGGCGTTGTCCTTGATATTGGTAAGTCGGCTGTACCCAAAAGACATCGGGATGATTCCCTTGACGTAAGCGTTGCTGTAAGGATGACAGAGATTCAGCTTGGACAGCATTAGCAAATAATAATTCAATGAAGCACCGCGCCGCTAAACTTCGTCCCACACCATCCGCACCCGCGAACATATAAGCTGGTGCTACTCGATTCTGTTTTACAGCCTGAGTCAGTAATTCTACAGCTTGTGCTTGCCCTAACAGTGGTGCAAAGCATTCTTTCATAATTAAGTTCATCTAACACCCCCAGGAGACTCCCGCCACAGCGTCAGCTTGGCGGTGAGAGGAATGGGGACGAGCGAGGAGCTTCACCCCTGAGTCGAGTTGCTGCGTAGCAGTAACAGACGATGGGGTGAGCGACACTTCGACGAAGCTCAGTGACCGCGAGTGAGTAGTTAAACTCTGGTACATAGCGGGTTGTAAGTATTTCACAGATTTTATGATAAAATGTGAGGTATGGAAAAAGCCTACCGCTACCGATTTTATCCAACTGCCGAGCAAGAACAAATATTGCGCCGGACAATTGGTTGTGTGCGGTTGGTTTTTAACAAGGCTTTGGCAGCGAGAACCGAAGCTTGGTACGAGAAGCAAGAACGAGTTGACTACGTTCAAACTTCTGCTATGTTGACGCAGTGGAAAAAACTCGATGACCTCCAGTTTTTGAATGAGGTTAGCTGTGTACCACTGCAACAAGGTTTGAGGCATCTGCAAACTGCTTTCACCAATTTCTTTGCAGGTAGGGCTAAATACCCCAACTTCAAAAAGAAACGTAGTGGTGGCAGCGCAGAGTTTACCAAGTCTGCTTTCAGGTGGAAAGATGGACAAGTCTACTTGGCTAAATGTTCTGAACCATTGCCCATTAAATGGTCTAGGCAACTGCCCAAGGGGTGTGAACCCAGTACCATCACCGTGAAACTTGAACCTTCTGGACGCTGGTTTGTTAGCTTGCGGATTGATGATCCAACCGACCAAACCATGCAACCAGTTGATAGTGCTGTTGGTTTGGATGTTGGTATTAGCAGTCTCGTTACCCTGAGTACGGGTGAAAAGATTGCTAACCCCAAAGCGTTTGACAAGCACTATCAAAGGCTGAGGAAGGCGCAAAAGTCTTTGAGTCGCAAACAGAAGTCCTCGCGTAACAGAGACAAAGCAAGGCTCAAAGTTGCTCGTCTTCAAGCTAAAATCTCTGACTCCAGAAAAGACCATCTGCATAAACTGACAACTCGATTGATTCGTGAAAACCAAACGATAGTAGTTGAGGATTTGGCAGTTAAGAACATGGTCAAAAATCCTAAGCTTGCCCGTGCTATCAGTGATGCTGCATGGTCGGAGTTGGTGAGACAACTGGAATACAAAGCCAAATGGTATGGTCGAAACTTGGTAAAAATTGACCGATGGTTTCCTAGCTCTAAACGCTGTGGCAACTGCGGACATATTATTGATAAGCTGCCGTTGAATATCAGAGAGTGGGACTGTCCCAACTGCGGAACACACCACGACCGAGATATCAACGCCGCGAAAAATATTTTGGCGGTGGGACACACTGTTACAGTCTGTGGAGCGAACATAAGACCTGATGGGCATAAGTCTAAAGGGCAGTTGCGAAAATCCAGTAATGGAAAGAAACAGAAACCTAAGTCGTGAGTCTTGGGAATCTCCCGCTACACCGCAAGGTTAGCGGGAGTGGATGTCAATTTCAATGTTTTGTATCAGATGTGAGTAGAACAACTGGAAAAACAAACTATATTAAGTAATGTCAAAATACCAGAATTAAGTTCGTAGTAAGGACTTTAGTCCTTCTTTGTTCGTGGAGCATCTCACAGAGAAAACTAAAGTTCTCATTACAAACCTTTCATTATTGCCCCTATTCTACTTATCGGATTCCTACTTGGTTTTTGAGCAAGAATTATCTCTGATTACACTAAAATTTCTATCATAAATGTTAACTATTATTTAAGTATTCTGCACATAAAAATCAATACTTTAACAGTAATAATCGAAAATTTGGTAAAGATGCACACATTTTCTAGACAAAACACCATTCAAGCACTAACCTAATAAATAAAGATAGAAGCAAATTCTGCTACATAGGTTTAAAGAGTTTCCACTGTTTAAGCACATACTAACTAACCATCAACAATCAAAAAACAATGTTATCGTCAAAACTATTTAGCTCCAAAAGCAAATTCCTGACAGCTTTAGGATTAACTACTATTAGTTTATTGCTGACAACTAACGCAGCACAGGCTTTCACACTTGTTAATAGAGCAGGTTTTACGGATGCAGAGTTTGAGGATCTGCAGT
Source organism: Nostoc sp. CMAA1605 (assembly GCF_021596505.1). Classification (GTDB taxonomy): domain Bacteria; phylum Cyanobacteriota; class Cyanobacteriia; order Cyanobacteriales; family Nostocaceae; genus Trichormus. Next base: position 1,478 of record NZ_PJIZ01000109.1, on the reverse strand, counting down.
TTAACGGTGACTTTACGGAATTATTTGTGGCTGAAGGCCGCATTGGGAACAATAGCTTAAGTTCTGCGGAAAGAGAATTAGGTCTTAACACACCCTTGATACCTAGTGGTAGTAATTTGATTGGCGGTATACCAGTGGTATCAGGTCAACGTGTATGGGGTAATGGTACACCAGTGAATTTTTCCTTAGAATACACTGGTAGTCAGGTAAACTATATCGTGGACGGACAACTACTCAGCACTACTAGTTTTACTGGTGCAGCTAATAGCATTTTTATCCGTACTCGTGCAGCTGATAATAGTTTTATAGAACTGAGTAACTTAGTCTTTGATGGCACAGCAATTGGTGATACTGTACTTTCTTCTGTAAGCGGAACGGGAAGAGATATAGACTATCTGCAAATCAGCGATATATCTCAGCCTTTTACCCTCACAGGTCAAGTGTTGATGAGTTGGACGGATGCTGTACCCAGAAATTCAGCCTTAGCTTATCAAATTAAAGTGGGTTCTACTCCTACATCTGTACCTGAACCTGGAATGGTGGGTGCGATGTTCTTAGCTGGTGTTGCTGCTGTAGGTTACGGCAAGAAAAAGTCATCTGTGAATAACTCAAAAAAAGAAATATCTTTGTAATGTTAAGTTTTGACATTGAAGATTATGTTGGGCGGGGTATAAATCTCCGTCCAGTATTTTCCCCAATCCCTAGTCCCTAGTCCCCTATTCCCCATTCCCTGAAAAGCGATCGCCTGTAGCAAATTTGTGTAACTCTGCAACAAACTTTTGATGTTCCCCTGAATTTAACCCTGTTTGCAACACCCCCAATACTTGCTGCATATTACCTGTTACTAATGCAGAGACATCCAGCCACAATCCTGGAAAGACTTGACTTTGAATGATACCATCTGCATTTGGTGTTAACTCCACATATTCACCATCTTGCAAGCTGAACCAACTCACAGTGCTTTCAAAAACTTGCCAAACAATATATTCCTGAATACCATTGCGACGATAGGCACGTTTTTTATCGTATAAATCTTTAGTTGCACTACTAGCAGCGACTTCCGCCACTAATTCCGGCGCGCCTTCCACATAACCATCCACGCCAATATAAGAACGTCCGCCACAAGCAGTATCAATGATCAAAATAGCATCCGGCTGGGGTTCATTATCTAAATTAGTCTTACAGTCGGGTTATCACCTAGTCGAACACCAGGTGTAGCCACTTTGTAATTTCCCAGCCAGATCATTAAATTGCCGTGGGGTTCGGCGTGGGGTTCAAAGCGCAGAGGGGAAGCCACGTAAACGATTCCTTCAATTAACTCAGCTTTTTTCAGATTCGGCATAGCACTGTAACGCCGCTCCAAATTCAGGACGAACCAAGCGATCGCCACTCTCAAGAGGAGGAATATAATCAGGGGTAGCTGAAGAAGTTGGTTGTTGTGGAGAGGTGTTAACCATAACCGCAAGTGGTGGCATTGG
>NZ_PJIZ01000108.1 GCF_021596505.1 Nostoc sp. CMAA1605 | reverse complement strand
CCATACCAAATAGTAAAGTATTTATCATTTTGATAATTCATTTGAAATGTTTCATTTAAAGCTTTGAGGACATCACTAGGTTGATAGTAATTGAGTCCTTTAAGAGCGCGTGAACGTAAAGATTGAGGACAGAAATAGAAGGGATGTGGCTTTGAGTCCGTGGCCTGCTGTGTCTAGTAAGATAAATAGCGATGCCTCATTATCTAGCCAGTAGTAATCAAAACAGTCGCCACCTAGTTGACGAGAGGGAATAAATCGAGAGTTGATGGTGAAAGGTTGACTCATCGGTTCTGGAAGCAGCGATCGCACATATTCAGCCGCTTCTGTCAGTTGTTCTTCTAAAAGCAGTTTTTGAGTTTGCAAATCTCGACTTGCTTGATGTAGTCTCAAACCTGCTCTGACTCTGGCTTTCAATTCGTGTTGTTCAATCGGTTTAGTGATAAAGTCATCAGCACCAGCATCTAAACCTTTGACGCGATCGGCTACCGAATCTAGAGATGTTAGTAAAATAAAGAAGGTAGTTGATAGATTAGGGTCATTTTTGATGCGATGACAAACTTCTAGTCCATTCAAGCCTGGCATAATCCAATCACAAATAATTAAAGCTGGATGATGAGCCACAGCTTGAGCGATTCCTTCTTCACCATTATTAACAGCAACTACCTCATAACCCTGTTTTTGTAAGATTCTTTTAAGTAGTATCTGGATAGATAGATCATCATCAATGACAAGTATTTTGAACATCGGTGGTTATGGACAAGGTTATTAATAGTTAGTTATTACCAATAGAAATTAAAAATATTGTCAAGATTAATATAGGAATCCGCTTTGATTCCTGAAATCATTTGCGTAGGAAGGGAACAGGGAACAGGGAACAGGGAACAGGTAAGAAGGAATTAAAGTGTACTGAGTTCTTTTCAAAAATCAAATAGGAATCCTATATGTGGATAAGTATTATCTATAGAAAAATAATACTCACCATATCTAATTATCCATCGCTTGAATCAAATTTGGTCAATAGTCATTAGTCAATAGTCATTAGTCATTAGTCATTAGTCATTAGTTTATCTCCCTGCCCCCTGCCCCCTGCCCCCTGCCCCCTGCCCCCTGCCCAATCCCTACGGTGGCGAAAGGGGATTCAACCACAACAGCAGGGAGTTCTTTAACTGGTTGAGGTCACGATATACTTCTTGTCGAAACCACTGTCCTAGAGCGTCTAAAGGGGTGAAGGATGAGCCGGTTTGCCATTTGATGTCTTGGCCTAGTGGTGTGGTGTGATTTCCTGGGAGGATTTGCGCTGTCACCATCTCAGGAAAACGCGCCTTTAAGATTTTGGTTAAAATAGTAGATTGGTCAAGGTTATCATTCTGAAATTTAATGAGTAAATTACGGCGGATTTTATAGCCTTCCTGGACTATTTTGTTGGTTTCTGAGGGTGAGGGGGTAAATTCAATTGTCAACGCTGAATTAAACTGCTCCACAAGGGGAATCGCGTCTTTGGCGGCGTAGTTATTGAAAGATATTAAAATATTGCCTGCGCGTTCGACGGGAAATAGACTACCAACGAGCAAATGAAGCTTACAACCCATACTATGTCCGAGTCCATAGGTGGGGAGGTAAGCTTTGCGGAGTGCGCCAGAGTCATGCAATCTTTCTAGGGTGCGATCAAAATTGAGTAGTACAGTTTTGGCGATCGCAATATGATCTAAAGTGTTAACAAAAGGTGTAGCGATAATCACATATCCTTTAGCTGCTATTTGTTCTAGTAGCCATCGATAAGTGAGGTGAGGTGCGGTAGCTACAAATGCACCTCCCAAGAAATGAATGATACCCACGGGGTTTGGGGGAATCAATACCCAGTTTCCTCTAATTTCTTTCCAATCCATGCCTGTAGGCGATCGCTCTAATCACACTTAATTTATGTTAGACCCTGAACTGATTATTAGACATCAGCTTCACCAGAGTCGGTCAGAAAAAACTCAGTAACTTTGATTTCTTCATAAAAAAAGCTTGTAACTTCACCTGTTTTTCAATAAAAAAAGCAGCAATCTTACAGTGGAGCATTAGGCATAAAAAATACCAGTATTTAAATATAAGTCTTTATGGAAAGCCTTATTTACAGGATTTGTCGTTTTAAATCACAGTAATTAGGAATACATATGCCACTCGATAATGCTGGTAATACGTTGGCTAATGCAAGACGAATCAACCCGACAGCTACAACACAGACATTTTCTGATTTTGTCGGTGGGACTGATTTAAATGATTTTTACAGTTTTAGTCTAAGTAGTCGTAGTAGTTTCAACCTCAATCTCGGTGGTTTAAATACAAATGCAGATGTCCAAATTATTCGCGATGTTAACTTAAATAGTGTTGTTGATAGCTCTAGCGAAATTATTGCTAGTGGCAATATATCAGGAATTGCTAATGAAGCAATCAGAACTACCTTAGATGCGGGAAATTATTTTGTTCGGGTTTTTCCAGGAATAGGTTCTGCTTTTAGCGGTACAAACTACAACCTTAGTTTGACAGCCAATGCTCTACCGACGCAATTACAATTTAATCTGAATAATTCTAATCTAAAACCTACAGATAATTTAAGCATCAATGGTGGTGCTGTTTATGATGCAGATGGTTTTTCTGATTTAAGTGCAGTTGACTTTCGTATTAAACAAAGTAATGGTGCGTTTATTGAAATTAGTGATGCCATCAAATTCACTCCCAGTAGTTCTGATTCCCGTTGGAGTGGGTTTACTTATGATGTATCACTTGCTAGTCTAAATCTGCAACCAGGTAATTATAGCCTTTGGGCGATCGCACTGGATAAAGGTAATAATACTAGCGCAGTTGTGGAGAAGCAATTTACAGTTAACCCTCCAAATATTGCACCCAATTCACTCTCATTTAACATCGATAATCCTAACATTACTACAACAGGCACACTCAATATTAGTAGTGGTCAAGTATTCGATAGTAACGGTGCTAGTGATATTTCTGGCATCGATTTGCAAATCTTCCAGAATGGTAAATTAATTAATGCTGTAGCGAATGATATCACCCGTATTGTGGTGAATAGTTCTAATACTGCATGGGGAAGTTTCACACACAGTTTATCTTTATCTGGTTTGAATTTGGTAGCGGGTAACTATACTCTCCGCGCTTTTGCAGTCGATAAGGCTAATAATATTAGTCCAGTTGTGGAAAAGCAATTTACAGTTACTCCTCCAAATATTGCACCCAATTCACTCTCATTTAACATTGATAATCCTAACATTACTACAACAGGTACACTCAATATTAGTAGTGGTCAAGTGTTTGATAGTAACGGTGCTAGTGATATTTCTGGCATCGATTTGCAAATCTTCCAGAATGGTAAATTAATTAATGCTGTAGCGAATGATATCACCCGTATTGTGGTGAATAGTTCTAATACTGCATGGGGAAGTTTCACACACAGTTTATCTTTATCTGGTTTGAATTTGGTAGCGGGTAACTATACTCTCCGCGCTTTTGCAGTCGATAAGGCTAATAATATTAGTCCAGTTGTGGAGAAAATATTCACAGTTATTGATTGGTTTACCCAAAACTTAAAAGATCAACAAATCATTAACATCGCTCGAAATTTATCTATAGATGGTAATTTGAGCCGTCAAGATATGATAAATATCTTGAGAGATGCAAAAGATAATAGTGTAGTTGATAGCAATGAATTATCTGATTTAAAAGTGATTCTTAGTAATGCTAGCCTTTTTACGATGCAAGACCATGTAAGAGTCTTATCGAATAAAGTTGTGATTGGTGATGTAGCTAATATCACGTCTGGGATTGGTAATTTATTTTCAGGTAGTAGTGCAACGCAATTAGAAAGGTTATTGAGTAAATGGTTTTTTGGCAGCGATCGCCCACAATTAACATCTACTAGTTTAACCTATAGAGAAGTCAAAGGTAGTCTCTTCCAAAATGGCATTAGTTATGAAGATGTGAATCAAGGTGTATTGGGTGATTGCTATTTTCTGGCTGGTTTAGCTGCTACCGCATTACGCACACCTAATGTTATTCAAAGTATGTTCATTGATAATGGCGATAACACTTTCACAGTGCGTTTTTATAACAAAGGTGTTGCCGATTTTGTCACCGTTGACAAATTTTTAGGGACTTTATCCGATGGAACTATAGCTTACGCAAAATTCGGAGCAAAATACGATAATCCTAACAATGAGTTATGGGTAGCTCTAGCAGAAAAAGCTTATGCTCAAATTAATGAATCAGGATGGACAATGGGGCCTGGTAGTCAAGATAGGCGCAATTCATATCAAGCAATTAATGGTGGGTATACTGGCTACGCTATGACTGACATTACAGGTTTAATCACCCAATATGATAGTCTAGACAGTTATGATATGAATGCCATTGTTACTGGTTTCAACCAAGGAAAAATGATTACTTTTAGCTCTAAGACAACAGGAGTTGCTAACAATATCGTATCTCAGCACGCATATGTTTTAGTAGGGTATGATTCCTCTACACAGAAATTTAGGCTTTTTAACCCTTGGGGTACAAACGGTGGATATGATAGTCAGTTTGTATTCAAAAATGGCTTTTTAGATTTGACATTTAGTGAACTAGTAAGGAATTTCCGAGGCTGGGATAAATCAGCCTAAGCTGATTCACCACTGTTGAATATAGATAGTGAATATAGATAGAGGCGTTGCAATGCAACGTCTCTTGATTTTTATGTATTTGACTGACTTTGTAAACTTTTCATTTCCTGCTGCACATCTAAAGCAATCTGTAATGCTTCATTTAATAATTTGCCATGCTCAGTTGCTTGTTCTGTAACTTGCATCGCGGCTAAAGTTGCTAAATTATTCACAAATAATTCTGTATTACCCAGAATAAAGTTTTTATTTTCTCGCAAGATTCTTTCTGTTTTTAAGGCTCTGACTAAATCATCTCTTGTGAGTTTCAAAGCAGCAATTACTTTTGCTCTTTCTTTGATATTCACTTCTGGATTACCTGCATCTTCTATTTGATCGTTAATATCTATAGCTTTAATTACAGCATTATATCTATCAACATCATTTAAAAGAATTTGGAGCGAATGGGTCATACTCCCTTTGAGGGTTTTGAGTCTTTTCTGCCACCAGTAGTATAAACTACATTGTGTAATTCCTCCGCCCAAAAAACATAGTATTATTAATAACATCCACGCTGGAATACTAATCCAATTAGCAAATAGCTTAATTAAAACATCTAGTATTAAATAAGTCAGGACGGCGATAGAAAAGCTGATAAAAAGGACTGTAGCTCCTTCCGAACCTTTAATTTTTTGTACAATAGTTTTACCTATCTCTTTTAAGGGATTAATGATGATGAGCAGTTCATCCTTTACAGGCAAATTAGTTAACTTTTGCAGTTCCTTTTGACTAATCTCTAAGCCTTGCAAATCATTACGCACAGTTTTCCCCATTTTCACCAGGATAGTGATTATTTCATACAATATAGCAACCAAAGTTATATATGGCTAATGACATAAATAAAATATTTGTTTTTTTACTTTAGTTAATTTTCATCGAAAAAATATATTTTTATGTGTTAATTGATACCCTTGATGTGTTAAAAGTTACTTCATTTTCCCAAGATACTAAGATTTAAGCCCTAATGAGGTGGAGACATTTAATATTTCAATAGAGAATAAAAAATGATTTTTGTCATATCTAGTGCTGGATAAAATCTGGGAATGTCTTACTACTAATTAATCTTAGATAGATGTGATCAACTATCTAAAGGATGAAAGTGTTTACCACGCATTTTCACCTTTAGCTAGTTGTTGATTAGGACTCATCAGTGAAAAATGAGAGTTATCAAAGATAAATTACTTTGATACAAAACACTGTTTTCATCTCAATCACAGTGTTTTAGCAGTGTTTTCATTAACCAAAAGGCATTTAAACCAATGATCTGATGAAGAAGCATCTAAATTATTTTTGTCTTAAATTGTGAGTTTAATTAAGGGTGTTTAGCTAGGGATCATGATTGATTTAAAAGCTAATTTCAAACATATCTTTATCATCAAATAGATATTTTTTGATTGAGTTACCCTGAAATATTTTCCTAAAAACCATACATCAACTTAGAGAGAAATTAATTTTTCTGGAGGATACATCTGTGAATCATCTCTTATCTTGGTCATCATTCAGTATGAAATTGCTAGCTTTAGGAGTAGCAGCTGCAACAATTTCTCCTGTGATGATTTCTACAGTCGCTTTAGCTCAAGATACTGTTCCTTCAACAACTGTAGCTCCCAGATTTAGTGATGTTGGTGCAGATTCTTGGGCGAGTCCATTTATTCAAGCTTTAGCGGAAAGAAATATTATTGCAGGTTTTCCTGATGGCACATTTAAGCCGAACCAATCGGTGAGTCGGGCGGAATTCGCCACCATGATTCAGAAAGCCTTTAACCAACAACCAGTCAGACAATTAAGTGCAAGCGGATTTACAGATGTTCCGTCCAATTACTGGGCGAATGCTGCAATTAGAGAGGCTTACGAAACTGGATTTATGGCTGGCTACCCAGGGGATGTGTTTTTACCTAATCAACAGATTCCTAGAGTACAGGCGATCGCAGCTTTAGCTAGTGGTTTAGGCTTACAAAATAGCAACTCTGCATCAGATGTGGTAGCTACCTACTATGCAGATGCTTCTGCTATCCCTAATTATGCTGTAAATGGTGTAGCGGCAGCAACACAAGCCAACATGGTAGTGAACTATCCCGATGTTCGACAACTTAATCCCCAACAGTCTCTCACCCGTGCAGAAGCAGCCGCACTGTTGTATCAAGCTTTAGTGCGTCAGGGACAGTTGCAACCTCTAGCTACAAATGTTGCAGCTTCTAACTATGTAGTAGTCAGCCAGGGAACTGGTAATACTCAAACAGGGAATGACATCGTTTCTGTAGCTGCGTCTAGTAATTCCTTTAGCACCTTAACTTCTTTACTCAAGACAGCAGGTTTAACAGATATCTTGCAACAGCCAGGCCCTTATACAGTGTTTGCACCTACTAACGAGGCCTTTGCAGCTTTACCGGCTGGGACTTTAGAACAGTTACAACAACCCCAAAATAAAGAATTATTGGTGCAGATATTGCGCTATCACGTAGTTCCTGGACAGGTGACGGCGAATCAACTCTCATCTGGGGAATTAAAAACCGTGGAAAATTCACCCGTGAATATTCGAGTTGATAGTGCAAATAATCAAATCGCAGTCAATGAAGCGCGAGTGATTCAGCCCAATATTCAAGCGAGTAACGGAGTCATCTATCCCATTAACCAAGTTCTGATTCCACCAAATCTGACTAGTCAACAGCCACAACCACCCAATAATCAAGCACAAACCCCTGATGTCACACCAGGAAGGGCTACCCGTGGCGGTTCTAGTTATGTTGGTGTAGCGGGTAATATCGGCTTAGGCGGTGATACAGCGTTGAGTGAAAGTAACTTTGCGGCTATCAGTAAAATCGGTCTAACTCGGACTGTATCAGTGCGTCCATCGGTAGTGTTTGGGGACGATACCGTATTTCTCGTACCCTTGACTTATGATTTTGCGCCCCGTGAGGTAGAACCTGGTGTTGTACAGCAGTTTTCTGTATCCCCTTATGTTGGTGCTGGTGTGGCTATTGAAGCTAGCAATGATACTGATATTGGGTTGCTGTTAACTGGTGGTGTAGATGTTCCCTTGGGAAATCGTTTTACCCTCACGGGTGCTGTAAATGCAGCTTTTGTTGATGAAACTGATGTCGGTTTGTTGTTGGGCGTAGGTTTCAACTTCTAATTTATGTTACTGCGATCGCTTCTTAGCCACTCATAGTTATTTTACACCTGTGGAGAATGGGAGCGATCGCTACGATTTCAGGATCAACACTAGAAAACTTCTTTAGGTATAGGTTGATGATCAGCCATTAAACCACTGATAGTCACGCTCCATGTCACCATTAAAAGAAGCTGCGACTTTATAACCAATGCGAATACCAAACAGTCGAGCTAATGGGTTCTTTTTGCGTAAATAATTCGCTGATTCTATACCTGTTTTATCAACTGCATATTCACCAGTTTCTATATCAATAATCACCATTTTACCGATGTTTTCTTCTGTTTCTACTTGCTGACGGATATTATTTTCATATAATTCTCTGGCACGTTTACCAACTTCTTCGCTGCTTAAAAGTATAGTTTGCATAGTTTCTCCTGTTAAGTTATCAGTTTCGGGATTGGTTGTTGAGCCTTGTTTTTTTGATGATTGAAAAAGTTAAGCTGAGAGTAAGGGTTTAACTTTACCAAAACGGCGATCGCGTTGTTGATAACTGAGTAAAGCTTTATACAGTGCTTCTCGATTAAAATCAGGCCAAAAAATATCAGTAAAATACATTTCTGTATACGCCATTTGCCACAAGAGAAAATTACTCAACCGCATCTCTCCACTAGTGCGAATTAGCAAATCTGGTGCGGGAGTATTTGCCGTGTACAGATGTTGTTCTACTAAATTTTCATTAATGTCGGCTGCGTTGAGTTTACCCTGTTCTACAAGTTCCGCTATTTGAAGACAGGCTCTAGTAATTTCGTTACGACTACCGTAATTGACGGCAAGAGTAAAGTGAATTTCTTGATTCTTTGCTGTCTCTGCCATTGAATTTGTGATTTCTGTGTGCAGAGATGGGGGTAAGGGTGACAAATCACCAATGAAAGAAATTCTCACTCCTTCTCGGTGCATTTCGGCTAATTCGCGACGCAGTAATCGCTCAAATAAGAGCATCAAAAAGTCTACTTCTTCTATGGGACGTTGCCAATTTTCGGTGGAGAAGGCGTAGGCGGTGAGGGCTTTAATTCCCCAGTCTTTGCAACAGCGTAAGATTTCTTTGAGGGTTCTTGCACCTTGGCGATGTCCGGCTATGCGGGGTAGTCCTCGGCTATTTGCCCATCTACCATTACCATCCATGATGATGGCTATGTGTTGGGGGAGTTTTTGGGGGTCTAATTCTAAGGGTAAATTCATGGTGTTAATCAGAGGATTTATTTAAAGTTCACGCAGAGGCGCAGAGACGCAAAGAGTTATTCAAAGAGGTTTTGTAGGTATTGGGGTGTTAGAGTGTTGTGCCATTTCCAAAGGTGGTGCATGGTGTAGGTAAAGGTGAACAGGAGGGTGGCTTTGTTGGTGAGTGTCCAGCCTTTCCAATTGAGGGTATTCATCATGCGGCGCAGGGTACGCATCAGGTTATTGCGCTCATAGTTTTGGGAACGGGTTTTAATTAAGGTTCTGGTAATGCGGATGAGTCCGGTGTCAGGATACGCCCAAACTCCAAAACCCCAAAATTTGGTCATGTGGTTAACTTCGTCTTTGGTGAGTTCTTCTAAAACGTCTTGGAGTGCGCCTGTGGTGTGTGCCATCATCCACAGGTAAAGACAGGTTGCACCGTATTCCGTGGCGACGCGGTGTAAACCGTGGCGATATAGGTCTTCTTGGGGGTCATCTGTGGGTAGGTAGCCCCTAACTGTGCGGAGTTTGGGGATGATTTTTTCGCCTGTGAGTTGAGTGTAAACTTTGAGTAAGGCGGGGGTGTGTTGACGTTCTTCTTTCTCCCATAGGCCGATTTCTTTGAGTTCGCCATCTTCACCGACTGTTCCACCGACTACGCGCGCCATATGGGGATGTAATTGTTCTAAATACTGGCGACTGGTTTGGGTGTAGCCGCGAATCGGGGCTTCTGTATCTAATGCACCTATTAAGATGGATAAAAATACTTCTGGATCTACGCCGATAATTTGATTACGGTTGATGGCTTGCCAATCAATATGTTTCCAAGGGCGGACTTGATGATTGGTAAATTGCGTAGGTAAATCTTCTAAGCGTTCTTGTAGTTTTTCGGTAGCTACATAATTATCTATCAGTGAGCGTAGACGCTGCTGTATTTGCCAGTAGCTAGGACTGGTATAGCTTTGGCCTGCCAAGTCTTCTGCTAATGGGGTGGTAGTATTCACCATGTTTTTTATACTTTTAACTCTACGCCCAATAGCCTAAGCGATCGCACCTGTGTTTGTCAGTCGGTGAAAGTCGGTAGTTTGATATGATGCAGTTGCTAAAGTCGGCGCAAAAGTCGGATTTATTTGGTGTGTTAATTTAGGTTACAAATATGCAATTCATAACTTATCTTAAACTTTGAAATTTTATGACAGCATTAACCAACGCATTAGCAAGAATTATGCACTGGTTACAGCAATATCAACCAGAGTTTGTGGCTTCATTTGGATGAAATTTATCTCAAATGTTCTAGGTGTCGAGTAACGAAATATCGCCATCAATATAACGCTGATATATTTCCTCGCATATTCTTGAAACTGCTGCTCCTTTTCGGGCAATTGAGTCTGAGAGATAATCTCTTGCCATATATTTAACATCAAGCAAACATTTCATTTCTTCATTTACAATATCCCAGGCGTTTTCCTGCTTCACAAAGTAAGCTGCTTCATACCAATCTGCGCTATGCAAAATTAAATTAGTCAAATTGTAGTAACGCAGTGAATAGTCATTACATTCACAGTCGTATATACGTATTACGCTATTTCTCTGTGAATTAGGTGCAACCGAATAAACAACACCGCCATTACACCAAAGCTGGAAAATAGGGAAACTATGTTCAAACCAGTAAGCTTCTTCACGCTCGTAATAACTAATTTCACCCATTTGCTCACGGTAATTACTTATAGCTGCATTCAAAGACATGAATTCATAATTTTCAAATAGGAATGTATATCCTGACGAACCATTACGCCATTGATAAAGTTCGTAAACTTCTTCAGGTAGTTTGAATGGCAGAAATCTGGTACTTTGTTCAATCTCTTCACGCGAAAGCCCTGAAGCTAGAGAAGAAATTCGCTCAGGCATATTTTTTTTAAACCACGTATGAATTCTTTCCAGTCCTTCAGTTAGTTCTGACATTTTACGCTCACACTTTCCGAACTAAAGTAATTTTATATAAACAAAACCTGTCTCCTCAGCCAGCAATTATTTTACTACGGAGGTTGCCTTTGTCAGTTTAACCTCATGCTTGCAGCTTAGATCAAAAAAGTCGGGTAAAAAGTCGGATTTATAGAAACTTATCCGAAAGTTGGGATAGAAAAACTGTAGATTAATCTATAGTTGTAAAATCTAACTACCCTCATCGTTACACAATGAACGCTGAAGCAGCATTAGCATGGTTAGAAAGCATCATTCCTGCTCAAACTGGGGAAAGATTGAGCGATTTGCAAAAAGTGATTCTTCAGCAGGTTTGGTTGGGTAGAAAATATTTAGATATCGCCCGTAGTTACGGTTGTACAGAAGGACACGTTAAGGATGTCGGTTCACAATTATGGAAGTTACTTTCTCAGGTTTTGCGACAGAAGATTACTAAAAGCAATTGTCGCACTACTTTAGAACGAGTTCTGAGGAAAACTTCTGCTATCTCCCATACTTTTTGCTTAACCTCTCCCCCTACCCCTCTCCTACAAGGCGAGGGGAGTAATTTTCCCCCATTCCCTTGCAGGGAAGGGGGGTTAGGGGGGTTAGGCTTACAAACTGTCTCAACACTAGAAGATACTAATTTTATCGGACGACAAGACGCGATCGCTCACCTCAATACTTTGGTAAATCAAGGCGCGAAGGTAATTGTTATCCAGGGTGAGGGAGGGTTAGGTAAGACGACTCTCGCCCAGCAATATCTGCAAAATCAGGGTTTTGACTTGGTTTTAGAACTATTAATGGCGAAGGAAACCCAAAATATTACCTCAGTGGAACGGGTGGTGGAGGAGTGGCTAAAACAAGACTTTGGAGAAGAACCAGGGGTAGAATTTGGGGTGACATTGGGAAGACTCAAACGCCAACTCCATCACCGACGAGTCGGGGTGTTAATTGATAATTTAGAACCAGCATTAGATCATCAAGGAAAATTGATTGCGCCTCACCGCAGTTATGTCGAATTGTTGCGGGTTTTGGCTGATGTGCGGGTGCAATCTGTGACTCTAATCACTAGCCGCGATCGCCTGTGTGAACCTGGAATTAATATACATCACTATCGACTGCCGAGTTTAGACCAAAGTGCATGGCTGAAATTTTTTAGTCACCGAGGCTTAATTATCGACACGCCCACATTACAGCAAATACATCATACCTATGGCGGTAATGCTAAAGCAATGGGCATTATTTGCGGTGCAATTCAAGAAGATTTTGGTGGTGATTTGACTTTATATTGGCAAGAAAATCACACAGATCCTTTGGCAGCAACCGACTTAAAAAATTTAGCCGTCAGTCAAATTAATCGCTTGCAAAACCTTGATTTGCAAGCTTATCGCCTGCTGTGTCGTTTGGGTTGTTACCGTTATCAAGATATCCCCAAAATTCCCTCGTCGGGACTATTTTGTTTACTATGGGATGTACCAAAAACCGAACATCGTCAGATTATTACTTCCCTGAGAAATCGCTCTTTAATCGAGTGTGAGCAAGGAGAATATTGGCTACATCCAGTAATTCGAGCCGAAGCGATCGCGCGTTTACGCCATAGCGATGATTGGGAAATCACTAACCACAAAGCCGCCGAATTTTGGACAGCTAGCGTCACCGAAATAGCCACATTTCCAGATGCTTTACAGGCTCTAGAAGCCTATTATCACTACATAGAAATTAACGCCTTTGAGTTAGCCGGTAAAGTGATTCTCAAAAGTCGCAATAATCAATGGCAACAGTTCCTACCTCTGGGTAGTACATTGTATCGTATGGGATTTACTCAACCGATATTAACTGCAATTAATCAAGTCATCAATAATATTGAGTCTGAGCATAATCTTATTGAACTATACAATATATTAGGTGATTTATATTGGATTACAGGCAAGATTAGCCAAGCCATAACCTGTCAAGAACAAACCATTAATTTAGCCACACAAGCCCTCAAATCTCTTGTACCCCAACCAGAAAATCAACACAAAGTCTACTATCTGAGAATGTTAGAAGTAGATTCGCTCTTAAGCATTGGTCTTTATAAAATAGATTTGTGGGAACTAGAAACAGCCGCCGATTTATTTCAACAAGTAATTTATTTAGCACAAAATACCGCCCATCATAGCTGGGCTGAAAAAGCTTCAGTCTGTTTAGCCTTAGTGAATTCCCATTTAGGCTTGAATGATGTTGCTTTCGCCTTAGCAGATGTAGCTTATCAAAATATTACACAGGAAAAACTAGTAAAAACTGGTAGATTTGCTTATTTCATGCAAATCTTGGGTCAAACTTACATCAACCTTGGAGATTTTACCAAAGCTACAGAAATATTTCAGCAAGCCTTGACCTTTGCTGAAGCCAGTCATTATATGCAAGTTAAAGCAAAAACATTGAGTAGTCTAGCAGAAATCTATCGCCAACAAGCGGATTATCAACTAGCCTTAACTCAACACTATGAAGCCATCGAACTATTAGAAAAAATTGGTGCTAAATGTGACCTAGCAGCAGCCTATTTTCAACTAGGCTTAACATATCAAAAAATGTCCAATCATACTGAAAGTGAAATAAATTTTAACCAAGCCAAGCAGCTATTTACGGAAATAAAAGCTCCCAAGCAAGTTGACAAAATTTCAAATTCCGCGTCCGGGTTTGCAATCTGCAAAACCTAACGCTTCTGAGTCTAGAAAACTAGCGATTCTCTTTCAGACACACTACGTGAACGCCATTTCAATAACTGCTTCAATAGGGTACTCAATTTCAGTAGCACGAGCAATTAAAGCAGCTCGAATACGCTCAGGTAGACGCTCTAAAATAATTTCTGCATCAACAATAGAAAGTTGTTCCTGAACTTTAGCTTGCATAGCTTTACTTTTCGTCCGTGATTATATTGCTATAACTTGTATTCCTGGCTCATATTTTATTACATCTTGACAACCCAGCATTGATAACAAAATTTACTGAACTTTAAGATTCATGTAATTTAAAACCTATGAAGTTGTTTCAAGTGCCAACTGAATCATAATCAGGAAGTAGTTTCTCACAATCGCCACATTAAAAAAGGCAAAAGGCAAAAAGTAAAAGATTATTTTTATTGTTCTCTACCCAGTCCCCAGTCCCCAGTCCCCAATCCCCAATCCCCATTTAGGAGAAGATATTAATGAAATTGGCTTACTGGATGTATGCAGGCCCAGCCCATATCGGTACTCTAAGAATCGCTAGTTCTTTTAAAAACGTCCACGCTATTATGCACGCGCCTTTGGGCGATGATTACTTTAACGTCATGCGCTCCATGTTATCGCGGGAAAGGGACTTTACCCCAGTTACAGCCAGTGTAGTTGACCGCAACGTTTTGGCGCGCGGTTCTCAAGAAAAGGTGGTTAATAACATCACCCGCAAAGATGCAGAGGAACACCCAGATTTAATTGTGTTAACTCCTACTTGTACCTCTAGTATTTTGCAAGAAGACCTGCACAATTTTGTCGAACGGGCGCAAATAGAAGCCAAATGTGACGTACTGTTAGCAGATGTTAACCACTACCGCGTTAATGAACTGCAAGCAGGCGATCGCACTCTCGTCCAAATCGTACAATACTACATTGAGAAAGCCCGTAAAAAAGGCGAACTCCCCAGCAGCAAAACCGCAAAACCCTCAGTTAACATCATCGGTATTTCTACCCTGGGTTTCCACAATAACCACGACTGTACAGAACTCAAAAAGCTCATGGCTGATTTGGGAATTGAGGTAAACGCCGTCATTCCTGAAGGCGCGTCAGTCCATGAGTTGAAAAACTTACCAAAAGCTTGGTTTAACCTCGTCCCTTATCGGGAACTAGGCTCAATGACAGCTAATTATCTACAAGCTGAGTTTGGTACACCTTATATAGATATTACCCCGATGGGTGTAGTAGAAACTGCTAGATGTATCCGTAAAATTCAGCAGGTAATCAACGAACAAGGCGCGAACGTTGACTATGAAGAATATATCAACGAACAAACCCTGTATGTCTCCCAAGCTGCTTGGTTCTCCCGTTCCATTGACTGTCAAAACTTGACAGGGAAAAAAGCTGTAGTCTTTGGTGACAGTACCCACGCTGCGGCTATGACTAAGATTTTGTCACGGGAAATGGGAATTCATGTTGTCTGGGCGGGGACATACTGCAAATATGATGCTGATTGGTTCAGAGAACAAGTCAGCGAATATTGCGATGAGATTCTAATTACCGATGATCATGGCATAATCGGAGATGCGATCGCCCGTGTTGAACCCTCCGCCATTTTCGGGACACAAATGGAACGCCACGTTGGGAAACGCTTGGATATTCCCTGTGGTGTAATTGCTGCACCTATTCATGTACAAAATTTCCCCATCGGTTATAAACCATTCTTAGGTTATGAAGGGACAAACCAGATTACAGATTTAATTTACAATTCCTTTACTTTAGGAATGGAAGATCATCTATTAGAAATCTTTGGTGGACACGATACCAAAGAAGTCATTACCAAGGAATTTCTGCGGAATCTGACTTAAATTGGACAAAAGATGGTTTAGCAGAATTAAATAAAATTCCTGGGTTTGTCAGGGGGAAAGTGAAGCGCAACACCGAAAAATTTGCGCGCGATCGCGGTTTTAAAGATATATCGGCTGAAGTGCTTTACGCTGCTAAAGAAGCAGTCGGAGCTTAATTTTTACATAATTAAATAAAAGGGCGAGTTAACTACTTAACTCGCCCTTTTATAGAATTTGTCAGGAAATAAATAGAAAATACAAGACACAGCTTCTCTATCAATCAGTCCCAGCAAGAGACAGAGTAGACATAGCATAATTTGATTCTCCTTTTTGAGAATTCAGATTCTACGCTGTTTCCAGCCAGTCATAAATTTTTTCTAGTTGTTCTAACGTAATCAAACCATATTGCCACAGAATCATCGGTAGAGGGCCAGGGTCTTGTTCACGATGTCGCAACGCCACCGCTAAAGATGCAGCAGAAATTGATAAATCTTCCTGAAGAAAATGAATTAGTCGTGAATATGTAGATGGTGACATTTGTAACTCACCTCCTTGTTGAGCATTTACTGTTAAG
The DNA here is from genome assembly GCF_021596505.1 of Nostoc sp. CMAA1605. GTDB lineage: Bacteria > Cyanobacteriota > Cyanobacteriia > Cyanobacteriales > Nostocaceae > Trichormus. Next base: position 1,642 of record NZ_PJIZ01000108.1, on the reverse strand, counting down.
TATTGGTTTTTCATTGATATGTAGCCTTGCAACTATTACTTCACAAGTGAATGTACATTTACCGGATAAACACTCTAGTCAATTTGGGTATTTTTATGAGAATAAAACTATTTATCCTCATAGACTGGGATAAAATCAGATTTTATTAGCTCTAGCGATGTTTTACTGCTGATTGTTGTGACTCAAAGTGAGTATGGGGCATGGATGATATCTTGGCTATTGAAGTGATGTTTGGCTACACATTCAATAATTAAGATTCCATAGCTATAGTGCCTTATGCGTGGCTGATTACACTTATGCCAAAAGTCAGATATTAGGCAATGAAATTCACCAGCTTGTGACTCTACCTGATCAATCTTGAGATTTAACATTTTTGACATCATACTAGATAGTAGCCTCAAAATTCATTATTTTACGTATACTTGATAGATTTTTTACGTAAAGATTATGAATTTTGATGAGCTAGAACCTACAGAAATCAGCAAGTCCAAGAATTTTTAGGGTAAATCCTTAGTATTTAAAAATTCAATTTTGATACTGTCTCCTTTCTTCAGACTTAATTCCTGAGCGCGTCCGGCTCGCAACTCAATCACCTGATCAACTGGTACATCAGTTCCATAGGTAGGACAAGGTTCATTAGGACAAGGAGGAGCCGCAGTTTGAATATATCTAACTACACCATTGTGTAGAAAAACCATATCCAAAGCCACAGGTACATTCTTCATCCAAAACCGTACTGATTGCGCTGAAGGAAGTTCAAATAACATTCCCCGATTGTCGGGTAAAGCTGGACGATACATCAGTCCTAGTTGTTGTTGTTCTGGTGTTCGCGCCACTTCTAAATCAATCTTGGTACCATTGGGAACTGTTGCTTGAGCAGAAATAGGTAATGTTTGCCCCAGTGATGCTGGTGTTTGAATGTTAGTAGGAGTAGGGTTTGCTGTCGGAGATTGAGCAGTAGATTGCACAGAACACCCCATTAATAAAACACTCAACAGCATCGGAAAAAAACTTAACCAACGCATCATACAATTTTTAATTTAGTTATTTAGATATCGATTTTACAGAAATTTTTCAAAAATAGCCTGCTTGTTGGGGACTGGGGATTGGGCAGGGGGCAGGGGGCAGGGGGCAGGGGGCAGGGGGCAGAGAGATAAACTAGTGACTGTTGACTGTTGACTGTTGACTGTTGACTATTGACTATTGACTATTGACTAATTTAAGACTCTCTGAGTACGTAACCTACACCGCGTACTGTTTGAATTAGGCGTTTTTGTCCTTCTTCTTCGATTTTTAGGCGTAAGTAGCGAATATAAACTTCTATGACGTTAGATTCGCCCATGAAGTCGTAACCCCAAACGTTTTCTAAATCTGCTCGCGAGTTAAGACTTCGCGGGGATGTTCCATTAAGAATTTTAAAAGTTCAAATTCTTTCATTGTCAAATCAACTATCCGTCCGTTGTAGATGGCACGACGGCTAGCTATATCTAAAATTAGATCACCAAAACGTAACTGTTCGGTGGTATCAATATCGGGTTTGAGGTAAAGCCGAATTAACTTTAAAAAGTTCTTCTGAGCGATAGGGTTTGAGAATGTAATCATCAGCACCAGCTTTCTAAACAAGCTACCCGATCATCAACTG
>NZ_PJIZ01000107.1 GCF_021596505.1 Nostoc sp. CMAA1605 | reverse complement strand
TTATGCGATATAGCAATTAATGAACGAGCAATTGGCATTGATGCTAAATCCTACACAAGTCCGGTGACTTTAGCTTTGCGTCTCAATCGTAGTATTGGCGGGTTGATTTATTATCGTCGTCGGATTTTAGCTGTGAGCGATCGCTTAATTGAGGATAACCCAAGCTACATTTCCACTCTCAAATCAACACTCGATAAAAAAGGTGATGCAGCCAGTTTAGAGATTATGTCAGTTTCCGCCGTTATTGAGTTTTTAAAGAAGATGCCCTATGCGAACCAAACCTGATTTTTGGAAAGGTGCAGAGCGAATTTGTTGGCTTTGCGTCTTTATGGAAGAATTTATCGGCACTAATTCACTGGAGTATGCACCAGTAGTTATGTCAGGTATGGCCAGCATTTTAAATGCACCCGCCTTTGCACAAGCTCGTCAAGCTATTTTCAATATGCGTCAGATGTCACTGGCTTATGTAACGCACCAGTCGGTGAAGCACGCGATCGCTCTCTATAACAATTATCATTACTCCAACAATACTCAAGGGACGTATGAAATTGATATTGAAAAACTTCAGTTTAAAAGGACTGACGCTTTAGAAGATTCGTTAATTACAAAGGCGCGGCAAATTCTCAGTACCTCTTTGCCCTACGAAACATACGGTTTTACAGTTGCCGATCCTCGTCAGCCAATGGCTGTGGCGTTAGGTGAAGACTCAACCTCGGTAAAGTTAGACATTCCGCGTATCTCTGCACCAATTGCTGCACGTCGTACACATTCCCTCAACCGCCAACCACGAGGAAAGATTCGCATTCCCCTAAAAGAATTGCGTGATTTGGCTCGTGAAATGGACAAGCGTGAACAGCAAGATCCTGAACGACGATTAGGTAATTGGGCTGATCGCTTTGAACGCTTTGACCTGATGGTGTCGGAGGCGGGAAAAGGATTGCGGAAAGAAGATGATGTGCTGGAATTGGAGGATATCAAGCACTTAATTGGTTTACCTGGGTCGGGTAAAACAACGTTGCTGGTGTTGATAGCTGTCTGGTTGGGGCTACATGACTATAAAGCTATTTTTGTGTTTCCCTCCATTGAAGTTGCTAGACAGTACATGGCTGATTTAGCATTTCATCAAGTTAAGGTGGGAATGCTTGTCGGTCAAGGTGATGAAACTCGTCGTCGCCACGCAGATAATATTGCAGAAGCGATCGCCGCTATAGGAAATAATGGTGGTTTTGCTTACACCTTAGAACAGGCAGAAGTTTTTGGACTCAACTGCGTTCTACCAGCCTTTTCCACTGCGGATATGTCTTTGTGGGGCTTTGGTTACGCACCTTGTAATGAGATATTGCAAGGAGGAGGGAAACAGGGAAAGATGAAGAAATGCCTGTGTCCCCTCTGGACAATGTGCGGTCGCAATAAAGCACAGCGAGATTTATTAGATGCCAATATTTGGGTTGGTCATGTGCGATCGCTCGATACTCAAATATCACCCCATGCAACTTATGAACAGTTACGATATTTTGAATTAATTGCCCGTACCTTTGACCTAGTTGTTTTCGATGAAGGCGACATGGTGCAGAAAGTCTTAGATGATTATGGGGCTGCAACTTTAAGTATTTCCGGTTCAGAAAAATCAATTCATAGAGTCATTCTCGAACAAATTCATAACCGTTTTGCTCGTGGTGAAAACTATCGACTATTTGATCGGGATATAGAACTTTACAGTCGTGACTTAGCAGAATTTGGTAATCACAATACTTCTTTGATTACCACCATCCATAATATGTCAGCGTCGCGGGTAAAAGAACGCTACGAAAATCAATTGCTGACTGTATTACGGATTGTGAGTGAACTCTTGAATATTCTGAAAAAATCTACTAAACAAGATGAAATTGATGAACAAGAAGCCAAAACAGAAGTTACCAGAAGTCGAGCGTTAGCTGAATTTTGGGAAAAAGCAGCATATAATGCCTTTTATGACCGCACAGGAGTTAATAACCCTCAAGATTTTAAAGCTGATTTTTGGCCTCATTATATAGGCATAAACAAAGAAACCTTAGAACAGCAATGGAAAACTCTTATTTATCATTTTCGGCGTTACTTAGCTGAAAATCTGATTAAACAACGTGATGCGATCGTCCAAGAAATTATTGAATTATTTTTCAAACTCTGTTTTCCCAAACATCAATTAACTATAGAAGCTGAGGATTTAACTAAGTTACTTATAACTGTGACATTCGTAATTCTAGGTTATCAGCGAATTGTACCAGGGACAAGAACAATGGTTGCAGAAGGCTTCATTCGTGAACCCATTGTAGAATCCACCGCATCACCAGAACTCAGAAAATTTATTCCTGAAAGCATTTTAGGTTCATTTTCTGGTGTGCGATACAGCTTTTTCAAAGCACTAACAACGCGCACTGCGGCTAGAAATATGGAGTTATCTTACATTACATTTGTAGGTGCGCCTCGGATGTTAATGCACCGCTTTCATCGATTGTTAGAGGCAGATAATGGACAAGCCAGTCCAACTATCTTAATTACCTCAGCTACATCATTTTTACAAGCCAGTCCTGCCTATCATATTAACGCCGGGCCACATTATTTACTCAAAGCACGTCAGCCAAAAAATCAGACATCAGCAAAAAGCATTTATCGCTTCCAATGGTTTTCAGATAGTCAACGAGGCGACCAACCTCTACTATACAGTGGCGCAGGCGATCCCGATTTGCAAAAACGTAATCTTAAGCTGATGGTAGATGCTCTTTTCAAAGGAGGAACTACTAAATCTGAAATTTATAAAGCCATGAATAAATTTGATGTCAAGTCTGGTATTCGTCGCAAAGTAGCTTTAGTTGTCAATGGTTATGACCAAGCTCGTGATATAAAGAAATATATCAATACCTATTATCCTGATGTTGGTAGGTATACAAAAGCCGTTGTTAAGTCTCTAAGAGAAGGGGAACAACCAAAAGATTTTGTCACTTCTGCTCAATGTGAAGCATTAGGAGATGATGAAAACTGTCACATTTTAATTTTTCCTATGCTGGCAATTGGTAGAGGTGTCAACATCGTTTTCACCAAAGGGGAAAGAAAGCTAGATGCAGCAATTGGCTCAATTTATTTCCTCACTCGTCCTCACCCTACTAAAGATGATATGCAGCTTTTGTATAGCTTGACAGGACGAGCAACACAAGAATTTGATAGTCGAGTTTTTAGTGAAACAGAAGATTTGAATGCCATAGCAACAGCTTGGCGACAATCAAGAAAAGACCTGTGGTTAACTGCCAATAGATTGTTACGTGAACCCTTAATGGCAAGCCGTTTAGGGACTGAACTATTCAAATCATTTACGGCTAATCAAATGGTAGCTATTCTGCAAACAATTGGTCGAGGAATGCGGAATGGATGCCCAGTATCAGTTTACTTTGTTGATGCAGCTTGGGCTAAAAAATCAACAGAAGATAAACCAGATTCTGGACGAGATAGTATGCTGGTTCAGATGCGAATTATTTTAGAAGAATGTGTGAACCATGAAGACCCCGTAATTCGAGAAATTTATCAAGAACTGTATGGCGCATTTCTAGAACCTTTACAGCGCATTCAAGGAGTAGTTTATCCTGATGAATTACATTCCTTAGAAGAATCGGCGGATGAAGAAGCAGGTTTTGACGAGTTTTCACCACTATTGGAGATGTAAAAATGATTAACGATTTTGATAATGAAATTGAATTGGAAGAAGATTTATTGGCAGAAGAGGAAGACGAAGAAACTGAAGGTGATTTCGTCTCAGATACATTGTACATCCAGCAAAGATTCAAATCAATTGCAAAATTTCCTTTAGCTTTTAGCGTACCAGATAAACTACCTCCAATTATAGTAGAGGGTTGTAATATTACTTGGACAAAACCAGCTTTGCAATGTTTCGGCGAGATTCAACAAGGAGCTAATGTCAAAAATATTCCTTATGGCTCATTGCGAAATTTTCTACAAGTAGTGCTAAAAGATGCAACACGAATTGAACCAGAGATAGGTCTTAGCAAGAGTGCATTTTATCATGCTAACAAAGGAGATGACCCAGAACCTTTTGTTTACCTTAATGGTGGCAATGAGGAAGAAATAAATACAATGCTTCGCTCAATTATTGATGATTGGTTGATAAACTATCTCAAACCATTTGTTGAAAAAGAGGATATATCAATAGGGATCATTGAACGCTTGGAAGATTTGCAAAAAACAGGAGAGTTGATAAAAGTTTCTGCATTCAAATCTCAAGTATTACCTTGGGCTTGGAATAAAGAAACGGATACAACTCAAGCTAAAGATAAATATGCTTATCGAATGCTTGCAGATTATGTGGCGCGTCAAATTGCTGGACAAGTTATTTTTCCAGGTTTAAAGCCGATGAAACGTGTTATTTTCAGCAATGGTACATTTACTTCTAGTATTGCAGAACTCATTACAGATCCGATTTCGTTAGATAACAAAAAGGGAAAATTCAGTTTTGTAGTGAAATTGGAAGTTATTACTTATCCATCTTTACATCAACCTTTATTAAAAGTTGATGTTTCTAAACGTCGCTGGTTAACTCAGTTAAAAGCTCCTAAATATGACCGTAGGGATATTAGCGGATTTATATTTTCTCAAGAATATCCTGATCGCGCCTTTAGCTATCAAGTAAAATGCGAACGAGATAAAAAAGGTAAAAATGGTAAAACTAACAAAGAAGAGCAGGTAAAATGGGTTTGGAGAACAGATCAAGATTTTGAAATTCTGCGGAGAAAATTAAATCTGGGGTCATCGAGTGATGGACAAGAAATCGCTAGAGGTTTAGCCTCAACTAATAGCTGTGATGTACTTCTAACTTATCGTAATGGACTGCAAGATAATTCAGAAGAAGACGAAGAAACTTTTGAAGCATACGGGATTGAAACAGGTGTCCCAGAGCGCGATAAATTAGATGCTTTTGAGGCGATCGCAGAAATTCTTCAACCATTAGGAATGCAAGTATTCAATAAATATTCTTTAGTGAAACCAAGCCATGACCTGAAGAAAACAAAGGAAGCAACACGCATGATTAATCTTCCTACACTGCTTGGTGGTGTTTTGGAAGCTCTGGAAACAGATACTAACTTGGAATTTACCCCGAAATATCTCGATCAACTCAACGACAAACAAATTGATGATTTGCTAAATAAACACTTTGGCATTCGTTTAGAAGGGATTGATTGGGGAAGAAAAGCTCTTCAATTCAAAGGACGCACATTGAATCAGACGGCTGAATTTAAAGCCTTAATTCAAGCAAACCAAACAGCGATTCAGCGATTGTATCCCAATGAACGACCTTTACTATTTATCTTTTATGAAGCTCATTTAAAAACAGAAGCGAAACTATTGCAGAAAGTTACTCAACTTTTATGGGGAGATACACTTGACGTAAAAATTAATCTCTTGCCAAAAGATACGCACGGGTCAAGAGAAAGTTTATCAGGAAAAGAGTTGAATGCTAAAGAGCGTTCAAATAAGCGAATTAAAGCATGGGAATCTACTGCACAACAGATTAAAAAGCTCAATCAGCTAACTTTCTGCTTAATAATGGCACGACAGTTTTATCCAAATCCTAATGGACAAAACAATGTCAAACCTGACGATAAAGTTAATAAACCTTCAACCCGCAAAGCATTAGCGATGGCTGGTGCTGGTGTGCAGTTCTTATTACCCATCGAAAAGACCCGGAAAGCAAATCATCTTAAACTTACAGACTTTTTCCATCGGATGCAGTCAGCATTAAAAGACTTAATCTTTGCTCATTCTGGTCGCATTGATGGTGTCAAAGAAAAAGTTGATAAGTACTTGCAAAAGATTTCACCGGAAGCAAGACCAAAAGAAATTATTTCCATTACAATCGAACGTAAACAACAAGGTCGCGTTCGTGGCACAATTGAAAATACACTTTTACCAATGGCAATGCGCCTCAATGTAGATACAGGAAAATGTGAATTTTGCTGTGGTTATGAAAAAGGAAACAGTTTAGAAACTAGTCCGTGGGAAAGTTTTGCTAATGCACGAGCTTTTATTGCTGAACTTACTCCCATTAAACTAGGTAATTATAAAAAGGTGTGCCAGACTCGATTCATGAAATTTGTGAAACAGATTATTTCTGAATCTGTGGAAGCAGGTAAGCAACCGTTGCTGATGATTGATTCTACCAACTGCGCTCAACTATGGTCTTGGCTAAAAGATGTTGAGATTAATGCTAATCAAATTAGCCTTAATTCGGATCAAGATATGCAAGTTAATTGGCAAGGCGCACGTATAATTCGCATTCGCCAAGGATTCACCCCTGGCATTATTGAGAAAAAAGTCAGACATATAATAGAAACGTCTGTAGAAGATACTAGAACAAAAGAGGAACTAAAAAACCTGCTGCCTGACAAGGAAATTCCGTCAGCATCTAGTGCAACTGGCTTATTTCGACTCAGTGCGACTAATAAAACTGGATGCGTAGCTTATCTATCTGTGGCGCGTGAATTACCACATCAATATACCCGTGGTCAAAGTTGCTATCGCTCAACCGACACTTTAATTAAAAAGACTGACGATTCTAAAAAGTCAGTTTGTAACAAAGCTAAGTTAGAAGTAAGTCAACTCACTAAAAAAGCTCCATTTGCAGGTCGCTGGCCTACTCCCAACCCTCTTGAGATTGTCGTTACTTTGCGCCAACCAGAAGATAATCCTGATGACTTAGCAGCCCTTGTGGAGTCACTACGCTACGGCTTTGGTCACTACAGCGATTGGACAGCCTTACCTGCTCCCTTATTTTTTGAGCGTGTTGTGCGTGACTACATCAGCGATTTTACTATCGAAGATGATGAAAGCGAGAGTGAAGACGCAGATTCATAGACAGCATATCTATAGGACTAGTATTTGATTTCTGAAAAAGCTCCGTACATTTGAAGGGTGGCAAAATCAAAGGTAGTGTGTCGAATAAACCACTCGAACATCCATTTGAGATGAGAAAACGAAGGAATTAAAGCACAGAAACGCCGCACCCAAGTTTTAGCTTGTAACCAAATATCCTCAATCGGATTTTGTGATGGGCAATTAGGAGCAAAACGCACGCAGTGAATTTGCCATTGTTCTTCAGGTAAACCAAGGTTTACCTCGGTTAAAAAGTCTTGGACAAGATGGGAACGATGGTAAGAAGCACCATCCCAAAAAATCAGTAATTGTTGGTGAGGTGACTGGTCTAATAAATAACGTAGATAATCAATCGTATTGTCTGAATTACCTGCATCATAGGCTTTAAGAAGTAATTCACCTTTGAGATAGTCAACTGCTCCGTAGTACGTCTGTTTGTCTCGTTCATTGACAACCGGAACTGCTATTTCTTGGTCAGTTTTACCCCAGACATACCCACTCAAGTCTCCCCACAATAGATGACACTCATCTATCAACAATACTCTCAATAATCCTGCTTCTATTTCTTTTGTGCGGCTTGCCAACAATGTCTCAATCTGTTTTTTTTTACTGCCACAGCTTCCGGCTCGGCTTTTGGATTCAGTTTTGTAGTTTTCTTCCAACTAATTCCTGCTGCATCAAATAAGTCATAATAGCTGCGTTTTGACTCATAAGTTACATCGTATTCAAAAGCCAATTTATATTCAAGTTCCCCAAGCTCCCAACATTCCTTTGTTTGCAACCAACTTAAGACCTCTTCTCGTTGTTGAACACTTAAGTAGCTTTTTCTTCCCTTGTGGTTCAGGCACAGTCCCGAAATTCCATACTCTTTGTAGGCTTGTTTCCAGCTTGTTATCGAACCAAGTGACACATCTAAAATTGTTTGAATTTCCTCATATTTGTAGCCTTGATAAACCAGTTTGACTGCCAATGCTTTCCTCACCTCACGCGCATCTGGCCGATCATCTATAAATTTTTGTAGTTCTGCGATAGCTACGCCCGCCCCAGGCATCGCGGTTTGTATATGCTGGTTTATCATTGTTCCCTGTTAGACAGATATCACCCTCCGTATTATCTCTTGGTTCTTTTCATAAATCAAATATGATTCCTATAGAATAAGGGTGAGTTGTATATTGTGCGATCGCCTACCTTACAATAGCTAATCGCACAATTTTTAAGCTGCTGATTTACCCAGGAGCAATTAATTTTAACAAATTAATTGTTTCAACCCCTGATAACGCTAATTACAACAGAAAAAGTCTCGCTAATTTTTTGCTAGGCAGAAGATGTGATTTAAAAACGCACTGAAACTGAACCAATTACAGTAAAAGGTTCGCCGGGATAAATACCGCTAGTTCTGCCAAAAGGTACACCACTGATGTAGTCAACATCAAAGATATTCTTGAAGTTGAGAGCAAAACGCCAGTTGTCTCGGCGGTAAAAAATACCAGCATTAGTTAGAAAATAACTATCTAGATCAAAGCTGTTGTCTAGGTCGCCTTGACGCTCTCCGACATAGTTAAAGCCCACACCAAAGCCTAAACCTTGCCAATTACCACGTTGAATTTCATAGGTTGTCCATAAACTAGCACTATGTTTCGGAACTCCTGCCAGTCTATTTCCTACGGGAATGGTATTGTCTGCTGTGACTTCTGCATTTGTATATGCGTAAGCGGCAATAATATTCCATCCTGGGAGAATTTGTCCGCTAACATCGAATTCAAAACCTCGGCTACGTTGTTCACCTGTAGCTATAGAAATACCCAGCCCCGGAAAATTCAGATCCGTTGTCGCAACATTTTGTTTGGTAATGTCAAAGTACGATAATGTTGCTGAAAGTTTACCTTCTAGTAATTCAGTTTTGACACCAACTTCGTACCCTTCGCCTCTTTCTGGTTCTAGAGGATTACCATTCACATCAAACTGATCAACATTCGGATTAAATGATTGGGAATAGCTGGCATAAAGTGATACTTCTTTTGATGGTTGATACACAATCCCGATACGGGGAGTGAAAGCATCATTAAATTGACTGGTATCACCGCCTGGATAAAACAGTGATGGTTGATTGGTGATGTCTTGCTTGACGGTTTCGTAGCGTATTCCAGCTAGTAATTTGAGACTATCAAAGAAGGCTATTTCGTCTTGGAGATAAATACCTAATCTATCTGTGACAGATTCTCTATCTAGCAGCACAATATTTAACCCAGTCCGGGGTGTAGCTCTGTAGACAGGGTTGAAGATATTTAACTGTGAGGGAGTAAAGAAATTAGAGGTGGCAAAACTACTGGAGTTAGTGCGATTCAAATCTAGACCAAACAAGAGAGTATGTTTGATACTACCTGTAGAGAATTTACCTATAACATTTGATTGTAAAGAGTAATCGTCAGAATAGAAATCGTCCAGGGCATAAACGCGATTGACAATACCTGTGGTTTCATCAAAGCCAGTAGGAATCGTCAAGCGATCGCTATAAACTTTACTTGTGGAGTAGCGAAATCCATTGCGAAATTTCCAGTTATCACTGAAACGATGCTCTAGTGAGTATCCAGTGCTAATAAATGTCCGCTCAATATAGTCGTCTGGTTCATTGATGATGCGATCGCGTGGAACATCAATTACACCTCTTCCAGAAGCTACTAAACCAGCATCGAATGGCCGTCTACGGTTGGAATACTGTGTGTCTATAGTAAAATCCGTCTTTTCGCCCAGTTTCCAAGCTAATACGGGTGCAACAAAATATTGCTGAAAGTTTTCGTCAAAACCTCGGAAACTTTCATTATTCAGATAAGAAAGATTCAGTCTATACAGCAAGCTGGGATCATCATTCAAAGGGCCAGAAATATCAATGCGTGGTCTAATCAAACCATAGTTACCAAACTGGACTTCTGCTTCGTAAAAAGGCTCTGCTAGAGGTTTTTTGGTAACAGCGTTAATGATCCCACCGGGTTGAATCTGTCCATATAAGATAGATGCTGGGCCTTTTAAGATTTCGACACGTTCTAAATTGGCTGTTTCTGGCACCTCTGGAAAAGCAAATTGTCTAAATCCATCTATCAATACTGGCGCGTCATCAAATCCCCGAATTGTATATCTTGCTTCTGTACTTGTGTCAAACCCACCAGCAATAACGTTACTGACGTTGTTGAGTGTTTCATCCAATCTGATGACTTGTTGATCTTCAATCACCCGGCGCGGAATCACCTGAATCGATTGTGGTATGTCTCGCAGTGGGGTATCGGTTCTTGTCCCAGTAGTAGCGTTTAATGTGTTATAGCCAGCATCGCGATCGCCTGTTACCACTAATTCTATTGGTTCATTCGACTCTGCTGATGGTGGTTGAACTGGAGTTTCAGTTTCTGGTGTAGGCGTGGGTGCTACTTCTGTTTCTGGCTGTTTTTCTGGTGGTGGGGTTGCAGATGCCGTAGTGATCAAGCCTAAAATCAAGCCTTCGTCACTATCAAACAATTCGACTTGCGGTAAGCTTGTTTCGCCTCTGACTGTGACTAATATAGTATTAGGATTTTGGTTGTTAACCGTAATTTCTGCAATTCCTGCTACTGGGTTTTCTTGGCGAAATGTCTCACCACTAGATAAACGCAGTTGAGCATTATTGATCTCTGCAATATATGTATTACCTTCACTTCTAGGCTTAACTTGTAACTGATCACCTAAAGTAGTCTGTAAAATTATCTCCACACCCTGAGCGGTGGAATTCACTTGGACTCCAGTCACGGGAATAACTTGTTGCGAACCCCCTTGAGTAAGTAGAGAGGGTTGGTTGATTTGCAAAATATCCCGTTTCTGTCGCAGTTCTGATTGCTGGTTCGTCTTTGCCCCTTGGGCTGGATTGGCCATAAACACGCCAACTGAGACTGCCAACAACAAGCTTTGCAAGATTTGCTCTGGTTTCATTACTTCCCTCATCATTCATCGTGTCATGTGATTTTTGTTAATGACACGAACCTCTTAAGTTATTGAAATTGATTCTTAGCTATTTTGCAAGTTAGTCAATTTAATTGCAAATCAATTTTACATGAACTATTGATAATTTGTTGCAGTGTTAATTTCGCTTAATAATTTTTTTGCGGCTAATACTTAAGCGTAAAATGAAAAATAAGTTAAATATAATACTCTAAAAATACTTAACATATACCTAAAAACTTATTTTAAGGGCATTTATAAGCTCAAGACTTAATTCAAAATAATACTAAGTAAGTTAAATACTTTAACCTCAGCAGAGAAAATAGACAGCTTTGGGTTCACTGAGATTAGGCTCAATCTATGAAAATCATAAGTTAAAGCCTTTTTTTTAAATGAAAATATAATTTTTTTATATATATTCCCCCTTGCTAAATGCAATAACTTCCTATTAAATAATTTTGAGGCTAGCTAAAAATTATTTGCAATAAGCTCTATCTAACCTCCGAGTTGTTCGATATCAAGCAACACCAAAGTTTATTCTCATCCAAGAATAAAGTTAACAACAGCACATCGACTTGATTTAGAAGTCAAGCAAGCTGGTGAAGCTGAACAAATTCGCGTGTGCATCTCAGTTCCCAAGGTGTAATATGTGTCAATCTATAGACAGCCGACAAGAAAATTCCTCTAGTGTTTCTCCAGTTACCTCTGGTGAACCGAATACTTGCAGTGTCATGGATACTTTAAAATCGATCCTTCTAAATCTCGGTATTCCAGAAGAGTCAATTAGTGAAGACACCTTATTGCAAAGAGATTTACAACTTGATTCTGTAGAGGCAGTAGAGATAGCCTTGGGATTGAAACGCACACTAGGTGTGAGTGTGAAACTAGAGTCTCGGCGAGATATGACGTTAGCTCAAGTCTGCAATCAAGTCGAAGAAGCGATCGCCCAAAATCATACCAACCATGTTACACCAACAGATTAAAGGGTTGGGTTTAGATATCATACCCATTCACAGAATTGCCAGACTCGTTGATCGATATGATAGTGAAACTTTAAATCTGATCTTCACTGCTAAGGAAATCGAACGCTGCCAATCAGCTAAGGAATCTCATCAATATTATGCAATTTGTTTTGCTACAAAAGAAGCTGTGAGTAAAGCTCTAGGTACTGGGTTGGTTGACATTGATTGGAATGACATTGAAGCTGAAATCACACCTAAGAGCCTAATTATTCATCTATACAATCAAGCAAGTTATCAGGCAAAAAAACGTGATATTCAAAATTGGTCGGCAAATTGGTGCAATTGGAATCAACATATATTAGTTCAAGTCATTGCTTTATGAAAGGGAACAGGGAACAGGGAACGGGTAACAGGGAAAACAAAGCCACCCACAAGGGGGAGGTACGCTAGGGGCTTTGTAAAGGAGTGCGGAAAAGTCAGGGAGTAGAGGAAAAGCTAATGACTATGATTTCTGAACATTTAACAGATATATTTAACATTGCAGCTTACTTCCTAGACAGAAACTTGGCACAGGGAAGCAGCGAGAAAATAGCTTTTTATTATCAAAATGAAACATATAACTATGCACAAGTTAACAGCCTCGTCAGACGTAGTGCGAGATTACTTGCCAATCTTGGTATAGAGCAAGAAAACCGCATCGCAATTTTATTACCCGATTCTCCAGAGTTTGTATTTGGCTTTTGGGGTGCAATTTGGCTGGGAGCCATACCTGTTCCCATTAATACGACTTGTAGCCTCAATGAAATTCAATATATTCTGCAAGATTCTCGCGCTCAACTCTTATTAACTACCCAAGAGTGGCAAGAAAAACTCGCTCCTATCCAATCGAAATACTTACGTCATGTACTTTTGAAAGATGCGTATCTTTCTCTGCTAACGCAACAAGATGAATTACTACCTTGTGCAGAAACTTCACCCGATGAACCAGCTTTCTGGCTCTATACATCTGGTAGTACAGGCAATCCTAAAGGCGTGATTCACCTGCATCAGAGTATGGTGGTATGTGCAGAAAGATACGGTAAAGCAATTCTAGGTTTGCGTGAGGATGATATTACCTATTCAGTGGCGAAAATGCCTTTTGCCTATGGCTTGGGTAATACCTTATATATGCCAATGGCGGTAGGTGCAGCTAGTGTGTTATCTGACGGCAGTAACGCCTTTGACATAATTGCAGATATTCACCGTTATCGACCGACAATTTTGTTTGGCATACCGAGTGTTTACGCAGGTATTTTAGCTCTATCGGAAATTGCACCATTGGATGTGTCTTCCTTACGACTATGTGCATCGGCGGCGGAACAGTTACCTAAAAGCATTTGGCAGCAATGGCGAGAAAAATACAACCATGAAATTTGCGAAGGCATTGGTACGACTGAGTTTTTACATATATTTCTCTCTAATCAAATAGGAAAGTGCAAACCAGGAAGTTCTGGTTGTCCCATTCCTGGTTATGACGTGCAAATTCTTGATGACGATGGTGTACCTTGTTCTCCTGGTGAAATTGGCAATCTCCAAGTCAGAGGAGAAAGCTTGATGTGGGGTTATTGGAAGCGGTTACAACAAACGCGTAAAGCGATTTATGGCGACACCATGCGGACTGGAGATAAATATTTACAGGATGCTGATGGTTATTTTTACTTTATGGGACGCAATGATGATTTATTTAAAGTCAATGGCCAATGGATCTCACCAATGGAAATTGAGGATATATTACATCAACATCCCCAAATTTTAGAGGTTGCTGTTGTACCTGAGTCTAATAATGAAGAACAGTTAACGCAGATTGTCGCTTATATCAGTCTCAAGTCGGGACAAACCGCTTCACCACCAATAGAAATGGATATTCGGAAGTTTGCTAGACAAAATCTGCCAAATTTTAAGGCTCCTAAAAAAGTTTACTTTGTAGAAAAATTACCGCGCACTGCTACAGGAAAAATTCACCGCAGATTATTAAGTAATAATTAAAGGTTCGTAGTGAGGACTTTAGTCCTCAGAAAAGGACTAAAGTCCTTACTACGAACTGAATCCTAGTATTTTTACATTGCTTAATGTAGTTTGTTTTTTTGTATTGACTTACTTGCTGGTACAAGTTTTAAATAATTTCCCAACAGAGGCATAATGATGGTATTAGAGTTTCAGACAGCAATCAAATACAAGCGTAAATTTATTTCTGGTCGGAGGAATCATCTTGTAGCTTTGCAAAATTTCCTACAAGCTGGGATTTTTGAGAATTATGTTTTGTATGAGGGCAAGAATGAAATCAGGATTGCTGGGAATGAATTAGCAAAAGTATCAGTTTCGCAAGATTTAGTTTCTGTGAAAGGTGTAGGTAAATCTTTCTCAGAACCTGCAACTGAGCCATTTAAGCAAGTCGAGAAAATGTTGGCGAAATTGCCGATTGAGGATTGGACAGCTTATGGTTATGTGGCTTTTGATATGGCTCGATTTTATTCAGATTATGCTAAATCAATCGAGCAAGACAGCCTGTATTTTCTCATTCCAGAAATTGAACTGATATTCACTGATGAAGGAGTTTGCATCAGAAGTACAAAGTCTATTGAACAAGTAGAAGAAATTTTACTTTTAGATGCTCAATTGCCAGATTATCAAGCGGCTGATTTGAGATTAGATTTTAGCGATCGCACAAATTATCAGCAAAAGATTAGTGAGTTAATTACAGCCATCCAAAAAGATGAATTACAGAAAGCAATTATTTCTCGCTCCGTCAGAATTCCTGGTAATTTAGATGTCTTGGGAACCTATATAGTTGGAGCCAAAGTTAATAATGCCGCACGTTCCTACTGTTTAAATATTGGCGATGTCCGCGCAGTTGGCTTTAGTCCAGAAACTTTAATTGAAGTTTATGACGATGGTTTCATTGTGACTAATCCCTTAGCTGGAACTAGACCGAGAAGCGAAACCAAACAGAAGATACACAGCTTACACACGAACTATTTATTGATGCCAAAGAAGTTAAAGAACACGCTCTTTCTATTTGGTTAGCGCAAAGTGAGATTGCTTCCCTGTGTTTAGCAGGTAGTATTCAAGTGTTCAACTTCATGGAAGTGAAAAAATATCGTTGTGTGCAGCATTTATCATCGAGAGTTGGCGGACAACTACAACCAGGAAAAACCCTGTGGGATGCTTTGAAGGTTTTGTTTCCAGGGATTACCGTTTCGGGAATTGATAAACAACAAGCACTCAAAATGGATTGACCGTTTAGAAGACGAACCGAGAGGAATTTATGCAGGGGGTATTGGCTGGGTAAATAGTAGTGGTACAGGAGATTTAGCGATCGCAATTCGTTCTGTTTATCAGTATGGTAATCATATTTACTTAAATGCTGGTGCTGGTATCGTTGCTGAATCTGTACCAGAAAAAGAGTATATCGAGTCTGTCAACAAGATGAATACTATGTTGACGAATGTAGTGTTGGAGTCTGAAGCCAGATGAAAGGGATACTGGCTGTACCTGATACACCGTATATGATCGGTTATGGCCTAGAAATAGTTGCAACTGCTGAGATTAGAACCCTCATAGAACAAGCACGGGGAGATTTTACCATGCAGTATTTTAGAGCCAGTGAACGGAGTATTATGTCTGGAATTCAACATCTTGCGGGTCGTTTTTGTGCCAAAAAAGCGATTTTGACAGCTTTGGGGATGGAATTAAATCGACAGGCTTTTTGGCTGGATATAGAAGTACAGCGACTACCTACAGGTGAACCATCAGTAGTATTGCATGGTCAATATCGAGAACTGGCTAATAGTTTAGGGATTGCTAAGTGGTTGGTGAGCATTACTCATGTAGCTGATTATGCCGCAGCGAGTGCGATCGCTCTTTTGTAATTTATCTCACGCAAAGGCGCAAAGGCGCAAAGGTTATGATGATGATTCAGTTGGTATTCGCTCACTTGCTGTTAGTTTTGGTAGCATTATTCGGACAAATGAGTATTGGGTGAGGAAGTTTCCTGAGTTAATTCCA
>NZ_PJIZ01000106.1 GCF_021596505.1 Nostoc sp. CMAA1605 | reverse complement strand
AAATTGTGAGAATAATTTTGACAATTTCACTGTAGTCTTACTTTTGTGTTAAGATGCGAAGCTGCAAAGAAGTCTTCCAGTACATAAAATACCTTTAGTAATTCCTGGTGTCCCTTTACAAATAAAACCGTCAGTAATTCCGCCACCAGCAAGGGTTTGTGTGACTTCATTAGGCAGTTCAATCATCCCGGCAGGATTTTCAGGTAATTGAGAACGTTGTTCATCACTCAAGCTATTACGATAGTCTTCATCTTTCCAAGCGCGGATAATGTCAAAGTTAGACATGATTTTTCTCCTTTGATGGTTGTAATTATTTTCGGAAATTGATTGTGTTTTGTTCATCTTTTAGTTGATAAGATGGTTTTGAGTATTTAGTCTCCAGAGTGTAAAATTGGATAATAAAAAGGCTCAATCCATCTTTGGCTACACTAAGAAAATTGTGTGAATACTTTTTTTCGTATAACTGTAGCCTTACTTTTGTGTTAGATGCAAAGCTGCAAAGAAGTCTTCCAGTACATAAAATACCTTTAGTAATCCCTGGCGTTCCTTTACAAATAAAAACCGTCAGTAATTCCGCTCCAGCAAGTGTTTGTGTGACTTCATTAGGCAGTTCAATCATCCCGGCGGGATTTTCAGGTAATTGAGAACGTTGTTCATCACTCAAACTGTTGCGATATTCTTCATCTTTCCAAGCGCGATAATGTCAAAATTAGACATGATTTTTCTCCTTTGATGTTTGACAATTATTGTGGGAAATAAACCTTAGTTTGAAGTATTAACTGTACTTTGGTCTTTCTGTCTTCTCTACGATGGCTTTGAGTGTTTATGCAGTGGCTGAGAAGATTTTGTGCAATTAAACTAACTTTCCTTCTTAGTTAACACTGTGTTCATAACCTAGATCGCAAATACGTCCACAAGTAAAAGCAGCACGTGTGGGTATACAACATACAGTGGCTTTAGTGAATGCTCCACCAGCAAGTGTTTGTGTGACTTCATTAGGCAGTTCAATCATCCCGGCAGGATTTTGAGGTAATTGAGAAAGCTGTTCTGCACTCAAACTGTTACGATATTCTTCATTTTTCCAAGCGCGAATAATGTCATTATTAGACATGATTCTCCTCCTTTGATGTTTGCAATAATTTTCAGAAACAGACTTTGGCTTTCAGGAGTTGACCTGTACTTAAGTCGTTCTTTGTCTCTCTACGATCGCTTTATGTCTTTATGCACGTAATAAGAAAATCTTTAAATGTAAGAAATGTCTGCTTGGAATGCTATATTACAATCAAGTAGAAACTCGTAATCTTTTAATTTTCTATACTTAAAAAATTTTATGCAACCCCGACAGGGTATTATAGAAATATTCTCCACCTTTGTGCAGTTCGATGCAGATAGGTTCAGTGTTTGGGTGACTGATAGCAAACTAAACCGAAGTATCAAAAAATGCTTAGAACAACATCCACAACAGACATCGGATAACTTTTGGGTGCTGTACTGGTACAAAATCTGGGAAATAGAAGCCAGTCCTTTAGCAGTAGGGCATATTTCCGCTTATTTGCAAGAGGTATGTTATTGGGTGGCGAGAAAAATAGCCTTAAATTTTTCGAGTCAATTTTCTATTGCTGATTGTTTTCAGATAGCGATTTCCTGCATTCATAAAATTCTCAAAAATTTTAATCCTGAATATAGTACAAGCTTAAAAAGCTATGCAGAATTTGCCTTTGAGCGTTTTCTGAAAGATTCCCTACGTGTGGGAAAGGAAGCAGATATCTGCACTGACTGGGCTTTACTGCATAAGATTAGCCGCAAGCGGTTGGTAAATTCCTTAAATCATGCTGGTTTTAATAGTCAAATTATCAATAATTACGTCCTAGCTTGGGAATGTTTTAAGGAACTCTACACCAGTGACAATCAAACTATCCGTCAGCTAGGAAAACCAGATAATGTAACATGGCAAGCCATCACTCAACTTTACAACAGACAAAGCTTGAGTCAACTAACTCCCGAAACGTTGGAAAAATGGTTGAGTACCTGCGCCAAAGCTGTACGAGAGTTTCTTTACCCCAAATTTGTGTCTGTAGATGCTCCTATTTCTGGGCAGGAATCAGGTAATTTATTAGATACATTACCCGCAGATTTACCAACATCATTAATTACGGAAATTATCGCCCAAGAGGAAGCTAGAACTAGACAAACACAACAAACACAATTAAACCAAGTGTTGATGGATGCTATGGCAGGTTTGGATATTCAGGCTCAACAATTACTCCAAGCTTATTATCAGCAAAATCTGACTCAACAACAAATTGCCGAAAAGTTAGAAATTAAGCAATATTCAGTCTCTCGTCGCCTAAGTAGCATTAAACGCTCATTACTCACTACACTAACGCAGTGGAGTCAGGATAATTTGCATATTTCGCCGACATCTGTCGTAGTCGATGCCGTCAGCAAAAGTCTAGATGAATGGCTTACCAATTACTATAGAACCTCTTGAGATTATGTTTGATCATGCTGTGGGTTTCGCTGTTGATAATGACTTGGTTCTAGAAGTGGTTCAGACATCACCAAATCTAGAGCAGAATTACTCTACACCTGGTGCTTGTCAGCGTGCTTGGGTTAATCAAGTTTGTTTAACTACATTTTTAGACTGGTTGCAAGGGGAAGTTACACCCCATGCGAGAGTTCATCCCAACACTGCTACTGTACCGAGTATTTGGGAAGTGGTTAACGGTACGGCTGTGAATTTTGATAACTCGCGCTTGGTATTAATTCCTACCTTAGCAATGGATGGGGATGAATTGCGTGTACCTCAAGAATGGGTAGATATTCCTGAATGGGTAGCTGATTATTATTTGGCTGTGCAGTTAAATTCTGAGGAAGGCTGGATGCGGGTTTCTGGTTACACAACCCATCAACAAGTGAAAAGTTTAGGAGTTTATGATGCAGGCGATCGCACTTACAGTTTAGAATCTGATCAGCTCATTTCCGATTTGAATGTACTCTGGGTAACTCGCCAATTGTCTCCTGAAGAAATCACGCGCGTGTCGGTTGCACCTTTACCACCCTTACCCCAAACCCAAGCAGACAATTTACTGCAAAGATTAAGTCACGCAGATATCAAATTTCCGCGTTTAGAAGTTCCCTTTCAACTTTGGGGAGCATTAATCACTCATGGCGGTTGGCGACAACGTTTGTATGAATTGCGTCAAGGAGTTGTAGAATCAGCATCCGTAGGGCAATGGTTACAAGCAGGTGTAGCAAATTTTGCTCAACAATTAGGCTGGGAACGACGACAGTTTTTAGCTGCGTCTTCCGGTATGCGGAGTGCAGAAAGTCAAGTTTCTCTTTTGGGGTTATCTCGACAAATATTAGTAGCTGGTAATACTTATGAGTTACGAGTTATTTCTCAAGGTAATCCTGATGAAAACATTTGGCGGTTTGAATTACACCCGACAAATTCAGACAATCTCATTCCTGTAGGCTTTCAACTCAGATTACTCACAGAAGACTTACAACCATTTCCTCACAATGAAGATACCGCGACAATTCCTAGAGAAGAATTATCTGTAGAAGTGATGTTAGAAGCTGGTGAAAGTTTAGTTTGGGAGGTTACGCCTTTACCGCTAGACTATGAGCGCGAAATTTTGCGTTTTTAGTTGGGGACTGGGGACTGGGGATTGAGAAACAGAGTAAAGTACAGGAAAATACTATCCCCACACTCTCACCCCTATACCCCTACACCAATACTTGTCAGGAAATGGTAGTAATGAAGAAGAAATTTTTTAATTTTTGGTTGCTGGTATTAAGCACTATATTAATATGTGTTTTAGTAACTCCAGCCTTCGCAAATATTCCTCAAAAGACAATTATCAATCAAGATTCACAATCAAATATTGTTGAGAGTCAAAAATTATATGAAAGTGGGAGATTTGCTGAGGCTGTGCAAATATTACAGCAGGCAGCTCAAGGATATCAACGCCAGGGAGATAGTTTAAAACAAGCTGTGGCTTTGAGTAATTTATCATTGGCTTATCAACAACTTGGTGATTGGCAGCAAGCACAATTAGCTATGACTAAAAGCTTGGAGTTACAAAAAAATAAAAGTCAGAATTTAGCAGTTTTAGCACAAACTCTAGATATTCAAGGACGCTTATATCTCCTCACAGGTAAGCCAGAATTAGCTCTCACAACTTGGAAACAGACTGAAGATATTTACACTCAACTAGGCGATCACAATGGTATAGCCTTAGCACGACTTTATCAAGCTCAGGCATTACGCCATCAAGGTTTTAATCAGCAAGCTATTAAGCAATTAGAACAGGTAAACCAAACTCTCAAATCTCAAGATGATTCTTTAGCAAAGGCAGATGTTTTACTGTCTTTGGGTGATAGCTGGGAAAATGTGGGAGAATTAGAAAAATCTCGTCTAGCTTTAGAAGCAAGTTTAGCAATTTATCAACGGCTGAAATCTCCAGAGAATATTGCTTTAACTCTTCTCAGTTTAGGTAACAACGCGCGTATACAACAAAAAAATTCTCAGGCGATCGCATTTTATCAACAAGCATTTAATATTTCACCTGCAACCCTAACAAAAGTTAAAGCTAGACTGAATCATCTCAATTTATTAATTGCAGATAAACAACTTACAGCCGCACAAGATTTAATTCCTGAAATCCAATCTTTACTTTCACAACTTCCACCGTCGCGCCCTTCAATTTATGCCCGTATTAACTTGGCGCACAGTTTAGGTAGTTTAAATACTCCCACATCCCAAATCGCTCAACTCCTGGCTAAAGTTGTACAACAAGCCCGGAGTATAGAAGATATCCGCGCTGAAGCCTATGCTTTAGGTAATCTTGGTAGCTTGTATGAAACAACACAACAGATCCCTGAAGCTATTAACCTCACACAACAGGCTTTGATATTGGCACAAACTAGCAAAGCCCCAGAAATTAGTTATTTATGGCAATGGCAATTAGGTAGATTATTCAAAGCCCAAGGTAATTTTACAGGAGCGATCGCAGCTTATGATGCAACTATAGAAACATTAAATTCATTGCGTACTGATTTAGTCACACTCAATCAAGATATTCAGTTTAATTTCCGCGACAATGTTGAGCCAGTTTATCGTGAGTCGGTGGCTTTACTACTAGAAAATTCTGGAGACAAACCTGATATTCCCACATTAGAGAAAGCCAGAAACCGCATTGAGGCGTTACAGTTAGCAGAACTAGATAACTTTTTGCGCGAAGCCTGTTTACAAGGACAGAAGGTAATTTTAGATCAAATAGTAGATCAAGAAAATCCCAATACTGCCATACTGTATCCCATTATTCTGCCAAAAAGATTGCAAGTAATTGTGAAAATTCCTCAACAACCACTACGCCATTTTACAATTAACAAATCCCAGGCAGAAATTGAACAGACTTTAGCACAACTACAAGAATATATTTTAGAACCAGATAGAACAGAGGAAGTCCAAACCCTATCACACGAAGTCTATAACTGGTTAATTCAACCTATTGCCTCTAATTTAGCCACCAGTCAAGTTAATACTCTAGTATTCGTATTAGATGGAGCATTCCGAAATATACCCCTAGCTGCTTTATACGACGGTGAAAAATATTTAGTGGAAAAATATGCTGTGGCTTTAAGTTTAGGGCTTCAGCTATTAGCAAACAAACCTTTAGCACAAAAACCTGTGAGTATACTGGCGGCTGGTTTAGTACAACCACCACCACAATTTCCCACATTCCCACCCTTACCAGGAATCAAGTTAGAATTTGACCTGATAGCTCAAACAGGAGCATCTACCAAAAAATTACTAGATCAAGACTTTACCAGTTCCACTCTCGAAAAAAACGTTAATACTGTTCCTTTTAATGTCTTACATTTAGCAACTCACGGACAATTTAGTTCTCGTCCAGAAAATACTTTTATTTTAGCTAGTGATGGTTCTATCAATGTTTTACAATTCGATAACTTACTGCGTTCTCAGAGTGAAACTAACACACAAATTCTAGAATTATTAGTTTTGAGTGCTTGTCAAACTGCCACAGGTGACAATCGTGCTACATTAGGATTAGCTGGTGCAGCAGTTAAAGCAGGCGCACATAGTACACTCGCTTCCCTCTGGCACATTAATGATCAATCTACTGCTATTTTAATTGGTGAATTTTATAGTGAGTTAATCAATAGTAAAGTCACTAAAGCTGAAGCTTTACGTCGCGCTCAAGTCAAACTATTAACAAATTATCCTAATTATAGTCGCCCTGGTTATTGGGCTGCCTATGTGTTAGTTGGTAATTGGATTTAAGCTGAGTTCTGGTCAAAAATACTTCTGATTAATGTCTAAATCCGAATTCTGTTGGTGTAGCAGAGTGCAACCTATGAGGAACTACTATGACTAACCTTTTCTAAAATTATTTTAATAGCATCTAAGATTAACTCAGGCTGATCAATCCAGACAAAATGACTACTTTTATTAGCATCAATTTGTACACAATCTGGGGATAAATTGATTATTCTTGTGTGCATTTGTTCTCGTAACTGATTAGCTGCTTTTATAGGTAAAAGCAGAGTCCAAAGGGATGTTTGAAAAAAAGTATGGGCTTTAATACTCACTATAGGTAGGGATTGAAACTGACTAGTTAACTGAAGTTGGCGACTGCTATTATCTAGGTTCAAGAGTTCTCGACTCATGGTAATCCAGTGTTTAGGACGGCAGAAAGAACGCTTAATTCGGTTTAGTTCTACTTGAGGAAATTTAGTTAATTCTGGTTTAATAATTTCAAAAGTACCAATTAATTTGAGTAATCGGATAATGCCAAATATTGACCCTAAAATTGACATGAAGAAACCCGAAGCAAAAAATAATTTTAAAGCTTGTAAATAGATGGACATCTTTAACATTCCGGTTTCATGGAGTCCATCAGTAAGTATCATCCCGATTACTTTTTCGGGAAAATAATGGGCATATAACCGGACGTTATAACTACCAAAGGAATTACCTACAAGAATATAAGGTGGCTCAATTCCCGCTTGTGTGAGAAGAGAATCTAATTCTGTAACAATTTGCTGACTAGTGCGTGGATGGGGACTATGATCACTCCAACCATATCCAGCACGATCATATATACAAACTCGTGATAGTTTGGCTATTTCTTGTACAAGCAAATAACCTTCAATTCCACCTAAACTGTGTTCTAAGATTACGGTGGGGCTAGACTTTCCCTCCGTGTAATAGTGTAAGCGATACCCACCCACATCAATTAGTTGTCCTGGCGGCGGTTGTCGATTTTCTCTTAAGCTAGCGATCGCCTGATAAAAAGTGGTAGCTAATATGACGATAGTTCCAATAGGAAATGACATCATGTTCCTTAATATATCCTGAATTGATAACGCAAATATTTTAATTCAGCTTTATATAAATTACATGAAAAATTAGATGTAAGTAAGTGGGCAAAAAACAACTGTTCTTGGCTGGATGGAATCCTCAAATTTATTTAGAGCAGATGTTACTACTTCTATTCTTCGGGCCAAGGCTCTAATTCATATTTGAATTGGATAACCTCAAAGTTAGAATCATCAAAGTAGTAATGACCCTGAGCTTGAAATATGCGCTCAAAAAGTTCTGGAATACTATTAGCAATAATTACAGGAGCTTGAAGCTGATTACTATCTAAAATGGGCTGTCCCAAAATTATGCGACATTCGCTCTTGAGCGTATCACAAAAGTAAGCAATACAGCGACCATCTTCAAGATCCATTAGATGAGTTACATAACAGTTAAAAGAATTTGGTTGGGAAATTTTATAAATCTTATGCAAACTATATTGAGGAATTTGCCAAAAATGACCGCTATTGGCGTAGAGTGTCGCGCCATCGAACCGCTCTAGCATTTCAATATGTTCTTTAGAAACTGTCTCTGAGAAGCTATCAAAAATTTTATGAAAGTCAGTCCAGTTAATTGGCGGTTGTGTGAGGTGCTGCTGTTGAACTTTGTCGAGTAATTGTGCAAAATCGTTGTTATGTTCGCACACTGCCCAACCAATCTCAGGTTGTAAAGTTTGCGATTGAGAATCTTGACGAACGCCGATGAAACCAGCGATTAATTCTAAAGAATATTCTTTCGAGTCTGCTAATTGCAGACGAAATGGAGCTTTAGAGATTCCTAAAGGCAAGCTCTTCGCACTAATACCGTGAGTTTCGTAGCTAAATGGTTGTTCGGAGGATGATGAACTGTTAGGTAAGGAGCAGAGATCTATTTCCAGAACAGGATTTCTAACTGAGGGAGCTTTAGTTACTGAATGTTTAATATAAGGAAACAAATCGCTCAACCAGCCAGTAATTAGTTCCCCGCCATAAACAGCTTGAGGCTTGTAGATACTGCGCCAAAATAAGAGAGATGGTCTACCTGAAGCAGTTTCTACAAACTCTTGACAGATTGGCATTAAGCGAGCAGTCCACCAGTCTAAGTCATACTTAGCCATGACTTGGATGCGATCGCCAATACTTTGCCAATCTTCTACAGTACCCAGCAGTGTAATCTCAGGAATGCCGCATATACAAGTCATTGCGTAGTTAAAATACTTTTGGAAGGTATTCATCATCACGATTTGACTGGCTGTGCGAGTGATGGGTGTCGTAGTGCTGAAGTTACATTCCAGCAATCGATACAGATCAGAGCCTACATGATCGCGGATCAATAATGCCCAATTTTGGACTGCTTCACTCCAATGCTGGGATTGCTGGGGGATTTGTAAGGTTTCAACTATCAGTTCTTGCTTGCTTTGATGACGAACAAAACGCGAACGCAAAGTTTCTGCATGATTGTTGATATGTTGAGCAAATCCTTGCGCTAAGGTGATCCAAATGATATCAGGTGTTAATAATAATGGGTGATGTTTACTAAAAGCCGCATGAACAGCAAATGCCAAAGAATGAGTACCTTGATCTTGAATTACTTCAAACGTATCATTATGGCTGAATGACAGCATTTGCTTTTCTAAATGCTTCTCCAACCGTAATTTGAAGTTTTCAGTAGGTAATTGTTTTTGCGTTTTTTTGACATCATCAACGCAAAAGCGAATTTTTCCTATAGTTTGTTCTAAGATAGGTGCAATTACTGGCATGAGCTAGTTTTGGTGATATTTTAGTGTTACTTAGTGTTTTCTAAATATAAAAAAGGAATTATGCCTTTTTTGGGAAGATGTAGTCTTAATTACAAAAGTTAATTATTCTTATATATTGGGTATTTTATTTATTGGAATTACCCTAAATTGAATATGGAGCTTTGCATCTGTTGCTTAATTTTAGAGAATTGGTAGAAGATTATTTAGCTTTATAAATAAGTTGAAAAATCTAATTAAATTACTATTTTGACAAAAAACCCTTCCTAATTCAGAAGGGTGAGGTATGATTTGGTACAGTAAGAGGTTGTGCGATCGCTAGATACAAGTATCAGTCAATTAGTTGTTTACTAGGAACTTGTGTATCAATTTCGGCTTGAGATAAAGTAGGTAGTACCCAATTAGTTTCACCAGTTTTGAAGACTTTTGCAGGTGTCAGATTAAATTCAATTGCGCCTGTAGTGGGATTAGTCTGAGCGATTGATTGTGTACCATCTACAAACTTAACAGCAATTGGTTCAGTTAGTTCTTCAACTGGAGCATTTGGATTTAAAACCACTTGAGAACCTGCGGGTAAGTATATACCATCACAATCCCAATCATCATCTGTAATTTGACCTGCGGCTAAATAATAAAGTTGCGTTGGAGATTTTTTGCCTTTGTTGGCATAAACGCCTAGAGTTTTACCAGTTTCATTCAGACACTGCGCTCGTTTTTTGGCAGTTTCCATGACAGATTTTTGAGCTTGCAATTGTGCTAGTCTGGCTTGTAATTGCTCAGATGTATAACCAGTTTGTTCTGGCGTATTTTGGACACTCAAAAGTTGATTAATTTCTTGAGTAACTTCCGTATAATCAGCCCCTTTGGTAAAGTCCTTGCTAGCCCAAGCAGGTTGAGAAATTGTGAAGTTAACAATTAATGCTAGAGCTATAAGTATAATTTTGATGAACTGCATATTTTTCTCCTTGATGTGAGTAGTTATGAGACTTTCTCTGATTTATACTGATGGCAATTGTTGAATATGGGGGAAAATTTCCAGCTTTTTAGGACTTACCCAACGATTAATAAATTCATTGTTTCTGCGGACTTTAATTTGCACTTTTTTAGGGCTTAACTTTACTACTTCAGCCGGAATTTTCTGCACATTAACAGCATCAGGACGATTTTTATAAAGCCACATAACTTTTTGTCCAATTTCAAAGTTATTAGCTACAGACATATTTGTGTCTGCCAAAGCGGGAACGGAAAGTAAGAAATTGATTCCCAGCACTACAAAAATTACAGAAAGAGAAATAACTTTCATACTGTTAACAGTTACAAACTTTGCGTTTTGAACTTAGAAGTTTGAATTACTTTGATCAGTCCCATGAGACATATACAAGTAACTGTCAAACCAAGAGGAGTTAGAGAAGAACTGTCTAAGATAATAAATACGCCCAAACCTATCAAGACAAAGGGAACCAGATGATTACCATAGCGTGCCAGTAAATTAGCGATCGCACTTTGACAAGTGAGTTTATAAGTCAAATAACACCACACACCGACTAAGCATAAAAACACACCAATTATTACTAGTAAATCCGTCACGGAACTATGGGCAAATAATGGCATATAAATGCCCACATTATCACTACCGTTAGCAATAGTAATAGCTGCCACACTATAAGCTTGAGGAGATAAAAAACTCGCAAAACTAGAACTATGAGATAATTTTATTTCCGATTCCGTCTCCTCAGAGTCATCGCTATCTGCATTCAGCCAACGATTTAAGCCAATGATGATTGGAACTAAACCTAAAAGTCCCATCCATTGTGATGGTAAGATTAAACCTCCCAAAAAACCGACTAAACTAGCAATCACTAAAGTACAGAAACCCAAATACTGACCGATGACAATATGTCGATGCTGGAAAGTTTTATTCACCTGTGAGAATAATAGTGTCAGAATGACTAAATCATCAAGATTGGTGGCGGTAAAAGCTGTGATACCTGTGGAAAGATTAGTAATAAATTCGTTCATTTCTAGTTCTTCTGATTTTTTTAATGGGGATGATGTCAAGGAGTGCAAGTCTATGTCTGCAAATACTGGGGAAATTACTACTGAATGAAGCGTTTAGATGTAGCATTTCCTGTTCCATAGGAAGGTTGTAGCTGCTGAGATTGAAGGGACTAGGGACTGAGTGACAACTTTTTTGGAGTTTAATTTTTCTCATCTGTTGATGTTTTCATCAGCTTGGCTATTGTTTGTAGAGGGAATCACAACAGCAATTTATATCTGAGTTATTGGTTACGAGTCAGTTTTTCTACAACTTTGTGATTGTTAACAACTGTTTTGTCAATGATAAAAGGTTTATGATTAGTGCTTTTTTGAGGAAATTTGTGATTAGTTTGCAAATGTAACCCAGGTAATATAGTAACCTTCATTTCCTGGCTATCTTTAGCAGCAGGAATAAGAGTTACTCTCAATTCATTAATTACTTGTTGCTGGTCTTTGATGATTTGAGTTAACTCATTGAGCTTTTGAGAGTGTAATTCATCTAATTTTTGGTGTAGTAATTCGATATTTTGACTAGCTTTCAGGTTTACTTGGTGGTCAATTTCTGCATTTCTGCGGTCTGTATCAGATTGGCGATTTTGACTCATTAATACAATAGGTGCTGTGTAAGCAGAAGCAAATGAAAATACTAAATTGAGCAGAATAAATGGTGATTCATCCCAATGGGGAACTCCTGGTGTTAAGTTTATTCCTACCCATCCCGCTAAAACTGCACTTTGACAAATGAGAAATTTCCAAGAACCTACATGACTGGCTAATTTATCAGCTAGATGTTGTCCACGAGTTAATTCTTCTGTGGATGTGTCTGGATGGTTTTTGATAATTTGATGTCGATTTGATAATGTATTTTTGGTAGACTTCATACTGCACCTTTTAGTTAATTACGGTTGTGTTCGCTTCGATGACTTTTAATTTACGTCTTTCCCACAATAGGAGCAAATACTCTTTTTTGTTAAAAGGATAAATTAAAGTGATGAATAAAACAGGAAGCAAATAGCTCTAATTTCGTGGCTGTTGTTAAAATCCCGATTTTCGGGTTAAGTCTTGTAAAAGCTAGTGAAAGCCTGAGATGGAGCGAAACCAATGCAGATTACTAAGCGGAATGTGGAATTGCGGGTGGACGATAGTTTGATGCGGGTTTATGTAGCTACACCAAAACCCGCAGGTGTTTACCCTGGGATTTTGTTTTACAGTGATATCTACCAGTTGGGTGGTGCGATGTTGCGGTTAGTTAACTACTTAGCTGGGTTTGGTTATGTGGTAGCAGCACCGGAGATTTTTCACCGTATTGAGCCTATTGGGACAGTCATCGAACCGGACGACTTGGGGAGAATGCGGGGGAATGATGCTGCAAGGCGGACTGCGATCGCAGAATATGATGCAGATTGCCATGCTATGATTGACTTCCTCAAGACAGATAGCGCAGTTGACTCCAATAAAATCGGTACTCTCGGCTTTTGCATCGGTGGTCATTTAGCCTTTAGAGCCGCCTTCGCTAGTGAAATTAAAGCCTCTGTCTGCTGCTACCCTACAGGTATTCCTAGCGGTAAATTAGGTAAAGGAATCGCTGATAGTATTCATAGAGTAAGTAAAATTACAGGCGAAATGTTATTAATTTTAGGTACTCTCGACCCCCACATCCCAGAAACAGACCGGAAAACCTTAATTACATCCCTAGAACAAGCTAAAACTCGGCATCAAGTATATATGTATGAAGCAGAACATACATTCATGCGCGACGACGGCTATCGCTACGACCCAGCCGCTTCTACGTCAGCTTGGAAGGAAATAATTGATTTCTTGGGGAGAGTG
The DNA here is from genome assembly GCF_021596505.1 of Nostoc sp. CMAA1605. GTDB lineage: Bacteria > Cyanobacteriota > Cyanobacteriia > Cyanobacteriales > Nostocaceae > Trichormus. The sequence continues at coordinate 471 of NZ_PJIZ01000106.1, read as the reverse complement.
TTTTAGTTAGGGGTGTAGGGGAAGCAGGGGTGCAGGGGGCAGGGGCAGGGGAGACAAGGAAGACAAGGGAGACAAGGGAGAAGTATTATTTGTTAATGACTATTGACTAATGACTAATGACTAATGACTATTGACCATTGACTATTGACCAAAGTCTTACTTGTAACTGATGTCAATGTCACCAAAAGCTGGTCAAATAGAGTTATCGTTGCCTACAGGAGTGATGACAGACCGCGTTTTAATTCTGGGAGGACGGGGGCGCATTGGTCGCAGTGTTGCCCAAGATATAGCTACCCATACACAAGCCAAAATTACAATCACTGGGCGTTCCCCTGGGACAGTTCAGGGTGCTGATTTCCCTTTGCAGGTGTTGGATTTAGCAGAGGTGGATAAGTTGCGGGAGGCGATCGCTAATTCTGATATAGTGGTTCACTGTGCCGGGCCATTTCATTACCGTGATGCAAATGTTCT
>NZ_PJIZ01000105.1 GCF_021596505.1 Nostoc sp. CMAA1605 | reverse complement strand
CCGTTAAACACACGTAAACTGTCTGCTGTCAAGTTAATTGTTCCACCTGAACCAACAGCACCATTGCCTATAGAAGCTGTAATACCCGTAATACTTTGACTATATCCATCAATTACCGGATTGCTAACTTGTATATCCCTAGCTCGAATATTAATGCTGCCAGCTGTACCATTTGCTCCTGATCTTTGGAATCCGAAGAATGTTTGAGAACCTGCTAGCTCACTAGTAATCGCCCCACCATTGGACACAATCAAACTGCCTGTATCTATAGTGATTTGCCCTCCTTGACCTGTAGTGCCAGCTTCCATTGAACTGAGGACGGCACTGGATATACCTCCACCGTAGATACCATCATAAAGACTAACTCCTCGAATTTCCAAACTCTCCTCAGCTAGAATAGCGACTTTTCCCGCTTGACCATTCCCCCTACAATACTGCTACTGATACGGCTACCATTGAGTAAGCGAATTCGTTGGGCAGCAACAGTAACTTGTCCACTCTGATTGTTACTCCCAGCGACAATTAAACTGCCAATCGAATCGACAACAGGTCCAACAAAATTTTCGTATCCTACCAGATGTATATCAGTAGCACGAACGGTGATATCTCCTGTTCTAGAGTTATCGCCAGAAGTTGCGGATTGAAGCCAAGTACCATTAGCTAACCGTAAGCTTCCGGTTTCAATCGTGACATCGCCTGCTCGTCCTGTTGCTCTTGGCCCTGGAAGCGGAAGCACTCCAAATGTATTTCCTACAGAAGTTTTGATACCAGAAAAGAATGGTTGATTGGGAGCGGAAACACCTAGCAGATCAACAAAATCTCTAGTTTGGACAGTAATGCCCTGACCTTGGCCAGCAAAGGTACTAGAAACAATATTAGAACCATCCTGCACAGTCAAACCACGTCCACGGATGTTAATTGCTCCTCCGTTAATTCCACTTGCATCGATTAAGGAAATTTGTTGGAGTGTAATCGTCCCCCAGTTTGCTGTAGTTGTGGGACTAGTGAGTTGCCAGGGTGTTTGATTATTGATCGCTATTTGAGCATTCTGCACTGCCCATAACTCAATTTGCCCGTCGGAGGCAGAGATATTGGCACTATCCACATTGATCTGACTACCTACCAAGGCTAAAGTCTGATTTGGAACTAATGACAGTGTGGGTGTTCTTAACAAGGAGTTGGTTGTGATTGGCCCTTGCACAGTAATGGAACCAGCATTACTACCTAGTTGTAGCCCCACGGGTACACTCATAGTTAATAAGGGTGGTGTGGTAGTTTGGGTAGCATCAAACTTAAAGCCGTCAGCAAATCTAATACTGTCAGCAGTCGTAGCCACAAATGAGCCACTGATATTGAGACTAGCTTGAGGCCCAAAAACTATCCCACTAGGATTAAGGAGAAACAGACTAACAGCATTGCTGCCTGATGGAATAATTTGAATTTTGCCCTCAATCTGAGAAATGTTGCCACCAGTAACTCGACTAAATATAGTGGTTATATTTGTTGTATCCGTCAAGTCAAATTTGGCTAAACCATCTGTAGGAACGGAAAATTCACTAAAACTGTGAAATAAATTACTTCCAGCTTGACTACCACGATTGATGGTAAATTGATTCCCATCTTTGATCACTTCGGTATTGAAGCTACCATCTGGAGTGATTTGAGCGTTAGCACAACCATTCCACAACAAGATGAATACCGATGGTAGTAGTATGATTCCCGTTGAGATTCGAGTCACAAAATCTAAGCAAACAGATAGCTTTTTCATTACATTGTCTCGATTTATACCCAGCTTATTATGCCCAGAATCCTCCAATTTTAAACATTTGTAAAGGGAAAATATTGGGAGGCGAATTACCTTGGAGAGAAAGCAGTACAGGTTAATGGTGATGAGTTGGGTGTGATAGATGAGATGGCAACTAATTCCACTTTCCCTTGAGCATTACGATGCCAAGAAGTTGCTTGGATGAGAATTTGTGGCTGTGTGGGTATTTGTGCTTGGATTTGTGGTCTGGTTTGGAATGCAGATATACTGCGGATATCTGACCAGGTGCGATCGCTCTTCACTTCCTGCATGGGATTTTGCGGTATTCCACCCCTGCCTGTGGCGATAAAACTACTACCACTCGTATCAGCACAGCCTGTAGCTATTTGTTGGGAAGAGTCGGTGACATTCTCCGGTAATTCCACTAAACCGGAATTAGGGTCAACACTGACATTATTAATTTGGACTGTACCACTGATACCAAATTGCGAACTAGCGGTAATATCACTTTCGAGAGTTTCGCCATCACGATATTTCACACCAAAAATCCCTTGAGTCCCAATGGCAATATTCCCACCCCGTCCTTGAAATGCACTGGCAATAATGTCGCTGTTACCTGTGGCCACAATCAAGGGAGCATTTAACTTAATATCTCCCCCATTTCCCATTTCACCGGCGGTTGCAGTAATCCTGCTTTGATTTTGCAGCAATAGAACATCTCCCACATGAAGATCAATATTTCCGCCTTCTCCCGCTTTAGTGGATGCCGAAATACTCCCTTGATTACTTAAAGTTAATCGATTAGTTTGGATAGTCAGTTTTCCTGCATTGCCTAACACTTGGTTAGCGACAAAAACAGTTCCACTATCGCGAATGTTCAGAGTTGGTGTGTTAATTGTGACTTGACCCGCGTTAGCCTGAGAATCAGGAATTGGTCTGACATCATATATTCTGGCAACAGCACCAATGTAACTTGGATTACTGCTATTTTTAACACCGCTTATATCAATGGATTCAGAAGCATTGATCAAAAGATTACCTGCATTACCTCGATGTAACGCAGACACTGAAACAACCCCCCCGTCCTGAATTGAGAGGGTACGAGTATCAAGATTAAGATTGCCGGCATTACCAGCACCTAATGAATTAGCCGAGATCAAACTCACTAAACTGGGGTCATCCCCTGTACCAAAACTTGATACCCGAACCGCATCAGCTTTAACAAACGCATTGCCTCCAGACCCTGTGCTAAATACTCTTGTACCAACATAGCCTCCACCAACTACGGTCAAATTTTGGGAGTTGAGAAGCAAATTTCCCCCTTGTCCAGAGCCATAGGTTGCAGCCACCAGCACAGCAGATATAGGCACAGGAGAAGTTTTACTTCCAGGAAGAATCCCACCTACCAAAATGTTGTCAGCATTGACCGTAATGCTACCACCTGGAGCAGCCGTAAAGTTGCGCGTCACAACATACCCACCTTGATCGATTGTTAGATTGGGTGTTGTGAGTATAATATTTCCCCCAGCACCTCTGCCAAGTGTTTCATTTATTAATCCACTGGAGCTTTGAAAATCTGACGACATTCCAAGTATATTCACGGATTCTGTCGCTGTTACCTTGATATCCCCAGCTTGTTGACTGCCCAGATTCTGCACAGCCACAATTGAACCGTCACGCAAACTCACTTGCTTCCCTTGTAACTGTACTGCTCCCGAACTTAACCCCTGCACAGATGCTAAGGATCGCTTTGTCATCTGCACATTACCAAAGCTGGTTGCATTTGGATAACTCAGAGAAAATCCCTGAGAATTGGAAGTCAAGCTGACAGTCCCATCTGTCACACCGCCTAATTCAATTCTGCCTCCTGGAGCGACTACCACACCGCCATCTAGAGCAACATTACCTCCAACCAACGCCAAAGTCTTACCAGGAAGCACCCGTAACCCATTATTCCCCGTTAAGCCAGATACAATTGAGAAACCACTCAAGACTGTTGCTCGTCCTGCTCCTTGCAGTCCAATGTCACCGGCATTTTTCCCCATTTGCAAACCGACAGGTGTACTCATCAACAACAAGGGCGGATTGCTAGGATTCACCGCACTAAATTCTACTCCATCGGCAAAATTAATACTATTGGCTGTTGTGCCGACAAAAGAACCACCAATATTTAACCTGGCATTTTGCCCAAACATGATGCCGGCTGGGTTGAGTAAGAATAAATTGGCACTTCCATTCGCACTGATAGAACCTTCAATTTGGGAAGCATTACCACCTGTTACCCGACTAAATATATTTTGAATATCAGCCGCATTTTGAAATGATGCCGAGCCGTTGTTGGAAACTGAGAATTGGCTGAAGCTATGGAATAAATTATTACCAACACGAGTGCCGTTAGTAATGATGTAATTATTAGTACCGCTTACAGAAGTATTGAGGGTGTTATCAGGTGTTACTTGCGCCTGTACATTAATGTTGCCAATAACTAAGATGTAAATTGCACCCAGTAAGCTGAGGTTGGCGGAAGTTACTTTCATCACTCTCTTTATCATCATTTACCTTGCGTCTATTTTTCCCAAAGTAAATTTTGATATTGAAGTGGCTATGTAATTTTACAATGAATTTTTCAGCTTTTATTAACAGCAGCACAAGTTAATGATGGTTGTAAATTCACAGAAGATTTATCGGCAATTAATTCAATTTGTCCTTGGGTGTTACGATGCCAGGAAGTAGCTTGGATGGGGATTGGTGGCTGTGTGGGTGTTTGTGCTTGAACTTGTGATGTGTTGGGGAATGCAGAGATGTCACGAATATCAGACCAAGTGCGATCGCTCTTCACTTCCTGCATGGGATTTTGCGGTATACCACCCCTACCTGTAGCGATAAAACTACTACCTTGATTCCTAGTACAACCGCTAGCTATTTGCTGTGATTGATCAGTGACATTCGTAGGTAATTCCACTACACCAGCATTCGGGTCAACACCAATAGTATCAACACTAACTATACCGTTAACCCCAAATTGCGAACTGGCGGTAATGTCATTTTCTGAAGTCAGTTGCTGACGGAATTCTAATCCTAAAAGACTCTGAGTCCGAATGTTAATATTACCACCTTTGCCTTGAAAGGCATTGGCAATGATATCACTGTTTTCCCAGCCAAACATGACCGGTGCATTAATGGTAATATTGCCTCCATGACCGTTACCTTGTGCTGTGGAGGTAATTTGGCTGCGATCGCGCAATCTTAAAGAGTTACCCACTTGTAAATCAATGTTGCCACCATTCCCAGATGCTGTTCTGGCCTCAATGAAAGCTTGATTTTGTAATTGGATAGTATTGGCATTAATTTTGAGACTACCACCATCACCAGTACCTTGATTAGTCACACTCACAGTTCCTTGATTCTTCAAAATGAGGTTTGGTGTTGTCACGTTGACGGTGCCAGCATCAGCAGTCAACTTATATTCTGTTAGCCCAAATAACTTCTGTAATACTGAGTTGAGAATCAGAGCAGAGGAGTTAATAGCACTCGGTGTTAATGGATTGTAGCCATTAACCTCCACAGATTCGCTAGCATTGATCTTCACATCCCCGGCATGACCGATAAAATATGAACTTGTGCCGAGCGAGGCACCATCTATGACTTTTAACCTGGCAGTATCTATGGTTAAGTTGTTAGCATTGCCAACATTAAAGGTGACTGAGGCGATTCTTGTACCGAAGGGAGAACTATTACTACTCTGCACAGTGGTATCTTGGTTGCGAACTACAATTTCACCACTAGAACCAACACCCCGCGATACAGACGACACTCCGCCACCATAAGATACAAGTAAACTATCACCCTGAACAAAAATATTACCTGCATTACCAGAACCAAATGTAGTGGTATTAATAAAACTGCCACTGGAGTTGAGGGTTGATAGGCCTGATATTTCTACATTTTTGGCATTAACCTGGATATTCCCACTGTTAGATACTCCATAAGTGTTACTACTTAATATCCCTCCATCGTAGAGATTGAGTTTAGGGGTAATAACATTGATATTGCTACCAGTTCCCTGGTTCCAGGTTTCACTCCGCACCCCACTGACTGCACCAATGAGATTAATGCTTTCGGTTGCTTGAAGATGCAAGTTGCCGCCAGGGAGATTACCTTGATTTTGTGCTAGTAACAGTGAGCCGTCGGTAAATTGAATCTGTTTACCTTGTATCTGCACAGAGCCGGCATTCACTCCACTCACATCTATGAGGGATTTTTGGGCAATTTGAATATCCGCAAAGTTTTTTACGTTTCCGTATTCCAATCTATACCCTTGATGTGTTGATATCAGGTCAACAAATTCTGAGCTACCCACGCTACCCAACTCAATGTTACCTGTTTCAGATGTTAGGGTTGCTCCATTTAAATTCAGATTACCACCCACCAAGGCCAGGGTTTTTCCTGGTTCTACTTTTATTTGTGTTGAACTAGGCGTGTGAATAATGGGAGAGAGTATATTAGTGATATTTAAGCTATATCCTGTACCTTGCACAGTAATTGTTCCTGGATTTTGTCCCATTTGCAAGCCAATGGGTACACTCATCGTTAACAATGGTGACGTATCGAGGCTATTTGCTCTAAATTCCGTTCCCTCTACAAATTTAATACTATTGGCTGTTGTGGCGACAAATGATCCTTTAATATCCAATTTGGCTTGTTGCCCAAAAATAATCCCAGATGGGTTGATTAAAAATAAATTGGCACTCCCATTGGTACTGATTAAACCATCGATGCGGGAAATATCACCACCAGTTACCCGACTAAAAATATTTTGAATATCAGTTGCATTGTGAAATGATACCGAACCGTTAATAGGCACGGAGAATTGGCTGAAACTATGAAATAAATTATTCTCCACACGAGTGCCGTTAGTGATGATGTAATCACCACTACCACTGACATCAGTCTTCAGAGTGTGATCAGAAATTACCTGAGCGTAAACACTTTTGTTTTCAATAGCAGATGTCAAGATAATACTGATGAGTATAGAGGCAGTAAAAGTCAATTTCATTAAACTGAATGAGTCAACCTTGTATTACGTATTTATTGTTCCCTTGTCAGTTTTTTTTATACTTTATATTTACAAAGATTAACTTTTGCAGAAGTTCAAGTAATAGCCCAGTACAAAAATTATGACCCGTCGTAAATACCTGAAAAAGTTGGAGATTTGAACCTCTGCATCGAACTGGGGATTCAGGAATGTGTACATTAACTTTGAGGAACGGCAGCACAGGTTAATGTTGTTGGTACTGGAACGGGAGATTGAGCGGCAATCAATTCGATGTTGCCTTGAGGATTACGATACCAAGAAGTAGCTTGGATGGGGATTTGTGGCTCTGTGGGTGTTTGTGCTTGGATTGGTGGTCTGGATTGGAATGGAGATATACTGCGGATATCTGACCAGGTGCGATCGCTCCTCACTTCCTGCATGGGATTTTGTGGTATACCACCCCTACCTGTGGCGATAAAACTACTACTACTCGTATCAGCACAACCTGTAGCAATTTGTTGTGATGAGTCAGTTACATTTGTCGGTAGTTCTGCTAAACCTGAATTGGGATCAATACCAACGTTATTCACTTCGACTGTGCCGTTCACCCCAAATTGCGAACTAGCAGTAATGTCATTTTCTAAGGTCAATTGCGGACGATATTCCAAACCGATAATTCCCTGAGTAGTGATGAGAATATTGCCTCCACGACCTTGCACAGCATTGGCAATAATATCACTGTCTTCTAAACCTACAATGATAGGTGCAATAATATTGATGTTACCTCCAGTAGAATTACCACTGGCATCAGCACTAATTTTGCTGCGATGTCGTAGCAACAATACAGTATCTGCAAGCAATTGCATATTTCCCTGAATGCCACCATTCACCTCTGAACGTAGGCTGCCTCCATGATCTAAGAAAATCTGACGGGCATTGAGATTAAGATTTCCTGCATCCCCAGAGCCAAGATTGCTGACTGTGATTTGTGCATTGTCTTGCACGCGGACTGTATCAGCTTGAATGTTGACAGAACCTGCTGCAAAGTTAGTTGTTGATGATGCAGTAATGCGACTAGGTAAAATCTGACCATTACTTAATGGCTGAGATATACCCTGCACATCCAGATTTTTCACTTGTAAATTAATACTGCCAGCATTTCCCTGACCCTGTGTAGAGGAAGTGATTTGACCACCATTGAAGACTTTTAGGTAATCTGCGGTTAAGTTAATAGTGCCGCCTAAACCAATGACATTTTTACCTACAGAAGTATTAATACCAGTCACTAAACCGCTAAAAGTTTCAATCACTGGGTCGCTGAGGCTCACATCTGTAGCTTGGATGGTAATATTGCCAGCAGTACCATTGCCAGCTAAGGTACTGCGAATTGAACCCCCCTTACTAATTTGCAATCTACCAGTCTCAATAGTAATGTTTCCTCCTTGACCTATTCCCGATTGTTGAATGGAAGTTGTTACTCCAGAGGCTAGGGATCTTTGCCCGATAGTTCCACCTGCAATTTCAAAACTTTCGGTCGCTCGAATATAAATATTTCCAGTTCTGCCCGTACCAGTTAATTGACCACCTAATAAATCAGAACTAATCAGCCCACCATCGATTGTGCGTAGTCGATTCGTTTCAATAGTAATGTTGCCACCTATACTATTCGTTCCACTAGAAACAGTGTTAATGTCAGTAGATGAAATGTTATTCCTATTAGCAACAGCATTAGTACCTATTAACTCTACATCATTAGCTCTGATATAAATATCCCCTGTTCTAGAGTTGTTACCCCTAGTTGTAGATTGAAGTGATGAGCCTTCAGTAATGCGTAAACGTCCGGTTTCAATCGTCACATCTCCAGCACGACCGCTACTGGAGACACCAATAGAAGTACCAAGAGAAGTTCTCATCTGTCTCTGACTAGTTCCTCGCAATATATCAACAAAGTCTGTGGTGTTAACAATGATTCCCTTACCTTGACCGCCGGAGGTGCTGGATTGAACACTTGAGCCATCTTGTAGAGTCAACCCCTTCCCACGAATGTTAATTGCGCCTCCATTGGTTCCATTCGTATTAACTGACGAGGCTGTTTGCAAAGTAATAGTACCCCAGTCAGCAGTAGCACTCGCCAATTGCCATCCTGCTTGATTGTCCATCTTGATCTCAGCATTTTTGACTGCCCACAACTCCACCCGCCCATCGGGAACCGTCAGATTGGCTTGTGTCATCTCAATTTGACTACCAACTAAAGCCAACGTTTTACCAGTAGGAACTTCTAGTTTCCCTTGTACTTGGATGGTTCCGGCATTGGCTCCCAGTTGCAAACCCATCGGGACACTCACTATTAACAACGGGGTTGTCGCTGGATCACTGCTAAATGCTGTCCCATCCTCAAATTTAATACTATTGGCGGTGGTGGCGATGAATGAACCACCTATACTTAAGCTGGCATCCTTACCAAAAATCATTCCGGCGGGATTGATTAAAAATAAGTTGGCATTTCCATTCGTGCTGATGTTCCCATGAATCTGGGACATCTGACCACCAGTCACCCGACTAAATATATTTTGAATATCTATAGCATGATTAAATTTAGCCGAACCGCCACTGGGTATGGAAAATTCGCTGAAACTATGAAATAAATTATTTCCCATCCGCCTACCATCATTGATGGTGTAATTACCATTACCCTCTACTTTAGTGTTGAGAGTTTGATCAGGAATTACTTGGGCGTAGACATGATTGTTGTTCACTGCACAGATGTATACTGTACTGAGAATGCCAAACCCAAACAGAGTTAATTTCATCGCTAAATTGCTGCTTTCTACTTCCGTATTTATTGTTCCCAGTTTGGTAGATTATTTAACTTTCGCTAACTTTGGGGCATAGCTGCACAGGTGAGGATTTGTTTTGTCTGAGTTGGTGATTGCTGTGCAATTAATTCTATTTGACCTTGGGCGTTACGCTGCCAGGAAGTAGCTTGGATGGGAATTTGTGGCTGTGTGGGTGCTTGTGCTTGTATTTGTGATGTGTTTTGGAATGCAGTCAGATTGCGGATATCTGACCAAGTGCGATCGCTCTTCACTTCCTGCATGGGATTTTGCGGTATACCACCTCTACCTGTAGCGATAAAACTACTACTACTCGTATCAGCACATCCACTGGCTATTTGTTTGGATTGGTCAGTGAAATTGGCAGGTAGCTCTAATAAACCTGCATTGGGATCTACACCAACTGTATTGACTTGCACTGTACCACTTAGCCCAAATTGGGAACTGGCAGTAATATCACTATTGGGTGTGAGTTGGTCACGGAATTGCAACCCTAAAAGACCTTGAGTGGTAATTTGAATGTTACCACCTTGTCCCAAAATAGCATTAGCCTCAATATCACTATTTTCTGTGGGGACGGCAATAATTGACTCTGCACTAATATTAATATTGCCACCAGTGGAAGTACCACGAGCATTGGTGACAATACTACTACCATTTCTGAGGAGGACAAAGTCACTAGCATTGAGTCGGATGTTACCTCGACTACCCCCATTAACTTCGGCTCGTAAACTACCGCCATTATCTAAAAATATCTGACGAGCATTAATATTTAAGTTACCTGCATCTCCAGAGCCAAGATTGCTCACTGTAATTTCTGCCCCATCGCGCACACTCAATTTGCGAGTATTAATATTAACTGACCGAGCAGTAAAGTTATTGGCTGCGGATGCTGTGATACTACTAGGCAATATGCGACCATCGCGTAAAGCTTCAGAACGACCCTGTACATCAATATCATTAACCCGTAAATTCACACTACCAGCAGATCCTTGACCTGAGCTAGATGAAGTAATCTGTCCACCTTGCAACACTCGTAGGCGTTCAGCTCGGAGATTAATATTGCCACCACCACCAACCGCATTTTTATTCACTGCCACAGTAATACCACTAACTGTATTACTAAAACTATCGAGCTTTGGCTTACTGACTTCTACATTTTGAGCTTGAATCACTATATTTCCAGCATTGCCAGTACCTGATAGCTCACTAGCAATAGCTCCACCATCTGTGACGCGCAAATTTCCTGTGTTAATAGTAATATTACCAGCTTCACCTTGAGCAAAAGCTTGAATTGAACTCGTGATAGCACCAGTTAATCCCCAGCTGTAGTGCCATTAATTTCTAGAGACTCGCTAGCTTGAATAGAGATATCTCCAGAATTACCGATAGTGATTGAGTCTAAACCAAAAAATGGGAAGCCTATTATACTTGCACTAATACGCCCACCGTTCAACAGCCGAACTTGATTAGCTTCAATGGTGATAGTACCGCTATTATTTCTTTTGCCACTATTAACTAAGGTGGTAATAGCACTAGGTCGAAAATTAGCAACTCCAGTAAAAGGATTGGGAAATGGGTTATACCCACTCACTTCCACGTCCTTAGCAAGAACGGTGATGTTGCCTGTAGTAGTATCGTTGACGGAAAAGGTTCTGAGAGTTGAGAAATCGAAGCTAAAACCATTGTTGATAGATTGCAACCATGCTCCATTCTGAATCCGTAAACTCTCTGTCTCGATGGTAATATCTCCCGCCTTTGCTCCACTTCCAGATACAGTAGTGAATAATCCAGGGGTGTCATAATTTTGTGGATCTGACACTCCCAACAAATCAATAAATTCCGTGGTTTTAACGGTGATTCCTTGTCCTCGTCCAGACGCTCCTGTAGTCGAAGCAATGCTCGAACCTTCCTGAAGTGTTAAACCGCGTCCACGGATGTTAATAGCTCCGCCATTTTTTCCACTGGTATCGATATATGAGGCTTGTCTGAGGGAAATCATTCCCCAGTCAGCAGTCACAGGGCTAGTTAGTTGCAATTGTGCTTGATTATTCAATCCCACCTCTGCGTTCTGCAATGCCCACAATTCCACTCTGCCGTCTGGATTGGCAATGCTACTCTGATTAATATCAATTTCACTACCTACTAGGGCGACGGTTTGAGCCTTAAAACTTTGCGCGGGGCGATTTAAGAAATTGAGTGCGGGTGTGCCTTCGGTGCGAATTGTGCGAGCATTACTGCCTAATTGTAGCCCCACGGGTACACTCATAGTTAATAAGGGTGGTGTGGTGGCTTGGGTGGCATCAAACTTAAAGCCGTCAGCGAATCTAATACTGTCGGCAGTAGTAGCCACAAATGATCCACTGATATTGAGACTGGCTTGAGATCCAAAAACTATCCCACTAGGATTGAGAAGAAACAGACTAACAGGGTTGCTGCCTGCTGGAATAATTTGAATTTTGCCATCAATCTGAGAAATGTTGCCACCAGTCACTCGACTAAATATATTTGTAATATTTGTTGCATTGGTTAAATCAAATGTTGCTAAACCACCATTAGGAACAGAAAATTCACTAAAACTGTGAAATAAATTACTTCCAGCTTGACTACCACGATTGATGGTAAATTGATTCCCATCTTTGATCACTTCGGTATTGAAGCTACCATCTGGAGTGATTTGAGCGTTAGCACACCCATTCCACAACAAGATGAATACCGATGGTAGTAGTATGATTCCCGTTGAGATTCGAGTCACAAAATCTAAGCAAACAGATAGCTTTTTCATTACATTGTCTCGATTTATACCCAGCTTATTATGCCCAGAATCCTCCAATTTTAAACATTTGTAAAGGGAAAATATTGGGAGGCGAATTACCTTGGAGAGAAAGCAGTACAGGTTAATGGTGATGAGTTGGGTGTGATAGATGAGATGGCAACTAATTCCACATTCCCTTGAGCATTACGATGCCAGGAAGTTGCTTGGATGGGAATTTGTGGCTGTGTGGGTGTTTGTGCTTGGATTTGTGGTCTGGTTTGGAATGCAGATATACTGCGGATATCTGACCAAGTGCGATCGCTCCTCACTTCCTCTGTAGGATTTTGCGGTACACCACCCCTACCTGTGGCGACAAAACTACTACCAGTATTTACCGAACAACCAGAGGCAATTTTTTGAGATGGGTCTGTTAAATTTACAGGTAATTCGATTAAACCAGAATTGGGGTTAACGCCAAAATTATTCACCTGCACTGTACCATTTACACCAAACTGCGAACTAGCAGTAATATCATTTTCTGGCGTAGTTTGGGGACGAAATTCTAAACCCAAAATCCCCTGAGTTGTAATGTCAATATTTCCACCTTTACCTTGAAAGGCATTGGCAATAATATCACTGTTTTCTAAGCCGAGAATAATAGGGGAATTAATCGTGATATTGCCGCCATTACCTGTGTTACCTGCGGTTGCGGTAACATTACTACCATGACGCATAACTAAAGTATTCGCTTGCAGATTAATACTGCCACCCTCCCCAGATTTAGTAGTTGCTGTGATGCTACCAGCACGATTGAGGAAAATGCTATCTGCATTGATTTCCAGGTTGCCAGCATTGCCAATTCCTTTATGTTCAACACCAACAACCCCTCCATCTGTGATCTCCAGACGGGGAGTATTAATAACCAACTTACCTGAAGAGCCTGTGGGGAAGGACTGTACCCCAAACTGTTGTTGTATAGCAGGTGATAATATTTCTGCAATAGCTACAATTTTACTGGGCAAACCAGATGCAGCACCCACCCCCCTGACTGCAATTAATTCAGAAACATTGAGTACAACATTACCGGAATTACCACTTCCGGCGGTAGAAGACCCTAAAGCTCCGCCATCATATAAACTCAGTCTAGGTGTATTGATAGTTAATAGCCCTGCATTTCCTTCTTTCCATGCAGTTGCTCCAATTTGACTAGCACTGAGATTAAACGGGTTTGCCCCACTCAATTCAATTGATTGAGAGGCGTTAATAATGCTATTACCACCCGATCCTATCCCTCGACTGAAGGTGAGGATACCACCGCCTTCTCGAATCCTTAATATCCCCGTGGATATTTGAATATCACCAGCTTTTCCAGCACCAAAAGTGTTGGCATTCAACAAACTTAAAGAAGTGGGACTAAGTGGTGAAAATCCCCCAATTTCAAGGGAATTATCTACGGTAATCGAAATACTTCCCCCAGTCCCTGCACCAAAGTTTCTTAAGGAAAAAAGTCCCCCCTCTAAAACCTTTACTTGTGGTGCAGATACAATTAGATTTCCCCCTTTACCAAGACCTGTATTTTCGGTACGTATAAAAGATTGGGTCAAGCTGATATTTCCTATTCCCTGTGTCTCTAGTAATTTGCTGGCATTAATGACAATATCTCCACTATTTTGACTACCTTGATTGATCGATAAGACACCAGAACCGCCTGTCAAGCTAATATTTTGACCCTGAAAGTGAATAGAGCCTCCCGGATTACCACTGACATTCACTAAAGCTTGTTTAGACAACTGAATATTTCCAAACTGCTGGACATTGCCATAGTCAAATTTCCAAATGGAAGGATCTAGATTAATCATGCCAGCCCTGGCACTACCAAGTTCAATTTGTCCAGAAGATGCTTGCAGTATCCCACCATCTAAAATAATGTTTCCTCCTACCAATGCCAGAGTTTTACTAGGAGAAACATTTAATCCCGTAGTAGTTGTACCTAATCTTGTGGGACTACTAGCAATTACACGATGCCCAATGTTATTAACAGTAATTGTTCCTGGGTTTTGTCCCATCTGCAAGCCAATTGGTACACTCACTGTTAATAATGGGGACTGATTGATGTTAGTTGCACTGAATTCTGTTCCATCCGCAAATTTAATGCTATTGGCTGTTGTGGCGACAAATGATCCTTTAATATCCAATTTGGCTTGTTGCCCAAAAATAATCCCAGATGGGTTGATTAAAAATAAATTGGCACTCCCATTGGTACTGATTAAACCATCTATGCGGGAAATATCACCACCAGTTACCCGACTAAAAATATTTTGAATATCAGTTGCATTGTGAAATGATACCGAACCGTTAATAGGTACTGAGAATTGGCTGAAGCTATGAAATAAATTATTGCCCACACGAGTACCATCAGTGATGATGTAATTATTACTACTATTTACAGTAGTATTGATATTGAGAGTATTATCAGATGCTACTTGGGCGTAAACAGCATTGTTATACACAACACAGATGCAGATAAGACTAAAAAAGCCAAATTCAAGAGAAGCTGATTTCATAAAAAGATTTTTGTTTTTAATTTGCTCAAAATTTTTATTTATTAATTGAGTAGTTTAAATAACATTAATTTGTGTTTGGTACAGCAGCACAGGTTAAGGCTGGTTTTGCCTGGGTGGGAGATTGGTTTGTGATTAATTCAATTTTGCCTTGGGCGTTACGATGCCAAGAGGTAGCTTGAACAAGCAATTGTGGAGATTGAGATATTTTTGCTTGTATTTGTGGTGCGGTTGGGAATGCAGAGATATCACGAGTATCTGACCAAGTGCGATCGCTCCTTACTTCTTGCATAGGATTTTGTGGTATGCCACCCCTACCTGTAGCAATAAAACTACTACTACTCGCATCAGCACAACCCGTAGCAATTTGTTGTGAGGGGTCAGTCACATTTTCTGGTAACTCTAATAAACCAGCGTTGGGATCAACACCGATTGTATTGACCTGCACCGTACCACTCAAGCCAATTTCGGAACTGGCAGTGATATCGTTTTCTGCTGTGAGTTGATGCCGAAATTTTAGTCCCAATATACCCTGAGTTGTAATGTCAATATTGCCACCTTTACCTCTGACGGCATTAGCAACAATATCACTATTTTCTAACCCAACAATAATGGGTGCATGAATGGTGATATTGCCACCATTACCGACGGCATTAGATGTAGCGTTGATTACACTGCCATGACGCATCAATAGAGTGTTGGCATTAATGGCAATATCGCCACCCTCTCCCACCTGTGTAGCAGCTGTAATCGCACCTTGATTACCTAACATGATTGAGTTAGCGTTGACTTTAACTTTGCCAGCATTCCCTGTACCATCATTGCGGACGTTGATTAATCCACCATTGGCAACTTTTAATTGTGCGGTTGTAATGTGTACATCTCCACTATCACCAGTGAGAACTCTGGATGAACCAGCTTGTTGAACTGTTGATGATCCTACAAAACTGGGTATTAAAAAAGATAGGCTTGGACTTCCAGACACTTCCAAGGAATCTGAGGCACGAATAATCACATTACCTGCATCACCACTGGCATAGGAAGAAGCCTCTACTCTTGCCCCATGGTGAACTGACAATCTAGCTGTATTCACAATTAAGTTGCCGGAATTACCAACCGCTAGAGTTGAGGAACTTAAAGAACTGGGTGCAAAACTAGTTGAGGCTGTTTCCACACCAGCTAAGTGAATAGATTCTGTAGCATTAACTGTCACATTACCAGCAGATCCTGTTCCCAGTGTTGAAGTTGTGACTACAGCACCATCAAGGATGAATAATCTGCTAGTGGAAACGTTAACATCTCCACCTTTGCCTGATAAAAAAGTCAAGCCAGAAATACCACTGCGATTACTTGGTCTTTTTCCTACTCCTGCTACTTCAATACTTCTGGAGGCGTTGACTTGAATATTACCTCCACCAACAGAAGAGCTAGAATTGTTAGTCAGAATTATTCCCCCATTATTAGCAATCAGGTCTTGGGTAAATATTTCAATATTGCTTACCATACCTGTACCAGTAGCCCCGGCTCGGATGGCACTGGTGAGACTGCCATTTTGATTATCACCAGTGACGGTGAGTAAGTTTGATGAGTGGACAGAAATTTTTCCTGGAGTTTGGGAATTTGTGGTGTTTTGAATCGATAAGCGAGAACCACCACTTAAGGAGATATCTGCACCCCACAGGTGAATTTCACCTTTACCACCTGTGGAAATTATGGACTGATTCGATAAGTTAATGTTGCCAAAATCTGGAACTGCTTGATAACCTAACTGCCAACCTTGGGAATTAGGCGTTAAGCTGACAGTCCCCCCATTCACTGCACCCAACTCTATCCGGCCTTCGGGGGTGGAAATAGTTCGGCTGTCTGCAAAGATATTTCCACCTACGAGTGCGAAAGTTTTTCCTTGAAGGACTTGCAGTTGGCTTCCTGATAGAATGTTAATGTCGGCAGGATTTTGACCAAACTGTAGGCCGATAGGTACGCTAATTGTTAATAATGGGGGTGTAGTGGTATTAGTGGCACTAAAATTAAAGCCATCAGCAAATACTACATTGTTGGCTGTTGTACCGACAAATGAGCCTCCAATATTTAAACTTGCATCTTTACCGAAGATAATTCCCGCCGGATTAATTAAAAATAGACTTACAGGCTGCTGATTATTGAGGGTTTGAATCGCACCCTCAATTTGGGAAGCTTTACCCCCAGTCACGCGACTAAAAATTGTGGTGATTTGGGGTGTCTTCAAGAGATCAAACTTGGCTGAACCGTTGGCGGGAACAGAAAATTCATGGAAACTGTGAAAGAGATTGGTTCCTGCGGCACTACCATTAGTGATGGTGAAGTGATTCCCGTCTTGAGTAACTTTGGTGTGGAAACTACCGTCTGGAGCGATTTGAGCATGAACGCAATTGTTACAGAACAATATGATTCCCCATGAGAATAGTATCGACGCTGAGAATTTTTGAGCAGCCAATCTACGGTCTATGGAAATTGCCTTCATAGGATTGTTGTTAGTGTTTTTTTATACCCTTATTATTTTTCCCTGTTTGGTGGTGTTTCTCACTGGTGTCAGTGAAGAATTATTAAAGAATCATTGAGGAATTGATGTTTCTCTGGGGAAAATTTCCAACTTTTTGGGAAATTCGGTCATTTAACCGCGATAATCCGCCTCACAGGTTAATGGTGTGTGTTTTTGTGATGGGGATGAATTGGCTACTAACTGAATTTTGCCTTGAGAGTTACGATACCAAGTTGTCGCTTGGATTGGGATGTTTTGCTGTTGAGGTGGTAGGGTTGGTGCTGTGGTGTCGAATGCAGAGATATCGCGGATATCAGACCAAGTGCGATCGCTCCTCACGTCTTGATTAGGATTTTGGGGTACACCACCCCGTCCTGTGGCTACAAAACTACTACCACTATGCCCAGTACAACCACTGACTATTTGCTGGGATGAATCAGCGAGATTGGCGGCTAGTTCCACTAAAGCAGAATTGGGATCAACACCAATATTATTGATTTGCACTTGACCATTGACGTTAAACTCAGAACTGGCTGTGATGTCGTTGGTGGGGTCGGTTCTGGGAGAAAGGGTATTGCGGAACTCTAAACCAATCATCCCTTGAGTGATAATACTAATATTGCCGCCACGACCTTGGGAAGCGTTGGCGATAATATCACTGTTGCCCCTGCCTAGAATGATGGCAGAATCAATGGTGATGTTACCACTATTTCCTTTGCCTCCAGAGGTGGCAGAAATAAAACTATCTTGTTGGAGTGTGAGGTTTTGTGTCTGGAGGTTGATATTGCCGCCTTCACCTGTTTTAGTCAGAGCAGAAATACTACCATTGTTAAATAGTTGGATATTGGTAGCACGGATTTTGAGAGTTCCCGCATTTTCCAATCCATCGTTTCTGACAGAAACTTGCCCTTGGTTACTAACTCTCAGATTTCTAGTATCAATTGTAACACTCCCTGCATTGCCACTGGGAACATCGGGAAGACGAAAACTGGCTCTAGTGACGGCGGGGAGAATGTCAATAGAGGAGTCTATCACACTCAAAGGATCGGAGATATCAATAGTTTCTGTAGCATTGACGACTACACTACCAGCATTTCCTTGAGCAAAACCACCTGTAGTCACCCGTCCGCGATCGCGCAGTCGCAATTGACTGGTGTTAACTGTAACTGAACCGGAGTTACCTTGACTAAAACTCACAGATCCAATGGAAGATGCACTTTGAGTCAGTGGGTTAAAACCAGCGATGCTAATGGTATCGGCTACATCCACCATTAAATTACCACCATTACCTAGACCCAAAGAAGAAGAGTTAATATTACCACCTGATAACAGCGTGATT
This sequence comes from Nostoc sp. CMAA1605, assembly GCF_021596505.1. Taxonomy (GTDB): domain Bacteria; phylum Cyanobacteriota; class Cyanobacteriia; order Cyanobacteriales; family Nostocaceae; genus Trichormus. Next base: position 10,243 of record NZ_PJIZ01000105.1, on the reverse strand, counting down.
TGATTGGCTTTGACTTGGATATCACCTGCATTGCCTAAGCCAAACACTAAAGTCCCGATAATACTACTACCATTAACATTTCCTGCAACTTCCCTTAATTGCAGGTGATTAGCGGCATTGATGTCGATTTTTCCCGTCATACCAGTGCCAAAACTGCGAGAGAGAATACCAGCACTACCTATAATCTGAATATCAGCCGCCTTCACTTGAATATTTCCCGCATTACCACTGCTGAGGGTTTGATTTTCTAAACCACTGCGGACTTGCCTGTTTGCTGATAAACCAATCATTGATAATAATCCAGTGGCATTGACTTGAATGTCACCAGCCGTATGATTACTTCTATTCTGAATCAGTCCTAGAGAGCCATTTTCCAGGGAGATATTCCGACCTGTGAGGGTAATTGTACCTACATTGCTGGCATTGAGCAAAGCTGCTTGACTAAGGCTGATATCACCAAATGCTGAAATATTGTCATAGTTAAATTTCCAACCTTGGGGTGTAGTTTGCATTCCTACAAAGCCTGATGGGTTATCTTGTCCAACGCTTCCCAAGGCAATTAATCCCTGTGGCGCGGTGAGTATACCTCCTGGGATGATGATGTCTCCCCCAATGAGTGACAAGGTGGCGGGAGTTCCTACGCGTAAACCCCCAGTAAGTAAGGATGTCTGATAAAACCCAAATACGAGGTTACTGGATGTAATATTGTGTCCTGTTCCCTGCACCGTGATTTCTCTGGGACTGGAGCCAAACTGCAAACCTATGGGGACATTGATACTCAAAAGGGGTGAATTGCTGGGACTGGTAGCACTAAACTCTTTACCATCAGAGAATTTGATACTGTTGGCAGTTGTGCCGATAAATGAGCCACTAATATTTAAACTGGCATTTGGCCCAAAGACAATTCCTGCTGGATTGATTAGAAATAAACTCACCTGGGGACTACGACTTCCCGATAATAAAATCGCGCCATCAATTGTTGAGGCTGTGTTACCCGTAACTCTACTAAAGATAGTTGTAATATCTGCTGAGTTTGATAAGTCAAATGTTGCTGATCTGTTAGTGGAAAGAGAAAATTCACTAAAACTGTGAAACAGATTTTTCCCCACTTGATTACCGTTAGTGATGATAAAGTCGTCACCACTTTGAATAACGGTAGTATTCAGAGTAGAATCTTCGATGACTTGGGCTGGTGCAGCTTTGCACCACAACAGAATTTCACCTATCAAGATGACATTGAGCAAATTCCAACCAATCAAGGATGCTTTCATCGCTCAGGTTTTATCTATACTTCTTGATTAAGAGTTCCCAAAAGCCTATGCTGCTAGATCATCATGAATATTTTGGGGAATATTTTCAATTTTTAGAATGGTGAATACCTCACAGAAAAATACAAGCCATTTTCTTGGAGACTGCGTTTATCACCTTCTACTGAGGTTAAGGGAATCCCCCAATCTAGTCTGGCGGAGAAATGATCACCTTGTTTCCACAATAGTCCTAATCCAGTACCGATTAATGTACTTGGGGATGGATTTCTACTGTTAGTATTCCAGCCTGTACCGACATCGATAAAAGGCGCAAGTTGTAATACTGTCTCTGATTTCGTAGTCCGGTAGACGGGTAGGCGTAATTCTGCTGTTACTAATAAACCATTATCTGTCAGTAAGGTATCTTGACGATAACCCCGTACTGTTTGCTGTCCACCCAAACCAAATTGCTCTAAGGGAACGAGGGAAGTAGTAGCTAGTTGTAAGTCGCCTTTAGCTAAAAATAGTGTGTCTGGTGCTAGTTGTCGTACCCATTGGGTTTGTCCCCGCCAACTGAAAAAGCGGCTATCTGGTTCATCTGCATTGACGTTTGTCCCTAACCAATCTACACCCAAACTAAATTGCGATCGCGCGGCAAAAACTTCTTGATTGCTACGCTGGGTATACTCTTGGGTGAAGCGCAAAGCGGAAATATTGGTTCTACCTTCTGCATCTGCACCAGGAGATAGGGGAAATCCACCGATATTATCAAGACCTAATTCGGTTTGACTTTCTTGGCGGGAAAATGATATTCCTACGGCTAATTCCTGGGTGGGTTTGAGAATCAATGGTTGACGATAGCCGATTTCGTAAGATTTAGTGTTTGATTGAATATCTAGAACGGTGAATGGTTCTTCAATCACACGATTCCAACCTTGGTTAAAGCTCAACGAGACAGCACCATTGTTAGCATTCACCGGCAGGTTGTAATTAAAGTTGAGGGTATTGCTACCGTCAGTATTAGTGTATGCTGCACTCAAAGTATCCCCGAAACCCAATAAATTCAATTCTTGGATTTCCACACCCCGCCGCAAACTACCGACACTAGGCGATCGCCCATTATCTAAAGTTGTAGTCAGTGAGAAGGTATCAGCTTCTTGAATTTCTACTTGCAGGATATTAGTTCCAGGCGTGACACCCATCTGTAATTCGGCTGATAGGTTTTGAATGCGTGGATCAAGGCGTAGCAGTTGCAGTTTTTCTAGCAACTGTGGAACATTCAGGGGTTTACCTGCACCCAGACGGATGCGATCGCGAATGTATTGGGTACGTAATCGACGATTACCCCTAACTTTAATTTCTGACAAACTACCCTCAATCACCTGAATTTTCACCACGCCAGCTTCTATTGTTTGGGGTGCAATTACGGCTCCTGTGGTGACATAGCCTTGATCCGTGTAAAGCTTGGTAATTGCATCTTTCACTTGCAATAACTCTGCAAATGATACTTCTCTACCGACAAAGGGAGATGTAATCTTAGCAAAATCTTCTGGAGAAAAAACTGTACTTCCCACAACTTCAATCCGATCAACCTGAAATTTGGCGTTGGGATCTTCTGGGCTGGGAGTTGACTGATCGGGTGTTTCTACAGGCGGAAGTAATGGCTCTGGCTCGGATTGTGGTGGTAGTACATCTGATGGTAAATCGCGATCAGGAGTAGTAGTTGGTACGGAATTGCGATTGATAGTTTGAGCGATCGCTTGCTGCTCATTTCCCAAGGCAATAGCTATAAATAATACTATTGTTAGAGGTTTTAATACAGAAATAATACTGACACTTTTATTGAAGATGTGGGTATTAAATACTGGTTTAAGAATATGGTTTTTTACGTTAAATCGGTTCACTGCCACCTGTCTCCTAAATCTACATAGGGTTAAAAAATTGTTTTTGCTGTAGTTAGGTATGATGTGCAGTGGTAAAAATACTTAAATAATTCACATTTATTGAGTCAAAAATAATATCTTTCTAACCAGAATTTATGTGTCTTATTCACGCAATCATCGCTACCTACCATACAGTAATTTTTCCCACTTATGTAGCAGAATGCTCAAATTTTTCAAAACTTGCGTAATGATTTGATTTTCACACTCTGACAGGGGAGGCAGGGGGCAGGGGGAGCAGGGGAGGCGGGGAGGCAGGGGAGGCAGGGGAGGCAGGGGGCAGGGGGGGCAGGGGGAGCAGGGGGAGCAGGGGAGGCAGGGGAGGCAGGGGGTCAGGGGGAGAAAAAGACGATGCCCAATGCCCAATGCCCGATGCCCAAAGATGGCTGAAATTTGTTGAAAAATGCTTTCTTAAACAGAAAGAGGTAAGGTAAACCAGAAGGTTAAACCGCGCTTGCGGTGGCTAATTACGCCGATTTCGCCGCCGTGGGCTTGAATAATTTGGCGACAAAGATACATTTGTAAGCTGATGAGTGTGGAACAAGACGCTTGGGGATCACGCACATACAAATCAAATAGGCGATCGCACTCTAGTTTACTGATACTGACACCGTTTTCTTGGATACAAGTGCGAATCATCCCGTTTTCTACTTTGGCTTTAACAGTAAATTGAAGTCCTGGGGGTTATGTTGCAGACTATGAGTAAACAAATTCAGTAAAACTTTCTGCAATTTGGGGATGTCAACCATCACCAAGGGTAAATTTGCAGGGAGTAGATTGTTGATATTTGCTTGATTTTGACACAATAAAGGTTGTAAATCGCGGATAATTCTGTCAAATAAATGGCTAAATTGCACCATTTCTGCTTGCAGAGTCATTCCTTGAGCTTCGCAAGTATGAATTTCTAATAATGAATCTAGCATTCGCAATTGTCGCTCATTACCTTGAATCATCCGTTCAATGATGGAGCTAGAAACGGGAATTGGGCATGGGGAATTGGGCATGGGGAGTTGGGCATTGTCTTTTTCTCCCCCTGCTCCCCCTGCTCCCCCTGCTCCCCCTGCTCCCCTGCCCCCTACCTCCCCTGCCATTCCCAGAAGATTCTTTAAAACCATCAAGTTACCGATGACGGAAGTACGTAAATCGTGGGCGACGGTGTGTAATATTACGTCTTTGACGCGTTGCATTTCTGCTAATTCCTGCATTTTTTGTTGCAGTTGGGCGGTGCGTTCTTCTACTTGTTGTTCAAGATTGGCGTTAAGGTCGGCTAATTCTTGGTAGAGTTTGACTTGTTGGATGGCGATCGCTAGTTGTTCTGAGATTTGTTGTAATAAATTAATTTCGATGGGTTGCCAATTGCGTGTCGTGGAACATTGGTTAGCTACCACTGCACCAAATAATTTGTCCCCGACAAAGATGGGGAGGGCTAGGGTGGCTTTGGTGTGAAATTGTTGATATATATGCCTTAATTGGGGTGATATCTCGATTTTACTGACATCTGCGACAGCACGCATCCGATTAGCTCTAAAAACGGTGCGTAATTCTTGCATATAACTATCGTCGCCGCTTTTCCACCCTAATACTGCTGGATATTGGGGATTGACTGATTCAGCAACAATTTTCGCGCCAAGTTTAGGATCATCAATCCCAATAAATACTCGGTCTGTTTGCAAAAATTGCCGAATTTCTGTGACAGTGGTTTGCAGAATTTCCTCTAAATTCAGGGAAGAACGAATTCTGACTAGGGTTTCAGCTAAAATGCGATCGCGGTGTGCGGCTAATTGTTGGGCTGTGATGTCATGGTTAATGGCGATAATGTGGGGAACACCATCTAAATCCATGACTTCGGCTGAAAGTGTTGAGGTAATTATTTCCCCAGATTTGCCACGGAATGGTAAAACCAGGTTGCGAACAGCCCCTTGGGTTTGTAATTGTTGAATTAATTTTAGGCGATCGCGCTCATCCACCCAAATATTTAATTCTAAGGCTGTACGACCGATTGCTTCCTGGCGTTCATAACCAGAGAGTTTGATAAAACTATCATTGACTTCTACGTAGCGTCCTTCCTGCAAGGTGCTGATAGTAATCGGGTCAGGACTGCAATTAAAGGCTTTGGCAAATTTTTGTGCCAAGTTTTGTAATGTGCTTTCTGCTTGTTTGCGTTCCGTGATATCCCTGACAATCGCTAATACTTCATCATGACCACTCACTACTAACCGCGCCTCATAATCTCGCCAGCCGGGAGGGGTTGATAGTTGATATTCGCAGGTTTGTAAATTGCCTGTATTTAGGGTTGTGTGAATCATTTCCTGACCAATAGCGGCGACATCACTGGGTAAAACTTCCTGTAAGTTTCGCCCAATGATTGCGTCTCGCGATAAACTTACGTTTGCCCCATCACCTTTTAAATCGAGATATTCACCATCTCGACTGATGCGAAACATTAAATCGGGAATTGCATCCAAGATGGCTTGATAACGTCTTTCTGTAGCTTGTAATTGTAGTTGTGCTTGCTTACGGTCTGTAATATCCAAAATCAACCCATCCCACAGCACATCACCGTTAGCCTGTAGTTCTAAGTGGGAATTACAGTCTAGCCATTTCAGTTGACCACTGGGGGTGATGATGCGACCTTGCCAACACCAGGGCTTCACAGTAGCGTAAGCTACAGATATAGATTCTGTAAAACTATTGATGTCCTCTGGATAAAGCATATGAAATAATGCTTGCCAGTCAGCTTTGATAACTTCTGGTGCTAATTCACACAGCTTTTGACTACCACCACTGACATATAAGACAAACCGAGAACCATCTGGTTTGTAGAGAAACCTAAAAATCACTCCTGGTAAATTGTCAGCAATTCTTTCTAACCAAGTGATTGTTTGCTGTGAACAATCTGTTGGAGTCGAGAATTTCAAGGTTTCATCCACTCTTTGACCCTTTCTTGTGCAAGTAACTGGTGTATGGTTAACGGTCATCTTAGCTTGCTATTTGCATTATTAATCACAACATCAAAACCCCGCCTTATTTCAGGTTAATTTGTGATGTGGCGATCGCATTCACCCAATTGGGTGAACAATGAATCAATTCAAAATTCTTTCCCCTACACCCTTAAACCCCTAAACCCCCAAATTCTTAACTACACCCTTCCACATATTCAACTTCTGGTAGCTTACCTGCACGATACATAGTTACCCGCTTACCATCAGTTTCAAACACTACTCTATAATTGCGATCGGCGCGGTCTTGAGGAACGAATGTTAGATAGTGTCCACCAGGGACGTAATTATGGGGTGAAACTTGAATTTGTCCTGGGTAGAGAGATTTGATGCGTGCTTCAGTATCACCGATTTTCGCGCCTCTAACGGTTGTAATTCGGCTTTTGTCGTAGACATCCACCCGCGCAATCCGATTTTCTGTCACCATGAAACCCAGATTTTTATATCCTTTAGGACTGACATAGTAACAACTGTTATTCGGTTTATCCCCTGCAAAACGAACACCAGCAGCTTGAGAGGCTTGGGAAACAGTCATCCCCACACGCACAGGGCCAATACCGTTAATCGAGACTTTTGATTGTGGTGTCAGTCTTGTTTGTGCTACGACTCCACCCACAGTCAAAGATGAAACAGCCAGGGTGAGAGTAGCTAAAGTCCAGAATTTAACTTTATTATTCATAGTCGGAAAAAAATGGTAGATATTTATCTACAGTATTCTGACCCTAAGTTTCGGTCTTTTCCGTTGAATCCAATCTAGCAATCCAAAATCTAAAATCCAAAATCCAAAATTTTTACTAGGTTGGGTCTTCTTCTTCCATTTTACTTAATAGTTTATCTGCTACTTGTTGGTCAGCGATCGCACCTTGGGTATCTCCTAAACTCTGTCGGACTTGACTCCGCAGTTGATAAGCTTCATACGACTGTGGATATCGCTTAATCATGTACTCTGCATCAGCTAACGCGCCTTTGTAGTCTTTGAGTTTTTGCTTTGCTTCTCCCCGTGAAAGATAAACCCAGCGATTTTGGGGATCTAATTTGATAATTTGATTGTAATCAGCGATCGCACCTTGATAATCTTGCATTTGATTGCGTAAATAGGCACGTTGTTGATAAGCCATAAAGTTTGTTGGATTCAGGCGTATAACTTCGTTATAATCTTGCATTGCGCCTTGATCATCTAACAAGTTTCTACGTATCCCAGCACGAGTTAGGCGAGATGAAATATCATTTGGTGTTAAGCGAATGACTTGGTTATAATCTGTCAATGCTCCCTCCTCATCCCGCATCATCATCCTTAACCTAGCGCGTTTTTTATAAGCATTCACATCATTAGGATTTTTACTCAAAGTAGCAGTCAAATCAGCAATTTCTGCTTTTCTTTTTTGGGCGAAACGTTCATAACTTTGCTGAGGAGTTTCAAATAGTTGAGGTACAACATTTAACCAACCAGGAATAGTTGCTTGTAAACTACCAATCATCCCCCCAAACAAACTGAAACAGTAAAAAATCATTAGCGCAAATCTAGTAGTCAACTTCCCACTAGATTCATAATATCGTTGCATTAAATCTTTGACTAAGGTGTATTTAGTTTGAAATGGTAATTTGTCATATCCCCGTTGCTGTAAATATTGGAAGATAGTGTGTAAAAGATGCTCTTGATTGTCCGGTTGACTGCGTTTGATTTCCTGCTGTAACTTATTACTGACTTGAGCATTGCGAAAATCCCCAGGAATACTAAAAGCTACCAAAATCAAAAACACTAACAGTCCTGGTTCCTGTTTTCCCAACAGGAAAAATATCACTAAGCCAATTGATTTAAATGCGACATCAGCAAAAGGTATCCGAGAAAATAAAAGTAAATTGGCAATCTTTCCCCCATCTAAAGGATAAATTGGTAGCAAGTTGAATAAATTCATAAACATTAATATCCAACTTGTTTCGCGTAACCAAGCAAAATCATCACCAGTTCGGGGTGTGAATGTGGCTATAATCATCCCCACAATTAACCCTGGTAACGGGCCTGCAAGGGATATCCAAAATTTTTGGCTCAGAGTGGCTTCGTGTTTGTGTCCTGTTGCAAAAGCACCTAAAAATGGTACAAATAACACAGATGTATCCTGATAACCAAACAATTTCATGGCTAGGATATGTCCACCTTCGTGGAATAAAATCACAATAATAAATATCAGTACACTTTGAAAGGTAAGAAACTTGGTAAAACTAGCTGCAAATACTGCGATGCTTCCTAAAAATAGCCAAGTGCGGAGTTGTTTACTAACTAAACCCTGCTGCATTTGCTGCATATGTTTAAAGCTAGCAACTTCCAATTCTACCGGAATATTTATTTGTAGGCTGGGTTGAGTTTTAGCTTTTTGTCGGCGTTGCTGATGTATATTGGCTGTTTTGTTATTCCCTTGGACGATTTGGTAAACTATTTTCAGCGCAGTTAACCAATGTAATTGAAATAATGAAGTTTCTTTAATTGGTGATATTTTACCTGTTTGACTGAGATGTTTGACATAATTACCAATGAATATTTGTAGTGCTTGAGCAAAATCTTTTGGTACTAAAGCACAGGGTAATTTTTCCAGAATTAACTTATTGAGTTTATCTTGGTGATGTAACCATTGAATGGAAACATCACTAGCATAAGCATCTTGAACAATTGCATGGGGAACTTCTTCAATAAAACCATGCTTTTTACAATTCACTGTTAACAATAAGGTTCTATCCTGAAAAAATGTGTAAAATTCAATGTCAAATAAATTTACAGGTTCAACTAAACGGTTAGTAACGATTGTGGCGTAGCTGCTACAAGACTTGTTATATAAGAGAATTTCCCAATTGGGTTGCTGATTAGCTTGCACCATTGGTTGATATTGTATGTAGCTAAATGGCTTAAAACCCAGTTGTTCGAGTTCTTGGATAGGAGTTTGCAATAAATCTTGAAAGTACGTCGGAACTTGCTCTGTGTCGATAACTTGGTATTTAGGGTACTGAAATCTGGCTTTGCAAAGTTGTAAGAAGGTCATGAAATACTGGATAAACAAAACCAAAATCGTGATCAGGATGGGGTAAAGCAAATATGACATAGTAGCTTGACGAACTTCTCTATGCTTAGTATTCCCTGACACGATTTAAATCTATTCTCACAGCATAATTCAGGACAAAATTAACTACCTATTTTTATTTCTAACCTTTTATATTGAGGTTTTAAGCCTAGAATTGGGAATAACATCTCATTTCATGTGTAGTAAGCTAGCACACATATTTTCTGGTCTTCAATATTTCCAGGTTCGTAGTTAGGACTTCAGTCCTCTCTCAAACACTCTGTGCTTAGAGGCCAGGACTCCAGCTTTTAGCAAATCTAAAGAAAATATTAAATATTACGATTTTTTACAAATTAGATGAAAATCTAAACATAAGCTTAAATTTCGTTATCAAACGGGGTCAGCCCATGTAAAGACCCTGAACATAAAAAAAAGCTAATGAATTTAGCGTCAACCTCTATAAAAACGAGTCTGACGCTATTTCCCAAAGATTTTTTCACCATAATTTCAAGGCTAACTTTTTGAGCTAGCACTCAGCACCGACTAAACGTCGCACCACAGCTAACAATAGTCATTAGTCATTAGTCATTAGTCAGCACCCAGCACTCAGCACTCAGCACTCCTGAACGATTTATGACTCTCCATATTCTGCTTGACGAGCATGAAAATTAATACCAAAGGGAAGGGGGGTACACTCATTTACCTTAAACCACCGCTTGCGCCCGCGTGGTAATTTAACTAATACACGCCCAGGTTGCCACCAAGAGGAAGGATTACAACTCCATTGCTGCCGTTAGGAAGTTGGACAAGTGTACCTGGAATAATAGTCATAAAAGCTTCCTCAGAATTACAAATATCAAAGTTAATCAAGAAAAGATGGTGTCAAAACCAAGACTAAGTGCTGCGGTGGTCATAATTCGCCGCAGACTTAAGAAGCATCGCCAAGGTTTAAATTATTAAAATAATCTAAAGAATAATCAAAGTGTAGCTAATCTTGATACTGGTTT
>NZ_PJIZ01000104.1 GCF_021596505.1 Nostoc sp. CMAA1605 | reverse complement strand
ACCCCTACACCCCTACACCCCAAAACCAAGGTTTTTGGTACACAACGTAAAAAACCTACACCTGTTAGCTGCCCCCTGCCCCCTGCCCCCTGCCCCCTGTCCTCTTCGTTGACAACTCCTGGAAGTGTAAACTTAAGACTGCCTGTATTGCTTGATGTACACTTTCCCTACTCAAACTACCATCAACTCGAACAGTACGAGAGGCAGAGGAAGCAGCTAAATCTTGATAGCCTTGCTGCACACGACGATGAAAAGCAATAGTTTCTTGCTCAATGCGGTCTAATCCATTGCATCCCCACGTTTACGAGCAAATCCCACCTCTACATCTACATCTAACCAGATAGTTAAGTCACTAATTAAGCCACCAGTAGCAATCTGATTAAGTTGATGAATTAAATTCATATCCAAACCGCGACCATAACCCTGATAGGCAATGGTAGAGTCAACATAGCGATCGCACAAAACATACTTCCCTGCGGCTAAATTGGGTAATAATTCTTGGGAAACGTGCTGTGCGCGATCGGCAGCATACAATAATAATTCCGTCACCTCAGCCACAGGCTGATCCTCTTTCTTTTCTAATAACAATCGCCGTAAATGGACACCTAACTCCGTTCCCCCTGGTTCACGGGTGACAACTACATCCAGCCCCAAACTGTGTAACCAATCTGCACAAAGCTGCATTTGGCTAGTTTTGCCACAGCCTTCTACACCCTCAAATACAATTAATCTGCCACCCATCGTTAGTAATTCAAAATTCAAAATTCAAAATTCAAAATGAAGAAACCAGCATCTAGATGCTTTAACAGTCTACGTGATAGGTGGGGACATTGGGCATGGGGCATGGGGAGACAAGGGAGAAGTAATGAGTGCTGAGTGAGTGCTGAGTAATGAGTAATGAGTAATGACTAATGAGTAATGAGTAATGAGTAATGAGTAATGAGTAATGAGTGATGACTGTTGACTATTGACCATTGACTATCTGCGTTAACCTAGTTGGGAGGGTAAGAATAAATTCTTATGAAAAAAAGGATTTGGTTGGCACTTTTGGTGCTTGTGGCAATTGTGATTCTTGGTAGTAGGGAAAGTACATTTTTTCAACAGCGTGACTCAGTAGAAATTGTAGAGAGTAGACCAGTAATTACACCGCAAACCCAACCAGAATCTCCAGCAATTAATCCGGCTTTGCAAGTATCGGCGGATAAATTATTAACTCACATTCAAAAGTTAAATTTTCAACGCTACACAGCTAAAGAGCGATCGCTAACTCGAATTTATATCACGAATGAATTACGCAAATTCGGCTGGCAACCGAAATTAGAACGGTTTCCTGATGGTGTGAATGTATTTGCGGAACGTCCAGGAACTGACACCACAGCCAAAGCGATTTTAGTGGCTGCCCATTATGATACTGTGGCTGCCTCTCCTGGTTCTGATGATAACGCTAGCGGTATAGCGGTATTACTGGAATTAGCCAGAATTTTTCAATCTTTACCCACACCCCAAACTTTGCAGTTAGCGTTTTTTGACAAAGAGGAAGCGGGATTAATAGGGAGTAAAGCGTTTGTGCAGGAAGAACAGCGTCTGCAAAATATCCAGGGCGTAATTGTCATGGATATGATAGGTTATGCTTGCTACACTAGTGGTTGTCAGCAATATCCCCAAGGTTTACCTGTGACTCCACCTAGTGACAAAGGCGATTTTTTAGTTGCCATAGGTGATACAGAACATTTATCACTGTTGACAGCCTTTCAAAAATCTCAGCCAAAGAATTTACCAACTGTCTTGACTTTACCCATTCCCCTCAAAGGTATACTGACACCGGATACTCTGCGGAGTGATCACGCACCTTTCTGGTATCAAGGAGTTGGTGCTGTATTGGTGACAGATACCGCTAACCTTCGCACACCCCACTATCATCAACCTAGTGATATACCTGATAATATCGAGCGATCGTTTTTTCTTGGTTCTGCACAGATTGTAGTTAATGCTACTAACACTTTATTAAATCAACAAATTGTACAAGCACCGAATTAAAAATCAAAAACATCTCATAGTTTTGCATCTTCCTGCGGAAAAAATGCGCCCACAAAATTAAAAAAGTCAGATTCTATCTTCCACTGAAACAGTATTAATGCTAGATATGGTTATACAAAATTAAAACGCAAAAATCTTCAATGTATAAGGGTTTTTAAATAGCTGAACCCTGTAATCAATATTCAAATCTATCGACTGAGATATTTTTAGTTTTGAGTAAAAATCAATGCAAGCCTTGGTGCGTACCGAACAAGAACTAGTTGCACAACTGGAAACGGGCAATTTGCAAGAAAACGCCGATGGGCTGAGTCCCACTTTAGGTGAGCGCGTTTTAGAAGCCACAGCCGCAGCAGCTAACGCTTTACTGACGATCAATGATCTCAATGAAGCGGTGAAAACTGCACTTAAACTCATTGGGGAAAGTTTAGATGCCGATCGCGTATCCGTCATTGAAAATTTCATTCATCCTACCCGACTCCAACACTACTGGAAAATGTTATACGAATGGCATTCACCCCATACAGTATCACAACTGTTTCATAGTGATGAAGCCCAGGGAGCTTATGAGGATGGGGGAATTGCACATTGGTATGAACTGTTGAGCCAAGGTAAAAGCCTCACCTATCTCATAGAAGAAATGCCCGAACCCTTTCGCAGTGGTCAAGCTGCAATAGGTGTTAAGGTGCTGCACGCTGTACCGATTTTTGTAGAAGGTCAGTTTTGGGGTGCATTGGGTTTTGATGACTGTCGGGAAGTCAAACATCGAGGTGCATCTGAACTAGCCTTACTCAAAACCGTAGCCGCTTGTTTTGGCAGTTTCATTCAGCGTCAACGTATTCAGCAAGCGGAAAAACAACGCACCGCCGAACTAGCAAAAGCCCATCAAGAATTACAACAGCGCGATCGCCTTTTATCTGTAGTTGCCAAAATTACTAAAAAACTCTTAGAAAACGAAGATATAGATGTTGCAATTCCTACAGCCTTGCAAGCGATTGGGGAAGTAGGAAATATGAGCCGCGTGCAACTGATTTTGCAACGTCAACACCCAGTTACACAAAAATTACAGCACCACATCACCCATGAATGGGTAGCTGAAGGCATCACCCCCCAAATCAATCATCCCACAATGGCAGTCATTGACAATGATAATTGTGAGTGTCTTCTCAAAGAAATGTCTGCGGGACGTTCGATGTGGTGCATCATTGATGACTTTCCTGATGAAATCAAACCGCATTTTGCATCTTTGGGAATTAAATCTTCTGGGGCAGTGCCATTATTTATTACTGGCAACTACATTGGCTGTGTAGCTTTTGATGATTGTGTTTATCCGCGTCATTGGAGTCAACAAGAAATTGATGTTTTGACTACTGCGGCTGAAAGCATCGGTGCAGCTTTACACCGTCAACAACTAGTAGAACACCTGATTGCAGAACGTGCTAAAGTTGCCGAAAAACGAGTAGCAGAACTATCTAAAGCCAACACAGCCCTCAAAAATAGCCTCGACCGCTTGGCTGCCGATGCAGAATTAGATACATTTTTGGGTCATGTCATCTTAGAAATTCAACATCAACTAGGCGCACAGCTATCATATTTGTTTCTCTATGATGCTGCCTCCCATACTCTACAGTTACATTTGGGTTCGGAGAACGGCCAGGTAATCCCGAAAGCCCAACTAAAAAACATCGCACCCTTCCTAGAATCAATCCCCGCAGATATTACCAAAGGCTGGGAAATCCTGATCACCACGAAACAACCGTTAGAATTTGCTATTTGGGAAAACGCCCATCCCGAACATTGGCCTGAAGCTGTAAAATGGCATCGCCAAATGGGACATCAAACAGCCATGTGTATTCCTCTGATGCTAGGTAGTGACATCGCTTTAGGTTTTTTGGGGTTAGCATTTACCCAGAAAGCCACCTTGAAACCAGAAGAATTTGAACTAGCCCAAGCTTTAGTACATCAAGCAACATTAGCTATTCAACTAACCAAATTAGCCGAAACCGCCAAACAAGCAGCCATCCTCAAAGAACAGGAAAAAGCTGCTCACAAGCAGATTACTGAATTGGTGAGAGCCAATGAATCCTTACGTGGTTGTGTGAATCGTCTAGCAGATAAACCAGACTTAGAAACATTCTGGGAACATATCCTTCTAGAAGCCTCTGCCCAAGCTAAATCCTATGCGGCTGCTTTATTTCTCTACAACGAAACATCCAATACCCAAATCATGAAACGGTATGTCAGAGAAGGTCAGGTACTGCCCATTAAGACCACACCCGACCTAGAACCGTTTCGAGTGCCGGTCAGAGGCAATATGATTTCCTTTTCCAAAGAAGCACTATTTAGAGGTGAAGCTATATTCTTTAATTTAGATGAATGCAGTCACACCATTCATTCAGGAGTCAGGTGGCATCGAGGGCAAGGACATCGTTCTATTGTGCGTGTACCCTTAATTTTGGGTTCTCGTCCCTTGGGATTTATCGGTTTGTGCTTCCGCGAACCCAGAACTAGCTTACCCCCAAATATTGAACTGATTATGTCTTTGGCACAACAAGCGACATTAGCCATTCACTTGACACATTTAGCCGACAAAAGCCGCCAAACTGCAATTCTAGAAGAACGTAACCGCATGGCGCGAGAAATTCATGATACCCTAGCTCAAGCTTTTACTGGCGTAATTATACAGTTGGGAGCGGCTTCTAGAATAATTCCACATCAATTGACAGAAGTGCAAACACACATCACCCAAGCCAGGGATCTCGCCCGTGAAGGACTAGCCGAAGCCAGGCGTTCAGTCAATGCTTTGCGTCCTCAAATCCTAGAAACTAACAATCTATGTAAAGCTTTTAACCGTCTAGCAGAGCAAATGTCTGTATCTGTGGAAAAACAAATTATTTGTCAGGTTATTGGGGAAATTTATCCCTTAGCGGTAGATATAGAGAATAATTTACTACGAATCGGGCAAGAAGCATTGACAAACGCCATTAAATATGCAATTGCCAGTGAAATCAAGATTGAACTAGTGTATGAACCGAAACAATTTATCTTGCGAGTTAAAGATAATGGCAAAGGATTTGAGACAGATAGTGTGCCTACAACCAAAGGTTTTGGCTTGATGGGGATCAAAGAACGTTGCGATCGCATGGCAGCACAGCTGACAATTCAAAGTACCCCCAATCAAGGAACTGAAGTTACCATATCTATTAATCGGGAGTGATTGGGGACGAATCAATTCAAAATTCAAAATTCAAAATTCAAAATGAAGAAGAGTTGGAGATTGGGGACTGAGGACAAGGTAGACAAGGTGGACAAGGTAGAATTTATTTCCTAACTCACTCATTACTCATTACTCATTACTCATTACTCAGCACCGGCTAAACGCCCCGCTTCCGCTAACAGCACTCACCACTCAGCACTCCTATGCTTTTGCCAAACCAGATCCGTATCTTGATTGTTGATGATCATCCCGTGGTTCGCCAAGGTTTGGCTGCCATGATTGATCGGGAATCAGATATGGCAGTGGTAGGACAGGCGTGTAATGGGCGTGAAGCTGTCGCTGTATTTCGACAACATCAACCTGATGTCACCTTGATGGATTTACGGATGCCGGAAATGGACGGAGTTGCGGCTATTACCGCCATTTGTGGTGAATTTGAAAATGCCCAGATTATTGTGCTGACTACCTATGACGGTGATGAAGACATCTATCGTGGACTGAAGGCTGGGGCTAAGGGGTATTTATTGAAGGATGCTGAACCAGATGAATTACTTGCAGCTATTCGTATGGTGAATGCAGGACAAAAGTATATTCCTCCTTCCGTGGGTGCAAAACTAGCGGAAAGAGTGGGTGTGTTACAACTAAGTGGGCGGGAATTAGAAGTTATCCGCTTGATGGCTACTGGTAAGACTAACCAGGAAATTGCTAGCGCATTGCAGATATCAGAGGGTACTGTCAAGTATCATGTCAATAATATCTTGAGTAAACTGGGAGTGAGCGATCGCATCCAAGCTGTGATTACAGCCCTCAAACGCGGGATTGTCAGTCTTTAAACCTAGCCAAAAGTTAAGGTATTTTCCCCATCCTGGGTATAATTCAATCTTGACTGTTTCCTATGCTCCACACTTGAACTTTGGCATAGGGACAAACTTGGGCTGATCCTATAGAGTAAACCCAGTGCCTCAATGCAAGATTCATACTAAATATAACGTCCCGCTTTGCTAACGCAACGATGCTCTCACTCCGCTTTGCTCTGAGCGCAGCTAGGCCGCAGGCTTTACGCAATTAAGAATGCCAGCGTATCATCATGGGTTTTAATGTTTGCCGTTACATAAAGTTTTAATTTAGACACGTTCATAGGAGGATTTGTTGCCATACTTTCATCGTTTTGTTTTTGGGAATGGTAGTGAGCAAATCTCTCAAGACTTACAAAACAAACAAGAATACTGGATTTATCCAGCAAAAGTACCAGGGATTTGGGTATGGGAAATTACAAATGAATCATTAATGCTTGTGATTGATCCAGTTTTGTTATCTCAAACAGCAACGGAAATCGGTGGATTACAGGAAAACGATATGGAGTTAATGAATCAGGTAAATTGTCATCCTCAGATAGAAGCGATCGCTTGTTTGTTACAGACAAAACTAAATGAAAACCCTGATGCAGAATCGCTCCCCCAAGTATTAATTATTTATCCTCTTCCACAACACCGTGAGTTCCCACAACCAACACCGCATTCTGTCGGAGGATTATCCAGTCATAGACTCAAGCAGGTAATAAACTACATCCACAGCCATTTTACACAGCCAATTCAGTTAGCTGAGTTATCACAAATCTGTGGGATGAGTCAGTATTATTTTTGTCGCTTGTTTAAGCAATCAATGGGGGTGACACCTTATCAGTATGTGTTGCAGCAACGCATGGAAAAAGCTAAACAACTACTGCGACAAAGAAAATACGCGATCGCAGAAATTGCACTCATGGTTGGTTGTGCAGATCAAAGTCATTTCACCAAACATTTCAAAAAATATACCGGAGTGACACCTAGATATTTTGCCGAACATAGCTGTATGACCACAATTGGCTAACTACTCCCAAAATAGAGGAAAATACCATGAAGATTGGCATTATTGGCGCAGGAAATATGGGTGGGGGATTGGGTAAAATTTGGGCGCAAGTCGGACATGAAGTCATTTTCTCCTATTCCAGAGATGATCATAAGTTACATCAATTAGCTGTGTCGGCTGGTGAAAATGCCAAAGTAGGAACACCGACAGAAGCATTTTCCCAAAGTGATGTAGTCATGCTGGCTGTATGGATGCCGTTTTTGGAAGAAGCTCTGCGTTTTGCAGGTTCTCTCGACGGTAAAATTGTTATGACTTGTGTGAGTGGCTTACAACCAGACTTTACAGGTAAAACCATAGGTATAGCCACTAACTTAAAAGCATCCGTTGCTGAGATTATTCAGCAATCAGCACCAACAGCAAAAGTGGTGGAAGCTTTTAACATCACCTTTGCAGAAGTGATTGCGGCTGATTCTAGAAACTTTGGTGGCGATCGCCCTAGTATTTTTTATTGTGGTAATGATGCAGCAGCCAAAAAGATTGTTGCTGGTTTGATTGAGGAATGCGGTTATGAAGCCATAGACGCAGGTAATTTAACAGTAGCCCGTTCCCTGGAAACCTTAGCCACAGCTTGGGTACAGTTTGCTGTAGCCAGTAAGTTGTTTCCGAATCTGGGACTGAAAGCATTACAACGGTAAGCACAGAAAGAAACATCGAATCAACTGCTGTAATTGTCATAGATGCAATATTGAGAGCGATCGCAATAATCTAGATCCATCAATTTATCAAAGATTTGCAACCTTCCAGTCCATAACTTCACACATCCTAGTCTGTAAATTCCTTATGTGGAAAAAAGCTATTATCTGCTGCTTGGGTACAATCTCCAGTATTTCTATTGCTACACCTGTCTTAGCCGCAGAGAAAATTGAATTCAATTATCCACCTTTTGGTGATTTTGATGTCTCCGTTAAAGATTTAGAGCTTTTTGTCAATGAAGGTAAAATCACTCCAGATTTTGCTTTTTATGCTAATCGTACTAAACCTGAGCAGTTAGCTCAACTCAGAGGTTTTTTAGGGACAAAATTTCAAATTACCCCCACTGTCATGTCCCAATTTACCTATTCACCAATCGGCGAGAAAATGCTACTCCGCTTTGGAGAAATTTTACAGACGCGAAATCGTAATAATGGTTTTCATGCCCTCCGTTCTGCTTTAATTTTATCTGCGGCCAGTCCTGAAGGACTGACACTAATTAATATTATCAAAAAATATTCTAGTCCCAGTATTCGTCTGAATCTTTCAGAAACAACACAAATCATGGGGCAGTTATCAGAACTACTACAAAAAAGGGATATAGTAGTTTCGCAAATTCAACAATTATCAAATCAAGAAACTGCGAATTCAGCAACAATAGACTTTACCCAAAAACCAGATATTCGCCAACCAGGTGATTTTCAAAGCAATAAATTTACCTTCACTCTACACGATCGCGATCGTGATGGTAAATCAAAAACTGTCTTAGAGCGTAAATATGATGTTGATGTTTACCTACCACAACCCAAATCAACAACAGTCAAAGATTCTGCACCTTATCCAGTCATTGTGATTTCTCATGGGTTAGCAGAAGACCGCAATACTTTTGTCTATCTAGCTCAACATTTAGCATCCTATGGCTTTGCAGTAGCAGTTCTTGATCATCCTGTGGGTAATTCCCAACAATTTCAACAATTCCTCTCAGGAATTGCTAGCCCTCCCCAACCTATAGAACTGGTTGATCGTCCTTTAGATGTTAAATATTTATTAGATGAACTGCAAAATTTAAATGCAACTGATGCCAGGTTTAAAAATCAATTAAATCTCCAACAAGTAGGAATAATTGGACATTCCCTTGGCGGTTATACAGCATTAGCCTTAGCTGGCGGCACTTTTGATTTTGAGAAAATTAATCAAGAATGTAATCCTAATCGCTCTTTAAATATTTCCACATTTTTACAATGTCGTGCTAGTGATCTACCTCCTGATAACTATCCCATCAAGGACGATCGCATCAAAGCCGTTATGGTGATGAATCCTGTAAATAGCGTCCTATTTGGAGATAAAGGGGTCACTACAATACAAATTCCGGTGATGATGGTGGCTGCTAGTCAAGACATTTTCACCCCCGCAGTTCCCGAACAAATTCGACCTTTTACAAAATTATCCAGTCAAGATAAATATTTAGTTTTAATTGAAAATGCCACTCACTTTTCTGTACAGTCCGATTTACCCACCAGTACAAGTGTAATTCCCGTCCCCCAAGGATTATTAGGGCCTGATAGAAAAAGTGTGTATTCCTATATGAATGCTTTAGGAGTCGCATTCTTTCAAACTCAGCTTCGCAACCAATCAGAATATAGACCTTATCTCACAGCTTCCTATGCTCAATCTATTAGTCAAGCACCCTTAAATTTGAGTTTAGTGAATTCTAATAGTAACGAAGCAATCACCCAACTTTTAGATAAACTCTATCAAAATTATCCTAATATTAGTAATCAGAATTAGAGAGGGATTGGGGATTGGGGATTGGGGACGGGGGATGCAGGGGGAGCAGGGGAAGCAGGGGAGGCAGGGGAAGCAGGGGAAGAAAAACTTTACTCATTACTCAGCACTTGATAACTCACCACTCATAACTTATTACTTATTACTTATTACTTATTACTTATTACTTATTACTCAGCACTCATCACTCATCACTCACCACTCACCACTAGTGGTAATCAAACATATTTTGAGGTTCAATGAATCAGAATCAACCACCAATTAATTTAGCACCTGGAGTTATTGCGATCGCGCGTCGTGTCAAACCAGGATTAGAAACTGCTTTTGAAGAAGCGACTAAAGGCGTGATATTAGCGGCTAGTACCTTCCCTGGATATTTGGGTAGTGATGTACTTTACCCCAGTAGTAAAAGAGGTGAATGGCAACTCATCTTACGCTTTGATACTCCTGAACATTTGCAAGAGTGGGAAACTTCCCCAATTTGTCAAGGTTGGATTGCGCGTGCAGATGCGCTGACTGTGAATGAAGCTAGAGTTACCCGTGTCAATAGTCTAGAAGCTTGGTTTACTTTACCAGAAATACCCAATGCAGTACCGCCACCTAAATGGAAAACAGCAATTGTTAGTGCCGTTGGGATATATCCAGTGAGCTATTTTATGCCTAGCGTACTCAGACCAATTACTATTGGTCTACCTTTGTGGCTAGCTACTCTCATCAATATTAGTATCACGATGCCGTTAATGACCTGGGTGATTATGCCCCAAGTAACGCGTCTATTTAAAGGATGGCTATACCCGTCAAAGTAATCTAAAATTAATAAAACTATTTCAACGTGTATGTAGACGCGCCGCACTAAAAAACTTACTATACTTAGCTATAAATTGTTTACATTACTTTATATAACGGTTTTTGTAATTATCCCTTGATAATTTTTTGCTATGCCATACTAGTAGGTGAGAATTAATTCGGCGACCGCGTTTGTTTTTAGTATTGACGGGCTTTTTCCTTTTGGTATTTACAGACTTTTCTCCGAAACTTAAATCTCCTAACAGTTATGATTTCGGAGACAACTTATGTCAGTTTACGTAGGCAATCTTTCTTATGAAGTTACAGAAGAGACTTTAAATGCAGTCTTCGCAGAATATGGTTCTGTGAAACGCGTTCAGTTACCTACTGACCGTGAAACAGGCCGTTTACGCGGTTTTGGTTTTGTGGAAATGAGTACAGATGCAGAAGAAACAGCTGCAATTGAAGCACTGGATGGTGCAGAATGGATGGGACGTGACCTGAAAGTTAATAAGGCTAAACCCAAAGAAGATAGAGGTTCATTTGGTGGTGGTCGTGGAAGCTATGGTGGACGTAATCGCTACTAAGTTCTATAAATTTAGCTCTAGAAGCTTAATCCACTAATCTAACAAGCACATTAATTGCATTTAGCACCGGCTCAGGCAGAAATGCTTGAGCCTTTTTAATACCGCATCTCAACTGTGCAGTGAAAGAGAAAATTCAAGCTTTCACGAGCCAAAAACTAATATCTGGAGTTCTCCATGTCAGACTCAGGTACTCACACTCCTGTAGAGCCTGCTATTTTAATCACTATCATTGGTGAAACGGTGCTGAAAGACCGTATTGTTAAGCTGCTAAAAAGCCATAATGTAAGCGGCTACACCATTAGTCAAGTACAGGGTGAAGGCGGTCACGGAAGACGCTTGGCCGATATAGCAGGCTACAACACTAATATTGAAATTAAAACAATTGTTTCATTAGCGGTATCTGATGAAATCACTTGTAAATTAAAAGAGGAGCAAGGTAAACACGCCTTAATCGCCTTCCGACATAATATAGAAGCCTTCTATTGATTAACTTTCCTTTCTATGGCAATTTGTATAGATATGTTGTCGGGAGCAAATTTTATAAATTGCCATATAATTGAAACCCTTGGTATGATTAGCTTTCGGCTTAGATGGCTTCGTTTTCATACTCAGGGATATCAGCAAAATCATGTAGACTCTAATAACAGATTGCTAGGTGTATCAATAATGGAAACTACTGCAAATACAATTTCCGAGTTTGAGAAATTATTTAGACAAAAATTACAGCTAAATAATTGTAAATTGAGGAAGAAAAGGCAAGAAAATAATTATGAAATTACTACTCCTGCTAAAGACATTTTCTTAATGTACTGGTGCGAATTTCCTGAAATTAACTTGATATATCAGCCTGTAGGCATACGCACACAACAAACTGCTGTTTATGAACGAGCTATCCGTTCTCACATTAATTCTTGTGTCAGCAGTCTCCAAGGCAGCATGATGATTACTAGTCAATGAGTCTGTTTTTTCTCAGATTTACTGGATGGCTTAAAATTAACACTAACCAGTAGGAATTAAGAGCCTATTTATAAAGTAAATATTTCAGTAAGTAGAACGAATTGAAAAAAATAACCTATGTAAAGTAATGTAGAAAATTGCATTTAGTCCTCTCATAAGGACTAAAGTCCTTACTACAAACCTTTAATCATTTACACCGTTCTACTTAGTGGCGTGACACGACTAAAATGATGCAATCAATTTTGATGAAATTGATCGCAGATCCACGCGGATAGAACTTCTATTAATGCACTATTTTAGCTGTGTCACTCCACTACAAATTTTAGGTTTACTTGATAAATAGTCTCTTACTTAGAGAGAGAAGAACATGAAAATTCTACAAGTTTAAGGTTATTTTTAAGCTAATTATGTGACTTCATATATTTATGGAATCTAAAAAACACAAAATCGATTACAAATTTCATTCAATTCATATTGAAGAGGAATCATTAAGCAGAAAAGCTTATTAATATAAGATTTTTGGGGACTTATGTCATAGTGGCGGGTTTGTCAATTCGATTGCTGAGGCAGAAAATGAAGCAAAAGCGAAGATTGACGAAAAATTTAATTTAATAGAAAAAAAATCTGCTTTACAGAGATATTGTGTAATGCGTGATTTTGAAAGCTTTGTTGAGTTGTTAAATCAGCAACAGGAGATACCTAAAGAGGTAGCTTATCAAGTAGCTTCTCAACTAGCTTTAGCTTCAACTTTAAAGTATTTTACCAAAGAAGCACAAAATGTTGACACAAATAGTTCAACAGATATCAGTAAAGATATAAGCACAGAAAACTTACAGTAAGAATCTCTAGCCATCAGATTTTATTTCTGGACTTACCCGTGAGAATAGGGAACAGAAAATAAAAACTGTACTGATTTTTTTCACAACTTAAATAGCTACCTGCTGAAATCACAATCTCGTCATTTCAAATAATTGCTTGGCATTTGCACCCAAAAAGGCATCAAACAATTCTTGTTTACCTGGTGTGATTTCTACTAAATAACGTTGGGCAATTTCATAATAAGCGTAAGTCCAAGGAATTTGTATTTTCTCTCCACTCATATCATCAATTACTGTCACCATTTCCTTGACTGCGGCAGTAGCTGTTTGACGCAAGCCGCAAGTTACATCACCTTCTATTTCATTTTTCATTGGTACACCCAAATTAGCCAAACCTTTAGCAGTGGTATCTATATCTGGGTATGATGATGTATTCTGGCGGTTAATATAGCCAGTAAAATGATTAACAGCGTAACCATGTAACAACACCCAAGCACCATATTGAGTCACTTGATTTACAGTTTCCACCGCAGAACGGAGAGGAATTTGCCAAGGACGGGTGAAAGCTGTACGTAGTTGTTGAATAATACTTTCATCGTCTGTTTCTGGTTGACTAGGAAAGATTAATTGCTGCTGAATTTGAGAAACTGTTTGATAAATGAGTTGAGCCGTATTATCAGGTAATTCATCTACAATTAACTCACTGATAAATAGCTTGGGTAAATCAAATTCTACCTGTTGCGGATGGCGATAGTGACGGGCATAGAGGTGAGTTTGGGGAAAAATATATTCACCGACTGGTAGATAGCCCAATGATTCAACGATTTGTCCTAAATAGTTGACACCTAAATTAACTTCACCTTGAGGACTATCAACTACCATTCGCAAAGACCGAAAAGCTATATGGTCATTAGCAATATTTCCCCCAGCCGCAGTAATCATTTGTTCATAGATTTGAGCATAATTCACCCTGGTTTTATATTCTTGCCAAAGTAATTCCCAAAGACGACAGGAAATTTCAGGTTTCATAGTTTTTAGTCAATGGTCAAGAGTCAACAGTCAACAGTCAATAGTCAATAGTCAACAGTCATTACTTATTACTCATTACTTATTACTCATTACTCATTACTCATTACTCATTACTCATTACTCATTACTCATTACTCATTACTCATTACTCATTACTCATTACTCATTACTTATTACTTATTACTCATTACTTCTCCCTTGCACCCTGCACCCCTGCACTCTTACACCCCCACACCTTCAAAATCCAAAATCTCAGTCAAAATATCAAGTGCTGTTTGAATTTGGTCGCTTTCAATAACTAGAGGTGGACAGAAACGAATGGCGGCTTTACCACAACCTAATAATAGTAGACCTTTTAAAAAGGCGGCTTGAATGATGCGATCGCGCAATTTACTATCATAATTACCCTGGGCATCTAATAAATCTACCGCTACCATCAAGCCTTTACCTCTGGGTGATGACATTCTGGGAAATCTTGCGTGTAATTTGGTGAGTCCAGCTTGTAGCAATTCTCCCATTGCGGTAGCGTTAGCCATTAAACCACTATCTAATAGTCTTAATGTGGCTATAGCCGCCGCGCAAGCTACGGGGTTTCCGCCAAAGGTGGTGGCGTGAGAACCAGGCGGCCAGGTCATAAATTGACTCCTGGCGATAACTGCGCCTAATGGTAAACCACTGGCTAAACCTTTGGCTGTGGTAATAATATCAGGCGATACACGCCAATGCTCAATGGCAAATAAAAGACCGGTGCGTCCCATACCAGATTGCACTTCATCCACTACCATTAACATACCGTGGCGATTGCAGATATCCCGAATTCTGGCTAAAAACCCATCTTCAGGGACAATGTAACCGCCTTCGCCTTGAATGGGTTCAACGATGATGGCTGCAACTTCGTGGGGCGGGAGGATGGTGTTAAATAATTGTTGTTCTAGGTGGTCTAAACTGGCGTGAGTTCCGTAGGGAATATGGGTGATTCCTGGAACTAAGGGGCCGAAATTGGCGCGTTGTACTGTTTTAGAACCAGTCAGGGACATTGCGCCGTAGGTGCGTCCGTGGAATGCACCTAAAAAGGCCACGATGAGCGATCGCTTGGTGTAATATCGAGCTAGTTTCATCGCGCCTTCGTTAGATTCTGCACCGGAATTAGTAAAAAATACTCTAGCACTGTGGGGAAAAGGGGCGCGAATGGCTAAATGTTCAGCAAGTTCCACCATCGGTTCATAGTAAAAATCTGTCCCCGACATATGTATTAAGCGCGCCGCCTGTGTTTGAATTTCTTTAACAACTTCTGGGTGGGCGTGGCCTGTTGCGGTGACAGCAATACCTGCGGTCATATCTAGAAACACATTCCCATCTACGTCTTCTAACATACAGCCTTCCCCACGAGACACCACCAAAGGATAATCACGGGTATAAGAAGGAGAAGTAACAGTGCGATCGCGCTCTACAATAGCTAAAGCTTTCTCTCCTGGTAAAGATGTCACCAAATGCGGTACACGCGGTAAAGATCGCTCAATGGGAATACTTATCATATTTGTTGTAATTTATTCTAAATACGGGTAATTAAACTGCAATGTGCCAGCACGAACAGTAACATTTGATTCTATTCGTGTATAACTTACGCATTGACACATTAGCAATAATATGTCCTATCAATTATAAAAAAGTCTTCCCTCTCCATACTTACACCCTAGTTTAGTAATTCAGTGTGCAGGTTATAATGCACTGTTAGGCTGAGTTTTTCCCCAACCTTGGAAGAGTTTGATGCCCTGTTAAATGTGCTGTGAGGACGTGACGCTGAGTTAATTTTTGCCAAAGTTCTGTATATCTTTAATTTTCCCTGTTCCCTAGCTATACCAGTAATTTTAGGAATCAAATTTGCATGACTATAGAACTCATATTTGATTTATGAAAAAAAATCAGTACAGTTTTACCTTATTTTTTTCCTCTTTCCTGTTCACTGTTTCCTACTTACGCAAATAATTCCAGTCATCAAATCGAGTTCCGAGATTATGAATATGATATTCAGCCAGAAGCTTAAACTAACAGTAAGTTTTGCAGCGTTGATGCTGCTAGGTTTTACCAGCAATCATCTATATAATCACAGCAAAAATCAACAAATAGCCCAACAATCCCAGGATTTTGACTCTAATATCACCTCGAACCCACAATCAGCTAATCTCCTAACTCCGGTAAGCTTTTCGCAAAATTCCCTACAATCTACAGCGACTCAGAATAACTTACCAAAAAATCAAGACCACCTTTCCCAAGATAACCAAAATTTAGCTACCACATCTGTTAGTTATCCGATTATTGATGAATGGCGCAAGTATAAATACAGCGTCAATGGTAATCAAATTTTATCAGCAGCGCAATTACCCACCACAAAAGTTAACTTTAATCAGTCCGATTTATTAAGTGTCCTCGTTAATACAAGACAGTATTTCCAAGAACATGGTGCAGCAGATCCAGATATCTTAAGACCTGGGTTATTGAGTACACAAAAAGTTACTACAGAAGACATTCTCAAAACTCTAGACTTCATGATTGTAGTTTTGCAGGAAGATATTGCTAAAAACAGGATTACACGCTTACAAAACCCCAACTTTATTAACAGATATTTTCGCGTCATTCGCTGGGATGCTTATAAACCAGATAACCAAAATCAAAAGCAATTACGTATTACAAAATATGCAGTATTTACACACCCTGGAACAAGAAAGAAAACCGCAACCTACAACACACCGATTTACAGCTTAAAAGACAACGCAGCTACAGATAAATTCTATACCAAATACACTAAGCAAGATGTTTTATCAGGCATTTATGAACCTGGTGGCAAAGAATATGGGAAGGTAGCACCATTAGCTTATTTAACCCGTAATGGATTAGAAGAAGCCTTAATGCAAGGGACAATCCTGATTAACTTTCTCGATGGTTCTCAAGGATTTTTCAATGTAGATAGAAATAACGGGATGTCTTATATCCGAGGGTTAAAAGCAACAGCACAAAAACGTTATTGGTACTTCAGACAAGTTGATGCCATCAAAGGTTATGGACACACAATAGATGCCAAGATTTCGATTAAACCAGGAGTAACCTTTGCAGGCGATGTGTTAAACATCGGTTTAGGTAGAGTGGTTGTAATTGAACACAACCAAGGCGGCAGAAAACAGCTACAAATGGGAGTAATTGCAGATACAGGCGGCGCATTTTTACCAAACCTGTATCAACTAGATTACCTAGCAGGAATTTTCCCCAATCAAAAGTCATTTCGGCAATATATAGGTAAATTACCAGAGTATGCTAATGCCTACTTTTTAGTTAAGAAGTAAACAGGGCATTGGGCATTGGGCATTGGGCATTGGGCATTGGGCATTGGGCATTGGGCATTGGGCATTGGGCATTGGGCATTGGGCATTGGGCATTGGGCATTGGGCATTGGGCATTGGGCATTGGGCATTGGGCATTGGGCATTGGGCATTGGGATAAAATCTACCTTGTCCACCTTGTCCCCAGTCCCCAGTCCCCAGTCCCCAGTCCCCAGTCCCTAATCCCTCCACAAAGCGATACCACCTAATAAACCACTGATATTAGGAATAAGTCGGACATTTAGAGGTAATTGGAAATTTACTTTTACTGCTTCGCCGCCGCCAATATAGAGATAATCATAATTAAATAGCTTTTGTAAAGATGCGATCGCCTTTTCTAAACGACGATTCCATTTCTTTTGTCCCACCTTTTCTAACGCTGTCCTTCCAAGCTGTTCTTCGTAGGTTTCTCCCTTACGAAATGGATGATGTCCCATTTCCATGTTTGGGACTAATTTCCCATCGACAAACAAAGCCGAACCAAAACCCGTCCCTAAAGTAATCACTAACTCTACACCCTTACCCTTAATTGCCCCAAACCCTTGCATATCTGCATCATTAATCACTCGCACGGGCTTATTTAATTTTTGTAACAATGCCGTTTCTAAGTCAAAACCAATCCAGTGAGAATGCAAGTTAACGGCTGTTTCTGTGACACCACAACGCACCACACCAGGAAAACCCACCGAAACCCGATGAAACTCGCCTTGGGCGGCAGCTAAGACCATAATGGCATTAATTACTACCTCTGGTGTAGCAGGCTGGGGTGTCTCCACACGCGCCCTTTCCGTTACAGGATTTCCCGCAATATCCAACACCATCGCTTTTACACCACTACCGCCAATATCAACAGATAAAGTACGAATTGAGCCATTATCCTCGACCATTGTTGAGCCTCCAGGTCAATATTTAAGATTTGGTTATTATGCGCTGAATTAGGTGTTTAGGGAATGGGATATAGGAGGTAGAGGGCAGGGAGCAGGGAGAAGTGGGGAAATTTTTCTCCCCTTGCCCCCTGCTCCCTGCTCCAATTCCTCTTGTATGCCCAATTCCCAATGCCCAATTCCAGTTAATATAAAAATGACGCGATAGTAATAAAATGTACAGTTTTATTCCCCCAGAACGGTTTTTTCCCTACCTCACCTGGACTGAGATTCAGGCTATGCCTAATAAGGAAAATGTGGTTATCATTCAACCTGTGGGGGCAATTGAACAGCATGGGCCGCATTTACCACTCATTGTTGATGCTGCTATTAGTGTGGGCGTTTTAGGTAAGGCCTTGTCTAAGTTAGATGCTGAGATTCCTGCCTATGCTTTGCCCACTCTTTATTATGGTAAATCTAATGAACACTGGCATTTTCCTGGTACCATTACCCTCAGCACAGAAACACTCACCGCCACAATAATCGAAGTAGCCGAAAGTATCTACCGTGCTGGGTTTAGGAAGTTGGTATTGATGAATTCCCACGGGGGACAACCCCAAGTCATGCAAATGGCGGCGCGAGATTTGCACGTTAAGTATGGCGATTTTTGGGTATTCCCGCATTTTACTTGGCGTGTACCGCATATCACTAAAGAATTATTAACGCCGAAAGAAGCAAGCCAAGGAATGCACGCTGGGGATGCGGAAACTAGTATTATGTTGGCAATTTTGCCAGATCAAGTCAGATTAGACAAAGCTGTAGCAGAGTATCCCCCAGAACAACCAGAAGATAGTTTATTGAGTTGGGAAGGTAAGTTACCCGTGGCTTGGGTGACAAAAGATATTAGTAAAAGTGGTGTAATTGGTGATGCTACTACAGCTACTAAAGAAAAAGGCGATCGCATTTTAGAATCTGTCTCCGATGGTTGGGTAGCAGTGATTAAAGAAATTTACGCTTTTCGTCAACCCACTTAGAAGAGGCAAGGGGGCAGGGAGCAGGGGTGTAGGGGAGACAAGGGAGAAGTAATGAGTAATGAGTAATGAGTAATGAGTAATGAGTAATGACTCAGCACTCATCACTCAGCACCCACCACTCAGCACCGGCTAAACGCCGCGCTACCGCTAACAGCACTCAGCACTTCAAATTCCGTAGGGACGAAAACTGCTGTATTTGCTAGTGTAGAGATAATGTCACAGCTAAGATGATGCAATCTAGCGCACAGCTAGCGGGCGATAAATCTTGATTAAAAATACCTAAGAGATAGCCACTATGACGGACTTTGATTCTCAAAACTACCGTTCTTATAGCCAAGACGATGTACAACGTATTTTACAGCTTGCGATCGCCCGGCAAGCTGACGACCAAGATAAAGAGTTTAGTTATGAGCAAATCTTAGAAATTGCCCAGGAATTAGAAATTTCTCCCGATACTCTAAACTTAGCAGAGAAAGACTGGCGATCGCAAAATCGCGAACTTCAACAAAGACAAGCATTTAATACCTACCGCCTCACAAGGTTTAAGAAACGTTTAGGTAACTACACGATTGTTAATGCCTTTTTTCTCTTAGTAGATTTTATAGGCGGTGGTACTATATCTTGGTCACTTTACCTATTGCTATTTTGTGGTTTAGCTTTGGGACTTGATGTTTGGAATACCTTTCTTGCTAAAGGTGAAGAGTATGAAATGGCTTTTCAAAGATGGAATCGCAAGCATCAAATAAAACAAACTATCAATACATTTGTTAATAAGTGGTTCAAAGTTTTAACTAGTTAAGATTGGAGAGTTTATTCTCCAAAATTAAGCAACAGATGCAAAGTTTGAAACCAAGATGGTGACTTTATTAATGGCGTAAAGCCTGCGGCCTAGCTACGCGTTAGCGTCTCCGAGAGAAGTCCATTGCCAATTGGTATAAGTCCTAGCAATGTTCAACTTTCTACGTTGATATCTTCTTTTCTAAAGAGTTCTAACAGTCCAATTGTGCCGACAAAAAAGGTGTAAATACCATATTGCAATGGTATTCTATTTCGTGAATTTGCATAAAAAGTTGCTATTATTGCTTCTAAAAAATGACTGAAGAGCGCAAATCTTCCAATCCAAAAAACTATATTTAGACTATTTGATGTTGTCTCATTATTGAAAGGTGTGTAAATATTCCATATTTCTAAAACAATTGCACTAGTAATCAGAAAAACAGAGATAAGCTTTATGGGAAAGACCATCTTACTATTTAAGATTTTTGACATTATCTTTAAAACCAAGTGAATTTACATTCATTGACACCATTTACTTTACTATATAACTAGTATTTTTTTATAAAAAAATCTGCGTATATGTAGTGTGTATATTGCTGTGTTCAGGATAAAATATTTTCTTAAAACTCTCTTGTGTTGCAGGCTATCAGCCCACAACACAATAACTATATTTTTGGTATTTACCTATACCTCCAAATCATGTTTCTAATTTGTTGTCAAAACTGTATTGTTTTTTTCAGCTTGCATTTTCACCCAGACAAAAAAGACTATTGCTAATAGTTGCGTGGCAGAAGCAAAGATAATCAGCGTAGTAATTGTATGGTCATACAATACACCCATTAAGGTACTACCTAAAAACCACGCCAGACCATAACCAGTGCTGAAAATACCATAGGCTGTGGCGCGTTTGTGCTTGGGAACCATACCAGCGATCGCAGCTTTCAAAACCGATTCCTGCGCGCCCATACCAATACCCCAAAATGCTATCCCTAAAAGTGCTAATTGGGTATTACCTAAAAAGACTAAAGGCGCAAATAAAGATGATAAAACAGCCGCAATCATCAACACAAAAATTCCAATGCGGTCAAACAGATAGCCAAACATTAACGCCGCTATTGCATCGATTCCCATTGCAAAAGCATAAAACAAAGGTATGGTTTGGCCAGTCGCAATCCCTTGTTTTTGAAAGTGAAAAGCAATCAACGGAAAATCTGCATAACCAGCCGCAATAATCGCTACAGCACCCAAATAAATCCAAAAAATTTGCGGTAATTTTTCTTCTTGGCTAGTCTCTTCAGTTTCTTCCTCAAAATCGCTAGGATTGGGATAGATAAATTGTAAAATCCCTAACACAATTAATCCCAAAACCGCAGGTACAACCAACACTGTAAAACCGTTGCGGTATTCTCCCTGAAAATAAACCATTGCAGCTACCGCCAAAGGCCCCATGACAGCACCAGTTTGATCCATTGCTTCATGTAAACCAAAGCCGAAGCCTCTACCAATTAGACTCACACCGTGGGAAAGTAGCGCGTCCCGTGGCGGAGTCCGAATTGCTTTACCAGTACGTTCAGCCATCATCAACCCTGCGGCTACTTCCCACCTACCAGCTAAAGCTAACAGTGGTACAACGGCGGTATTCACAAAGTAACCCAAAGTCGTGATTCCCCAATACTTACCCGTTTGATCACTCAAATAACCAATCACGAGCCGCAAGCCATAGCCAATCAACTCCCCAAAACCAGCTACTAAGCCCACCACAGTACCGCTAGCTCCCAAAACTTCTAAATAAGCTCCGGTAATACTACGCGCTCCCTCATAGGTAGCATCAGCGCACAGGCTCACAAAGCCTAATAAAATTACAAACCTCAAAGCGGCTGCTTTCTGTGGCATACTCCAAAAAACCATAAATAGCTTTCATATTCAAGCATACGATTCCACAAAAGAGGCAGGGGTATAGGAGGAAGTATTGACAATTGGATTGATTCACCGTTTTAAGGAGTGGAGAATAGAAATAGAAAATACAATAACAGCATTACCCGTTACCCATTACCCTATGCTAGTATCACCCTCTAAACTTTACGAGCAGTTTATTGAGCAGGTAATTGGTTTAAGTCAAAAAAAAGACTTTTCATTAACTGCTTTAATCAGTAATTATGTGAGTATGAATTATCAACTTAAATTAGAGCAAATAGACAAGCTAAAAGCTTGGTTAGATGACTTTAGACCATTCGATAAAACCATGATTGCTGAACTGAAAAAGCTCTATGATGTCCGCTTTACCTATAACTCAAATGCCATTGAAGGGAATACTTTAACTCAAGGTGAAACTGAGTTAGTGTTAACAAAAGGAATTACAATTGGCGGTAAAACTCTTGATGAACATTTAGAGGTGATTGGACATAAGGAAGCAATAGACTATATTGAGGGTTTATCCCGAAAAAATGCAGAAATTAATGAATGGGAAATTAAACAAATTCACAATCTGATTCTGAGGAAAATTAACCCTGATGAAGCAGGTTGCTATCGGAATTTGGATGTAATGGCGGCAGGAACAAACTATATTTATCCTCCCCATTATTTACTAGCTCAATTAATGGCAGATTTTGTCATCTGGCTCAATTCAGATGCTGCTTTAGCACTCCATCCTGTAGAATATGCAACAATAGCCCATTATCGTTTTGTTTCTATCCATCCTTTTCGGGATGGTAATGGGAGAACAGCTAGATTATTAATGAATTTATTGTTAATTCGTGCAGGTTATCCCATTGTGGTAATTAACAATCAAATTCGCAATGACTATATTAACGCTTTAGCTTATGGACAACAAAACCAAGATGATTTAAGTCGGCTTTTTGACTTGGTTTGTGATGCTGCTATCACTTCATTGGTGGAAACTTTAAGATTATTAGTAACTGCTAGTAGTAGTCGAGAGAAGGGGCAGATTTTTTATCAGGAAATTACTGATTTTATTAATAATTATTTGAAGTAAGTAGAACGACTAGAAAAAACCAAACTATATTAAGCAATCTAAAAATAATAGGATTCAGTTCGTAGTAAGGACTTTAGTCCTTTTCTGTGCGCGCAGCGTCTCGTAGAGAGAACTTTATTTCTCACTACAAACCTTTAATTATTTACCCTGTTCTACTTAATGGATAATGAGTAATATACAGAAATGTTGAATACTAAAAAATATATGATAAAAATAGCCCAAAATATAGTAAATTCTGGGCTTCGGTTAGTGACAATAAAGTTTCTACCCTTCATGGAAAGCATAAGTCTGCTGTCACTGCAAATTTAGGGGTAAAGTCACAAGGTTTTATTTAGTAGTTTTTAATTTTTAATGGGGGTGGAGGGACTTGAACCCTCACGACCGTTTAAGGTCAACGGATTTTCATTCTCCCGCAGCTTTCGCTACTGCCTATTGGCTTTGAGAATTGGACTCTCCCTTTACCCTCGGCTTGACGTTAGGGTAGCTCCCGTCGAGTCTCTGCACCTTCCGAATAACTTAGAGTTCTCGGCTTGGCTCAGGATTGCCTTGTCTGTCAACAGATTTAGGTTTCCCTGAGTTTGAGAGCTGACACTTAAAGAATTTCTTCTTTAAGGCTCAATTCAGTTTAAGTCCGTAGCGTCTGCCATTCCGCCACACCCCCCGTTTGTTTGGGAGTCGGTTATTTTTCTGAGGAAGCAAATAACCACTTATCTATTTCAGCATTAATTGCGTTTTTTGTCCAACAAATAGAAAATTTTTTTCTTTTTTGGCAAAGCACGCTTTTTAGCTACGAGTTGCTTGGGATACCTTGCAACCAGACTAGGTTAGCATCTTTAATCTTGTTGCACAAGACCTTTAATGTTTTACTAGCTTCGCTATTGTAGCATTATCTCAAAATTTTGATCAGCAATAATCAGGAATTTTTGCGGGAGTCATTTAAAAGCCCTATAGTCAGAGTTTATTTAGCCCCAAGGTTCAGCCTATGATGTAAATACAGATCCACCAAACAAAGAGTTTATGATTGTACCCTTGCTGTATCTGGTTTTGGCCGGAGCTTACTTGTTAGTTGTCCCGTAGCTTTAATGATCTACTTAAATCTACGCTGGTATGTGGCTAGCTCCATTGAGCGCACTTTGATGTATTTTATGGTGTTTTTATTTTTCCCAGGACTATTGGTTTTATCCCCATTTATAAATCTGCGCCCCAAGCCACGCAAGATTGAAGCTTAAAGGGGCAGGGGGAAGAGGCAGGGGG
>NZ_PJIZ01000103.1 GCF_021596505.1 Nostoc sp. CMAA1605 | reverse complement strand
AAGGGGAAGGTATTCCCGTTGCAGAACAGTCGCGAATTTTTGCACCTTTTTACCGCGTTGATCCTTCCCGCACTCGCGCAACTGGGGGGATGGGTTTGGGTTTATCTATAGTTAAAGGCTTAGTAGAAAACATGAATGGTATGGTTGCAGTGCAGTCAGAACCAGGAAAAGGTAGCACTTTTACTTTAAAATTACCCACCATAGGAGCAAAAAGATGATGGCACATATTCTGCTGGTAGAAGATGAAGTTAAACTGGCGCGATTTGTCGAATTAGAACTGAGTAGTGAAGGCTACAAAGTGAGTGTCGCCCATGATGGTATTTCTGGTTTGACCTTAGCACGGGAGTCATCACCAGATTTAGTAGTCTTAGATTGGATGTTACCAGGACTCACCGGATTAGAACTGTGTCGCCGTTTGCGTACCACTGGCAGCAAAATTCCAGTAATATTGTTGACAGCCAAAGATGAAGTAAGCGATCGCGTAGCTGGATTAGATGCAGGCGCAGATGATTATGTCGTCAAACCATTTAGTATTGAAGAACTCTTAGCCAGAATTCGCGCCCACCTGCGTCGCACCCAAGAAACAGATAATGATTTATTACAGTTTGAAGACTTAAGTTTAAATCGTCGCACCCGTGAAGTATTTCGCGGTAAACGGTTAATTGAGCTAACAGCGAAAGAGTTTGATTTATTAGAATATCTGCTTTCCCATCCCCGACAAGTATTTACAAGAGACCAAATTTTAGAAAAAGTTTGGGGTTATGACTTCATGGGTGATTCTAATATTATTGAAGTTTATATTCGTTATTTGCGGCTGAAGTTAGAAGAAAATAACGAGAAACGTTTAGTGCATACAGTCCGTGGTGTAGGTTATGCGCTACGGGAGTAATCTGGAAAATCTAAATTTTAAACAAAAAAGATTAAGGCACAACAAAGCATAAAAATTTTAAATATGCAAATCAACTTCAAATTAGCAGACAACAATGATATAGATAAACTGTTGCAGTTCATCCAAAAACTTTACGAAGTAGACGGTAGTATTGCTTTTAATGCTGTCGTTGCTCGTCAGGCATTAATAAAACTTCTTAGTGATGAATTAATGGGTCGAATCTGGTTAATTCAAGACCAAAATTCCAGCGTTGGTTATGTGATTATCACATTCAGCTACAGCTTGGAATATGGAGGAAAAGATGCTTTCATTGATGAACTGTACATTGATAAAGATTACCAACGTCAAGGCATAGGTAAGCAAACAATCAAATTTCTGGAAGAGGTTTGTATCTCTCTTAATGTTCGAGCATTACATCTAGAAGTAGAAAAAGAAAATACTTCGGCTCAAAGCTTTTATCACCAAGTTGGATTTGTAGATCATAACCGCTATCTGATGACAAAATACATAAATTAGTCCTTGCTAAAAACTCAGTCGTAAAGTCAATGTAGTAAAGTTGTCAATCAAAGATGTTTTTCTCGCGATGCAACAGGACTTTGAAAACAAAACTAACAAGTATGATGTAGTTATTGTCTCGCCGCAATAGAAGTTTAACAATACTACTGCTCAAACTTTGATTGCTCAATGCAATACAGAAATCAATTTTTACCCCCCAATGAAATATTGCGGATGATGCTCACAATTTCAATAGGGTCTAGCCGCTTAGTAAAATCTGGATTAACAAAAGCGTAAACGACTCTTCCTTCTGGAGAAATTACATAGGTGGCTGAGATAGGTAACTCAAAAGTTTCATCACCATTGTATTTAGGTAAAACATGACCTAATTCTTGAAATGTTGGTCTTAAATATTCCGGCATTTGAAATACAATGCCAAACTGACGAGCCACATTATTCTTGCGATCGCTTAATACTTCATACTTAATTTCATGTTCTTCGACAGTTAATTTAGTATGCTCAACAGTTTGGGGAGAAATAGCAACTAATGACGCACCTAATCCCTGAATTGCAGGTAATGCTTTCTGGAGTGCGGCTAGTTCCAAGCCACAAAAAGGACACCAATGACCCCGAAAAAAAGAAATCACTACAACGCCGTTAGCTATTAACTTTTGTAATTCTACCGACTGACCAAAACCATTAGGCAAAACAAAGTTAGGGACAACATCACCTAATTTTAAACTTTGTTCAGCAATTCCTGAAGCAATTAGTTCATTAATAGATTTAACGATTAATGAATCTGCTTGACTAGAAATCGTGCCAGTTTCTAAAAGCCGATGCTTCATTTGTTGGAGAGATTCTGCGAAATTCATGGTGA
The DNA here is from genome assembly GCF_021596505.1 of Nostoc sp. CMAA1605. Taxonomy (GTDB): domain Bacteria; phylum Cyanobacteriota; class Cyanobacteriia; order Cyanobacteriales; family Nostocaceae; genus Trichormus. The sequence goes on along the minus strand of NZ_PJIZ01000103.1, from coordinate 26,285 downwards.
TTTAACTGCCTATTGCTTCAACGCCTATATCTACTTTTTTAATAGTTACTTGAGAAATATAGTGGCAGTAAAATCACGGAAAATTCAGATTTTACATCTCATCCGTCGATGCAGTTAGACTATAGTCAGCCGATGCTTGCTGACGACGGCGGCTCATTTTCTGCTCGTAAGCATCGTAAGTAATACACATCCAAATTAAAGTCATAAATAGGATGTTTTTGTTAAAACTTTCTGCACCATTAGGGAACAAAGTCCCAGCAGGGATAATACCAAAAGCCAAAACAATGCTAAAGGTCATGAGTATTAGTAATAATCCTGTCCACCTTACCCAATAGTTAAGAGCAAATAACGCACCTAAAACAATCTCTGCTAAAGGTAGTAACCAGCCGTAAGGAATAGCAATAAACCAAGGTAATGGCCCTACACCCTCCCATCCCGGCGGAATTCCAGGGCCGATAATTTGCAGTTTCCAAGTGATGACTGTTTGGTAGAAGCCGTTAGGAACGCTGAAGTTAAGATAATTAGCAATACCGGAAATGAAAAAGAAAACGCCCATTGTGACGCGATTGACAACATATGCTGTGCGGAGGTTGAGTAGGTAGTTCATAGTTGGATTCCAAAAGATAAAGATTTTTCACCGAAGGCGCAAAAACACAAAGAAATAAGAGAATTTATCGAGTAGGGGGTGTCAGTTGATTTAATAATGTTGGGATACCTGACCAACTGAAATTTTGTTGAAATTGGGTAGGTTGGGCAGCACGCCAAACTAGGGGAGTAGCTAAAATCATTGCAGCCGCAGTAGTCGCCATTCCCGCTAAAAACGGCGTTTGTCCGAGTTGCATATGGGTAATGGAGCGATCGCGTTGAAATAATTCATCAGTCAGCCATTCTGCTGTCACTTTGCGATTATGAGCAGCATTCGGTAAAAGTTGTAAATAGGCTGCTTCGCGAATTAAATGGCCGGCTTGTCCTGTGATTTGGACTTTGTTGAATAAATTCGCCACACTTTCATTGAGTCCCAATTTCATCAAAGTACCGCGCATCGAGATTTGCACAGAAACACTAGGCTTACTTTCAATCATGCGCTTGAGATTTTGGGCGATCGCAATTCCTTGTTGATAGGCGACTTGTGCTGTCGGTGGTTGGGGATTGTCGCTAGCAGTTGCACAGTCTCCCGCCGCAAACACTTCGGGAAAGTCTGGTAGTTGTAAAGTCGGTGTCACCAATAGTCGTCCCCGATTGTTGGGGACTGGTAACTCCATCAACAAAGGATGGGGTGCAGTTCCCGCAGTCCAAGCAATGGTTCCCGCTTGTAATACCTTGGTTTGACCGTTTTGTTTGTACTCTACGCCATCGGCTGTAATTTGGGTAACGGCTGCATCAAATACAAAATCTACAGGAATCACACGATTTTTCAAGGCGCGTTGAGCCATACAGCGTAGATGACTATTAACATCACCTTTAAGGATTTCTCGACTCCGGTTAATTAGAACAACTTGCACCTCAGCCGCGTCACCGCCTAATTCGTCATACCAAATCGGTAATAAATCTGCTAAGGTACAAGCCAATTCAATACCGGCTGGCCCCGCACCGATGATGGCGACAGTCAACAGCAATCGCCGACGAGCAACATCTTGAGTTTGAATAGCTTGATATAGTCTGTGGCGTAAATGTTTGCGGAGTGCGATCGCCTGTTCTCCAGATGTCAACGGCATAGCATATTCTGCTGCACCTGGAGTATTAAAGTACGTAGTTTTACTACCTAATGCTAGAACTAAATGACTATAGTTAAATTTTTGACCAGAATCTAGACTTACCTGTTGCTGATGTAGGTCAATGGCTTGCACTGTATCTTGTACAAAGTTGACATGACTACCTGCCAAAAGGTCTTTGTACTTAGGATAAACTTGTTCACAACGTAATTCGCCGCTTAATAGTTCATATAGTAGTGGTTTAAAAGTGAAGCGATCGCGCTGTTCAATTAAAATAATCGGATGCGAGTAGTTTTGCTGGCTTAAGTATAAAGCTGTAAACAGCCCAGCGAAGCCACCACCCAGGATGACTGTAGGATGAGATGCTTGCCGCATAGGTGTATAAGTTGCTTTTGTGAGTTGTTCTTAGTATCGCGGCACTCAGCAACTTTCAAGTGATGCAAAGCTAAAGCTTGGCTGAGAAATTCAAGGGAATTTGCAACGAAATTTTCACCACTTTCTCAGCAATAACTCAGGTTGTGAAATTAAGGTTGCCCCTTTGAGCCAGTCAAGCATTACAAGGGAAAAACTCATAAAGAAGACCAGCAATTTCTAACTAAAGCTGACACATTAACATTAATCCTATATTCTGTGACTTACTATACTCTAGCCAATGAATGTTTACTGAAGTACACTTGAATTATTGAGTCTCTTGTTTTTGAAAATTATCTTAATTTAATTTGTAACTTTAAAGGTAACTCAATGACAGACACAAAGAATATTTTGAAAATAGTAAATGCTTCGGGTTTTGCTTTTCAACTACATATAGAAAACACCATCAGGAACACCAATAATATACATTTTTGGGAGGTAATATCTAGTGAACACCTATGGAGATCAGAAGAGACAGGACGCGACGGCTTTATTGATATCATTCTGGGTAGCCCAAGTCATGCAGATTATAGAGCCGTTATTGAATGTAAGAGAACTCAAGATGCTAATTGGGTTTTTCTGATAACTAACCAACAAGAACAGCTAACTCAGTCCAGTATCTTACTCTACACGAAAGCATTTCAATATCAAAACCTAGCAGAATATTACAAATTTTCGGTAGTTCCTTCCTCTGTAGAGAGTAACTTTTGTGCAATTAGAGGTAGCGATGAAAAGGACAAACCCATGCTAGAACGTATATCTACTCACTTAATTGAGTCAGTTGAGTGTTTAGCAAACCAAGAATTAAATCTGAAAAATGATCTACGTGGAAGTGTGGCTGTCTACTTTCCAATTATAGTTACTAACGCCAATCTATTTACCTGTTCCTTTAACCCCAGTGCAGTTAACTCTAATACAGGGATGCTGGAATTAGATCAAGTGGAATTACAACCAGTAGATTTTATAAGATTCAGAAAAACATTATCTAGCCAATTTGAGTTATATTCAGAAGTAAATTCATATTCAAACTTGCCTGGATACAGCGACTCACAAAGCCTAAAGCAACTTAATCAAGCTAATGAGCGTACAGTATTCGTAGTCAGATCAACAGCGATAATTAATTTTCTTAGGGATTTTTCTATACAAGGACGCTATCCAGAACTAATAAACAGGATAAATAATTATGGCAACCCAACACAATAATCTCTTGTTATGAAAAATCTTGATATAATCCTTTCTAACATTGAACTGATTTATTCTTAACCGTTTTCCTGAATTTATGTAAGTAAAAACTGATGTAGTTAGCAATGCTCAAATGACAGCAATGACACTTGAGGAAGCTAGTTTATTTACCCACTAACTCACAGAAATTAATATGGATTTTAAGGATGATAATATTTATATTTTTTAAAAGCTTGAATTTCTCCTTTGCGATTAAATGCCATAACAGTAAATGAGTCTTTTTCATTGCCTAATTCCATACCTGGGGAACCTACAGGCATTCCAGGAACGGCTAACCCTGCAAGTTGTGGCGTTTGTTGAAGGAAACGCTTGATATCATCGGCGGGAATATGTCCTTCCATGACATAGCCATCGATAATTGCTGTGTGACAAGATGCTAATTCTGGGGGCAAATTGTATTTTTCTTTAATTGCGTCTATGTCGTCAGTTTTGATATCTGCTTGGATGTTGAATCCTTGCTTTTGAATGTGGTCTAACCAATTACCACAACAACTACAACTGGGACTGCGATAAACTTTTACTTGTGGTGTTACTAAAGTTTCAGCAATGGCAGATGAAGCATTAGTTACTGTAATCAACCCCATCACAATCATCATCACTAGCAAGAATGAAAGTAATAGTTTTCGCATGATTAATACCTCTCTTATAGGAATTATTATGTAAAGTGAAAATTACTCGTCAGACTAATTAATACTGATATAAATATAAATATCAATCTAAATAAGATTAAATTGCGATCGCACCCTGTTGTTTAGGTACAAATCTTTATTCCTCACAATCCTCATGAATCCATTCCCTTGCAGCTTTTTCGGCTGTATGGGGCGTGAAGTAGATTTTCCGTTCTCCAAACACCGCACCACCTATAGTTAAGACTCGAAACTGCCAACAGTCATCTGTAGCAAAAACCAATAACGTTGCACCTTCAATACCAATAAGCTGGTGAATTTTGACTTGCTTATTTATCATTATTACTCAGCCATCAATAATTGCTAATGAGACCAATCATTATGGCAAAGCAAATTAGGATTGACGACTGTGGAAAGAGAGAAAATTGTGAACATAGCCAAAAATACCCCTAATACCGAAGTTAGAGGTATTTTTGTTGTAACAGTCAACAGTTAACAAAATTTAAATAGAAAAATACAAGGGGAAGGATTTAGCATCCTTGGGTTTTACATAAACTTTTTGCTGTGCTTCTAACTCTAACTCGTTGAAGCGATCGCGTGTCAAGTGAGCATTCACCACTTGACCATCATCTAATGTTAACTCTACCTGAATTTCCCAGCCCAGGTGAATTAAGCGAGTCACCGTTGCAGGCGCAGTTGTACCATTAGATTGCTTTTGAATTACCACATCTTGGGGCGTAAAAATACCTCTGGGTGTGGTGAATCGAATCCTGTACTTTGGAAATCTTCGATGTGCTAGGTAAGACGTTAACTGGGCCGATAAAACTCATCACAAAAGCACTAGCGGGATTATCATAAATTTCCGCCGGTGTTCCTACTTGTTCGACTCTTCCTTTGTTCATAACCACGACTTTATCAGAAACTTCCATTGCTTCTTCTTGATCATGGGTAACAAAAACTGTAGTGACATGAACTTCATCATGAAGACGACGTAACCAAGCGCGTAAATCTTTACGAACCTTGGCATCTAAAGCCCCAAATGGCTCATCTAATAGTAATACACTCGGTTCTACAGCTAAGGCTCTAGCTAAAGCTACCCGTTGTCTTTGTCCACCAGATAGTTGTGAAGGATAGCGATCGCCTAATCCACTCAACTGCACCAATTCTAACAACTGCTCTACACGCCCCTGCACTTTTTTGGCTGGAGTCTTACGAATTTCTAAACCAAAAGCAATGTTTTGTCGTACGGTGAGATGCTTAAATAGGGCATAGTGTTGAAACACAAACCCAATGTTTCTTTCTTGTACACTTTGATGTGTGGCATCTTTACCTGTGAGAATAATCTTGCCACTATCTGGAGTTTCTAAACCAGCAATTAAACGCAATAAAGTAGATTTACCAGAACCTGAAGGCCCCAATAAAGCCACCAGTGAGCCACTTTCAATCTCTAGACTAACCTCATCAACAGCTTTAAAACTGCCAAACTGCTTGGATACGTTTTCAACTACTATGCCCACAAACTCTGTACCTCTGCAACTCTAAGTACGGATCATTGCTAGGATTACCGTATCTTACATATACCATACTTAACTCTTTTTGGATAAATAAGATTTTGTGCAGGAGTAGTGAGTGCTGAGTGGTGAGTGCTGAGTGGTGAGTGCTGAGTGCAGGAGTAGTGAGTGCTGAGTGCTGAGTGAGGAGTGAGGAGTGGTGAGTGGTATTAGCAGTAGCGCGGCGTTTAGCCAGTGCTGAGTGTTGATCTGATTTTTCACTTCATGTGCAGAAGTCTAAGGAAAATCTAACTTCCGATCCAGAAATTCAAAGTCTCTCTCCTCGCAGGAGAGAGATTTAGAGAGAGGTTTTCCAGATACCGTGAACAGTCAAAGTTTTGATTGCTGTTAGCGGTAGCGCGGCGTTTAGTCGGTGGTGCTATTTAAACTGAACGATTATCGTGTTAGAACATGAAATTTCAATTGACCCAGAAAGTCAACTTTTGCTTTACCTTCTAAACTAAACAGAAACACCTGATAATCTCCCGCGTCTGGAAACTGACAAGAGATTTGAGTCTCCTTAGCTGCGTTCATTTGACTACGACATCTACCAATATCTTGCTGTTGGATTTGTTGATTTTTATCACCTTCTAGGAAATCTCCTGAACTGGGAAAATCCCAAGATGAAGATTCTGTTGTTTGTACTTTAGTAAACAGAGCAACTATCCTCTTCTGATAACTGGGATAAGTGGCAATTTTAATCTCAGCAGTTTTCTGCACCTTGGTTTGATATTCGGTGGGAGAAATTAACGTTAATTTATCGATAGCAAATTGAGGTGTGATAACTGGTTTATTTTCAAAGGTGTTGTAATCTTCTGGATTTTGTAAAAGTTGCCAGTTTAAATGTTTAGGAAAATGACTTATGCTCATTACTTGAGGGGGGATCATCAGGTAGTTTGTGCTGTATGCTGAACCGAATTCACTAGAATTACCATCATCCCAAGTTGTATCAACTAATTGCCAATTATCTAAAATTTTGACGGCATTCCAAGCATGATTAGTCCAGTCATAATCAGAATTTAAGAGTCTAAATAATTTAGGAATTAAGTCTATAGGAGCTAAATCCCGACGAATTTTGCCGCTAACATAGACAACATCTACACCCATGCTTCGACCCAAAGCCATAAATAAATTAGCGTATCCCTCACATACTGCTTTGTGTGTGCGAAATACATTTTGAGCATCTTGAGACGGGCGTATTCCTGTTTTCAGCACATCTAAATCATAGGTGACACGACTAACAACATAGTCATGAATAGCTTTAACTTGTAAGTAGGGATTTGATTCATTTTGAGCAATATATTTAGCAACAGATTCAATAGTTGTTTCTACATTGGCTGGCATATTGGCAACAACTGGATGAATTACCGCCTGATCTTTCCACGGCCAAGGTGAATTTAATGTGGGTGGTGCGGGTTTATGCACTACAAAGTCAATAAAATTATTAATTGGGTAGTGAATCAATGATGGGTTACTTTGATAAATGAGTGCGATTAACAGTAAACCCCAACCTAAAACATATTTTCTTTTTACCTGTTGTAAGCGGCTAAATTGCCAAGATATTGATGTTAATAATGGAGAGTTACGATGTTCTATATCTTGGCGATTTCTAATTAGAAAATTTAATAACCTGAAAACTAAAAACAATCCCAAAATACTCAATGTTAATGTTGCTATTCCAGTGGTTAAGTTACCTGTAAATAGGATAGAAACACCTCGATAAAATGAATACGCCAACCCACTCACTAAAATCAGGAGCAGCAGTATTAATCCCACTCTCCACATCAAGAGTTTTCTTTGTTTCTGCTTCAGCTTCCGAACTTCTTTAAGAAAATTGGCTTCAAGATTGTCAGGCATAATATACCTTAATAGGTAATCAGACTAAGGGTAGTGCTTCGGTCATAATACAAAAAATTATACCTAATAAATCCCTTTTATACCCAAAGTGCTACGCGATTTTAGTTACCACAGCTACCACAATCAGCACTTCCACAATCAAGGGAACCACAATCAAGGGAACCACAATCTGTCAAATCTCCGCAGTCAGGAAAATGACAATCAGCACCACTGCAATCTAAAGAACTGCAATCAGGCAAATCTCCACAATCAACACCACTACAATCCAAGGAACTACAATCAGGTAAGTCTCCACAATCAGTATTAGATGTTTGACCAGAGGGAGGTACTTTTCGCCGTGGGTTTAATGAAGTATCTTCTTCATCTAGGGAAGAATCGTCTGACTCATCTGTCGATTCTGAATCTTCAATTTGTAAACGCGATCGCAATAATAAATTAGCTTGTTTACACTCTTGAAATCGTTGACGAGATTTAACAAGTGCAACACTCAAACCTTCCTCAGAAATCACCCGTTTGATGTACTGCGAGCAAGATTCACCCCCATACAATACTCGATGAGCGCAACTAAAACCCTTATGGGGCGAAAGATATTTCTGATACCCCGTAATTGCAACAGTGCTAAGATTTCTACTCCAAGAATCAAATAAGGAAATGTTCATAGTCAATAGTCAATAGTCAATAGTCAATAGTCATTAGTCATTAGTCATTAGTCAATAGTCATTAGTCACTAGTCAATAGTCATTACTTGTTACTTGTTACTCATTACTCATTACTCATTACTCATTACTCATTACTCAGCACTCAGCACTCAGCACTCATTACTCAGCACTCATTACTCAGCACTCAGCACTCAGCACTTCTCCCCCACGTTTTGTGTCGAAATATTAAGGAATGTTGCATTTATGTCAAAACCTGAAGGGAGAGCGCGAAATCAGCCAAAAGACCGTGGTACGATGCTTTCGGTAAACGGTAAATGTGAAGATTGGGAGAAGACCTTTGACACTACGGGTTGCTGTTGTTGGGTCAGGCCCAGCTGGTTCCTCTGCTGCTGAAACACTAGCAAAGGCTGGGATTGAAACCTACCTGTTTGAGCGTAAGCTCGATAACGCCAAGCCTTGCGGGGGTGCTATACCTCTGTGCATGGTGAGTGAATTTGATCTACCACCAGAAATTATTGATCGTCAAGTGCGGAAGATGAAAATGATTTCACCTTCCAATCGTGAGGTTGATATCAATCTATTAAATCAAGAAGAATATATAGGAATGTGCCGCCGCGAAGTGCTAGATGGCTTCTTGCGGAATCGGGCGGCGAAATTGGGTGCGGTTTTAATTAATGCCACTGTTCATAAAGTAGATATACCATCAAATAACACTGATCCATATACTATTCACTATGTTGATCATAGTGAAGGTGGTGCGACAGGGATTGCTAAAAGCCTGAAAGTGGATTTAATTATCGGGGCGGATGGTGCTAATTCCCGCATAGCTAAAGAAATGGATGCTGGGGATTATAACTATGCGATCGCATTCCAAGAGCGAATTCGTCTGCCTGAAGATAAAATGGCATACTACAACGAACTTGCCGAAATGTACGTTGGTAACGACGTTTCTACAGACTTCTACGCTTGGGTATTCCCCAAATATGACCACGTAGCTGTCGGAACCGGTACCATGCACGTTAACAAAGCCAGCATCAAGCAACTGCAAGCTGGTATTCGCGCCCGTGCTAGCGAAAAATTAGCAGGCGGTAAAATCATCAAAGTAGAAGCCCATCCCATCCCGGAACATCCCCGTCCCCGTCGTGTTGTAGGACGAATTGCCCTAGTGGGAGACGCAGCAGGCTACGTCACCAAGTCTTCTGGTGAAGGTATTTACTTTGCCGCTAAATCTGGACGGATGTGTGCAGAAACCATTGTGGAAGTTTCCCAAAACGGTAGCCGCATCCCCACCGAAAAAGAAATCAAGCTGTATCTCCAACGCTGGGATAAAAAATACGGACTCACTTACAAAGTCCTCGACATCCTGCAAACAGTCTTCTATCGTTCCGACGCAACCCGCGAAGCATTCGTTGAGATGTGCGGTGACTTGGATGTCCAAAAGTTGACTTTTGATAGCTATCTGTATAAAACAGTCGTCCCCGCTAACCCCATCACCCAGTTAAAGATTACCGCCAAAACCATTGGTAGTTTGCTGCGCGGTAACGCTTTAGCACCCTAATGTTAGGGCATGGGGCATGGGGCATTGGGCATTGGGCATTAGGGTACAATTTACCTTGTCCACCTTGTCTATTAATTCCCCATTCCCCATTCCCCATTCCCTAATTTAAATAGCACTCCCTAGATTCTGCCAACAGGGAGTGCTATTTAGTTTCAGCAAGATTTAGCTTTGATGTGTAGCGATGTGTTTGTCAATTTGCGAGTAAAGCTTACCTGTAGGGTAATTAACACAGCGAAGTCTAGACACGCGCAGGGCGACTGCTTGAAGAGTAGAATCTACCGTAATTCCCTACATTGCAAACTGCACCTTCCTCTGTCCCATTGTTCAGGAAATTGAGCAAGATTTCATTCAACTACTGATGTGGTAGCACCCTCACTTGATGGTGGGAGGCTGGGTAGTTCTAGACAGTATCCCGCACCATACACAGTTTTGATATAGCGAGGATGGCGGGGATCAGGTTCTAGCTTGGTTCGGAGGTGACGGATATGCACACGAATTGTCTCTATATCATCGTCAGGGTCATATCCCCAAACTTCTCTGAGGATTTCACTGGGTGAGACGGTTTGACCATGACGTTGCAGCAAACAATGCAGTAATTCAAATTCCAGGTGAGTAAGTTTTACTGTTTGGTGAAACCAAATCGCCTCGAATCTTTCGGGAACTAGGGTTAAAGGGCCATAGTTCAAAATTTCGCTATGTTTTGCAGCTTGAGGAATGCGGTCAGTCCGTCGCAGTAAGGCGCGCACTCGCGCCAGCATTTCTTCTACCTCAAAGGGTTTAGTGAGATAGTCGTCTGCGCCGGCGTTAAAACCTTCTACCTTATCTTGAGTTTGACTAAGGGCAGTCAGCATCAAAACGGGTATTTCGGCTGTACGGTCGTCACGACGTAGGCGTTGACAAACTGTAAAACCATCCACTCTCGGCAACATCAGATCAAGCATGATCAAGTCTGGTTGCAATTGGAGGGCTAGGGCTTGACCTTTAATTCCATCTTCGGCTTGACTTACATCGTAGCCAGCCATTTCCAAGTTGACGGCAACGAGTTCTGAAATTGCTGGGTCATCGTCTATGACAAGAATCCTCGGCATTCTTAAAAAATTATTACTACTTATTAAGGATAAATAAGAACCTTTGGTAGATACAAAGATTTCTGTCTTGATTATAAAAAAGATTTTAAATCTAACATAAACCTTAAAACCAGCAGATTTGTGAAATCAGGAATAAATTACCTGAAATTAGCACTCTAATGTGTTATGCTCCCTACAAATCCTCTGAGTTTGTCCAAAATTGATTGTAAGCTGCCAACGGGGAAATACATAATTCTTAAAACACAATTCTTAATACAAGGGTATTTTGCTAAATTTTAGGCTATCTGAGCAAATGTTCAGATATAACTTTGGCCAGATAACCTGCAAAAATGCTGATCAGAAAATTTTCAACCGTGATGTTATCACATGGTCATAAAATAAGTGAGCGATCGCCTGATAATTCACTGAATCATGAAGCTACATAAACAAAGCCTGCAACAGCAGGCTTAATGTATAAAGTAATCAAATACTGTTTCAATCAGGCTCTCCGAATTTTAGATTTTAAATTTTGGATTTTGGATTGAGGTTTTTTTGGTTTATGCCTTGTAAGACAATGGGCAAGATAAATCTAAAATACTCGCTGTGCTACGTCTGCTAAATTGGCGCAGTTTTTCGCAGAGAAGACAGTCAAGCCAAAATCTCCTAGCACCACACCCGGATTTCTCTCCGAGACGGGGCTAATCTAAAATCTAAAATTGTATTGATTGACTACTAGATAGATGCTGGCTTTTTTTTGATTAATCGGCTTCCTATTGATGCGACAGCCAATAAACCTAAAATTGCTCCAGGTTCAGGAATCAATGTGGCTGTTAACTGACCACCATTATCTAACCGACAATTGGGGAAAGTATCACAAACTTCAGGAGATAGGTCATCTTTCAAGAAAATCCTAGCGGTTTCTAGTCCTTCCTCTGGATTTAGATAGGTGTAGAAATCTAAACCTGAAACTGTGCTGTTGAAGTCAATCCCTAAATCAAAACCGTTGGCTGTATCAAAGTTTCCAGTTTGCAATACTTTTTTGGTAACTGTATCAAAGTTAAAATTAAAACTTGTGTCAGCAGGATTAGGCAAACTGTAATTAAATGCTTGCAAAAGATTGCCATTGGGGTCAAAGAAGGAAATCGCAAACTCACTCAGCTGATCTTTAGAGATGACACTGCCTTGATAAATGTCATCATAGCTGAATTCTCCTGTGGCTGTATAACCTTGATCTCCTCTCCAATCCAGCTTAAATGCAGCAGCATCAGCACTTTCAACATTAAATAAAGCAGCCATTGAGGTAACAGCAATAACGGCTACGTTAGCTGTGATTCGGTTACAAATACTTTTCATTGTCTTGATAATGCTAGTAAATTCTGATGTGGTCGCAAACATCAAGTTTTTTGCTATTTATACACAAAAAACTCTGATTTTGATGACAAAGGTGAGATATAAAAAGCAGATTAATCAATCCAAATAGACACGCAAACTCTCATGGAACAGATGAACAGCAAAATTTGTGCATCATATCCAGATACGTTTTTATTTGTTTATTTGTAATTAAAATTACGCTGAATAGGATTAATTAATCTTTAAATCACCTTTGCGGAAATTCTACCACTAGATTCATTCTGTTCACAGTTTTTATATTTATTTTTTCTAAAACATACAAACGAATAAAATAATTTAGATTGAGTTTTAATATTTGTTAATTTTTACTTAATCTATTATTAAACAAATATTGTGTCCTAATCAATAGATATTAAATAAAACAACAATATTTATAATTTTTACATTTTGCTATGTTTATTAGCATCTATTTTCTGGACTCAAAACTATTAATTAAATCAATCATTACCTCACCTTAATCAAAACTAACTAATTTCTAACTGGCATTTGATGTAACCAAAAAATCCTTATGCAATTATCAAGACGCAAATTTTTTACATTAGCGGGTGCAAGTGCTGCTGGTACTGTGTTGGCTTCTCCCTTAGAAGGTCTGATTGCGAGAAAAGCTTTTGGGCAAGTTGTTGTTAACAAATATGGCAATCTAATTCCAGATACCAATGGTTTGTTAGATTTACCTCATGGATTCCAGTATCGAGTGCTATCTCAAACAGGCACTATCATGGCCGATGGCAATCCAGAACCTGGCGCACATGACGGAATGGCGGCTTTTCGTGGGCCTAGAGGCACAACCATTTTGGTTCGCAACCATGAACTAAGTAATAATTCCGGCACAGAAGTCAGAGTACCAAATCGCTACGATGCTATTTGTAAAGGAGGTACTACAACTCTAGTAGTAGGTTCTGACCGCCGCTTAATCAAACAGTTTGCGTCTTTGGGTGGAACTATTCGTAACTGTGCAGGTGGCCCCACTCCTTGGGGTTCATGGATTACTTGCGAAGAAAACGTAACTGTACCGACTGCAACCAATGGAGTCACCAAATTACACGGTTATAACTTTGAAGTTCCAGCCTCAGCCACCTCTCCTGTAGAGCCGGTGCCTTTAGTCGCTATGGGAAGATTTAATCATGAAGCTGTAGCTGTAGACCCCAAAACTGGTTATGTCTATCAAACTGAAGATACTGGGGATAGTCTTTTCTATCGCTTCATTCCCAAAGTACCTGGAAAGTTAGCCGAAGGTGGCGTACTCCAAGCTTTGGTGATTAATGGCAAACCTCCAGCTATTAACACTAATAATCGCGGTGCAAATAGTGGTCAATTTAAACCTGGCGAAAAATGGTCTGTGAGTTGGGTAACAATTAATGACCCCAACCCAATGACAGATACTGTACGGGTGGAAGGTCGCAACAAAGGTGCAGCTTTATTTGCTCGTGGAGAAGGAATTTGGTATACACAGAAGAATGACAAGAGTGAATTTTACTTCTGCTGTACTAGTGGCGGCCCCGTAAGTGAAGGTCAAGTCTGGCGATACATTGCAGACGATGAAACCATTGAGTTATTTGTTGAGTCTGATTCTATTAGCAAACTTGATATGCCAGACAACATAGTTGTCGCACCTTTTGGTGATTTGATTTTGTGTGAAGATGGTAATGCTGATAACTTGTTTTTAAGAGGTGTAACTCCAAAGGGTGAAGTCTATAACTTCGCTCGTAACGCCCTCAATGGTAGTGAATTTTGTGGGGCTTGCTTCTCACCTGATGGTAAAACTCTATTTGTGAATATTCAGACCCCTGGTATTACTCTTGCTATTTGGGGGCCTTGGTCAAAACCTTAGTGAACAGGTTAATTTCCAGAATTTTTCGTTAAATATTAAAAGATAGGTTGTGTGGAAAAGCGATCGCCTACTAGTCTAAAATCAGGCGATCGCCTCCTACAAATCGCCAATCACTGGTGGTAACATCTCTAACACCAGAATCTCTACATCAGGAAAATGTAAGGGTGCGATCGCTTGTTCTTCTGCCAAAATTGATTTAATTTGGTAGCCCTCTGGACTCGGTTCCCGGAAAACATATAGTTGACGACTCACTACATCTAACACCCAGTAATCGGAAATTCCAGCTTGTGAGTAAGCTTTGGCTTTAATTTCACAATCTAGTTTCAGGCTGCTATCTGCCACCTCAATAATGAGATACACTTCAGATGATGTAGGGTGATGATCTGCATAGTCCAAAGGGTCTATTTTGACAACCGCAATATCAGGTTCTGGTTCAGATCGTTTATTTAACCTGATAGGGTCTTGAACACATATCAAAGCCAGGTTACTTAATCTATTTTGTAGCAATCTATCAGTTCTTCCCACCGCCGACCGATGGGCTGTTCCTTTGGCGACCATCCAAATAATCTTTCCTTCTAAGAGTTCTACCCTTTCCTCAGCACCAAAAATCCCCGCCTCAGCCATCCGATGGTAATCTTCCACTGTCCAGAGACGCAGTTGTAATGTAGTTTCTGAGTTTTGCATGATTTTTTGCCAATGGGGAAAGTGTTGTTATTTTAAATTTGACATATAAGCAATAATATGTATATTAAATTTCATCTTTCTCCACAGCATCAAAGATTTGCGAAACTTGCAAATTTAGCTGACTAAATTGGGGAGAGATAACTAAATCATCACCGGCAAAATTACCAAATTCTGTGTAAGTATTGCCAGTTAATTCTAAAACTAAGACAGTTTTCGCTTCTGGATCAATAATCCAATATTCATGAATACCACAGTCTTGATACTGTATCCGTTTGGCGATGAAATCTCGATGTCGTTGTAATTCCCCTGGGCTGACTACTTCTATTACTAATAAAGGTGGTAGCATGGTCAGGCGAATAGTATTACGCTGTGCTAATTGTTGAATATGTTCTTCTCGAATAATAGTTAAATCAGGATAACGGTTTCTCGGTTCACCTCTGACTTCTAATTCCAAACCATGTCCCCGTACTCTATCAATCCCAATCAGCAATGCAAAAATAAGCAACAAACGATTGGCAATCTGCACGTTAATTCCTGATTCTGGGGGCATCTCGATTAACTCACCATTAAATAATTCATAGAGTTTATCTGTACCATCATCATAGGATAGGTATTCCTCAAAACTTTGGAATTGATGTTTAATTTGCAGCATCAGACTTCCTCCATGAGATATCTAATTCCTATTATGGTTGTTTATCGGAAAAATCAGGTTGACAACCGAGTGAAATTGTAAGCGAGAGCTTTCCTTGCTCTCCTAGTTAAAGCTTTACACCTAGTGGGAGTTTTTTCTCCCCCTGCTCCCCAGCTCCTCCGCTCCCCTACTTTTCACTGGCTGGTAATGTGAATTTCATCGAGTCTGTGAATTACCACATCAGCACCTTTAACATTATCTGGTTTATCTATCCAAGTAATGCCAATACAACCTGCGGCTTGAGCATGGCGCGCCATTTGCATATCGCCCACGGAATCACCTACCATTAAAGTATGTTTTGCTTCTACGCCCAAAACTTGGCAGGCGTGAATAAATAAAGCTGGATCTGGTTTACTCAACCCCTCATCTACACCTATTGAGGTTTGGATGTAATCAGTTAATTGATATCTGACTACAAAATCTTTTACTTCTGCGGTGGGAGCAGCAGACAAAATACCCAGCTTTAACCCGGCTGATGAGAGGTACTGTAAAACCTCTAGAACACCTGGAAATAGTGGTGGCAGGGGTTGTGTGAGTATATTTTTCCGCTTCATCTAAATATTGACGCGCTATTTTTAAGGATTCAAACCAACCCCTACCAGTTTCAGCGATATAGGCGGCGGTGGCGATTTCTGTTTCTCGACGGCTTGCGACTGCCATTAATCCCCTATGATCTAAAGTATTGCCATTAATGCCGTAGGCCATTAACAATGGTTCGCCAATTCCAGGGATTTGAGCATCGATTAACCTAGAGACTTTTTGTCCGAGCGATCGCAAATAAACTTCTGAGTCTTCTAAAGTACCATTTTTGTCAAAGAAAATGGCTTGAATGTTTTCAAACTTGGCATTTCCACAATGAATAGTCAGCAAAATATTTCCCTCCTCTCAAAGTTTTTAATTAACCATAAAAAAAGAGGGATTTCCCCTCTTTTCTTAATGCTTTAATGTTTTGAATTAAAGTAGTTTATTATTCTTCAATGGCTGCGGGAATCTCTTCCACTAATTCTTCGGTTTCGGTAGCTGCGGGAATTTCTTCTTCAACAGCACTAATCTCTTCTGCACCTTCTACGGGGAGAGTAATACCTTGCTGTTTAGCCAGCATTTGTTCTCTGTACTTAGCTGCCATTTCTTCGGCTTTATCATAAACCAAATCACGGTTTTTAATCATATCGCCGGGTTCTGGCTCTAACTGCTTAGTAGACAGAGAAATTCTACCTCTTTCAGCATCTAAATCAATGATCATGACTTTAACTTCATCATTCACATTGAATACGCTGTGGGGTGTATCGATATGTTCGTGAGAAATTTCTGAAATGTGCAGCAAGCCACTGACACCACCGATGTCAATAAATGCACCGTAAGGCTTGATACCGCGCACTGTACCGATAACTACTTCGCCTACTTCCAGGCGGTTCATCTTGCGTTCAACTAACGCGCGACGATGAGATAGAACTAGACGGTTACGTTCTTCGTCTACTTCCAAGAATTTTAAAGGTAGTTCTTCACCGACTAAATCTTCTTTAGGTTTGCGGGTGCTAATGTGAGAACCGGGAATAAAACCACGTAAACCCTCAATTCTCACCAATGCTCCCCCACGGTTGGTGGCGAATACGCCTGAACGCACGGTGGCATCTTCTGCTTGTAGCTGTCTAACACGCTCCCAAGCGCGCATATATTCAATCCGACGGATGGAAAGGGTTAACTGTCCATCTTCATTTTCATCGGTGAGGATGAAAAATTCTCTGGTTTCGTTGGATTGTAAGACTTCTTCCGGGGCATCAACCCGGTTTATAGACATTTCTTGTATAGGTATATATGCTGCTGTTTTAGCACCAATGTCAATCAGAGCGCCACGCGGTTCTATACTAAAAACTGTACCTGGTACGATATCTCCGGGGCTAAAATGATAATCGTACTTGTCTAAGAGGGCAGCAAAATCTTCGTGAGTAAATCCAATTTCTGTAGCGGTTAAGTTCTGATTGACCATGCTGATTTGTTCCTGGTTCTAGTCTCCGTAAAGGTTATGCCATAATAGCGATTATGTATGCAACTGCCTAATTCGGTAGTGTACATTTAATTATCTCTCAATCCTAGCGCAGAAAAGCTGGTGCTAACACACTTCAACTTCCAGACAGATTATTATATCATAAACAGTTGTCCCAGGTAGAGACAGTTTGCCACAATAGGGTATTGGATTTGGGGTAAAAGAATTGCTGCGTCTTGATTAGACAACTACTTTAAATATTTTTGGCATTTAGAATCACTTACCCGCTTAGTTTTTAGAATTGATAAATATCTTCTGAGTCAGGGTTTAAGTATGTACGCTCTGTGTCAATTCCCATACTAGAAAATTGCTCAATTATCAACTTCATTCTCGCTTCTGGTAATTGATTTCCTTGTTCCCAGGATAATAACAATCCATTGGCAATTAATTGGCAACGGTGCATTCCGAAACTTTCCTGATTTGTCAATTTTCGCTCTACTTCTTCCGCTAGTCCCATTCCTGGTGCGAGGTATTTGGTAAATAATGGCACTTGGGGTTGGAAGTATTGCTGATGACTGCTGTATATGCTTTGAATAATCGGGCGAATAGTGGCATAGTCTCTTTTATCGAAATACAGCACTCCTGAATCATAACGCCCGTAATCACCTGGATTATACAAAACCTTGAAACTAAAAGGTATGGCAATTTCATTGAGAGCCTGGGATATTGCTTTCATAAGAGCAATTGCACCGCCACTAGTCAAATTCAGGTAAATTCTGACCATACTAGGACGAATATCAGCATTTTGTCCATAATTTGCTCCCGCATCACCTACAGCCATATAAAAGCCTTTTGTGAGCAAACTTTTGGGCATTTTAATCGATACACTATCCCCAACAGTTGCATTTTGTTGTAATTGGGACAGATGTTTGACGGGTTCTATATGTAGTTTTAATCCTTTTTTGGTAACAACTAAATTACCGTCGGCTTCTTGTTTGATAATCTGCCAATTTGCGTCAAAATATCCTGTGCCGTAGTTATTGGCATCGATTTGTTGATGAAAGTCAGCGTCTATATCTGAAAAAGCATGATTTTCGACATCTAAACGTTGGTTGGATGGTGTTTGATCGAGTCTTAACTTAGATTGAAGAGAGCCATTATAATAAATGCCGTAAATATAAGTACGTAATTGTAGACTGAGATATTGTTTTTGAGTTTCTGGTGGCATTTGAGAAAAACATTCAACCATATTAGGCGCAAGTGCCAAAGGTTGATAATGAGGGTGATGGATGGAAAAATCAGCATAAATTTCAATTTTTTGAGCAATGTCTTGTAAAGTGTCAATTAATGAAGTATTGACAGTTTCTTGATTGGATATTTGGGAAAAATTAATTAGTTGCATCATAATTTAGAGAAAGTAATTTATTTAAGCGATCGCAGGCTGATTAATGAATGTACGAGCAGCATTACCAAAAATAGTAGGAATTGATTGTTCAGGACGACATAACAAACTTTTAGCTACTTGTAGTAAGCAAATTCCGGTATTATCAAAGGTGCTTTGATAGTGCAGCATCACCCGAATTTGTTGAATCAAGGCAAAACCAGCACATTGTATGAGTTGTGGGATAAAATTTGGTCTATCCACCAAGATTTCAGGAAATTCTTGGAGATAAGCCTGGGTTAAAGCTGCAATGGAAGGTTGAATTTTTTCTAGTGGTGTATTAGCTAATCTTAAGGATTGTTCAATAGTGAGAGATTGGCTAAAGAGCAAGCTATTCAACCAAATCAGCAGATAGCTACCGATGAGTTTACCTAAATCTAATGCTGGATCTCCCCAAGTGGAACGTTCCCAATCAATGAGGCGAATAGCATTTGCATTTGCTGTTTCCCAATCATGAGCAAGTAGTAGATTATTGAGCTTGAGGTCATTATGAATTAAGCAGCAAGGATGCAGTGAATTAGCAAGTTCTGTAACTTCTTTACCTAAGATTTCATATCGCTGATAGAATGCTAAAAATTTGAGGGCATCAGGAGGAGCGATCGCGAAAACTTCTGGTGTGACTCGCTCTAATTTATTAATTAGGTAATGTACAGGATTGCTGTAAATATTTTGGGGATATTGAGCTAAAAAATCTCGATATTTTTGCTGATTATATGTTGCGCGGTGAACAGTAGCGATGAGTTTACCGACTTGACTAGCTATCTCTTGGGAAAATATATTCTGATCACTATAAAATTCATTTAAATCTTGATAATTATCGAGGTAATCAAAAACGAGAATAGCATTATCTTGATCATAGTGAATTAACTTACGTAAATATACTTGTAGATAATTCAATTCAGGGAAATGCTCAATTAAATCCTGCATTTGCCACTCATATAAAAACTCATTTTGTACCTTGCCGACTTGATTAACTCTTTCCTGTTTAATCAAGAACTTTTTACTATCTGGTAAACTGAGTAATAAATTGAAATTTTTAGCAGCGATCGCTTCCACTTTAACCGCAGATTGAGAGATTGATTTATCTAATATTTTATGCTCAAATAAATACTCAAAAACATTCTGAGAATTCAATTTAATTTTCATATTTCTGGCGTTGGTGAGATGGTCATAGCCCAGCTTGATTAATTAACATATCTGCGCTTTCAGAAGTAATTACGAATAGACAATACTTTTTAAGCAAATTTTATTAGACTCAAGTGTGACTTTTATGTCATTAAAATATTCGCCATTTATCAGAATTTAAAAATTTAAATTTTTGCGTTATGTGGCAAAGTTAAAGTAAGACCTAACCCCCTAACCCCCTTCCCTAGTAGGGAAGGGGGAAATTTGAAGCCTCTTTCTTTTTAGGGCTGAGGTACTCTACGAGAAGAGCTTCGCTCTAGGTAGAGAAATTTTCCAGATTCCTTGAAAAGTCAAAAATTAAATTATTAATGTCCCAAAATTCTGAGAACCAAAACAGACAAAAAATGGGACATCTGTACAGAGTCCCATCAATGAATACTATGTAAGTAATTTGATACTTCCTCACCAAACTGATGCAGCCTTGATCCTGCTTATGGTAAAGTCGGCTGTTCTGCAACACTCAGAGGAGTTTTAGACTCTGGTTGAGGATTATCTGGTGCGATCGCTGTAGTGGTTTCCTCCGCATCATGAATTAAAGTAGGAAGACGCAAAGCACTAAGAGCAGTCTTAATAATTACAGCCGTAGGAACAGCGACAATTACACCTAAAAGTCCGCCAATTCTCGCTCCAGTTAATACAGAAATTAATATCCACACCGGATTTAAACCTGTAAAACTGCCTAAAATGCGGGGTGCAATCAAATTTTCGAGAATTTGCTGTACAATCACAGCCGCAATCAAAACCTTGACTCCCATTGAGAAATCTTGCAAAGCCACCAAGGAAGTAGTCAGCGCAATCCCGACAGAACCGCCAAAGGGAACAAGAGCCATAATCCCAATCGTCAAGCCAAATAATAGCCCAAAGGGGACTTTCAGCCATAAAAACGTCGGAATTAAGGCTGAAGCCATGCAAGTAGATAAGATGAGCTGGGTAATAAAGAAATTTTGAAAACTCAGACGTACCGTTTGAGAAAATGGCTCACGGAATCTTGTGGGTAGCCACTCCACTAAACTTTCCCAGAGTTCGCCGCCATGCTGTAAAAGATAAAAAGTCAACACCATCGTCAACAGAAAATCCAGCAGGCTGGTAAATGTCACCACAGCCAGATTTAAAACTTGACCGGCGATCGCTTGTAGTTGTCCCTTGACACGATCATTAATTTGCACTACCAAAGCATCCAGGTTCACAGGTAAACCCATCACTTCGGCTTTCTCATTCAACATCATCAACTGCGATCGCCCAGAATCAATTAACTCTGGAATGCGTGCTACTAACTGTTGCGCCTGGGTAAGAGCCAGAGGAAACAAAGTTACCCCCAAAGCCAAAAGCACCGATAGAGCTAGTAAAAACACCAAAACCGCGACTTGCTCTCGTTTTGCACCGTGATACTCCATCCAGCTAACGGGATAGTTGAGCAGAAATGCTAAAACTGAGGCTCCAACTAGAATGACTATTAAGGAGTGGAAATAATTAAAAATTGCGGCAAATGCCCAACCATTGAGAACTAACAGAGGAGCGAACAGTGCGATCGCCCCAATTCTTGCTATTGGTGTTAGTGTCTGCCACCAGTTGAATAGCTTGCGTGTCTGCATCTTAAACCGATTGCGGGATAGAACTCAATAAAATTCTCGATCTATAGCTTATTATCTCTAACTACATCACACTCATTCATCCCTCTAGTTTAGGATTCGACGAACATCTTATGAAAAATGCGGAATCGAGTGATCATCCACTGTATCAAGAGAATAGCACCTGGAAAAATGAGACTGGGGAAGACATGACCCAATCCCTACCTTGTCAAAACGATGCAGAAAACACCAAAACACAGTTAATTCTCTATTTAATCCCTGTGATTGGTTTTTTCCCCTCCCTTTGGGCGATTTATCGCCGTCAAGGTAATCGGGAACAACTAGCTATCAGTCGTCTGTCTATAACTCTGGCGTTTACTTGGCTGTTAAGCTATCTGTTGTTAGCCACTGGTGCAGCAACTTCTGATTTTTTAGCACTGCGAATGTTAATCCTGAATAGCTTTTGTACATCTGGTTATTTTTTGGTGAGTGTCTGGCTAATTTTCAGGATATTGAGAGGGAAGTCTTTTCGCTTACCAGTTTTAAGTAATTTAGCCCGAAAATTATGGGAATAATAAACTGGTAAAATTCACAAGAAAGCTATATAAGCTCTCAGTATTTTTCCATAGTCAACAATGCTGGGTAAATATTTCTCTCAAAAATCACGATTACAAAATTCAAAATTATCAATACAATTTATTCCCAGTCTCCAGTCCCCAAAAATCTTTCGTTTACATCTAGTCAAACAGAGTCAATTGTTGTCATACTTCAAGGAAACATGGAAAGATTTGTCACAAGGAACAAAAATCCTGCTATAAGTGTTGTGGTTAACACTATATTGACAAGTCAGTATGGTTTATTAAAGTTAGCTATTAAGGGTTGATTTATCTGTATTGTTAGTCGGCAAATTTACCTAAAATTAATCAGTTAAGTGTGAGGAAGTCTGTGACCAGTCAAAGAACTTCAACCGAAGGAAACCAATCAGCAAACGCCTCCAAGTCCAGGGGAAAAAATCCTAAATCTGGGCGTTGGCTATGGTTCTGGGTGGGGATGAGTGGTATTGCTATGGTGTCAGCAACAGCTGGTGCATTGTTAGCTGTATCTTTCAGTAGTAGCACACCATTACAGCAAAACGAGTTAAGTCCTCAAGAAGAAGCCGTCTTTGACAGTGACGCGATCGCGGGTAGTGGGTTACGCTTCTCCGAATTAACTCGTCCCGTCAATCTTTTAGTGATGGGGATGAGTGTACTACCGTCCGATGTGCAGAACCCTCCATCTGAAACCAAAAATTTGCGATATTTGCCGCAAGTCAACTCCTTTGATGGTCTATCGGATGTCATGTTACTGGTGCAATTTGAACCAGAGAAGAAAAAAATCGCCATGCTGTCCATTCCCAGAGATACCCGCACCGAAATTGAGGGATATGGGACAAGAAAAATTAACGCCGCCAATGTAGAAGGAGGCCCTGCTTTAACCGCCAAAACAGTCAGCAATGTTTTAGGCGGTACAGGGATTGATCGCTACATTCGGATTAATGTTTTAGGAGTAGAAAAACTCATTGATGCTTTGGGTGGAGTGACAGTCTATATCCCCAAAGATATGAAATATCGTGATGACTCACAACACCTATATATTAATTTAAAAGCGGGTAAACAGCATCTGAACGGTAATCAGGCTCTACAATTACTGCGTTTTCGCCACGATGAGCTAGGAGATATTGGACGGATTCAACGTCAACAAATGGTAATTCGGGCTTTAATTGACCAAAGCCTCAACCCCATGACCTGGAAAGAATTACCAAACATTCTCAACGTAGTCAAAGATAATATTGATACCAACTTAACCGTTGAAGAACTGGTGGCGTTAGTAGGTTTTAGCGTCCGGACTAATCGGTCGAATATGCAAATGTTTATGCTCCCTGGACGCTTTAGCGAGAATGGTGAGTTTGATGCTAGCTACTGGATACCCAATAAAAGAGGTATTAACAAGCTCATGGCGCAGCATTTTGGCGTAGAATCAACATCCGAACAGCAAACTACCGATCCCACTAATTTAAGGATAGCGATTCAAGACAGCACAGGCAGCGATCGCTCTCAACTCCGTCCATTAATCAAAGCTTTGGAAAAAGCCGGATATCGTAACGTCTACGTTTATAAACCTTGGTCTGAACCCTTAGAAGTAACTAATATTATTGCTCAACAGGGAGATGGTGATGGTGCTGAGTCAATTCGCAGTTCTCTAGGTTTTGGCGAAGTTAAAGTAGAAAGTACCGGCAGTCTCGACTCTGATATCAGTATTCAACTAGGTAAAGATTGGTTGCAAAAGAAAGATTTATTAGATAGTTCTAATAGTTTTTGATGCTATTAGGAATTGGAAATCAAAGAGACGCAAAATTTTGCGTCTCTTGTTTTTATACTCTTGCTAACACTGGTTGGTTCTGCACTGCACTAGCAACATTTGATTCTGGATCTGTGCAGTAAATTTCACAGGAATTATTGGGACTTTCAATCAGTTTGACTTTGTGGAGCTTCGCGCCTAAATTTTGAATGGGCGATCGCAGTAAATTACTAATATACAAAGCAATATTCTCAGCCGTCGGTACAACCTCAGCAAAATAGGGAATATCTTTGTTTAAAAAGGTGTGGTCGAATGGTTCCACTACATAATCATCTATCACTTGATTCAAAGCACCTAAATCCACAATCATTCCTGTGCGTTGATCAATTTCACCTTTAACAGTGACTTCTAAATGGTAATTATGTCCGTGTCCGTGGGGACGGGCGCATTTACCATAAATTTCCTGATTATCTTCATCACTAAGATTAGGACTGGCTAGCCGATGGGCTGCGCTAAAGTGAGTGCTGATAGAGAGGTAAGCTTCCATTCCGTTTCCTATATAATCTGCCCAAAGTTCAGGATTTTCAAACAACTGTACGCGGACTAGCGGTAGGTGGGGTGCTAGTCTTTGCCAAATCACTCGTGCGATATTTTCCGTCGTAGGCAAAGTTTGTTGAAATTCTGCCCAGACATCATTGAGATAGGAAAAGTCTAGTTGGCTGGTGACTTCTTTTTTAATTACGTGCTTCACATCAGACAAGTTCAGCACCATACCATATTCATCTAATTCTCCAGCCATAGAGATAAATAGGACATAGTTATGTCCATGTCCTGGAAACTTAGAGCAAGCACCAAATTTCTCAAGGTTCTCGGCTGGACTCAATTCTGGCAACCAATAGCGATGACTTGCCGAAAACTGAGCGCGGCGATTCACAATACATTGCATGAGTACACTGGGAGCAGAATTTAAAATTTCTTAATCTTTCTCTATATTCCAGCATAAACCAATTCTCTGGTGATTAGTCATTGGTTATTAGTTAGTAGTCAATAGTCAATAGTCATTAGTCATTAGTCATTAGAGAACAGGGAACAGTTTTTCCCATCTCCTACCTTGTCCCCCTTGTCTCCCTTGTCTTCCCAATCCCCAATCCCCAATCCCCAGTCCCCAATCCACAATCCCTACTCAAGCAACTGACGGCGTTTCTGCTCAAACTCATACTCAGAGATCAATCCTTCTTGACGTAGACTATCTAACTCACGTAAAGCGTCGGCGATCGCTCCGATTTGATTACCTACATCTGGGGTTTTCACAGCTGACTGACCAAAGTTAAAATTGCGATCAAATGCTTCCTCATCTTGGGCTAAATACCAAAACCCCTCAATCGCACTAGCCACTTTGGGAATTGGTGTCCACGACAGCGCAAGATACAACAAACCCCAAAGGGGCTGTCCTAAATAAAATTTATGTAATCCAGAAAAACTAACTGTGCCAGCAAAGGCGAGAATAGCCGCCACACTTCTACTTTTGCGTTTAATTAACATATGCCTAATTGATCAACGACTACCACAATTGTCAGCATCAGACAGTCATAGGGGAATTCTAATTAAAGGAAGCCCCTCATCAACCTCTAAATCCTCAAACCTTGAGTAATAACCCATGAAAACAAATGAAATTTAGAGGGTATGGGAAAAGTTACGATTTATGTATAAAGATACCTTTTCACCCTACTTTAACCCTCTCCTTCGATCTGGGAAGCAAATATGAATCTATTGTATTAATGTGAACTCTCCAGTACCCATCACCTCATCTCCAATGCTATCTTGAAATTCCTAGCGGCCTATCTACCATGATGTTACAGACTCCTCTACTCACAGAATTGCTCCAGCATCTATCAGACGACCCCTACGCTATTTTAGGAATTGCAGTAACAGCAGATGAGCGTAGTATTCTGAGGCGTTATTATGTATTGGCAAAGCTGTTACATCCTGACCAGGATAGCCGCAATAAGGGAGACAAAGAATTATTCACAGCCATATTAACGCGGTTAATTAATCCAGCTTACGCTGAATTGAAGAATGTTCAAAAGCGGAGTGATAACCTAGCGAATTTGCGTGCTAAAGCCATCACCTGGGGAAAAAAAGCCGTTACCGAGCGTAATCCTTTGCTCAAAAAGTTCATGGGGATGTCTCTTCAAGAAGCCCAGTTATTTTATGAAAAAGCGATCGCTGATTACTCCAAAATTCAGTATCAAACACTCAATCAATCTGCCTTAATTGTCCAAAAGCTCAATGAATTGAACTTAGCTTACCTATACTTACAATCACAACCATTATTTAACCCCAAAGATAAAGCATCTCAGGCTGTAATAGTTTCGCCCACTAGAAATCCCACAGTGGTAGCGAAACTAAATAAAACTAAAAATTCTCCCGCATCCACCATCAATTATGCTCAACGTCATTATCAACGAGCGA
>NZ_PJIZ01000102.1 GCF_021596505.1 Nostoc sp. CMAA1605 | reverse complement strand
GATGTGCTTTATGCAGTAGCAATTGGCATTTAATTTAGGATTGTGATTAGAAATGAAAGGGCAGAGTTTCTATTTTAATAGTGATGACTATCATCCTATGCAGCCATCATCGGCTGATATTATTTTGAGACAGCAACTAGAGTATTCGATTAGCAGGTATTTTTACGACGCTTGCGATCGCACTCTCAAAAATCTGTTGTCTAATTGTAGATGGTACGTCACAACTCAAGCCAATGCTATGAACATTGGTGATTGAATGTCCAGATCAAGTTACGAATGGCGGGTACTACAAAAACTCGTACCAATGGGTAAATTACTCAATCAATCGTGAGCAGTGCTAAGATTCGCGTTTGTCCTCCAGAGAGTGAAGGTGTACCTTTTGAAATGAGGGTAGATGAACTTTCTGTGTATCGAGATATGGCTTGAAAGGAAGCAGAGGGGCAAAAGAATTCAAAATTCAAAATTCAAAATTCAAAATTAAAGAATATTTGTCTTTGATTTTTTATTCCCAATGCCCTATGCCCTATCATAATTACGAATTATTTGAGTGATTTTTCAAATACCAAATCAGCAGCATTTTGCACCACAGGACTTAATCTAGTCCAAATCAAGACTCACAGCTTCAATTAAATAAACAATTACATCTTGTGGGAAATCTCGGGAAAGATTTTCTTTCCCGCAGCTATAGCATGATCCCAACGAAAATCATGCAGGTTATAACTAGGTTCTGGTAACGTTGCTAATTCTTCTCCAGGAACTTGAAAAACTGCACCAGGTTCTGAACCTGTGGAACTAGCATCAATAATTACTAATTTTTTACTACCCCTAGCCTGAAACATTACCTCCATCCCGGCTGTGCCACAGTCGTATATTTGTACGTTAGGATGAGGATTTTCAGCTAGGTATTTTTGTAGGCGTTGGGCAATGATTACGCCTACAGCATCATCGCTGCGATTGAGATTTCCACAACCAATTATTGTTAGCATAGAGTAATTAGCTACCAGTTTTAATTATGCTTTTATGTCGAATATTTCCGAAATAATGTATGGTCAATATGACATTTTGCTAAAAAACTCTAGTTATCATTTGTTTCCTGCATCTGTAGAACTTGCTTGCCGAGATTGGAATGATAACAGAGGAAGACACACTGACTGTAGAATTTTAATGAAATGGGCTAATGGTGAAATTGAATGTATTGATTGCCATTTTTTTGGAGCATTGAAGCTGATTCGTAGAAAACTAGCCTTACAAGATATTTATCCAATATGTTACGGCGCAAGTCGTAAAATTATAGTTACCGGAATGGCATTAGAGATGGGTTTAGGATTGAAAGTTTATAAAGCAAAAATTGGTAGTTATCCTACTCGCCGTGATTTAGTACGCATTTTTGATACTGGAGAAGATGTTGAGCCTGTTACTGTTGAAGTTCAAGAAGAATTTCAGCGTCAATGGGTAGAGTCAATTAACAAAAATCAAAGCATAGGTTAATTAAGAAAATATATATTGGTTAATTTGATCAACTCGCAGGCTCTAGTACATCTGATGTGCATAAAACTAATTGTGGGAACATATGATGACTTGTCAGCTTTCATCATTACCCACAATTAAGGTATCAAGCCCAATGGCTAAACTACAGTTCTCCATTGCTAAAATCGCCGCAGTTATTACTACTTTAGTTACACTCAGTTTTTCAGCTACTCAAACTCACGCTTCTTGTGCTGCTCCTTTGTCTGGTGGTAATTTTGAAGGACAGACTAGCCAAAGAGTTTCTATTCCTTGGGTTGGTGAAGGAAGAGTTGGTATTGATGTTGGGGCAGGATACAGTCATGCTGGGAGAAACAACGCTTGGATGCGGAATGTTTCGGGATGGAATGGTATCCGTCAGCGTGTCAGACTCCAGCCTAATACCCAATATGTGTTAACAGCCTATGTCCGCACTTCCGGTAATGTGACAGATGGTTATTTTGGTGTGAGAGATGCTAAACAAAAGGTGTTTACAGAATTGAAATTTGGTAGTCTACCTGGTTATACACCTTTGACTCTGAGATTTAGAACAGGTAATGAATCTGTGTACAATATCTTCACCGGATTTTGGGCATTAGGTCAAGATAGTTGGGTGCAAGTAGATGATTATCGCCTTTCTGGTGGTTCTTGTGATGATGTGAATTTAGTACCAGCAGATAATTGAGTTTTGCTAAATCTGTGCTGGTAAAACTAGTGTAGAGAGTGCGATCGCTTTACATTAGTACACAATTTAATTTACCAATTCACAACATTTTTCTTAATTTATTCTTAATATCATCTTACAAACAAGTTCTAAGAGAATTAAAGGTTACAGAGTATAGCAGCCAAAAAAATCTCCGAGACTGTCTCTGTAACCCATACTCTTGAAACTAATTAAAAAGTCACATTATATTTATCAGCCAATTCAGAAAGCTTTTCATACTGTTGAATTGCTGCTTCAGTAATTAATGTTTTTGCTTCGTCTGGAGTAGTGCCATTTTCAGGAATTAAATACTTAACATAAAGAGATACAAAATCTACCATAATAGCTGAACCTATTAACCCATGACTATCAGCTTCTTGTCCAGCCATTGCGGAGACAAGTCCGGTTTTAATGGGGTCTGGTCTACTTTTCATGAACTGATCAATCAGTTGCCAAATATATTCATTGGGGATAAGATTTTCCAGCTTACTTAGATCAGGAGTAAATTCTATCCCTGCTGATTTTGCCTGTTCTAAAATACACCATTCAACAAATTCTTTGAGGGCTGCTTCTGGAAGTTTAGGGAAATATTTATGGAGTTCTAAATTAGACACAGGCTCACCTTTATTTAACTTTTATCGCAGTGCATCAAAGCAAGCCTAACTTACTATTTATATAAGTTTTAGTGTGTTATGTTACGACAGTCGAAGAACATAGATAATCTGAGATTATTTACTTAGTGCGATCGCTATTTATCAAAGTTAAAGTAGACACAATAGATTCTACAGTTAACAAAACATAATACTAGCGTGTTAATAATGTAAAAAATCATTAATTAATCAGTGCTATTACGGTTATTTTTTAGCAAAATAAGTTATAAAAAGTGACAATACATCTAAATTTTTCCACCCAAAACAGGATTTTAGAGATGAATATTCAAAAAGGAATAAGTTTCGCACTTTTGATGCTTTTATGTGGATGCAGTGGAGTGAATAATTCTAATGTATCCAGACAAACAACACCTTCTAGCCAAACCACACCTACTGAGGAAACAACACCTTCTAGCCAAACCACACCTACTGAAGAAGCAACACCTCCGAGTGAAAATACATCTACCGAGGAAACAACACCTCCAAGTGAAAATACATCTAACGAAGAAACAAAGCCTCCGAGCGAAAACACATCTAACGAAGAAACAACACCTCCAAGTGAAAATACATCCGTGCCGTCATCAGAAAATAAACAACTTAATCAAACCGATTTAGCATTCATTGCTGATATTGAATCTTTTGCGCGTAATAATGGCACAACCTTTTCCGATGTGACTCCCGAACAAAATGTGAAAACTGCTCGTGATATTTGTACCGGAGTCAAAAATAATGGTGCCAGCACAGCTATTAAAACGTTTTTTAACGCTATAACAACTCAAAATCCTAACTTAACAGAAGGCGAAAAATCTGCACTGGGATATATATTTAGTGCATCAGTCAAATATTATTGTCCCCAGTATCTCCCTGATGTGCGTAATTTTCTAGCTAACGAAAAAGCTCCTAGCTAAAACTTGGTAACGTGAATAAAGTCTGCGGCTTGAAGTCATAGAGAGCGCGATCGCTAAATCTTCAAATGTGCCAATATGTTGAGCGTATGTCAGTGAAGTTATCACTGGTTGCTAAAGTAAAAGCATTAGCTTATCGGGGAATTTGATACTATCAACATAGCAATCATGTCTCCGATAAGTTAAATGCAAACGCAAGCATTGTAGATTGGCAATAAAACTATGAGCAAGCACAAAAAAAGCAATCTCCAGTGGATTAAGGAAACTCTAGAACTCAAGCCTGATCATCGCTGGGAATCTCCATCAGGCTACAAAATTTTTGTAGCTAATCGGGGAGCTGTTCGCTTCAATGTCCCACAAAATTGGGTGTTTGAACCACAAGAAAAATCTTTTAAATTCATGGATAACAAACCACCCAAAGATGATTGCTGTCTAGAAGTATCATTTAATCAGCTACCCCCCCGTGATTGGAGTTTATTTCCTCTAAAATCTACCTTAAGAAAAGTGGTAGATGATGACAGTAGGGATGTCATTGAAAAGGGTGAAATTATTAGTGTCAAACGTCAAACCGCCAAGATTGTCTGGACAGAGATTAAATTTATTGACACCCAAACAGAACCACGGGAAGCTTTTTCACGCATTTGTATTGGTTTAGGGTCAAATGTGCAATGTTTAATTACCTTTGATTATTGGGCAGATCAAGCCGAAAAGTTAACACCTATTTGGGATGAAGTAATGCGGAGTTTGACATTAGGACTATATATCCGCGATCCTCAAACTGGTTTAGCGTTCCCTGATTAAATGATTAAAGTATACATAATAATAATCTGATGTGATTGGGAGAAAACATTTGAGTATAAGTAGTGGTGTGTCAAGACTAAAATAGTGCAAATATTTAGTTCTTGTGGTGTGGGCATATTGCCCGCACCGGACGGGCTAGAAGCCCATCCCACAAGAGAGTTTTAATGCAACATTTAAGGCGTGACACAGCACTACTTATCTATGTATTTTGTAGGATTTAAACAGCGTTCAGCCCTGAAAACATAAGTCAATTTGCTATCAAGCTGTACACAAATAAAAACCTTGAATTGTTGATGTTGCTATCTTGCCCATTGCTGCAAAATATAACTGTAAAAAGCATCTTTATCAACTTTATCCATAGCTAAAATTCGTTTGCCTCCAGAAACAATTTTCGTACGACCTTGACTAATACCACTAGTAATAATTTCCGTTTCCCACTCCCATAATTCATAAAGTTCTGGTCTTCCTAAATAGGCGGTTGCTAACACATCCCAGAAATAATAATCTTGCGGAATTACTAAGGCATAACATTGTCCTGCTAAATCAGAAATGGGATAGTGGCGTTGTTTGCCCATTTTTTGAACTAAATCTGATGTCACTGGTACATTATTAGTTAAATCCAAAGGACACATAATAATTTCTATTTGGGTTTCCCATACCTGCGCCGCCGAAATTGCATCCCAATAAACATTCCATTCTGCTGAACCATCTTGTCCAGCTTCTAAACTTTTTTCCACATTTCCAGGAACTTTTAAAGCACCACCCATCCAGACAATTTTGGCAATTTTAGATTCAATATCTGGTGCTTTTTCTAAGGCTACAGCTACAGTTGTAAGTGGCCCTGTTACCATGAGTGTGACTGGTTCTGGTGCTTCTCGTAACACCTGCACCATAAAATCTTGACCTGTTTGTTTCACTAAAGGTGTTGTGAGAAACTCATTTTGATTGAGAATTGGCAAATGATCCACAATCAACGAATCACGACGATATAAACGCGGAAAAGGATTAATACCGCGTACCGTACTTTCTGCTACTGGGATGTGAGAAAATCCCATCAAATCTATAATTTTGCGTGTAGCACTAACGGCTGGCTGTACATAACAATCGGCGGGTGTAACGACAACACCGAGAAGTTCAATATGTTCCATTGTCAACAGCAGCATAGTCGCTAGATAGTCGTCTACACCGCCATCGTGATCCATTAATACTAGTTGTTTGTTCATGAGGAGAAAATTAGATATGGATGAATTTATGCAAGCTGCGATTCAAGAAGCACAACAAGGTAGACAAGAAGGGGGAATTCCCATCGGTTCTGTGCTTGTCAAAGATGGCCAGATGATCGGTAAAGGACATAACAAACGAGTGCAAGATGGTGATCCTGTCACCCATGCTGAAATCGATTGTCTCCGTAATGCCGGTAGAATTGGCAGCTACAGAGGTACAACATTATATTCCACTCTCATGCCTTGTTATTTATGTGCTGGGGCTGTGGTGCAATTCGGGATAAAAAAAGTCATCGCCGGAGAGTCTAGAACTTTCCCCGGCGCAAAAGAATTTATGGTATCTCACGGTGTGGAAGTAATTGATTTAAATTTAGATGAATGTGAGCAGATGATGAATGATTTTATTACTAATAATCCTGAGTTATGGAATGAGGATATTGGGAAGTAATAACAATTTTGGATTTTGGATTAAAAGAGAATAAATAATATTAGGGACACAACTAACTTTGTGTCCCTAATATTGGCATTATAGATTGGATAGCAGAATATTGCAAAAAGTAAACTTTACTTTTTACTTTTACCTTTTGCCTTTTGCCTTTTTACTTGTTTTTTGACTAGTATGGCCCAATTTGGGGTAATACATTAAAGATGGGCAGTAAGTAGAAAGAGGCTATCAAAAAGACGATGGTGGCTGCTATCCACTGCATAACATCTTTGTTAGAACCACGTAAAAATGTTTGCCAGTTTAATGGTTCATATCCTCTCATAGAAGCTGGCAATTTGTCGCGGTAATCTGTACCGTAGCGTGCCATTCTTTCAAAAGGTAATTCACCTCTGGTTCGTTGTGGTAAGACCCGACGCAATTGATAGGGAACTGTAGAATCACCGAAGTTGGTGTTATATTCTTCGCTGTTTAGTAAATCGTCGATGAAACCTGATAGTCCTTTAGTAGCAATGACTATTGACCAAGCCAGTTTTTCGCGATCGCTATAAACTCTACGTCCTAAAATCCTTTGTACACAAATTTCTACAAAGCGATAATTATTGTTAGAATCGTAATTGAGTCGCCGGAAGGAATCAGATAAGGCTAATCCTCGAATAAAGTCTTTAACTGTGATTTGTCCAGCTCTAAGTTGAGATTCTAAAAAGATTTGACGATTACTAAACAACATCTGTTGTTCATGGAAAATCTGCCGATAAGCCGCCGCAATCAAAGCATCCATTTCACTGGATGATGGCAAGTTATCTGTTGTGTAAACTCTCGGCTGTTCATCACCAGGCACTTCAAAGGCAGTAACGCGCTGATTTTGGGATGAAGGGGCATATTCCAACAAGGGAATTGACATAACAAATACCTCTATGGTCTGAAGAATTCACCAACAAAATTCCGCCATTGTCATTAGGTAGATTAGCTGTTATCAATCTCCAAGAGAACACATTTTTTTTGTTGACTTTTGACTATTCAATGTTTACCATCAACAAACTTTATGGTTTCTCAAAATGTTGATTGATACAACTGCTATCCACATTGGGAATCTGAAAATTTAGGATACGACTATATAGGATTTTTGCCCTTTGATTTGCGATACAAAGCAGTAATTCGTAACATTTGATCGCTCATCTTTATAAGAGGCAGGGGGCAGGTTAATAAGAGGCAGGGGGGCAGGGGGCAGGGAGAAGAGGGAATTGTCGGTACAAACCAAACTTCTCTTTGAGAGACTGCGTCAAAAAGATGCTGAAGTGTAGCTTGCTTCCCCTTTTGATTGGCTTTTCTCCCCTGCGCCCTGCTCTCTTCTCCCCTGCCTCTTATGATTCTCCTCGCCAAAACGCCAAGGGATTTGGAGTGGCACGACAATGAGGATAAAACCGCAAGTGATAATCCATGCCAGATTGCCAAGCGGGGGGTGCAATCCCCAATCCTAGACACAAATGAGTTAGCGATCGCGCGAATTTCTCATGATGTCCAGGTAAACCCGCATGAGCATGGGCATATTCATGTACTACCAGCAGTAACCAATCTGCTGGCAGGACTCTTCCCACATCAATTAGGATTGTCATGGGATTAGTTTTAAGGTTACAAAAACCATCAACCCCAAAGCGTTGGGCTAAAGGAGCAGCAAAAATCTGCACAGTAGGTTGCTCCCAAGGGTGAAAACAATCGTGGCAAGCCTGAAGATAGTTTTCGAGTTGTCGGTTCACCCTGTCAATATGTTGACCGATCCAAGCACATATAGGGATGCGGTTATTCATATCATAAACCACATCTATCATTTCTGAGTCAAGAGCTAGACCCCTAATTCCATACAGGTAATCTAGCCCTCGCGTAAATGGATCATTACTGGTGGTGATGATTAATTTATCCACCAAAGAACGAGAAATATTCTGCACGTTGAACTACATTTTCGGCTGGATTCGCCAGCCCTTCTGCCCCAGAAGCATCTGCAATTCGGAACTCAGTACAAAATGTAGCTGTACTAAAACCGCCAAATCTTTTCACTGTACTGCTTCGCATCCGAATGCTAGAGCTAACAAACCAAAATCTTTCTACCGAACTCATCGTTTCGTATTCAGTTGTTAAAACTAAAGCATTTTCATCATCCATGTGATATTGCCCTACCACGGGGACAATTTCCGCATAGCCACGCTCTCTGAGCAGTGAACCTTGACGGGGATTATCTGCATCAGGAACTAGAGCAAATACAGTTGAACCTTCATGGTTTTCGTCTTCTCTATCCCATCCCATTGCCCCTTGCCAGGTGACATAAGCACCACCAATTGCCAATTGAGGGTCAACCTCATGGAGTTGGCAAATAGCGATTACTTGAGGATCATCAGCAGCCAAAGCTTGAACCTGGATTTCGGATTCTCCAGCTTCAGTTCTCTTAAAAGCAAGGTGGTGTGTTGTGCGTTGCGATCGCCATTTACCACTACTTAGCTGAAAAAACTCCATTGCATCCATAACTTAAAAGCAAACTCCGAACTACAAGATAACCCTATGCCTAAATATACCATTTTGTAGGGTATGGGGTATGGGGCATTGGGCATGGGGCATCCCTTCGGCTTCGCTCAGGGCAAGTGGGCATTGGGCATTGAGAATAAGATTTTTCCCCTACACCCTTAAACCCCTACACCTTTACCACAATGCCCTATGCCCCATGCCCTATGCCCCATCCCCATACCACCCCTAATTCCCAATCGTTTATTCGATAACGTCTAAAAACGTCTACTTGTCAAGTAGGTGTAACTTTTGTTAATCTTACTTTCAAGGGCTAGATGAAAATTTATATTGCGAAACAACAGGAGAGTAGGCATGACGGATATCCCAATGGAGCTGAATTTAGAGCAGAAATTCAACCTCAAACTGTATGAAGAACAAATAAAGGATTTAAGCAAAGAAGAATCACAAAAGTTTCTTTTGGAAGTATTGCGGCAGTTAATGGTCAAAGACAATATGATCAAACATCTTCTCAAACAGGTCTAGGTTTATCCTCTGAAATCATTCATACTTCATCGTTTCGCTGCTCACTAAGAATTTTACATAACTGCCAAATATCATCCCCTATCAGAAATACCTGATAGGGGATTGTTTGTTAAGGATTATTACTTTGTTTCTCATAACTGAGACTGAGACAGCCTTCATCTTTTATGTTCTATATTGTCTGGTTCAAGGAACAGGCAACCGAGTTTTAAAGATAACCAATATTCCAAGGAGAGCGAAATGCTTGACGCTTTTTCTAGAGCTGTAGTTTCAGCAGATGCTAGCACCTCTACTGTAAATGATATCGCTGCATTGAGAGCTTTCGTTGCTAGCGGCAACAGACGCTTGGATGCTGTAAACGCAATTGCTAGCAACGCTAGCTGCATGGTTTCCGATGCTGTTGCTGGTATGATCTGCGAAAACCAAGGTCTAATCCAAGCTGGTGGTAACTGCTATCCTAACCGTCGCATGGCTGCTTGCTTACGCGATGCTGAAATCATCTTACGCTATGTAACCTATGCGTTGTTAGCTGGTGATGCTTCCGTATTAGATGATCGTTGCTTGAACGGTTTGAAAGAAACCTACGCAGCTTTAGGCGTACCTACCACCTCTACCGTTCGTGCCGTTCAAATCATGAAGGCTCAAGCAGTTGCTCACATCCAAGACACCCCCAGCGAAGCTCGTGCAGGTGCTAAATTACGCAAAATGGGTACTCCCGTTGTAGAAGATCGTTGCGCTAGCTTGGTTGCTGAAGCTTCCAGCTACTTCGATCGCGTCATCTCTGCTTTGAGCTAATTAATTGCAAAATAGCAATTAACTCATAAGTATTGATATCCAACACCATTTAAATTCAAAGCCTTTCGGGAGATTTAAGAAATGAAATCAGTTGTTACCACCGTTATTGCATCTGCTGATGCTGCTGGTCGTTTCCCCAGCACCTCTGATTTAGAATCCGTACAAGGTTCTATCCAACGTGCTGCTGCTCGTTTGGAAGCTGCTGAAAAGCTAGCTGGAAACCTTGATGCAGTTGCAACCGAAGCTTACAACGCTTGCATCAAAAAATATCCTTACTTAAACAACGCTGGAGAAGCTAACTCCACCGACACATTCAAAGCTAAGTGCTTACGCGATATCAAACACTACCTCCGCCTCATTCAATACAGCTTGGTAGTTGGTGGCACAGGCCCATTGGATGAGTGGGGTATTGCTGGTCAACGTGAAGTTTATCGCGCTTTAGGCCTACCCACCGCTCCCTACGTTGAAGCATTAAGCTTTGCTCGTAACCGTGGTTGCGCTCCTCGCGATATGTCTGCTCAAGCATTGACCGAGTACAATGCACTTCTCGACTACGCTATCAACTCTCTGTCATAAGTTAAGTTAATTAGCTAGCTTGTGATTTGGTGATTCGGGTACTTGTTACCCTTGCAAACCTAGAGGTTCTTCGCTCTTTGCTTTGCCTGTAAAGGTTGAGTAATGGCAAATAATCTCTGGGTTTGTTTTGTTTGAGGGGGGATTGGGCATAGGGCATAGGGCATGGGCATGGGAACAAGGTAGATAAGGTAGCAAGTGAGAAAAACTGTTGACTATGGACTGTTGACTATGGACTAATGACTAATGACTAATAACTAATAACTATGGATAAACGTTTTTTTAATTTATTTAATCTCACAGAAGAACAGGCGATCGCACTTTTAGATACTCCCTTAGACCAATTGAGTGAGGATGATTCGCGGTATGTGGCGGCGGCTCATCTGGTAAACTTTCCCACGGAACAGTCAATTAATGCACTGATTCGGGCTGTACAGCAAACTGACCCTAGTTTAGATAATCGCATTGTGCGCCGGAAATCAGTGGAAACTTTGGGGCGACTTAAAGCTACTGTGGCTTTACCTGTAATTCGCACTTGTTTGGGTGATAACGATTGCTACACAGTGGAAAATGCAGTGTGGGCGATTGGGGAAATCGGTACAGATGACCTTCATTTATTAGAAGAAGTAGCACAGTTACTAGAAAAACCAGGGCAAACCCATAGAGTAATAATTCATACACTGACTAAATTTAATTATCAACCTGCTTTAGAAAGAATTCGCAAATTTGTGGATGACGCTGATCCACCTACAGCTAGTGCAGCGATCGCTGGAGTTTGTCGTCTGACTCAAGACTATTCTCAGATGAACAAGGTTGTAGCGATGTTACGACACTCCAATGTTTTGGGGCGGCGGTTATCTATCCAAGATTTGATGGATGCGCGTTACTATGGTGCCATCCCTAATATTGCCAGATGTCCAGTTTCCCTGGTGTTTCGGTTACGGGGGATTAGAACTTTAGCAGAAGCGGGAATTGCTAGTGGGGCAATTACATTCAATACCATTCAACCCCATTTAGAACAAACATTATACGACCATCCCCGAAGTTTAGATTTAGTCCATAGTTATAATCAACTACCAGAATTGTCAGTTTTAATACGTGGATTATACGAGACTGACTTTGGACGTTGCTATTTAGCCAGCAAAACTATTTTGGAACACTACACCAATGCCGCACCGGAGGCTTTATTTGCTACCTATGCGGAAGAAGCTAGTAATGATTATGGGGCGCACTTCCATGTGGTGAAACTATTTGGCTGGTTGAAACATCACCAGGCTTATGATTTACTGATGGAAGCCCTGCATAACAAACAACCACAGTTTCAAAAATCACGGGCGGCGGCGGCGATCGCCCTCGGTGAACTGGGTGATTCACGGGCAATTCCCGAACTCAAAGCCTGTCTTGAAACTAAAATCTGGGATTTAAAGTATGCAGCTTTGATGTCACTGGAAAAACTGGGCGATACCACTGCACACCAACAAGCAGCACAAGATAGTGATTGGTTGGTTGCAGCTAAAGCTTTAATCACCTTAGAAAACCAAGAAAAGACAGCCTAACTAATCCCCAATTTATGGATGCTATCAGGTTTAGAGAAGCTAACATCGACGATGATGCAACTATTGCGCGGCATTTTTTCCAGCTATGGCGTGATAATGGTGTTGCGGAAGCATCCATTCAAGCTAATTGGCTAGAAACAACTGTGCAATTTATTGATCATGCCAGACAGACACTAGCTTACAAAGCCTTTGTAGCAGAAATAAACGGAAAAATTGTGGCTTCCGCAGGATGTCAACTATTTGCTGGATTGTATCCCCATGTTCTCACGCAACAGCAAAGAAAATATGGATACATTTGGGGAGTTTATGTAGAGCCAGAATATCGTCAGCAAGGAATTGCTAAATCACTAACAAAAATGGCGATCGCCCATCTCCAATTCCTCAATTGCACTAGCGCAATTCTCCATGCTTCTCCTGCTGGACAGCCTGTTTATAGTAATTTGGGATTTAAGCCCAGCAATGAAATGCGCT
Organism: Nostoc sp. CMAA1605; assembly: GCF_021596505.1. Lineage (GTDB taxonomy): Bacteria > Cyanobacteriota > Cyanobacteriia > Cyanobacteriales > Nostocaceae > Trichormus. The sequence goes on along the minus strand of NZ_PJIZ01000102.1, from coordinate 15,935 downwards.
TAGATATTGCTTGCAATGCGTAAATATTCAATCTGAATTTACCTTGATTGTTTAATTAAAAACCATGACTACAGAAGAACTATTTCAACAACTGAAACACCCCAACCCACACCTAAGAGATCAAGCCATGTGGGCGTTAGCGGAAAATCCAGACGCAACCGTGATTCCCAGATTAATGAGTATTCTGGATGAAGATGACACCACCTATAGACGGGCGGCTGTCAAAGCCTTGGGTGCGATCGGCCCTGATGCGGTAACTCCTTTAGTTGAGGCGTTGCTTAATAGTGAAAATGTGACTGTGCGGGGAAGTGCGGCTAAAGCATTGGCGCAAGTCGCTATTAATCATCCCGATGTTCCCTTTGCAGAAACAGGTGTCCAAGGTTTAAAGACTGCTCTTAATGATCCTAACCCTGTAGTGCATATTGCGGCGGTGATGGCCTTGGGTGAAATAGGTTCTCCTGTAGTGGATGTTTTGATTGAAGCCTTGCAAACCACTGATAACCCAGCCTTGGGAATCTCTCTAGTAAATGCTTTAGCCTCCATTGGCGATCCCAAAGCTATTGATGTGCTGAAATCTGTCATTGAGAATGAATCAACCGACTCTTATGTGCGCGAGTCTGCTACTAGTGCTTTGTCTCGCGCAGAAATGACAGCCAAGTTTCAACGGGGCGAGAGATAATGACCAGAAGAGGCAGGGGAGCAGGGAGCAAGGGGGAAATTAGCTTTTAAGAGCCAACAGGGATTCAAGCACCATTATTTATGTATGCTCGAAAGTAAAAATATTTATTTCAAGGCGCGTCAGCGCGAGTAATACATTCTTATTTCAAGCCCCTACATTTATGTATGGTGTTCTTCCCCCCTGCCCCCTGCACCCTGCCCCATGTCCTCCTTGTTGACTATTGACTTTAAAAAACAACTTGGCGGGGAAATCTCGATGGTTTGTAAAATGTAACAATATCCTATAAAAATTTACATTCTTCTCATCATCGTGAAACCCCAAACCAATAACAATCAACCCCAACCCGACACCAATCAACATATCGCACCAGACACAGAAAAAATTCTCTGTCCTCATTGTCAGCGCACAGCCACCAACGGCATTAAATGCAAGGGAATTTGTGTAGCTGACAGTGACTATTAGGGACTTCCAGAAAATAAATCATCTAATTTCCAAGAGCGAATATTTTAATTTTTCCCCCTGCTCCCTGCCCCCTGCCCCCTTGCCTACACAGTGATAGTATATTTTTTTAGTCGGAACTCTCTTACCGTTCTCCAGCCATGTCAGATTCCCAAACCATTAGTGCAGCAGTTGCCAAACTCTACAATACCTATCCATTCCCGCCAGAACCTTTATTAGATGAACCACCTCCTGGTTATAACTGGCGATGGAATTGGCTAGCGGCGTATAACTTCTGCACTGGTCAAAAACCCTCCCAAAAGAATGTCCGCATTTTAGATGCAGGTTGTGGGACAGGGGTAGGAACAGAATATTTGGTACATCTCAACCCAGAAGCGTCTGTTGTCGGTATTGATTTAAGTTCAGGCGCGCTAGCAGTCGCTCAAGAACGTTGTCAAAAATCAGGAGCGACGGGGTAGAATTTCATCACCTGAGTTTGTTTGATGTTGAACAACTTCCAGGTGAGTTTGATTTAATTAACTGTGTGGGAGTTCTGCACCATACACCAGATCCAATTCGGGGGATTCAAGCTTTAGCCAAGAAATTAGCCCCTGGTGGAATCATGCACATTTTTGTGTATGGTGAATTGGGACGTTGGGAAATTAAATTGATGCAAGAGGCGATCGCTCTTATTCAAGGAGATAAGCGGGGCGATTATACTGATGGTGTAGCCGTGGGACGAAAATTATTTGCAACGCTCCCAGAAGATAACCGCCTGCGGAAACGAGAACAAGAACGTTGGGCATGGGAAAATCAACGGGATGGTTACTTTGCTGATATGTATGTACATCCCCAAGAAATTGATTACAACATCAATACATTATTTGAATTAATAGATGCGTCAGGATTAGAGTTTATCGGTTTTTCTAATCCCCAGATTTGGAATTTAGAAAGATTAATTGGTCAAGCACCAGAGTTAATTGAACGAGCAAAATCATTAAGCGATCGCCAATTATATCGCTTGATTGAAGTCTTAGATCCCTCATCCATCACCCACTACGAATTTTTCTTAGGACGTAGCCCTGTTATTAGAGAAGATTGGGCATCAGATACTAAGTTATTGTCGGCTATACCTGAACCTAGTCCTTGTATTCAAGGATGGCAAGATAGCAAGCAATTTTTCAATCACGATTATCAAGTGGTGAGTGTTACTGAGTCAGCATGGCAGTTTCTTTTAGCTTGTGATGGGAAGAAGACCACACAGGAAATCTTACAATCAGTCAATGCTAGCTTAGATGATGTGCGATCGCTCCAAAAGCAGCAAATTACTCTTTTGACTCCCAGCAAGGGATAAAGCAGGGGAAGCAGGGGGAGAAATTTTATTAAGTAGCAAGGCCAAAATTTCTCTATTTTGTCTTCTTTGCAGCAATTTTTGTCTTCCCCGTAGCAGCTTCCGCTTTCACATTTGCGTATATTTCGTATTCTGTAACCAAATCTGTCTAAACTGATACCAAAATGAGACGGTAAGATGGCGATCGCAATTAATTCTTTTAGATGCGGTTAGCCTTAAAACAGACTATCAAAATATTTACAAGCAAACTTAATTATAATTAATAATAATTTTATCTACTTAATTTACTTTAAAAACACTTTTTTAACTTCTATCTTCTCGTTGGTTTTGGCAACCTAAACCAAAACCTAGAACCTCCTTCGGGACGAGGTAGATAACCAATACTACCACCCCAACGCTCAATAGTAATACGACAAAAATACAGCCCAATTCCAGCTCTACCCGATTTATATTGTCCTTGAGAAAACTTTTGAAATAACTTCCCTACCATCATAGCTGGAACACCATCACCTTCATCATCTACGGTGAGCAGAATAGTTTCTTGTTCTGCTTGTAAGCCAATTGTTACTGTAGATGCTGGTGGGCTGTGACGGTAGGCATTTTCTATAAAATTGGCAATTATTCTATCTAAGCGTGACTGTTCACCTACTACTTGCCAATTTGCTGTTATATCGATATTGTCATCCAGCTTTAACAGTTTATTATTCAATGTAAATGAGGAAGCAAAAAGTTCTATTGTCTCTTGCACCGATAATAAAATGTCCGGTGCTATTTCTAAATCATCAGTTATAAAATTATCTAGAGACTGAATATCAGCAGAAAAAGCATCTAAAATATCTCTGATCAACATTTCTTGCTTAATAGATTGCTTAGTCGCTACATCTAAATATACTTTTCCTTTTGATGTTAAATTTTCTAATTCCAGTAGGGCTAAACAACAATTAATGGCATTTAGCTGTCCTGCTATATCATGAATTATGCAATGTACTAATACTTCTTTTTTTTGATTTTCTTTAATTAGTTGTTGATAACTTAAATTATTTTCTCTAGCAGTTTGCAGAAAATGATGTTTATCTTGAAATTTATCTTTGGCTAGTTCAATTAATAATATTTTCTGGTGATTCATAGAAAGACTATGGGCTTCTAGTTCTTCTTCTTCACCTGTTAAATTTCTTTGAATCCATAGTCCAGATGATAATTTACCATCACTCTGATGCTGCCAAAACTCTTCTGCATCAATTAAAAAATTTTCTAGAAAAGAAAACACTTCTTGAGGAATTGAAATATTCATACCATACGTAAAATTACGGTCACAAAATCTTCTAAACCAACTAGGTATACTGCTAAGAATTTTGAATGAGCTAATGTCAACTCTTTCTAAAACTAAGATGTTTAAATTTGCGAATAAGTCAGCTAGTATCAAGCTATTCATAAACTATATTGCGCCAAATACACTTGATCCAATTATCTAGTTTACTGAGACTCTAGTCTAGATATTTTTTCTTGTAACAAGCTATAGTTATTAACTTCTTGTTGTATGGATGAGAAATAGTTTTCATCTACAATACTATTTAATAACAATACCCAATCTCCTTCTACCGAAGGAAAAATGTGGATGTCTGCACAAATGTCAGTAGCTGTCTGAATAAAGGGGAGAAATAGGGCAGAATCATCTATTGGTAATAAACCTTCCAAAAAAAATACTTGTTGACCTATTTGTTCACCTTGACAAAGGTTAGTAATACCATATTCATTTAACTGACCGCCCCAAGCCATTAAACATCCATCTTTTCTCACTAATAAATAAGCAAGGGAACGCTCTTTAATAATAAAATGCAAAATATACGTAAGCACTGCGTCAGGAATATCTAGCATTTATTTGTGATGATTCTATTAGCAAGATTTTGAAATATTTCTTCTACACCTTGTCCACTCTTAGCACTAGTTTTAATTGCAGTCCAGCCTCTTTGAATAACTGCTTCTATTTCTGTATCTTCTATTTCCCATTCATTGGTCATATCCCATTTATTCAAAACTAAAATAAAGGGTATTTTACCCAGTGTTTCTTCTACTTTTTTTTGCAACTCCAAGGCTTTTTCTAAGGTATTCTTGCGTGTTCCATCTACTACTAATACATACCCTGAAGAACCTCTAAGATAAGACATTCTGACTTTTTGAAATTCATCTTCACCATAAAGATCCCAAATAATTAAATTTAATGTATCGTTATGGATATTTATGCTTTTCTTATCTATTTGACACCTACTGTAGTGTAGTATTTCTCAGAAAAAATACTATGAACAAATCGCGTCACTAAACTAGTTTTACCTGTAGCAAATGCCCCTACAAGACAAATTTTCTTTTGCATCATAAGTGAGAAAATCAGTTGTTGCCATTACTTATTGAGATTGTAAACGATACACGACGGTTGAGCTTTTTGGCTTCTGTGTTAATTTCTGGTTGAAGAGGAATACTGGCACCAACAGCAACAATTTGCAATTTACTCAGACTAATTCCATATTGCTGAAGATAATTTAATATTTTTTGAGCGCGGGCTTGACTAAGTGATATATTATGTTGCTCTGAGCCGCTAGTGTCAGTATGCCCACGAATTTGAATTTGAATATTTTTATTTAAACGCTGGGTCGCCTTGGTCAGCTTTTGTATGGCTGAAATGACATCTTTAAGTTTATCTGCTTCACCTACTGTCAGGTCAGTTGTATCTTCAAAAAAGAGTAAAGAAGTTGTTTCAATTTGGTGTTGATATAAATCTATTTCTTGAAGTTCGCTAGCCAGCAAATTTTTATCTTGAAACTGGGTAATTCCTGGTATGTAACGCCAGGCTTGTTTCTTTTCTATAATCCATTGATGTGGTGCATAGCCACTAGCTTGGAGAATACCATTACTATCAACTTTGAGTGAGACAGTTTGGAGGTTGAAGAAGTTTTTCGGCTCTTTTGGTTAATATTTGCGGGTCTAAAGATAAGTAAAATTGCCAATTGCTAATGACTGTTTGAGGATTGAGGTCTGTTTGGGAAATGAGAGTATTGGGATCTATTGCTAAAGGGTCACGCATTCCGATGATGAAATGCTTACCATTGTGGTTTTTAGTGTTAATAACAACTATTCCTGGCTGGGAACTGAGTTTTTGAAGATAATTTTGCCAACGTAGATGTTCTCTAATGACAAAAAATCCCCAAATACTGCTAGCGATCGCCACTATACTTAAAAATGTCCAGGCATATCTATAATTCTTTGATGATGCAGATTTACTCTGGATGGTTAAACATTCTTCTAAATAGGGTTGACTGGTTTGAAATACTTCTATTTCTCCAACAAATTCGTGCATTTCTTGGCCTAGTTTCAGGTGAATTTTTTCAATTGCAGCTTGAAAAACTAGCCTTAATTGTTGGGGAGGATTTCCTCGAATAATTCCCGCCAATACTGCTTGTGTACCTTCTTCTATCCAAATTGTCAATTCTCCAAACTGCAAACTTTGAAGTCCGTCTTGCTGTTTGACACTAAAAGAATCTTGGACAAAATCTCGAATTGCAGTCAGCATCGCCGCCACTAAATCGGGGTCTTGAATGGGAACTTGCTTGGCGACTAAATGTTGTAGTAACAACCCAGTTTGTTTATGAATGAGAAATATTTGCTCGACTCTGTACACTAAGGTACGCAGCAACACAATTTCTGCAAATGATTTACCAGTGCGTTTTGCTTCTAACCTCCATTGAAAACTTTCTAAAGATAAACTATGTTCTAGAGTTTGGTTGAGTGATTGCATCATTTGGTCGATAAATGATGCAACAGCCTTGCGTGTGGCTGTACCTATAATCGGAAAAAATGCTTCCGAAAGCACATTTTCGTCTTGTTTAATAGAAGTTTGAATGGCTGTCTCCACAGTCGTCACCATTGACTCTGCTAGCTGTTGATCTTGCTTGGAACGCAAAATCACAGCTTCAGGAAGTAACCGACTAATATCTTCTGGTAAAACTTGCGGGTTGTCTAATCGCTCGTAAAGTTTTTTAAGTTGATGTGGTTCTAAACCAAGGAGTAAACTCCGAATAGTCGCCAACTCATCGCTAGATTTTGGCTCCTGATTTAAGGAATTTGTACGATATATTTGACCGTTGCTTGTACCGTCAGCCTTAGCTTTCTGTCTTGGTTTCGGGGAATAGTCATTCATACCCTTAATTTCCCCATTCATAGTTTCCAGGAATTTGTATACTTTGAGATCAATTGAGCAAGCTATTAGCTAAAAAATTAAGATTTATAATCTGTATTCAATCTCACTGCTAACTCTGTAAATAAAGTAGCTAGCTTAGTACGGTCTGTTTTATCTCTATCTAAAGCTTGCATTTCCCGTTTCAATAAAACCAAGATTTCCTCATATTTTTTCTGGATATCCTCTTGGAGTTCTTTTGATTGATTGAGGATTTGTTCACGCAGTTCTCTTTGACTATGATTATTTTGTTCGTCAAAGTGGGAGAATTTTCGCTCTAAAGATTGGTTGATGCTCTTTTGTTCTTCAGTTATTGCTTTTAATGCGCTTTCACGTTCTACTTGCTCTTTTTTGACCCTTTCTGTTAAAGCATCTACTTCTTTTTTGATGTATGTTTCTAGTGCATCTAAACGCTTTTTAGCTTCATCTCTAAAGTTATTGATTTCCGTAATTAAACGTTCTTCTAGACGGGTAAATCTTTTGTCCACGTCCCGAATTTGGCTTCCAAACAGAATTTCTCTAACTTTTTCGAGATTGTTGCCTTCAGCAAGACCGGAACTGCGTAATTGCAGCTTATTCATGTCTTGAGTTAAACCCCCTTGCCCCGGCTCTGTGGAACTGTTATTGATATATTCTTCAGGTGGGTTCATAACTACACAATTCTTAGTAGATGTAAGATTTTATATTGTTGACTAGTTTACATACAGTAATACAGTTCAGTGAGGCAAGTTCCTATATGAAGGGAAGGTAAAATGAAATCGGGAACAGCAAAGGAGTAAAACTTGATCTGAGCCATATTAATATAAACTCACACTTAAGTATAAGGTAATACAGCTAAAAAATCAATCATTCCAATGATATATCAAATGAACTGCTTTGATTTTTTCTCTATAAGAAAGTTGAAAAATTAGATATAATAGGGTATTTATCCCAAATTTATTTGCTTAATTTAATATTTAGAATATCTGCATCTTTTCCAGACTATGACTATCAAATTAGCGATAAATAGTCAAAACAAGCATAGTTGGTAAGAGCGAAGAAATTAACGTTTCTCTCACCACTTACCAACTATGAATCCATAGCTAGCAATTGAAATTAGCTAGCCATCACAAATTAAGGAGTTTTTTGTAAATCAGGTCTTTCTTCTGGGATAATCGCCTCAGCTACAGGGCATACTTGAACACAGATACCACAATCAATACAGGTGGAAAAATCAATCCAGTACCAATCAGTTCCCTTGATATTTTTACCAGGGCCTTCATGAATACAAGCAACTGGACAAGCACCTACGCAGTCAGCAACACCTTCACAGACATCAGTAACAATAGTGTGTGGCATTTGATAGATTCCCTCTCTTTTAAATCAGCCCTTTCTAGCCTAGCAGGGCAATGATAAAGGCAAAAGGCAAAAGGCAAAAGGCAAAAAATGATGATTGAGTGATAAACAATACTCAACTTCGGCACTCAGCAGAGAGTTTTTTAAATCCCTTTTGCCTTTTTACTTTTTACTTTTTCCTTTTTTACACTCCTACACTTTCGATTGTTGGTGTGCCGTCGGCTTTAACCCAAGCAATTTGGGCTATGCTGCGATCGCGTGCGTATTGTCTGATCTCCTCTGTATCTTTTCCACCCAAGTCTATTTCGACTCTCACTAAATGCGTAGAATCACGTAGTTTTTGCGCGTAAGCAAATGCTGCCGCATTGGCAGTTGGGTTTTCAGGAACTACTAGCCAGTTACTAGCCGGAGTTGATTGTGGTAATTGTTGAGTAGACAATAATACCTGATACAAATCTTCGATATTGAGGACAAAACCGATACCTGGAATGTCTTCTCCTTGGGGATGATATAGTCCCAAAAGTTTGTCGTACCTACCACCCCTACCTAACACACGCGCTTGCGATTCGCTACTGCTGACAATCTCAAAGACAATGCCGGTGTAATAGTCTATGGTCTGAATTAAGCTGAGGTCGAGAATAATCGGGAATTCCCCTTCTGATTCTAGTAATTCTACCAGGGATTTAAGATTATTCACTGCCTCTTGTTGGTCGGCATCCAAACCCAAACTGCTGACTTTTTGCAGTACATCTGCGCTATTGCCGCGTAAATCGAGCATAATTCTAGCGCGATCGCGGAGTTCTTCAGTTAAAGGTAGAGTATCTATCGTAATGCGATCTAGGTGAGCGATCGCACTGCGAACTTTTCCCCGAATATTTTCTGGAAAAGCATTCAACAACGATCTGGTGATTCCCGCTTCGCCTAAAATTAAATGCCAATCTTGCAAATCCAACGCCTGCAAACAATTGCGGACTAGCAACAATACTTCCGTATTGGCAAGCAAACCACCAACACCCAATAATTCCACCCCAGCTTGATAAAACTCCTGCTGACGGTTATGCCTGTTTTCCCAGATGCGGCGGAAGACATTAGCATTGTAATACAGTCGTTGTGGGTAAGTAGTACCTGCCATCCGCGTCGCCACAGCACGAGCAATAGAAGCCGTCAACTCTGGACGCAATCCTAACTCTTCATCCTCAGCATTTTGCAGTTGAATCACCATCTGACGCTGAATAGCTTCCCCAGCCATCAGAGTATCCATCCGTTCCAACGTTGAGGTAATAATTCGGTGATATCCCCAACGGTGGAACACCTGCTGTAATCTATCTTCAATCCAGCGTTTTTGAGCCACATCCAGAGGTAATAAATCCCTCGCTCCTGTGGCTGGTTGATACACCATTAGTCCTCCGTTATCTTAGCCCCATGTTTCTGCAAACAGGCAGACTGCACATTTTCCCGCCTATGCAGCCAAGTATATGGGAAAAGGGTCATCAAGCTGAAGGGGGGTGAGTGGTGAGTGGTGAGTAATGAGTAATGAGTAATGAGTAATGACTAATGACTAATGACTAATGACTATTGACTAATGACTATTGACTATTGACTAATAACCCCACAGATAAATCGGTGGGGTTGGGAATTTTATATTTAGATAGAGTTGGGATTACTTTTTCTTACCTCCAAATAAGCCCCCAAATAAACCACCGTTTGATTTATCTGGCTGTTTTTGGACAGCGTTTGCGTTTCCATTAGTATTAGCACTAGTAGCTTGCTGTCCCAGAGCTTTATCTATTTTCGGTTTCCATGCTAGTGCTGTTTCATCGTTGGGGTCTAATTTTAAGGCATTATCTAGGTGAATTTTTGCCATTTTTAGCTGATTTTGCTTTAAATAGACAAATCCCATCATGCTGTGACAACGACTATTTTTTGGTGCTATCTTTAATGCCTCTTGTAATTCTATCTTGGCGGGAGCGAATTGATTTTTATCAATCAAGCTTTGAGCGCGACGAAGATATTGTTCAACGACGGGATCTTCTTTGGGTGCGGGTGGTGGTGCGGGTGTCTCGACTGGTTCGGGTTTTGATGTTGTAGTTTGTACGGGTTGAGCTACAGGTGGGGGTGTAGACAAGGCTTTACCAGCACTCCGCATTAAGTAAACTAAATTTAATTCACTAATTTGGGCAATAATCGGAATCACTTGCTGCAAAGAGTCATATTGAGTTTCCGCAATTTTAGCGATCGCACTTTTATAAGCATGATCGATATTGGGAGCAGCTGCTAATTGCTTTGCTAAATCGCTATGTAGTTCTACAGAAGCTGACTCCTGCACTATATGCTTACCCATTTGAGACAGCACTATGATGTATTCCGAACGGGTGCGGTCTACTGATAGAGTTTCATAGGCGGGGTTAACTAATTTAGATAATAATTCATTAGCTAGTTTCTTTTCTTTCTCAGTATGAATTGCCCCACTGTCAGGATGTAGGTGGCGCGCAATTTTGAGGTATCGCTTACGGATTTCTTTGACATCAGCGTCAACTGGAACACACAAGATGGCGTGATTATCTATGAAATCAAATTTAAATAATCCACGATCTATTCTTAAAGACATATAGCAGGTAGCACCAAAGGAGCAGTGACATGGTTTCTAGTCTACTTAGCTTACCCAGGTAAACGTCAGTAATCTACTGTGATTATTATTCCCTTTGGTGAATAGCATTTATCTATCAGACAATGTTTATTGCCAAGCTGATAGGGGAGGAACCTGCATTAAGGCTCCACTAAGATTGTCATGAATGTAACCGTTAGTTGCGAGAATTCTCCCAGAGGCAATATTGAAGTGTGTACCATCATAAGCAGTGACTTTACCGCCTGCTTCCTGTAACAAAATAATTCCCGCCACAACATCCCAAGGTGATATTCCTCGTTCCCAATAACCATCTACACGGCCACAGGCAACAGCAGCTAAATCCAAAGCTGCTGAACCACTACGCCGCACCCCTTGGGTGAGATGGGTAAGGTGACAAAATTCAGCATAGTTATTATCTGAGGTTTCACGGCGGTCATAAGCAAACCCAGTTACCAACAAGCTTTTACTCAGTTCGGATGTCTCAGAAACACTGATAACCCGACGGTTACGTGTGGCACCCAAACCAGTAGCCGCACGGAAGAGTTCATCATGAGCAGGATCATAAATGACCCCTACTTGGGGTTTGCCATTGATTAACAACCCAATAGAAACACAAAACGCCGGATATTGGTGAGCGTAGTTAGTCGTACCATCTAGAGGATCTATTGCCCAAAGATATTGATTATCTTGATTACCAATCTTCCCCGATTCCTCAGCCAAAATGGAATGCTCAGGAAAATGGCGGTGTAAAATTTCTAAAATTACCGCTTCAGAGGCTTTATCGGCGGCGGTTACTAGATCCCCAGGACGACCCTTTTCCGTAATTGCATCTTCTAATTTACCCAAGTACCCTTGTAAAACCGCACCCGCAGCTAAAGCCGCTTCTGTAGCAATATCAAGAAAAATTTGTAGGTTAGTCATTAGTCAATAGTCATTAGTCATTAGTCATTAGTCATTAGTCAGGAATTGGTATCAACACTCAGCATTCATTACTCATTACTCATTACTCATTACTCATTACTCATTACTCAGCACTCACCACTCAGCACTCAGCACTCCTAACGATTTAGACGGCGGAACTCCGCCGGAGTCTGACGCATGGGTTGTTCTGGATTCCAAATTCCTTTACCCATGATTCTTGCCCATTGTTGTGCGCGGTCTAGGCGTTGATTATATTTGAAATTGGGCGATCGCTCTACAAACAAAGCATACCCTTGTTTGATCACTTGTTCGTTTAACAATTGGTTATCTTTCCAAACGTATGCTAAATTGCGCCCAATTTTGTCTTTGGCTTCGACATCAAACTCTAGCATTACGGGTTTTTCTAAGTTACCAAGCATTTTCTCTAACAGTTCCTTAGAATCTTCTCCCCAAGGATACTGGCGCAAGTCTGGCGCATCTACACCAATTAACCGCACTTGAGAAATCAAGGTTGGTTGTTCAGCTATGCCCACAACTTCTAAGGTTTGTCCACTCACTACCCGCGCCACTCTCACCTGTGTTTGGTTATTCACAGTCTGATTTTTGGCTTGACAACCCACTAAGAGTAATACACAAGCGAGAATGGCGATTTTTCGCCACCAGTTGCTGAGGAATTGGGCATAGGAAATAGGGCATGGGGCATAGAAATTTTTTCCCCTTGCACCCCTGCACCCCTGCACCCCTGCTTTCTTCGGTCTCTCTCTACTAGTCTTCATCTAAAGGTAAACCAGCTTTAACTCTGCCTTTGGCGAAGTAGCGACCAAATTGGAGTTCATACACTTCATCTTCGTCTTGGGTTTCTACTTCTAAGTCAGAACGAGCATAACTCACGCACAACAAAGCATAGCCTTGCCGCCGCAATTCTAGGGATAATCCTACTGCCTCTGGCTGATAGATTTCTCCTGATACTACTCTGACTGCACAAGTGGTACAAGCCCCATTACGACAGGAAAATGGTAACTCTACCCCTTGATGTTCGGCAGTGTGGAGAATGTAGCGGTCATCGGGAACTTGTAAGGTGTGTTCTTGGCCAGTGGCGCGATCGCGTACTTTAATTGTGTATGTGTCGGGCATCTTTGAATTTGGTTGTGGAACTTTCTGAATCAGGCTAAAAAAAATTTCTCTCTTTATCTTTGCATTTTTTAGAGTTTTATATTACGATGGTAAATCGTGACACTCCTGGAGAGATGGCCGAGTGGTTGAAGGCGCAGCACTGGAAATGCTGTTTGGGGGCAACTTCAACGAGGGTTCGAATCCCTCTCTCTCCGTTAATAATTCATGATAGTGACCACCCAGCCTAACTGAAAACAGTAGCTGGGTGGTTTAACTTTTGGTTGCAGCACCTAACACCAATTTTGGATTTTGGATTTTGCGGGAAGCAAGCTACAGAATTTCCAAGACGGATTTTTGATTAAAAGCCCAGATTCTCAACCTATTCCAGAATCTCAAAACAATACTACCTATACCAATTCGTTATTACTGATAAGTAGAACGGTGTAAATAATTCAAGGTTTGTAGTAAGGACTTTAGTCCTCTGATAAGGACTGTTCGCGAAGCGTTCCCGTTCGCGTTAGCGTCTCCAAAGGAGAAGGGTAGTCCTTACTACGAACTAGATTCCAATCTTTTTACATTACTTCACATAGTTTGGTTTTTTCAAGTCGTTCTACTTATTAATTGCACTTGATATAGATAAAAAAATACCGGAGTATTATGTATTTACATTTACTCCGGTATTTTTATATACAAATTATCTATTTATCAAACAGGATCTACACAAAAACTATTTCTTATGAATGGGTGAATCTGAGGATTACCCACTTCCAACTCAAAAAAATTTAGGCATAGTGGGAATTTTCAGATTATGGATAGGGAAAGAGTTATCAAAACTATAAATTATCCCTTGGTGTGGGCAAAATTCGTGTGTAGTCAAATCCAGTCATATCCCAACCCAAAATCTGAAATCATATATTGAACAATCCCAGATTAGTCATTATCCCATTGTTCACGACCGATGAGGTCGCCAATGCGATCGCGTAACAAGAAATCACACTTCTCTAACTCACACTCTACACAAACCCATTCTCTAGCGGGAATGTATTGGCAAAGTGTATATATTGGCTGCTGTCTGCTAACCATTCCTTTTTCTACCAGTCGCCGTGCTTCGTCCTGAATTACATCTAGAGAATAGTAATTTATAGAGGACACCGTATTCACACTCATGGTTTTTACTCACAAATTTACACGTAAATAGTGTTCCCACTAGTTACGGGGAACAAACATGACAAGTATTTAGACTTGCACTAGGGATTTTGTAGTTTGCTATACGGAACTGATTCCATTTTGACGCTAGACACCTCCAAATTATGTAAATAAATGTTAAGAATGTCAAATTTTCCTGACATAAAAAACTAGCACTGTAATGGTAAATGGTCTAGAGTTTCAGGGTGAACAGTAAAAAAATTGCAGATTTGATAGGAATATTAGACCTATGTTCATGAATGCAATATTGGTTAGTAACTCCAAAACCAAAATACGATAGCACAGTAAATGTATAAACTGTTGCTAATGCTATTAAGCTAAGGGCTACCGTACACTACGAAAGTTGGGAACTAGCCATAAGTTAAGAATTTCTTAAAGCAAATTGTATTTTTTTGATCAAGATCCGTATTATTTCCCAACCAGTCGGCGGAGATAAACATCTGTCATAGGGTGAAAAGAGACTCTACTAAGGTAGCAGTAACAAATGAAAGTCATATCTAACTTGAGATGTAGCTAACTAACCTCAAATGTCACAATCTTTACTCCGGTCATGATTACATGACATGAATTTACGTAAGTACACAATCAAAAAAATATAAAGTTTTGTTTAATTTAGAGATTTTTGCTGTCAGTGAAATTATTCAGCTTAAAAGCCGGGTAACTTTGTTATCAAATCGTAACCTTTTTACCCATAAATGCTTTAGGGGTTCTCACCCCCTTAGTCAATAGTCAATAGTCAATAGTCAATAGTCAATAGTCATTAGTCATTAGTCTTTCTTCCCTTGTCTTCCTTGTCCCCAATCCCCAGTTCCCAATCCCCAGTCCCTAATCCCCAATCCCTAGTCTCTATTAACACTAAAAAACTTTTCTACGCAGCGCACAAATATCTCTACACCCATTCCCAAGGCTGTTTCATCGAAATCAAAGCGGGGGTGATGATGGGGATAGGCTAAATTCTTTTCTGGGTTAGCAGAACCTAAGAAGAAGTAACAACCAGGGACTTCTTGCAGGAAAAATGACATATCTTCACCGCCCATAGTTTGGCATTCTGGGACAATACCCATAGGCGTTTCGATAAAATCCTTGGCTACCGATCGCACTAATTCTGCTATCTTCCCATCATTAATTACAGGGGGATACAGTGAACAATACTCTAACTGATACTTTGCGCCGTAACTTTGGCAAGTACCTGCAATGATTTGCTCGATGCGTTGATGGAAAAAGCCTTGTAAGGCAGGGTTAAAATACCTGACAGTTCCCTTCATGGTGGCTGTGTCGGCGATGACGTTATGAGTTGTCCCTGCATGGAGTGCGCCAACAGTTACTACAGCCGCATCAATAGGGTTGACATTCCGGGCTACAATGCTTTGTAAGGCGTTGACAACTTGGGCAGCGACTACCACAGAATCAACTGTTTGCTGGGGTATTGCTCCATGTCCACCTTTACCTAAAATTTTGCAGTCAAATAATTCGACAGCCGCCATCAGCGCGCCACTGCGAACTCCCACAGTCCCTAAAGGCAGATTATTCCACAGGTGTAAACCGATAATCGCGTCAACATCGGGGTTTTTCAGAACTCCCGCCTCAATCATCGGCTTTGCTCCCCCTGGACTTTCTTCGGCTGGCTGGAAGATAATTTTCACACTCCCGGCAAAATCCTGGCGATGCTGTTGTAAATAATAAGCTGTACCGAGAGCGATCGCTGTATGTCCGTCATGTCCGCAGGCGTGCATCACACCATCATGCTGTGAACAATAAGGTACTTCATTGAGTTCCTGTATGGGCAAAGCATCCATATCTGCGCGAATTGCTAGGACTGGAACTTGGGGACTAGGTGATTTTGTACCTCTAATGGTAGCTACTATACCAGTTTGAGCAATACCCGTTTGATGGTCAATTCCCCATGCTTGCAGTTTACTAGAGATAAATTCGGCTGTGAGCTTTTCTTGGAAACCCAACTCTGGTTTTTGATGCAGTTTTCGCCGCCATTCTACCAATTGTGGTTGTAGTGAGCGAATAGCTAAACGCACACGGGATAAAT
>NZ_PJIZ01000101.1 GCF_021596505.1 Nostoc sp. CMAA1605 | reverse complement strand
GGCGTTGAAGGGTGGATTTCCTTTGTCGCGGGCAAAGTTGAGTGTCCCAATTAGGCGACCATCGCAGACAATTGGCCCAGTCATAACGTGTCCGTGGTCATGACGTGGACATAAATCTTTCCAGTCTTCTGGGGTTAATATCAATTGTTCATGGGTTGGTGCATGACGTTCAACTACATATTGCCCAATGGGATTACTTTCTAAGCAGACGGCTGGAATGCTTTTATTGTCAGGATCGTTGTGTGATTGACTATCTATAAGATGGATACCCCAACGTTGCACACCAAAGTATTCGCCAATTTTATCCATGAGCGTTTGCTTTAATTCTTGCTCACTACGGATATTGGCGATCGCATGAAACACGTCATGGAGAGAAATAGGCATAAGTGTACCCAGTTGGGGTCTATGCGAGACTCAACAATTACTTCTATGCTAATACCAGCACAAAGAAAAAAGGCAAAAGTCACAAGGCAAAAGGCAAAAGAAGAAATGCTGATTTTGGCAATTTTCTACATATGCTTAAGTATTTGCTTGATTTACGCCGAAGTTTACGATAAATCACTGCGCTAGGAGAAGCACATGACAGTTACACAACTCTCTGCTCAGGAACTTTTCCGGGCTGCTTATGACAACCGTTATACTTGGGACAAGAATTTCCCCGGTTATACAGCAGATATCACCTATAAATATGATGGGCAGGTAATTACAGGTAAAGTGATCATCAACGCTGAACTCAAAGCGGAAGTTTTGGGTGTGGATGATGAGTCAGTCAAAAAAGCTATTCATGGACAAGCTTGGGAGATTGCTATTCACCGTGTGCGCCGCACCTTTGAGGAAACCCACGGTGCAAATACATTTCGTTATGGCGCAACTGACGAAGATGGATCTGTAGAAATTTTAATGGGTGGTAAGGCGGAAGGCGATCGCTATAAAGTCCACAATAATATTGTCACTCTTGTTCATCGCCATATTCACGGTGTGGTTGTGACTATTAATACTTTTAGTGTTCACAACACTGGGGAAGGTTATCTCTCTCACACTTATGATTCTGTTTACCATGATCCTCAAACTGGGGAACAAAAAGGCGGAGTCAGCAACTTTGTGGATGAATATGAACAGATAGGGAACTACTTTATTCTCAATCGGCGTGAAATTCGCACGGAAATTTCTGGAAAAACCTCTGTTCAAGAATTTGCTTTCTCTAACATTCACCTGTTATAGCCTGTTACTGCTTAAGTGAGGTTTTTGCTCATCGAAGGTCAAATATATTTCAAGGACACCCCCACAAGGTGTCCTTTCTTTAGCAGTAAATCATAGTATTAACAGACTGTACTGTAAAAATCCAGCTACTAAGTAGTATTAATTAGCTATTTGTACGGTAAAAATATAAATTTTTGATGAAAAAATACATCATATCGGCACTAACACCTATGATTTGCCACCGAATAATTTTAAACTTGCATTAATATACCCCTATTTTTAACAAAATCCGACACTAACCATGAATTTAAGGTTATTTTGTCAAGGATTGACAGGGCTAACCATAGCTTTGTTGACTATAACTGTGACTCAGCCCAGTCGCGCTGAAGGTACTACATTTTACTGCGCTAAGAACAAAGGTATACCTGTAACCTTTGCACGCACTCAGGACGGGAAAAAAGTCCCGATTATTCGCTGGGTTTCGAGTAATTATTTTCCACCGCCGTGGACTGCTCAACGGCGTTGTGCGGAGGTATCGCGTAGATTTCAGAGAAACTACGATAATGGCAGACTCAGACGGATTAAAACTGGCACACTGAGAGGAGAGCCTGTAGTCTGTGCAGCGATGAATCAAAATAGTGCTTGTACAGATAATACTTTATTATTTACTCTCAAACGTGGTGCTGATCCAAATACTATTGTCCGTAGGTTATTTGACAGACGGGCTTTGGCGGCTGGTAATGCACTGAATGAAAGTGCTAGTAACAGTGAAAGTAGTCCAGTTGACATTGACTTTGATATCTATCTGCAAAATGCCACAACGGACTCCATTGATGATTCTGCCTCAGGAACCAGCAATTCCACATCTGAAGCAGGTATTCCTTGATAGCATCGGCCAGGGAGTAATTCTAAAAATTATATGATCTGGGGCAGTGGGAAAGTTATCGCCTCTGTTGGCGGTTTATTAATGTTGTTGTTGGCAGATGTGAGTGGTTGCACTACATCTGCACCTGTAGATAACAAAGTTTCCCAGACTACGCAATTGTCATTAGAAAAATTGCGTCAACAAGCACAGGGAATAACAGTCAAAGTGATGTCAACGGAATTTCTTGGCTCAGGAATTATACTTGGCAAGCAAAATACAGTTTATACTGTAATTACTAACGCTCATGTACTCAGAGCCGGGACATCTCCGTATCGGATTCAAACTGTAGATGGTCAAATACATAAAGCTAATTTGCTATCTAAGGTGAGATTTAACAAACATGATTTAGCTGTTTTGGAGTTTCGCAGTGTTGGTACTAATTATCATGTAGCTGCTTTGGGTTATCCGCCAACGGCAGGTGATGAGGTCTTTGCTACTGGTTTCCCTTTTGATCAAGAGGAATTAAAGGTAAAAAGTTTCAAGTTGACTAGGGGTAAGGTATCACTAGTACTGGATAAAGCTTTGGAAGGTGGTTATCAAGTCGGGTATACCAATGAGTTGGCAAAAGGGATGAGTGGGGGGCCGCTACTCAACCGCCGTGGGGAGGTTGTTGGGATCAATGGAATGCACGCTTATCCTTTATGGGATGCACCATCAGTTTTTATTGATGGTTTGCAGGCTGATGAAAATTTACATCAGCAGATTATTCGCTTGAGTTGGGCTGTACCTATAGATAAGGTGGTACAAATGATGCCGACTAAAATTTCTCCTAGATAACATCAGACTGATTAGAGGTCAAGTGATGAAACTCGATAGTAAACTAGCATCGGCAATATTGGGAGTAGCGATCGCATTTTTTCCTGCTCAAATTGCGGTATCATTAACACCTCAAGCTGTCAGTAATATTGCGAAGAAAGTGACGGTCTTAATCACTGGAGCAAAACTTGGCTCTGGTGTCATTATTCATGAACAAAATAACACTTATACTGTACTAACTAACTGGCACGTTTTAGATACCGCAGGAAGTTATACTGTCCAGACTTATGATCAAAATGCTCATCCAGTAGCTTCTAATTTAATTACTCGCTTGCCTGGGGTAGACCTAGCTATTTTACAGTTTACCAGTCGTCAAAAATATCCTGTTGTAGCTTTAGGTAATTCTGATTCAGCTACTGAAGGTACAACCGTTTATGTATCTGGCGCGCCTACACCAGTACAAGGTATTGAAACCCGCACAGTTCTAGTTCCTGATGGACGCATTGTTGGTACTAATAGCAATCCCCAGGAAGGTTATGCTTTGATTTATAACAATATTACCTATCCTGGAATGAGCGGTGGCCCAGTCTTAGATGATAATGGACGCTTAGTGGGAATTCATGGCCGTGGCGCACGGGATAAAGAAGGTCAAAAAGTCGGGTTTAACTTGGGTATTCCCATCAATATATTTACTAACTCCAAAATAGCCAACAGTCTCAATTTAAAGGTGGTGACAACAAACACACCACCCACAAACTTTACAACTCCACCACCAAGTAACAACTCTAGGCCGGGTAGACCAACTACCTTAAATGGTTCTGGAACGCCAGGGTCTGGTGTTTGTCCTGGTAGACGTTGTTAAATAAGATATCTTGCTTGAAAATTTTTTACATTTAAACCTTGTTTTTCAGAATTTGAGTTGAAATTCCATGTTTTCCAAATACTTCACATCTGCTTTTACAGCTTTACTGGTGACAACAGCATTAGTCACACCTCATAGCGCGATCGCTCAAACTACAATTGATGAAGATAAGCTAGATACAGTCAACGGAATGCGTTGGGGTGGCAATGGTTTACCCTTTGATAAGGTAGTGGAAATTAAAGATGCTTTGGTGAATAGTCCTTTGGGTAAAGTAGTGATTGACCGTCATGGAGAAGACCCCCAAGGAGTTTTATTTAAAGAACCATTTGCTGCTCCTAGTCCCGGTAGATTTGTTGTAGTTTCTCTGTGGGGAAGCAAAATAGAAGGCTGCTTTGTGAAAATGATTGTGCAGACAGCACCAAGTGATGGTAGAGCAGAATTAGAAGAAATTGCTCCTAAAATGCTGGAATTAGGTGTAGGAGAGCAAATTTTACAACTGAAGCGCAGCACCAATGCTAAAGTTAGAGGATTTCAAGGGAATTACACCTACACCACCTATGAAAATAGACGCTCAATTGAAAACTCTAGCACTTGGTTTATGACTGATACCCTGTTTGATATCAGTCCTGAAGCTGCTAACTTACTCAGAAATGCCCCAGCCAAAGAAATTAAAGCCCGCTTAACCTTTGAAAATGGCGATACTAAATTAATTCCGATTGGCAGCAGTAATGTTAAGCGTTGGCAAGAAGCTTTTGGTTTTAATAGTTCTTGTAGTGCGCCTCAGTAGGACGGTTTCCATCAAGTAGGGAGTGTTGTTATGGGGATTTAGACCCGGTGATAACACTCTCATGACTAATTTTCTTAATTGCATTCCAATTACTGGCAATTGGCATTCGCCAGCCTGTACCGAAGGCGCGGTCAGTGATTTTTAATCCTGGTGGTGCTTGGCGGCGTTTGAATTCGGCACGCGCTAGCATTTGGATAATTCTGTCTACTACTAAAGGATCATGACCTGCGGCGACGATTTCTCCTACTGATTGGTGTTCATGAATTAAGCGTTGCAAAATGTCGTCTAAAATTTCGTAGGGTGGTAAGGAATCTTGATCTACTTGACCAGGTTTGAGTTCTGCGCTTGGTGCTTTGGTGATGACATTTTGGGGGATAATTTCCTCTTGGCGATTTAGCCAGTTACATATCGAGTAGACACGGGTTTTGGGAACGTCTGCAATGACCGCTAATCCGCCATTCATGTCACCGTAAAGAGTGCAGTAACCCACTGCCATTTCGGATTTGTTACCGGTGGATAATAACAGATAGCCGAATTTATTCGCGATCGCCATTAATAAGTTACCCCGAATTCGGGATTGAATATTTTCCTCAGCAATGCCAAATTCTGTCCCTGCAAACAGATCAGCCAAGCTGTGGTCAAAGCCTTGCATTAATTCACCTATGGGGATGGTTTGGGTTTGTATCCCCAAATTTTTCGCCAAGGCTAACGCGTCACTGATGGAATGTTCCGAACTGTAGGGGGAAGGCATCAGTACCCCAAGGACATTTTCTTTACCAAGTGCCGCAGAGGCGATCGCAGCTACTAGGGAAGAATCTACCCCACCACTTAAACCCAAAATTGCTTTAGAAAAACGACACTTTTGGGCATAGTCTCTCACACCTAAAACCAATGCTTGCCAAATTTCTTCATCTTCAGAAGTGGGTGCGGGAGTGACAGAACTTAATTCTAAATCTAGTTCTGTTTCGTCAAATTCTACTACTAATAAATCAGTAGTAAAACCTTCAGCACGACAGATTACTTTACCTTGAGCATTTAAAGCAAAGCTAAAACCATCAAAAATTAAATCGTCATTACCACCAACCTGATTTGTATAAATGATTGGTTGTTGGAAACGCACTGCACTATATTCCAGCATCGATTCACGGTGGCGTTGCTTCCCGACTGTGTAGGGTGAAGCCGATAAATTGACAATTAAATCCACACCCAAAAGTGCTAAATCAGCTATGGGATTAGCAGCGTAATGACGCTTACCCCAGAATTCCTCATCATTCCATAAGTCTTCGCAAATGGTTACGCCAATATCGATATTATCTAAAGTGAAATAATTAGCTTGCAGTCCAGCTTCAAAGTAACGATTTTCATCAAATACATCATAAGTTGGTAATAGTCGCTTATGAAAATATTGTTTGATTTTACCGTTTTCTAATAAAGCGATGCTATTAAATAAACTTTTACCGCCTGTAGTATGAGCTTGAGAATTTTGCTTAACAGTACCAACTAATACAGCCAAATTAGCAGGTAAAGCTTGGGCTAATTGCTGCAAAGTTATCTTCATAGCTTCCACAAAACTAGGATTTAATAATAAATCTCTAGGTGGATAGCCACACAAAGAAAGTTCTGGTGTTAATAATAGCCGCACCCCATCAGCTGCTACTTGTTGAGCAACTTCCAGAATTTTCTGAGCATTACCAGATAAATCACCAATTATAGGATTAAGTTGAGCGATCGCAATTTTCATAAGTAATAGTCATTAGTCATTAGTCATTAGTCATTAGTTTTCTCCCCTACACCCCCACACCCTTACACCCCTAAACCCCTAATTAAATAAACACCAATGGCTTATCTTTAAAAGGTGCAAAAGCGTCGGCATCAAATTTATATAAACTGGCGGGACGACCTGCACCGCGTGATACTTTGATGCCTGTATCAGATAAAAAGCCTAGTTTGAGGAGACGCGCCCGAAAATTAGAATAATCAGAAAAGTTTTCTCCTAAAACTGTGGTGTACAACTGATATAAATCATTCAAAGTAAATGTTTCCGGTAAGACTTCAAAAGCTACCGGACTGTATTCCAATTTATTACGTAATCTTCTATGACCATAGGCCAAAATTTCGTTATGGTCAAAGGCTAGTTTTGGTACTTCCTTCACTGGATACCAAGCAATCCCAGTTACGCCATCTGCAATTAGTTCGGCTTCTTCAAATCTCACTAAAGCAAAATAACTAACTGATAGATAACGCACACCATAACTACCAGTGGCTTCTCTGGGGTCACGTTCTGGCCCCCCAAAGGTGTACAACTGCTCTAAATAAAGATTATTAACACGAATTTTCTCCGCCATAATGCGATAGGCTGCATCTTCTAAGGACTCACCTTGACGGACTAAAGTACCAGGAAGACTCCATTGATTTAAAAATGGTTCTTGCTGTCGCATTACTAAGAGAACCAAGAGACGGTTCTGTACAGTATCTACAGAAAAAATTACATTATCAACACCAACTTTGAAATCGGCCAAAGGTTGTTGATTTAACGAAGTTGAAATTTTTTTGTTGTTGCGTCCGGGCATTTGTACAAATGCTGTTGATTAATATAAGCAGCGATAGGGGGAATCAGGGCTTCGGTTTTTCCGTGTTCACGATAGGCAGTTGAGGATATATCTAAACCAGTTAAACTGGCGATCGCAATTTTTCCTCCCAATGCTTGCACGGTTTCTAAGCTAGTTTGATCTATCTCATATCCCGGTCGCGGCACAATTAACAGTTGCACTTGCTGTAATAATTCTTCAATTCGATACCAGCGTGGTAGTTGCTGCAATAAGTCTGAACCAATTACCAAAGTAAATTCGGTATCTTCTCCCCAACGCGCTTGAGCCTTAGCCAAGGTTTCCAAGGTTCTAAAGCTGCTTAACTCCTGTTCTAGAGCAATATTTTGTCGCGGTGCTTCTATATCAGCAATCAACAACCGCAACATCGCCGCCCGATGTATCAACTGTGTTTGATGAGATTTAAAAGGATTATCAGCTGCCCAAACCGCTACCCAATCATAGCGTTCAGACAACCACCGCAGAATCTTTTGATGTCCTGCTGTCGGCGGATCAGCACTAGTACCGAATAAAGCGATTGTTTTCATGGTTAGTCAATAGTTATTGGGAATGGGGCATTGGGAATGGGGCATTGGGCATTGGGCATTGGGCATTGGATGTGAGTTAATTTCCACCTTGTCCTCCTTGTCTCCCTTGTCTCTCCACGTCCTCAGTAAACTCTGCCAAAGCGGGGGAAATTTCCACCGTTAAGGGAATAGCATGATCTAGATGTCTGGTTTTTTCAGGTAAACTTGCTACCGAAGCGGCGGTGCGTTGGCGAATTGCTGCTAGGGTTTCTGGTGGTTGTAGTCTTTGCCCTTCTTTGACTACTAACTGCAATAGGGGTTTTTCTGTGGGGAGGGGTGTCTCTGTGACTAATCCGAGTCTGTCGGCTTGGGCTTGGTTTCCTGCAAATGAGCGAAAAATTTGCTTGCGTCCTGGGTATGTGGTCTTACCACTGGACTTTTTCATTACAGGAATCCCGTCAATTTCTACGAGTTTATACACACCGTTGACTGGTGTACCTGTAACTAATTTTGTGCCTAGTCCATAGCCATCTATTTCTGCGTTGGCGGCTTTGAGTCTGGCTATTGCCCACTCATCTAAGTCGCCACTGGCAAAAATTGTTACCCCAGGCAGGAGCGATCGCACTTGTTGGGATAAACTCACCAAGTCGCCGGAGTCTAGCCTTACCCCTGTTAATTCGATTTCTCCTGCATTGACTTTTGCGGCTAAATTTTTTGCCGCCGCTACTGTGTCGTAGGTATCAATTAACAATGGTGCGCCAGGAAAGTAGCGATGAAATGCTGTGAATGCTTGTTCTTCACTCCCTTCCATCGCTGACAACGCCATAACCAAGGCGTGAGCCATCGTACCACTCGGCTGTTCACCCAGTTGTAGCGCGGCTAACACATTGGAGGTAGCATCTAACCCGCCGGCTAGGGCTGCCCTGGCTGCCCATAATGAGGCTTGGGGACTAAATGCTCGTCTTGTGCCGAATTCTAAAAGTCTGGCTGTTTCACCTGCAATATCTCGCAATCTTGCCGCCCTGGTAGCTATCAGGGTTTGATAGTTGAGTGTATTTAATAGATAGGTTTCTACTAATTGCGCTTGCCACAGAGGGGCTTCAATTCGCAACAATGGCTCGTTAGCAAAAACAGCCGTCCCTTCTGGTACTGCCCACACATCCCCTGTAAACCTTCCTTCGGCTAGCAATGACCAAAAGCTGTCGCTAGCTTGGGCAAAAATCCCCGTGGCTTGTAATGCGGCTATCTGTTCAGAACTAAAACGCAAGTTTTCTAAATATTCCAATGCTTGCGCTAAACCCATCGCAATTAAATAGCCAAAACCCTCCGGCGATCGCCTGACGAATAACTCAAAGCTAGCCCGCTTTTGTTCTACACCTTCACCCACATAACAAGCTGTCATTGTTAATTGATAAAGGTCAGTCAGCAAGCTGTAATCTGCCGCAGAGATGTCTAATTTTGGTTTCTGGTGGCTATCCCAGACTGGGAAAGGTGTCATACCAGAGTTTCCTTACAAGAATGTTGCTTTGTATTATGGTAGAATTTACCATAAATAATGTCAAGCACCAAAAGTATAAAGTTTTCAAGAACGAAAATGCAGTGTTTGTATAGCTTACAATATTTTCTTAAACTATTAATTAACTTTTCTTAATGGTCATTTTTATCAAAAACTGATATTTGTGTGTATAAATGTCAATCAAAATCACCACAAAAAGCCACGAATTTACAAAACATTCGGCTGTTTTTAGTTGAGTGTCAGACTTCTAGCAAGTAGAAATTTTCTGTTAGAATAGACATAGAAAGTAATAAACCTAGAATCAAGTTAAGTATTGCAAAGCAAGCTAAAAAACTATTGCATATATTGTCAATATATTGAGAAATTAAGCCAGCGCAAAAAATCAGAATTAAAGTAGAGAAACCAAGATAAATTGGCTCAAAAAGGAGTCGAATGTTATGGCTATCCCCAGAATAATTGCTAGCATTACTCAGTATATTTCTGAAGCCGTAATGCGGATTTTTGCTCCTAACGATGATGCTTATCCCAATATTGGTGTACAGCCTTTTACGGGTGAGCCTTATAAAAAGGGTTCTGCTGAAAGTTGGTAAATAGCAGTGCAGAAGTTAGTCCATATATTCAATCTATTCCAATCCGCGATAAACACAGATTTCATGGTCTGTGTTTATCTTTATTTTTGTAGAATTAGCTATTGAATATAAGTAGCTAATGTTTTTAAATCTGGAACTTCCAAATCAGGCTCGCCAATAGACGTAAGTGTAGCACCAGAGCCAGTTTGACCCATTCTGCGGTTAACCCAAACTGCTGAGAATTCTAACGATTTAGCGGGGATAATATCATGATAAACGCTAGCAGCAACGTGTAAGATTTGCTCTGTTGGTAGTTTGATTCTCTCAAGTGCTTGTTGGAAATTGTTTAATGAAGGTTTATAACTTTTGACCTGTTGTGCAGTGATAATTTGGTCAAATTCTACTTCTAATTTTTTGGCAGAAAACGCAAATAAATCATCATCCACGTTGGAGATGATGACTAACTGAAACTTTTGCTTGAGTAATTTTAATGCGTCAACGGTATCAGCAAAAGGTTGCCAATATTGGATAGAATTCGCTAGGGAATTAATTTCTAATTCCGTCGGGGCAAAATCGAATTTTTCTCCAAATTTCTGCACCACTTTTTGCAAAACTTCTCGATATGAAATATATTCTCCTTGTTCTAACTGCGATTCAAAATTAGCGAAATTTTCGAGTAAGTCATCATCCTGTAGGTTGATATGATGACTGGTTAAGATGGATTTAATAGCCGTTAATATTCCTGTTTCCCAATCTATAAGCGTGCCATAGCAATCAAAAGTTATGGCTTGATACTGATTTAAATCAATCATAAGCCCCACTAATATAAGTTTTATTGTGGCTAATTTCTGAGAGTAGCATCAAGAAGCTCACAAAAAATCTTAACCTAAATTTGTACTATTTTTAACTCCTTCTTTGCTTATGGTGTATCACTTCATCGGATGATTGGGGAGTAACCGTGTTATATTACAGTAACTCTATCGGTTTTTAGGAGTAAAAGTTTCATCACAACATTGATTCAGAACAAAGAAGAGTTGATAACGGCTAACTTCTGACTTTCAATTTACGAATTCCGACTTAATTTATTGTGGTGTTTTCTTACTGAACTTTGAGGAGTAAAAATGCTTGAGGCTGTCGCTATTGCCTGGTTGTTATTGTTTTTTGGTGATTTTTTATCAACATTTGTCTATCATGTACCAGAACACGTTTTTGGTAGCCTCCATCTAAAAACCCATCATTCATGGAAGAAAGATTTTCGTCACTACGCAATTTTGACATTAAATGTACAGGTGCTTTTAGATGGTATATTAGGAGCTTTACCATATTTATTAGTCGCTGTACCTTTGTGGTCTTTTTCTCCTATTGGGGTAATTTTGGGCTTATTACTAGGTCAATTTCATGTGTGGTGGAGACACATTAGCGTTTTAGGTTGGAAAACTCCTAAACCCATCGATTTTTTGTGTCAAATTTTATTTATCACTACTCCTGAAAGACATTGGTTACATCACCAAAAAACAAATCTAGGTTTTGGCGATATCTTTACCTTTTTTGAACAACCTGCACAAATTTGGTTTCGCTGGCTAAGACTTTTAAGGGTACGTCTGCGTTACTCGCGGATTTAATATAAAAAATGGGGAATTGGGAATTGGGAATTGGGAAGATTCAGCAGTGGCTTTATGCAAATTAAATGCTGATTAGCTTACCATTCAGAAAAGGGATGTTTAACTAAATAGCTATTGTAATATTTAGGGTTGCCGGATACTTCTTCACCAATCCAATCTGGTAACTCTATTTTTTGTAATTCATCAGTGAGTTCAACTTCTGCTAATATTAATCCTTGATTAGCTCCAGCAAATTCGTCTACTTCCCAGACTAAATCACTAATATTAATTTTATATCGAGTTTTTTCAATTAAAGGACGAACACATAATGTATCTAACATTTCTTGGGCATCCGCTAAAGGGATGGGATACTCAAATTCAGAACGAGAATAATTAACAGTAGGGCCTTTAATGGTGAGATAGCCTTGGTTTTTGACAATGCGAACACGGACTGTTGCGCCTTGGCTAGCAATGTATCCTTGACGATACAAACTCCCTTCAGCTAGCTGTCGCCAAGCATCGCCTTTGACTAAAAATTTCCGTTCAATTTCTGTCGCCATGAATGATTCCGTTGAGAATTGAGTAGTCCATCGCACTTACTTCAAAAAGGCTACCACACCTGATTTCATCTTCAGAACACCACGTTTGATTCCATAGACTTCTTTACAATCATTTACACTTACTGTAAATTGCCTACTGTAGTAGAATTAGACACGTTACCTCTAAGTAAAATTAAGAAAAACAGGGGTAGCAGACTAATGACTATTGACTATTGACTATTAACTAACTCTTATGAACAACAAAATTGAAACTGAAACTTTTATTAATGATTTAGATAAAATCGCTGGAGTAAGACAAGAGATATCTGCTGGTTTAGCACAGATGAGTGAAATTCTCATTCAAGCAGAATTAGGTAGTAAAAATACTTCGGGCGCATTAGGTTTAAATTCAGATATTGAAAATATCAATCTAGCTGTTAAAAATCTCAATCAAGGTGTGTTTCGCTTACTTGTTTTAGGTGACATGAAGCGTGGAAAAAGCACTTTTATTAATGCTTTGATTGGGGAAAATGTTCTACCAAATGCAGTCAATCCCTGTACTGCGATTTTGACAGTTTTACGTTATGGAGAGAACAAACAAGTCACAGTCAATTTTAATGATAACCGCCAGCCAGAACAACTGGAATTTAAAGAATTTAAACAGAAATATACGATTGACCCCAAAGAAGCTAAAAAGCTGGAAGAGGAGAGGAAATCAGCATTTGCAGAGGTAAGCTATGCTGTTGTCGAGTATCCATTAGAACTTTTATCGAAAGGTTTAGAAATCATCGATAGCCCAGGACTAAACGATACAGAATCAAGAAACGAATTATCTTTGGGATACATCAATAATTGTCATGCAATATTATTTGTGATGAGGGCTTCTCAGCCTTACACTTTAGCAGAACGCCGCTATCTCGAAAATTATATTAAAGACCGTGGTTTAACGGTGTTTTTTATTATCAACGGTTGGGATCAAATTCAAGAAGGAATGTTAGATCCAGATGATGAAGAAGAACTGCAAGCAGCCGAGACACAATTAAGGCAGGTATTCCAAACAAACCTCGCACTATATTGTCAGATTAACGGTGAAGATATTTATTCTGAGCGTGTATTTGAAATTTCTGCAATTAATGCCTTAAGAAAAAGAATTAAAGATCAGTCAGCTTCTTTAGAGGGTACAGGATTTCCCGAATTATTGCGATCGCTCAATATCTTCTTAACCCAAGATAGGGCGATCGCTCAACTACAACCAGCCATCATCCTAGCGCGCCAGACTTACAATAATATTCAAGCAGCAATTCAACGCCGCCTTTCCCTACTCACCCAAGATGTGAGTGAAATGAAACAGCGCATTGATTCCGTCGAACCAGAATTTCAACAATTGGCGATGATTCGGGATCAATTTCAAGCCGAAATCCGCGCCACTAGAGATATTCAAGCCAAAGCCGTTGCTGAATCCTTACGCGCTTACATTCTCAATTTGGGTAATACGTTTGAAAAAGACTTCCTAGCCTACCAACCAAACTTAGAATTATTAGACTTTTTAAATAAAGATAAACGCGAAAGCTTTAACACCGCCCTCCAAGAAGCATTTGAAAGATACACCGCCGATAAAATAGCTGCTTGGACATTGACAGTAGAACAAGACATGAACACCGCATTTGTCAAACTCTCCACCAGTGCAGCAAAATACGGTGCTTCCTACAGCCAAGTCATCGACCAAATTACCGATAAATTATCAGGAAAAGAAGTCAAATTTAATCCCAAAACCACCAAGGAAGACAATTCACCCATTTGGACAAAATGGGCAATGGGATTATTATCATTGTCTAGCGGTAACATTGCAGGCGTAGCAATGGCGCAAGCAGGCTTTGACTGGAAGAATATCCTACTTAACTATATAGCTGCGATCGGGGTAAACAGCATCACTAGCACCCTAACCGGCGTTTTTCTCGGCCCTGTGGGATTAGCAGTTTTGGGAATGGGTATTGGATTTTTGCAAGCAGATCAAGCGAGACAGAAATTAGTGCAAACAGCCCAAAAAGAATTAATGAAATATCTTCCAGAAGCTGCTGAAGCATATATCCCCCAAGTTCGTACAGGTGTGGAAGAATGCTTCAATACCTACGAACAAGAGGTAATTGAGCAAATTAACAAAGATATCACCCAAAGAAGAACCGAATTAGATAACCTACTCCAACAAAAAACAGCCCATGAAATCAACCTCACCACAGAATCCCAACGTCTCCAAGCCGTAGCCGTAGGCATTCATCAACAAGTAGAGCAAATTGACCAAATTTACCAAACATTGTCTTAAAAACTATGTTTTGGGAATGGGGCATTGGGCATCGGGCATTGGGCATCGGGCATCGGGCATTGGAGTAAAATCTACCTTGTCTACCTTGTCCACCCAGTCCCCAGTCCCCAGTCCCAAATTTAGTAATACTGCATGAATTAGCTGGTATGATTTGACCCTAACTCACAAAGTACCAAGTACATACAACGGTAAAATTTAATCGTAGATAAAAGCTAATTATGGTAGTTGTAGCAGTATTAGCAGCAGGGCGCGGCACTAGAATGAAGTCTAGTTTACCCAAGGTGTTACATTCTTTGGGTGGACGCACGATGGTAGAAAGAGTTTTGGCTAGTGCAGAACCGCTTGCACCGTCACGGCGAATTGTGATTGTGGGATATCAGGCTGAAGAAGTGAAAGCGGCTATTGAGTCGCCTGAGTTGGAATTTGTGGAACAAGCTGTACAGTTAGGCACAGGTCACGCTATCCAACAATTATTACCACATCTTGAAGGTTATACGGGGGATTTACTGATATTAAATGGGGATGTGCCATTGTTACGCACTGAAACCATAGAAAAATTATTACAAACCCACCAAGCTAATAACAACGCTGCTACGATTCTCACCGCTAACCTAGCCAATCCCAAAGGCTACGGACGGGTTTTTTGTGATAGTAACAACTTTGTGCAACAAATGGTAGAGGATAAAGACTGCACTCCTTTACAAAGACAAAATCAACGAATTAACGCCGGTATTTATTGCTTCCGTTGGCAAAATTTAGCCAAGGTTTTACCAAATTTACAAGCGAATAATGCCCAGAAAGAATACTATCTCACGGACGCTGTGACTCAAGTTGGTCAAGTGATGGCGGTGGATGTGGAAGATGAGCAGGAAATTTTGGGCATTAACGATCGCCTACAATTAGCTACAGCATCCGAAATCTTACAACGGCGAGTCAAGGAAAAATGGATGTTAGCCGGTGTCACATTAATCGACCCCAACAGCATTACTATCGATGACACCGTAGAATTACAGCCAGATGTGGTCATTGAACCCCAAACTCACCTGCGGGGAAACACTGTGATTCAGTCGGGAAGTCGCATCGGCCCTGGTTGTTTAATTGAAAATAGCCAAATAGGTGAAAATGTCACTGTGCTGTATTCGGTAATTACTGATAGCATTATTCAAGCACAAACGAGAATCGGCCCCTATGCCCATTTACGAGGTCACGCGGAAGTAGGTAATAATTGCCGCATTGGTAATTTCGTAGAATTGAAGAATACCCAACTAGGCGATCGCACCAACGTCGCCCACTTATCATATTTAGGTGATACAACAGCAGGTAGCCAAGTAAACGTAGGTGCAGGGACAATCACCGCCAACTACGACGGCGTGAAAAAACACCGCACCACAATCGGCGATCGCACTAAAACCGGCTCCAACAGTGTCTTAGTAGCCCCCGTCACCTTGGGCAATGATGTATACGTAGCGGCAGGTTCAACTGTGACAGAAGATGTCCCCGATGATTGCTTAGTCATTGCCCGTAGTCGTCAAGTAGTTAAACCGGGCTGGAAGAAAGAAGGGTAAGGGGTGTAAGGGTAGGCTGTTGACTCTGTGGCTTTTTTGGGGTGTGGTTCATGCACTTTTTTGTCGTTTTCCACAATGCCTAAAACCTTGTAACGGCTTGGCTTTTAACGAAACACAAAGTACATGGTACATATTTACTAAAAACTAACAAAGTCAACAGCCTAGTGTAAGGGTGTAAGGGTGTAGGGGAGAATTCTACCCAATGCCCCATTCCCAATGCCCCATTCCCAATGCCCAATGCCCAATTCCCAATTCCCAATTCCCAATGCCCTAAACTATACAACCCACTTCCGTACCGTCCGGTAGTTCTAGGGTATCGCCAATCTTGTCGCCGTCGTGGAAGGCGGCGAGGATGACTTGGCTGGTTTTACCCCAAGCGATCGCACCGGTTGCATCTAGGGCGATCGCACCAAAATCTCTTTTGTTTTCATAAGCCTCAGCAAAAGACTTTTTCATCGCCTCTTGCAAAGACATTCCATCGGTGACGCGTACTACAATTTTGGCGGCTAAACATTCATCAATAATATCTTCACCAATACCAGTACAACTTACGGCAGCGTGACTAGTAGCATAATTTCCCGCAGGCATCGCAGAATCACTGACTCTGCCAATACGCTCAAAGCCTTTACCGCCTGTAGAAGTACCAACGGCTAATTTCCCATAGGTATCTAAAACAACTACACCAATTGTACCGCGCCCAGCGTTACTGGTTTCTAACATTTCTGTTTCTGCGACTACTCCCGCCATTGTGCGTTTAAAGTTATCTTGACGCTCTTGTATCCATTCTTGCAGTCGCAAATCTGTTAAGCCATTGTAAATGGGAACTTGTAATTCTCTGGCTAATTCTGCTGATCCATAATCTGAGAGTACGCGGTCTGGGGAACTTTGTAAAAAGTGTGCCAAGTTAATCGGGTTTTTTACCCGTGAGACATTAATTACCCCGCTAAAATGTCCTGATGCACTATCCATTAAAGAAGCACTCATACGGATTTGTCCATCAGATTGTAGTACCGAACCAGTACCAGCGTTAAAGCGTGGATCATCTTCTAATAGTTGACAACCCCGCACTACAGCGACAGAAGCATCCACACCAGACAATAACAGAGTATATACTTCCTCTACTATGGCATGGAGCGATCGCCTAACGGCCTCTAATCCTCCTTTACCGTGCAGAGAACTACCCGCCCCTCCGTGAATAATTAATTTAGGCTGCACCTGTGATTTCATTTATGCCCCTGCGCTAATTTATATTGAACTTATCCAGTCTGGAAAAATTTTAAGTGGGATTTCACATCAAAAATGAAATTCCTCACTCAAAACTCAGCATTTATTACTCAGCACTTGCTTGAGAACGACGACGACGACAACGCTCTGAGCAATATTTAACCTCATCCCAGCAATCTTGCCATTTTTTTCGCCAAGTGAAGGGACGTTGACACACCGGACAGATTTTTGTAGGTAAGTCAGATTTAGAACGATTACGCCCCATAAAAGATTTCTGAACGAGATGGAAAATAATTATATCCAGATTGCTCCCAACAGAACAGGTCTTCCCCAACAAGAGTAGAGACGCTGCAACGCAACGTCTCTACAAGTCTGATGATGTTAGCCACTTACACTATCTTTAAGACCATTTTGGAATTACACCAGCTTGCCAACATCCTTGCGCTGCTTTTAATAATCCCAACATTGGATGCCAAAAGTTGTTGTCTTGAGTGATATCCTTGCCAATGTTCCAAATACTATCTAGTTCTGTCAATAGATCAGCAAAAGTAGATTGAAGGTTTGCTAAAGCTTGTTGCTGTGCTTGTTGGTTTTCCTGATTATTGTTTGTTCCATATACCTCTGGCAAACCCTGATTTTTGATATTTAATAATCGTTCATAGTGAGAAAACTCATTGAAACTCTTATCATCCATAACCTCACTTTTCAACCGGTAGTTTTCGGGTATAGCATACCTGTCTTTACCAGTTGTTGTTCCCTCACCTTGGAGACTAATCGTTTTTACAGCCTCTTCAGCATCTTCAAACTTGGTGATGATTTGTGTGAATGCTTCACTAGTCCAGGCCGCTTGTTGATTCCTAGTTGTCCAGGAGAAATTGTCTTTGCCTACAACGACAATTCCAGCTATCAGTGCGTTGTACATTTCCCCAATTGTATCATAGGGATATTGGGGAGTAAGATGATGTTGCAAATGCCATCTGGCTTCTAAACTATCCTCCAGCAAATCAATTATTTTCCAAATGCCTTTTTCTGGATGACGATGTTGCTCTAAACCACTGGGAGTTTCAATATCTAGCATCAAATCAAGAGTAGTTGTATTGAGAGCATCCAATTGGGCATTAATTAATTTATGATGTCCAGTAGTCGGATTATTGGGATCTAAGTAGGGAATTGGTGTACCGTCGTATGTGGGTGCAGGAAACTCTGGTTTGGTATCAAGTGCTAGACAAAGATTAGCTGCTAGTTGCAGGTGAAGCATTTCTTCAATACAAATACTCAAAATAGATTTGTAGGCAGGGTGACTTGTATCTTTGATGGAAGTAAGCGCAGTCAGATAAAAGGGCAAAGTGTAGAGTTCCACTTGCACTGCTGTTTTAGCATGATCCTGCACCAGTTGCTTTGTCCACGTCTTTGTAGCTGTTATTGTCATGATGCCTGTGAATGAGATTTTGTTAAAGCTTGCAAGTTGACTCACTCTAAAAAGCAAAATTCTCTAGAGTTAAGTAACAAGAATTACATATAACAAGTGGTTAATTGCTTGACAATTGATTGTTACAACTAGCACATTAATCTTGATAAAACTATTGTTTTCCAGTATCAAATCTTGCGAAATTTGAAGTGACAATTTTATCCTGTTAAAGAAATATACTTCTGCGAAAAGTCCTTAATGGAGTACATCATAAGCAACAAACTCAACAAAAATTAACAGATTGTCAATTTTTGACACACTCTAGCTCATCTCTACATTTGTAGTGATTATTTCCACAAAAATAGCTTTAGCTATTGTCATCATTAGAGTATTCTATGATTGATATTTTTGGAAATATGATGATTTCTACATATGTTAGAAATATTGATGCAAGTAACAGAAAGTTTAACTATTAATATTGAACTTTTATTACATGACTTAGATTCTACTACAAACAAAACAAAGCTACTTGAACTAGATAAACTAATTATCTGTCATTCTTTATTAGGATTATCGCGACAAGAAATAGCCGATAAACTTAGATTAAAAAGTATGACAATTAGAGACCGTTTAAGTAATAATATTTATCCCAAAATCGCAGAAATAATGGGTGTCGAACAAAAAGATATAGCCGGTAATTGGGTAAGAATCCTTAACTTTTTACTCAACCCACAGAACGGTTACAAATTAAATCCTGCACCTCAACTTAACAGTGACAACTTTCAAGCAAGTCTTGGCAGACAATTTTTTCTTTATCCACCTAACCAAGACATCGTCAAATTACAAACCGAAGCTACGAAATTTTATCAGCTAGGACTGTACTATCAAGCATTAAAATATTTTTTAATGGCATGGAATCAAGAAGTAAAGCTTTATAGCATTGGGAATCCTGAAAGTTTAATTTATATCAATAATTCTCTGATTGAATATCAGAAGAGTTTATTTCAAGCAAACCAAATTAGAATCTATACTGTAGCTGTAGTTGTGCCATTTTATCATAATTCAGGCAAAGTGGCGGCGGAAATTCTACGAGGGATATCTCAAATACAATTACAAGTAAATTGGGTAGCTTTCAATAAGTTTAGTCTAGATAAGACAATAGACTTAAATAGTATTAAACCCAAGGTTTTTCCTACTCTAATTTCTAGCCCAATCCTATTAAAAATTTTAATTGTCAATGACCCGAATAACTTATACACACCGTATAATCAAACAGCCGAAAAATTAGCAGCATTAGCCCAAGAACTAAACTTAATAGCTATCATAGGTCATTACTCAAGCGAAATGACTAAAAATGCTTTCCACTTCTATGCAGACAAAGGATTAGTTTTAGTTAACGCTTGTAGCACATCTAATGAACTGGCTGATTTATCTTTGATGTCTTTTTTTAGGTTGACTACTCCAGACAAGACTAATGCTCAAAGGTTAGTTGATTATTTGATTTCTAAAAATTCTATAAAAAATAAATCAAAAATAGCAATTATTTATAATCACAATAGTATTTATTGTCAGTCTTATAGAAACAGCATTAAAAAATATCTTGAAGCATATCAAGATAAATTAATATTTTTAGAAGAATGTGGTTATATTAATGAATCTTATTATCAAGTCCAAAAGTACATAGAAAATATTCAAAGAGCCGACGTTGATATCATCATTATTATCCCTGATGGTGGACTTGAACCTAATTCCCTGAATAATGCTGGACTAATTAGTAGATTAAATCTCAATAACTGTTTAATTGCTGGTAGTGCTACTTTTTATCAAGAGAATATTTTACATTGGGTTCATGAGCAGAGCCAATACCAAAATATTAATCAAGATAATCTGCAAATTATAGCTTGTATTCCTTGGCATTGGCACAGTCAAGAAAACGGTTGCAATGGTGAAAATTTAATTGCTCAGTATTTTTGTAAGTTAGGTTCTCAATTATGGGGTGAAGGAAACCTAAATTGGCGTAGTGCAACAGCGTTTGATGCTGTATTAATAATTTTGAAAGTTATAGAAGAATATCACAGTGAAAATAGCCAAGCGTTGCTGGAAAATATGGATAAATATTTCAAACATGATCACAAAGTCATCAAGGGTGTTACCGGAAATATTCAATTTGAAACCACAGGCGATCGCCTCAATCCTCCTACAGAAATAGTTGCTGTAAAATGGCATCCACAGCAGCAAAAATGGCAATGGACAATTTAAATGCAAAGTTACGCTGAGAATGTGACTCTGATTTTCTGTGTCTCTACGGGAGATAAAAATATTTTTGTCTACGCTTGTTGTCAAAATATACCACACTTGCAGTAGAACTATCTGCTATATAACTGCTACTCTACTTTTAGTTGATAGATGAAATTTAACTATGTTAAAGGTTTTTGCAGACAGGGGCGGCACATTTACAGATATTGTTGCTGTAACTGATGATGAGTCTATTATAAATAGACTATCCACACATCAGGAAAGGTTTTTAATAGTACCTGTACCTCATCAAGAATGGGTAATAGTCTATAAATTACTATCTGAAAATCCTGAACAATATCAAGATGCAGTTATTCAGGGAATCAGGAATATTTTGGGATTGCAAAATAATGAACCTATTCCCTATGAAGCTATAGAAGTAGTCAAAATGGGGACAACAGTAGCAACTAATGCGCTGTTAGAGAGACAGGGCGATCGCGTCGTTTTGCTAATTACCAAGGGCTTTAAAGATGCCTTGAGAATTGGCTATCAAAATCGCCCTGATATCTTTGCTCGCCACATTATTTTACCTGCCATGTTGTATGAGCAAGTGATTGAAGTAGAGGAAAGATATGATGCTTATGGTAATGAATTAATACCTGTACAGTATTCACAGGTTAAACAAGATTTACAAGCAGCTTATCAAACAGGAATTCGCAGTTGTGCAATTGTGTTTATGCACAGCGATCGCTACCATAAACATGAGCAAGAAGTAGCAGTAGTTGCTCAAGAAATTGGCTTTACCCAAATTTCTATTTCCCACCAAGTTAGTCCCTTAATGAAATTGGTAAGTCGTGGCGATACTACTGTTGTCGATGCTTATTTAACTCCCATTTTACGCCGCTATGTTAACCAAGTAGCCAATCAATTAACTAACGTCAGATTAATGTTTATGAAATCTGATGGTGGTTTAACTGATGCTGCACAATTTCAAGGCAAAGATAGTATTTTAAGTGGCCCGGCTGGTGGTATTGTCGGTGCAGTGCAAACTAGTAAAAGAGCCGGTTTTGATTTAGTCATCACCTTTGACATGGGAGGAACAAGTACAGATGTAGCCCATTTTAAAGGCGAGTATGAACGCCAATTAGATTCTGAAATTGCTGGGGCGCGGATGCGAGTTCCAGTATTATCAATACATACAATTGCGGCTGGTGGCGGTTCGATTTTATTTTTTGATGGTTCTAGTTATCGTGTCGGGCCAGAATCGGCTGGTTCTAATCCTGGCCC
The DNA here is from genome assembly GCF_021596505.1 of Nostoc sp. CMAA1605. Lineage (GTDB taxonomy): Bacteria > Cyanobacteriota > Cyanobacteriia > Cyanobacteriales > Nostocaceae > Trichormus. The sequence continues at coordinate 3,487 of NZ_PJIZ01000101.1, read as the reverse complement.
TGCTTGTTATCGCCGTGGTGGTTCTTTAGCAGTGACAGATGCGAATGTCATGTTAGGTAAAATTCACCCCCAATATTTCCCTGCTGTTTTTGGTAATAATGGTAATTTACCTTTAGATAAAAATATTGTTTTAGAAAAATTTCAGCAATTAGCTCAAGAGATTGCAACTGTTACAGGAAATTATCGTACTCCTGAACAAGTAGCAGCAGGATTTATTGCTATTGCTGTTGCAAATATGGCTAACGCTATTAAAAAAATTAGCCTCCAGCGTGGTTATGATATCACCGAATATGTTCTTTGTTGTTTTGGTGGTGCAGGTGGACAAGTTGCTTGTTTAATTGCTGACACTCTAGGAATGAAACAAATATTTCTGCACCCTTATGCTGGTGTGCTTTCAGCCTACGGAATGGGATTAGCTGATGTGAGAGTTACTAGAGTCGGAGGAGTAGAACAGCCTTTAAATCAAGCCTTAATTCCCCAATTAATACAGTTGATGCAATCTTTAGAAACTCAAGCTAGAAGCGAACTCAGTCAAGATAAAAATTATCTTGAAGAAGAAATTATTCAAACCTTAAATCTCAAATATCAAGGAACAGATTCTACTCTCAATATTAAGTTTGATGTAGATGTGAGTATCATGCAAACAGAGTTTGCAGATAAACATAAGTCTCGCTATGGTTTCACACAGTCAGATAAAAACTTAATTGTGGAATCTATTTCAGTAGAAGTAATTCAGAAAATGGATACACCAAAAGAACCTTTAATTACTAGGAATAAACATCTAGATGAAGCCCCACAACCAGTAGAAATAGTCCAAATGTTTACTGCTGAACAATGGCATAATACACCAATTTATCGTCGGGAAGATTTACAGCCAGGAGATTGTATCAATGGTGCAGCAATTATTGTGGAGAAAATTAGCACAATTGTAGTTGAACCGAACTGGCAAGCACGATTAACAGAGCGTAATCATTTGATTTTGCAAAGAATGCAATAGTTATCATGCTCACTAACGAGAATATTCCCGATGGATTTAAAGTATTGTGTGCAGAACCAGAACTAAGAATCAAGTATTCTGCACAGCCGAGTTGTTGTCTAATACTCTTTTTTATGCCGTTTATTTGCTTGTTTATTGGTCAAGTTTTATTATTGTTTACGGAGTTGTATGAAGCATTTAACCAGGGAATTATACAAGGAATTTACCAAATATGGCAGAAAGTCATACAACAATGGTCACTTGGTTTTAGCTTGTTATTATTAGGTGGGTTTACATTCTATGTAATATGGATTAATTTCGGGAAAATAGAGTTTATAGCTAACAATGATTCACTGATTGTGATTGAAACTTTATTTGGCATATCTAAACGCAAAGAAGTTTCTAGAGCCAATATCCAATATCTTCAACAACTTCAAAAAAATCCTTATGAATCTCCGTCATGGAATTTAGAACTGATTACAAATAAAAAAATAGGTAATTTAGATCACCCTTGGTTTCTGAAGCTAACAGAAAGCGAAATCAATCGAATTAATTATCACAAAATAGTGCTAATGGAGCAACAGGATTTTGAAATAATTGATTGGTTGAGTAGAGTTTTGGCAGATTTTTATAAAGTTAGAATCAGAATTTGAAAAATCTTGAGAAAATAATATTAATTAATAATTCACTTTTCATATTTTCTGATTGTAAAAAATTAATATTTTAGGAGACTAAAATGCTCAACTTTGCTTCTGCTTCTCTACCATCTGAAATCCGTCAACTTTGTCGAGAAGGTAAATTAGATACTCCTACCCCTGGATTAGCATTGGGATTTGTGCAAGCAAACTTGGTAATACTACCATATTCTTTGGCATTTGAATTCCTATTATTTTGTCAACGTAATGCTAAGTCTTGTCCTATCCTTGATGTGACAGAAGTAGGAGATTTTGAACCTAAAATTATTGCGCCTGGTGCAGATATTAGAACAGATTTACCCCGCTACAAAATTTTTCGACATGGGGAATTAATAGAAGAAACAACTGACATTAAAGCATTTTGGCGAGATGATTTAGTAGGGTTTTTAATAGGTTGTTCTTTTTCCTTTGAAAACGCCATGTTGAATGCTGGTATATCAGTTAGACACGTAGAAGAAAATAAAAATGTCCCCATGTATAAAACCAATATTGAATGCGTCTCCACTCAGAAATTTTCCAGTCCCTTAGTAGTTTCTATGCGTCCCCTACCAGCTAATCAAGTTGTGCGTGCGGTAGAAGTAACAAGTAGATATTATAAAGCGCACGGATCACCAGTACATATTGGTAATCCTGGTGCGATAGGAATTAAAAACTTAGCACAGCCAGATTATGGTGATGCGGTGACAATTCGTGATGGTGAAATTCCTGTTTTTTGGGCTTGTGGCGTAACAACTCAAACTGCAATTTCATCCGCCAAACCTGAACTAGCAATTACTCATGCACCTGGACATATGTTTATTAGCGATTTAAAAGATGAGGATTTGACTAGTTAATTCTTAACAATTTTCATGAAATAACACATGATTTATAAAGTCAAGCTTAAATAGTAGTGGCATGGCAAGGCTAAAGTATTGCATTAAATGTAGGTTGGATTTCCTAACGTCAACCCAATCTATAGGACTCATATTTGATTTCTGAAAAAAACTCCGTACACTTTTGTTCCTTCTTACCTGTTCCTTGTTTCCTTAATACGTAAATAATTTCAGGAATCAAAGCGGATTCCTATATGCCTAATCCATCATTTTAGGCTTGTCAGTCCCCTGCTTGATATTTACTTTATAAATCAATACAGTTCAGTTAAGAAAATAGTTTGTAGTGAGGACTTTAGTCCTCATCTAAGGACTGAAGTCCTTACTACGAACTTTTCCTTACTTCACAAACCCCAGATTTTAGCCTTAACTGAACCGTATTACTTTATAAATAGGTGCTAAGGACTAAAGTCCTTACTACAAAACTATTCTATTTTTGTCAAAATTAAGAAGTGAAATTAGAATGTATACTACATCTCAACCTGATCCAGTAAGATTAGAAATTTTCAAAAATCTCTATCAATTTATTGCTGAACAAATGGGGATTGTCCTGCAAAATACAGCAGCATCAGTCAATATTAAAGAACGCTTAGACTTTTCCTGTGCAATTTTTGATGCGGCCGGATTATTAGTAGCTAACGCCCCTCATATTCCTGTACATTTAGGTTCGATGAGTGAAAGTGTCCGCAGTTTAATTAATGATCATGGCGACACGATTAAACCAGGAAATGTTTATTTATCAAATAATCCCTACAATGGCGGAACTCATCTCCCAGATGTTTACAGCAATTACCCCTGTATTCTTAGAAATTGACCAAAATCTCACCACTCCCCTATTTTTCGTGGCTTCTCGCGGACATCAAGCTGATATCGGGGGAATTACACCTGGTTCTATGCCTCCTCATAGTCAAAATGTGGAGGAAGAAGGAATTTTATTTGATAATTTT
>NZ_PJIZ01000100.1 GCF_021596505.1 Nostoc sp. CMAA1605 | reverse complement strand
AGCAAAATTGTAATTTATTGTTCACAACATTAGGAATTCATCATCTGGATATTGTAGCAGCAGTAATGATTGCCAACAGGAGGGCATTGGGCTATGAAGGCTTTCTGGAACGTAACTTTTGAGGGCATATTCTGGCTATGGAATCTCAACTTTTTAACACTTGTCTATTTTGGTATACTACCTTGGGTAGCTGTGCCATTATTCCAAGCCACTTTACAAGGTCAGATTCCTGTTGAATTTTCCCTAACTCTAGTTGCTTTAATTGCTGTCCCCACCATCTCGACAATTATTGGCGGTAAGTTTTTACTCTTCCAACCCCTGCAACTCATCCGATTTTTTTATGGTGTAGAAGCACCATTATTTCTATTGTGTTTGCTGCGGTTATTTGTAATTCGAGAATTGACACCCGCTAGTACCCAGTTGCTCATCACAATTAGTATTTGTATTGTGGCATTTTGTGGAGAATTATTTTGGGGTTACGCACCCAAGAGGAAAAATGCTCTGCAATGGCTGCAAATGGCAACTCATACTTTAATGCTGATATTTGGCATTTATGCGAGTGTGATTTTACTATTTTATGCCTTGCCACTAGCAGTATTCTTATTGCAACAATTCCTCAAATTTGAGTGGCTAGGAGGTTTGTGGTCTATATTAAGTGACCCGCACTCATTCACCCTTTTCTGGCTTTCTAGCCTTTCGTTTTTGTTATTTATTTTCAGTTGCACTTTATTTGTTTTAATGCCTTCGGTACTAGCAGCAATGTATTTAAATTCTGGTTATAGGATTTTAAAGAACTTTGCTAGAGACTATGGCAATAAAAAAATGTTATCTGGGGCGACTGCGGTATTTATTGCCTTTGCTATTACCTTTGTATCTCTACAGAACCAACCGCAGGCATTGGCTTTTTCTCTGTTAGCAAATAGTCCGAAAAATGAGAGCGATCGCCAAACCATTCTCACTCAATCAAATAAAATTCGTGATGGCTTAGTCAACGCCTACTTATCTTCCTATCGCTATCTCAGCAGCATAGAAGAAAATAATCATATCAGTGCTATGTATCAGCACGTTTTAGGTTTAGATAAATCAGCAGGAAAAAATCTGCAAAATATCTACAACTTTTTCATGTCGCCGTTTTTGTATCAAGGGACAAGCAAAGATGCTGACAAAGCTGAAAAACTTTATGCAGAATTTTTTGATACTCCCATCCAAAAAGCTGAAAAAATAGCCGTTACCCACGCCATCCAATCTACTTTTAACCAACAGGAAGTCAAAGCTGGTTTATTAAACATCAACGACCAAAAAGTATGGCTAGCATCACAACAAGTCACAGTCAAAGAACATGGTGATTGGGCTGATGTGGAGTTATACGAAGTTTACAAAAATCAAACTCCCGAAGTGCAGGAAGTTTTTTACTCTTTTTCTCTACCAGAAAGTGCTGTAATTACCGGTTTATGGTTAGGCGATACTAACAACCTTTCTAAACGTTTTCCCTTCAAAGTATCTCCCCGTGGTGCTGCCCAGAAAGTTTATAATTCCCAAGTGAGAAGAGAACGCCCTGTAGATCCAGCTTTATTAGAACAAGTAGGGCCAAGACATTATCGCCTCCGGGCTTTTCCCATCCCTCCCAACAATGTGCAGCAGTTCCCTGGTGAAGCAGCACGCCCCACAGAAATGCACCTATGGTTAACTTATCAGGTAATGGGTCAAGAAAAAGGCTGGCTAATGCCCGATTTAGGCGAAAGACGCAATATTTTCTGGAATAACGACACTAAACGCACCCGTAACAATCAAGCGGTTAATTTCAAAGAAGATGCTTGGCTAGAAAGTTTTATCCCTGCCAGTGGTAAGGTACAGCCTGCACTGCATGAGGTAAGTTTAGAGAATGGCGATCGCATCACCATCAAGCCTTTATCCCTAAAAGATTATTCTCTACCTCAAGGTAAACGCATCGCCCTAGTTTTAGATACTTCCCGCAGTATGGGGAATCATCTCAAAGAATTATCCCAAACTTGGGATTGGTTGAACAAACATGGCTTTGCTGACAAAGATTTAACCAATAACGATGCTGATTTATACCTCAGTGTCCCTAAAGATGCAACAGCCAAAAGAATAGATGATATTCAACAATTTCAACCTGAAAAAACCATCTTTTACGGCACAATTCAACCGCAGGAAATGTTAACTCAGTTTAACTCTCTGCGCGGTGATACTGCCTACGATGCAGTGTTACTAATTAGCGATGAGGGAAGTTATGAATTATCTCGTAGTAACAAAACTGTGGTTAATTCACCCGCACCCTTATGGATGATACATTTAGGGGGACTACCACCCGCCTACAACGATGGGATCATTAAATCTCTGCAAGACACTGGCGGCGGCGTTGCAGAAGATATCGCAGAAGCATTGCCACGCATTGCGACAAAATTAGCATTAGGGGACTCTGTGGTAAGTGTAGTTGATGGTTATGCTTGGTATCTGCAACAACAGGAAAAAGCCACAGCGAGTAATTCTCAACCCACAACAGATTTACAAGCATTAGCCGCCCGACAATTAATTTTAGGCTTGAGTAAAAAAATTAAACTAGACAACCTCGAAAGCTTAGATGCAATTCACGCCATCGCCAAAAAGTACGAGATTGTTAGCCCCTATTCTTCCATGTTGGTGTTAGTCAACGAAGAACAAAGACAATTACTCAAAGAAGCCGAAGCCGCAAGCGATCGCTTTGACCGCAAAATAGAAAATGGGAAAGAAGACCTCACCAAACCCAATAATCCTTTTAAAACCAGCATCCCCGAATCCTCCGGTGGCTGGATTTTATGCCTCAGTGCGGCTGGAATGTTGATGTTTGTGAACCGTCGTAAATTTAGGGCATAGGGCATGGGGTATGGGGCATGGGGCATAGGGCATGGGGCATTGGGCATTGGGTATCGATGTTTCCTCTCTACCCCTACACCCCCATACCCTTACACCCTTACACCCTTTCCCTTGCCACCCAGCCTCATTGTGTCCCCTGTTGCAGCATGACCTAGTAGTATTGGATACTAGTAATAGATAACTCAACTATGGAAATATACTTAAACGAATCCATAGTTGGCGCGCCATGATTTGTGGCTGACTGTTCATTTCCAAAGCATCAACAGTGACTCTACCAATAGAACTTATACCTTGAATATTTCCCGATTCTATATCTGCTAAAAAATGATCACTCCATTTATCTTGTCGCGGATGAAAAAGGCGAACCTCCGTATTTGATTCGGGATCATTTCCACTAATTCGAGTTCCCTTGCGAAGATTACAGGAGCGACAAGCAAGGGCTAAATTGGAATCAGCATCCGTACCTTGTCTGGAAAGCGGAATGATGTGTTCAACTTCAAAAGCAAGATTAAAAATCAACTCAGGTGCATGACAATATTCACAGCGATGATTAGCCCGGTCTGCAACCAAACTGTAGTAAGGATTCATGAACTGATTTGCTGCAATAAAGCTGCTGTCCGCGCTGTAGAAGCTTTAAGTTCAGCATCTACGAGACTATCTAATTCTGCTTGTTCCTCAAAAGACAGTGCTTTTCCTTGGTCGCGTGCTGTACGCCATAAACTCATCAGTTCAGATAAGCGTTTTTGCTGCTCGGCACTAAAGAACTCATCAGGGCGAAAACTTTGAATCACCAACAAAGCACTAAATTCGGTTTCACCTAACTCAGCAGTTAAAGCATCTAGAGCTTGTCCCGCAGTTTTGCATACAGAAGACTTATCGCCTGCGATCGCTTGATAGCATTTTTCACCACTAGCATTTGATATGGGCAATATAACAACTGTAGTCATAATTTTTCTTCTTGCTCAACCCACCATTATAACTCAAACAATGGAGCATAGATAATAAGCCATAATTCCCCCTGCCCCCTGCCCCCTGCCCTCTACGTCATTGTGTCCCCTGTTGCAGTATGGCTTGGCAATATTGCATTAAAGTAGAGAGGCGATCGCTAATTGTTTTCACTCTGGTTTGTGCTGTCGATGTTTGCCGCGCCCCTTGCAAAAACATGACATCTACCGCCAACAAACGCAGCTGTTTGCTTATTTCTGTGTGGTAAGATTGCACTCGTGAGCTGACATCTACTGTTAAAGGGACAATTTCTTCGCTAAAGAAATTTTGCAAGGCATTTATACGCTCTTTTAATTCAGATGTACTTACTTGAAGATTAGTGACATCTGTATGCAATTGTTCAAGTAAGTTGACTAGGATGGGATATTTATCAGAAGTTAAAGACATTCACTTCTATTTAGGATAGTATTAGTTTCAAGAAAAATTTCTTCTACAATAATTCATCTTACGCTTTCCTCAATTTTCTCAGCCTCAAACTTTGCTTTGAGGCTGTGTTTGCCATCTACATTTTTTCGTAGATTATGCTGATCAAAGCTCGGAGTGGATGAGTACCATAGGCATATAGGGAATCATCCTATTAAGACAAGTTTTATCTTCCATTGAGACAGCAACATCACTCGTGGTGATGCTGTCAGTTGCATCTATTTCTCACTTAACCCACAGATCACTGTTCCTATTGTATGAGTAGTATAGCGATAAGTTCTCCAACTGATATTTCCCTTCCCGACTGGCTGAAGAAATGTATGCGAGAAACTTCAGCCGAAGGTAAGCAAGCAGACGATGTCCATCATAGTGATAACACTTTAATTTGCCGGGCGTTTGATTTTGCCTATCAGCTGCATAAAGGTCAATATCGTAAGTCAGGAGAACTATACATCAGCCATCCTGTGGCTGTAGCCGGATTACTGCGTGATTTAGGAGGTAGTCCTGCTATGATAGCAGCTGGATTTCTTCATGATGTAGTTGAAGATACAGATGTCACAATTGAAGAAATTGAACAGCTATTTGGCGCGGAAGTACGCCGTTTAGTAGAAGGTGTCACTAAGCTTTCTAAAATTAATTTCAAAAGCAAGACTGAAAGCCAAGCAGAAAACTTTCGGCGAATGTTTTTGGCGATGGCGCAAGATATCCGCGTCATTGTGGTGAAATTAGCTGACCGTTTGCATAATATGCGAACTCTGCAATATATGTCAGAAGACAGCCGCCGCCGTTCCGCCCAAGAAACACGAGATATCTTTGCACCTTTAGCCAATCGTTTGGGGATCTGGCGGATTAAGTGGGAATTAGAAGATTTAGCTTTTAAGTATTTAGAACCTGAAGCTTTCCGACAAATGCAAAAGCACGTTTCAGAAAAGCGGGATGCACGGGAAGAAAAATTAGCCAAAGCCACAGCAACTTTACAAGAACGGTTACACCAATCAGGGATTCGCTGTTTAGATATTAGTGGTCGTCCCAAGCATCTATACAGTATTTATCAAAAGATGCAGCGACAGCAAAAAGAATTTCATGAAATTTACGATTTAGCAGCCCTCCGCATCATTGTAGAGACGAATGAGGATTGTTACAGGGCTTTAGCGATAGTCCACGATGCTTTTCGCCCGATCCCCGGCAGATTTAAAGATTATATCGGCTTACCGAAACCTAACCGCTATCAATCGTTGCATACAGGAGTTATAGGTTTAACTGGTCGTCCTCTAGAAGTGCAGATTCGCACAATGGAAATGCACCGCATTGCAGAATACGGGATCGCCGCCCACTGGAAGTATAAGGAAACAGGCGGATCTAACAGTCAGCTAACCACCAGTGATGAGAAGTTTACCTGGTTGCGGCAACTCCTGGAATGGCAAAGCGACATGAAGGACGCACAGGAGTATCTAGATAATGTCAAGGATAATCTGTTTGAGGATGATGTCTATGTATTTACGCCTAAAGGGGATGTTGTTTCTTTAAATCCAGGTTCTACTAGTATAGATTTTGCCTACCGGATTCATACAGAAGTCGGCAACCACTGCGCTGGGGCTAGGGTAAATGGCAGAATGGTTCCTCTGTCTACACGCCTGCAAAATGGCGATATTGTTGATATTATTACCCAAAAGAATAGTCATCCGAGCTTAGATTGGCTAAATTTTGCCAGGACTTCGACAGCGAAGTATCGCATAAAACAATGGTACAAGCGATCGCGCCGCGAAGAAAATGTCGCCCGTGGTCGGGATTTATTAGAAAAAGAACTAGGTAAAACTGGTTTTGATAACCTGCTAAAATCAGATGCGATGCAGACTGTCTCGGAAAGATGTAATTACCACAGTCCAGAAGATTTACTAGCAGGATTAGGTTACGGTGAAGTCACTTTAAATTTAGTGCTGAACCGTTGGCGAGAAGTAGTTAAAGCCCACCAGCCAGTTGCAGATGTTATTCCCTTAATCCCTAAAGAGTCATCGACACTCAGACATCAACCGACAACTTCCCGCGCCAGTGACTCACCGATTGTAGGTGTAGAGGGGTTAGTTTATCACCTAGCTGGCTGTTGTACCCCCATTCCTGGGGAACCGATTATTGGCGTAGTTACGCGCGGCCGGGGAATTTCCATCCATCGCCAAGGATGCCATAATCTAGAACCAGTAGAATGCGATCGCCTAGTGCCGGTAAGTTGGAACACCACCGTAGAAACGAGTGGTCGTCCCCACACCTACCCAGTCAACATTCAAATTGAAGCCCTAGATAGAGTCGGCGTACTCAAGGATATTTTATCCCGATTAAGTGACCAGGGGATCAACGTCCGCCACGCCCAAGTGAAAACTTCCACTGGTCAACCAGCATTAATGGACTTAGGAATAGAAATACGCGATCGCCCCCAATTAGAGCAAGTATTCACCCAAATCAAAAAAATGAGTGACATCCTCAACATCCGGCGAGTGGGACAGGAGGAGTGAAAAAAGGCAAAAGGTAAAAGGTAAAAGTAAAAAGGTGAGAGAAAATAAACTTTTACCTTTTTACGTGTGACTGGCTAAGAGTTGGCAAAATTTTTTCTGGGGATAATGTCTGCTTGGGATTGGGTAGGGTTGATAGATTAAAATCAGCGTAGTGATCGCCCCAATCTAAAAAATTATCTAAGACATTATGTCACAACTATTTCCAGGAGAAGTGTTTGCCAACACTGCTGATTTTGATCACGGTATTCGTCAGTTACTACCACGATATGACGAAATGCTCGATGTCATGACTCGTTGTGTACCTACCACTAGTCGTTACATTTTAGAATTAGGCTGTGGTACGGGTGAAGTCAGTCTCAAGATACTTGAACGCTGTCCAGATGCACACATCGTTGCTTTAGATTATTCACCCCGAATGCTACAGTTTGCCCAGGACAAAATCGCCGCAGCTGGTTATGCACCCAGATGGACGGGAATACAAGCTGATTTTGGTGATTGGGCAATTCATCCAGAAAACTTGAATATTGGTAGTGAATTTGATGCTTGTGTTTCGTCTTTGGCAATTCACCACCTCCAAGATGAGATGAAGTTAGAACTATTTCAACGAATTGCTGCCAGCCTGAGCCAAAACGGTTGTTTTTGGAATGCTGACCCCACATTACCAGAGTCTCCAGCACTGGCGGAAATTTATCAAGCCGCCCGTGAGGAATGGGCTAGACAACAAGGAACTGATTTAGCCGCGATTCGGGCTAAAGTAGGCACTAGCACCCAACAAGGATACTCTAGCCAAGACCAACTCGCAACTTTAGCGACTCACTTGCAAATGCTGACTCAAGCGGGATTTAAAACGGTTGCAGTCCCTTGGAAGTATTACGGGTTAGCTGTTTTTGGTGGTTGGCTTTAGGGGCATTGGGACACTTCGACAAGCTCAGTGCTTCGCTGGGGAATGGGGCATTGGAAGATTTGGATTTTGGAAATTGTTCAAGGATTTTTTTGTTTAACTAATCTTAATAGTAACTACTAGGAAAAAATATTGTGTCAGTAATGGCAATATTACTGAAGAAAAGCGGTTACTCGGATTTAACATATATTTAATCAACTGTATTAATACTATTAAAATACGAGACTATTTTGAGCGACAAAAGTAATCTCTGTGAGTTTATTATTAATCAGATTTTCTAAGCAATACAAAATTCAAAATATAAATAAAAAATAATTTCCTATCAGCAAAAATATTTGATGACTGGAACAAAATCCTGTTGATTTTTTAGCAATATGTCTCACAATAGGAGATAAGAAAGATTCATCAACAAATTAACCAGGGATTCGCCATCTCCATTAATGACTCTGCTCCTTCCAACCGTGGTGTTTTATCCACGGTTGTTCATTACTTACTAACTCAAGGAGACTGGTTAAGATGGCTAGAAAACGCAAGAAATTAGCTACATCTAATTGTGATCATTCACTCAATACTAGATGTCCAATATGTTGTGTACTTCCACCACATATATTAGAAAATGTGGCGGTAAATGGTAATGATTTACAACGACGTTGGGCTTTTCATACGTTAAATCTTTCTGCTCAACTGCGTGGACGTAGAGATATTGCGGGTAATATCTTTTTAGCTCCTTCACCTGGACAAAAACAACGCACAGTTTATGATGCGAAAAATGGCTATCAACTACCAGGAGTTATAGCTTGGAATGAAGGTGATCCTCCTAGCAATGATGTAGCAGTTAATGAAGCTGTGAATGCGGCTGGTGCTACTTACGATTTGTTTTATGAGATATTTGAACGCAATTCAATTGATGATAAAGGACTGCGTTTAGACTCAACTGTGCATTATGGCGTGAAATATGAAAACGCCTTTTGGAATGGTGATCAAATGGTTTATGGTGATGGTGATGGCGAACTATTTGATCGCTTCACTAAATGTATTGATGTAATTGCCCATGAATTAACTCATGGTGTGACTCAATATGAAGCGGGGTTGCAATATTCTGGGGAATCAGGCGCATTGAATGAGTCGTTTTCTGATGTATTTGGTGCTTTGGTTAAACAAAGATTCAAAAATCAGACAGCAGAGGAAGCAGACTGGATTATCGGTGAGGGGTTACTGATGCCTAAAGTTAAAGGTATTGGTATTCGTTCTATGAAAGAACCAGGAACAGCCTATGATGACCCCGTATTAGGTAAAGACCCCCAACCAGGTCATGTGAAAGACCAATATTTTGGCTGGTCGGATAATGGTGGTGTGCATATTAATTCCGGTATTCCTAACCGGGCTTTTTATCTAGCAGCTACGGCGATGGGCGGTTATGCTTGGGAAAAAGCGGGTAAAATTTGGTATATTGCTTTACGCGATCGCCTGCGTTCTAAAGCAAATTTTCAACAAGCTGCCGATATTACCGTCCAGATAGCGAAGGAACTCTACGGAGAAGGTAGTACAGAACATCAAGCCGTAAATCAAGCTTGGCAAAAGGTAGGAGTTTTTTCGTAGCTGTGTAGAGACAAGAAAAATTGAAATTTAATTTAGGGTGTATTCTACCGCAAAAATAATTCCCGAATGCCCGTGCTACCAATCTCCACAGCTAAAGCCGCCAGCAAAAAACCTAATAGTTGCGTGGCAATTACCGCACCAGCCACACCAATTAATTTGTCAATCTGATTAGCTAAACGCAAAATCAACCAGGATATCAGCATCGCCCCCAAAATACCCAACACAACTGCTAGATGTGGACTCTGGGATTTAGACATGAATAGCATCACCGTTGTGAGTGTACCCGGCCCCGCCAACAAGGGTAAAGCCAACGGGGTAATTGAGACATCACGCCCTTGTCCTGGTTCATGAACGGGTGTATCTAGTTCTCCCCGCAGCATTTGCAACGCGATTAACAGCAGTAATAGTCCCCCAGCCACCCGCAGAGAACCCATACTGATTTCTAAGTAAGTCAAGATATATTGACCAGCAAAGGCAAATACCAGTAAGACAGCGATCGCGATTACAATGGCTTTATCAATGATTTTATTTCTTTCCTCCGGTGTTATACCCTGAGTTAAAGCCAAAACCACTGGTACATTGCCTATAGCATCTGCCAACACAAACACAGCAATAAAAGTTTGAATAAGAATAGAAGTATCGAGGGTCATAGTTATTAGTCAATAGTCAATAGTCATTAGTCATTAGTCATTAGGGAACAGGGAAAATAGTTTTTCTCATCTCCTACCTTGTCTCCCTTGTCTACCTTGTCTCCCCAATCCCAGTCCCCAGTCCCCAATCCCCAATCCCCCCCTTGCCCCCTCATCCTCTTTGTCGGATATTTAAGTAACGATATATTTGATTATCTATCGCACACAACTACACTGTTTTTTAAGTCTATGAAGTCTTATTTAGCCGCCGCCATTCAAATGACCAGTGTGTCAGATTTGCAAAAGAATTTGGTACAAGCTGAGGAATTGATTGATCTGGCTGTACGCCGGGGTGCGGAATTGGTGGGTTTACCAGAAAATTTCTCTTTTATGGGAGAGGAAAAGGATAAACTGGCACAAGCAGAAGCGATCGCCCAAGCTAGTGAAGTCTTTATCAAAAAGATGGCGCAACGCTTCCAAATCACTATTTTAGGCGGTAGTTTTCCTGTACCTGTGGGTGATACAGGTAAGGTTTATAACACTACTATTTTGGTGAACCCTAATGGTGAAGAACTCACCCGTTACAATAAGGTACACCTATTTGATGTGAATGTTCCTGATGGGAATACTTACCGTGAGTCTAGTACGGTAGTAGCAGGTGAACAACTTCCACCTGTGCATAACTCGGAAACTTTGGGAAATATCGGTGTGTCTATCTGCTATGATGTGCGCTTTCCTGAACTTTACCGCCATCTTTCTACTAAAGGTGCAGATATAATTTTTGTTCCTGCTGCGTTCACAGCTTTTACAGGTAAAGACCACTGGCAGGTATTATTACAGGCAAGAGCAATTGAAAATACTGCTTATGTCATTGCTCCAGCCCAAACAGGCAATAATTACGATCGCCGTCTCACTCATGGACACGCGGTAGTTATCGACCCTTGGGGGACAATTTTAGATGATGCTGGTGATAAACCAGGAGTAGCGATCGCCGAAATTAATCCCTCACGCCTAGAACAAGTCCGCAGACAAATGCCTTCTCTACAACACCGAGTGTTTCAATAGTCAATAGTCATTAGTCAATAGTCATTAGTCATTAGTCAATAGTCATTAGACTTCTTGCATAAATACTTTGGTGTTGCTAACAATACTATTTAAAAGCTCACGCATTCGCCCTTGGCGTTCCCGAAGGGTAGGCGCAAAGACGCAAAGAAGAACGCAGAAAGATCACTCTTGAATTTATGTATTCGGAGTGTTCTATTATTCGTGCAAGAGGTCTAATAGTCAATAGTCAGTAGTAATTAGGTAGAAGATTCTACCTTGTCTACCTTGTCTCTTTTTCCCCAATCCCCAATCCCCAATCCCCAGTCCCCAATCCCCAGTCCCCAGTCCCCAATCCCCAATCCCTATTCCTGACTAGACTTTGGTGGTGTGATGCCATGCAGTTTAATAAAACTATCGAAGGAGTACCAAGCTAATACGTACCAAGGAATAATTTCTAACTGCAAGCCTTTAATGATTAACTGTCTCACCGCCAAAATACTTAGTCCTAAAGGAAACAGAAAACGAATATCTACTGCGCCATCTGTGGCTTTTTGACTCGTTTATTTAAATCTACAACTGCACTGGCTACAGTTGTGGCTGCTTCGGTGTTACCTTCTGTAATTTCGCCAAAAATTACGCCTAAGTCTTCTAGTGTTGCTAAGACATCTTCCCAGCTACTATCTGTAGCATCATGCTTAATTACAATACTGCCATGCTGAAGATTTGTTTTTACATCCTGCACATTAGATTTACTTTTTAATGTGTTGGCAATTTGTTGCATGGTGTCTGCTTGACGGTGAGCATGACCAATTCTCAACCTCAATCTGCCTGGGGTATCACTGATGATTTTAGTAGATATGGGTGTGGATGATTGATTGCAATTGCTGTGGGTTTCAACTGCTGGCATTGTAGTGAGATTTCCATGACTATTGGTTAACATCAAATCACCCTCTGAAAAAATATAAGTATATGTAGTAGCGTGGCAATTTTATATAGTTCTTGTGGTGTACTGGACGGGCTAGAAGCCCATCCTACAAGAAAGTTTTAATCTAAAATTTTAGGTGTGTCAGTCTGGTAGGGTGTGTTAGGCGTAAGCCGTAACGCACCCACAGGATGAGGCTACACATCTACAGTATTGATTCACAAATCAATTAGGAATCTTCTAGTAGCGAGGAAAAGCACCTTTATTGATTACCTATGATCATGAATTGTGTAGTGTGAGTAATTAATAATTAGCATCAGCAATTACTAATTACTCGTTAGTAATCTACACGCCATTATCGGACGCAGTATCAATGGTATTAGCAGCAGGTTCAAAAGCTGGGACTTCTTTAGCTTCTGCTAGTTCAGCCTTAGCTTCTGCAACTATGTCTTCCCAAGTTTCGCCGAGTTCAGCAAAAGCACCTTTGCTTTTTTCATAAGCAACGATTCCGCCTTTAATGATTGATTTGGCGATGGGTTTACCCACACCTGCAATGACAGGAAGTAAAACAGGAGCTAGTAAGACTGCACCAATACCAGCAATGATTCCTGGCGCGCCTGCTTCTTCTACAAAGTCGGTGATTTTAGGCATAATTCATTCCTCCGAATATATTGAAATGGAAAATCTGATTTTGAAAGCCTTCTAGCTTAATCTTGCTAGATTTAGCATCTCATCTCCCTGATGGCAGAGTTTTCTTGGCTGGATGTTTGAGAACTGGACGTAACCCGTTGACTCCAGCGACTATGGTTGAGCCATTGTTAATTACTGTTGCGGCTAAGGGGTTCAATCCAAATAACACAGCCATAACTAATGCTCCCAAGTTAGGTATAGCAACAATACCAGTGTTTTGCCGAATTAGTTGCTTGGCTTGACGAGCGATCGCGATCGCTTCTAATAATCCATGCAAGTTATTCTCCATCAACACTACG
>NZ_PJIZ01000099.1 GCF_021596505.1 Nostoc sp. CMAA1605 | reverse complement strand
GTCATGTTTTCCAACTGTGCCTGTGCAATCAATATTCTGTCGAAAGGATCTCGGTGATGTAAGGGCAAAGTAGCCGCTTGTAAAGCATGAATCGCTGTGATTTCTAGCGATCGCACACCCAACTGCCCCATACGGTTAGAGATGTAGCTATCTAGTGGTTCTGGTAGTGGCAACTTTCCAATCGCAACTTTTATACCCATTTCCCAGATACTAGCAACGGAAAACCACAATTCGTTGGTTTCATCAGCAATGTGTGCAATTGTCTTCTCACTCAATCTCTCCGGTTGGGTAAACCACCACAACCAGCACTGAGTATCAAACAACAGCTTCACTTTTCACCACCTTCAAAAGCTGCTAATATTTCTTCCGGCAAAGGAGCATCAAAGTCTTCTGGTACGATAAAACGCCCTCGATCCATTCCTAAACTAGCTCGCCGATTGGATGAGGTATGAAACGGAACTAACTTGGCAATGGGAACACCTCGGTTAGAAATAATAATCTCTTCCCCAAGTTCCACGCGAGACAACAGACGCGAAAGATTCGTTTTAGCTTGATGGATATTGACAGTTTCCATGTTGATATGAAACTTAGTCTATAAACTAAGTTTAGTTTAATTGTGGTAATTGGGCAACAGCAACTCCAGCAAGAACCATAATTTAGCGATCGCCTCTAGGGATATTCTGACAACCAATGCCCCATTCCCCATGCCCTAACTAACACGAGACATCATAGTAATCAATCCTTGCTGACCTAAGAGAATTTCTCTCACCAAGCTTAAGATACCTACCCAAATGATGGGGGTGATGTCAACTCCGCCGATCGGTGGGATAATTTTTCGCGATGGGATTAAAAATGGCTCGGTAGGCCAAGCGATGAGATTGAAAGGCAACCGATTCAAATCAACTTGGGGATACCAAGTCAGAATGATGCGGAAAATGAAGAGAAACGTCATTAACCCCAAGATAGGGCCAAGAATCCAAACAGTTAGGTTAACAGCCGTCATGGAATTGATCCGAGCTACGATTTGATGGACAAACAGAAAACTGAAAGCGGAGATAATTAAATTTTAAGCTTTGTAAAGCTTTTTCTATCTAAATTTTAACCAAATGCTACTACTTATGAGCGCGTGACGAAAAGCAACTACACTCAAGACAGTGTTTAACTTTGGTGGGGTGTAGTCTTGGGGTTGCCACATCAGATGTACAGGCTTCTCAAGGAAGTAATACACTATTAGAATTATGATGAAGAGTGTAAAAAAAGGTTGAGATCCATGACACCATCTTTAGCAAACTTTCTTTGGAGTCTGGCTTGGGGTACTGCGATCGTTGTTATCCCTGCCACAGTTGGTTTAATTTTTATCAGCCAAAAAGATAAAATCCAACGTTCATAGTTTGAGGGAGAGTTACTTCAACTCTCTTGGGTATATTTGTCTGTCAGCTTAGTCAACTAACTGACAGACTTAAACTTTTCTTAAGATGCGGTAAATAGCTTCAGAGCTTCTTCGCTAGTTGCTTTGAAGCTTAAATATTATCGAAAATTCGGGTTTAAAACCCCGTCCACTTCGACAAGCTCAGTGTAGCACTCAGTGCATCGCTTCTAGGACAGCTTTATGCTTTTCGTGTTAGCATAAATACGTGGTTAATTGGTCGATACCCATGATTGTTTACGAGTTTAAGGTTAAAGGGAAAGAAGGGCAATATCAGGCAATAGATGAAGCAATTCGTACTAGCCAATTCATTCAAAACAAGTGCTTACGCTACTGGATGGATAACAAAGATGCAAAAGTAGATAAGTACGCATTGAATAAATATTGTGCAGTATTAGCTGCTGAATTCCCCTTTGCTGATGAATTAAACTCAATGGCAAGACAGTCTGCGGCTGAACGTTGTTGGAGTGCAATAGCTAGGTTTTACGTTAGCGTAGCGGGGCGAAGCCCTAACTCTAAAAAGAAAATTAAGGGCAAGAAGGGTTTTCCTAAATTTAAGAAAAACTGCCGTTCAGTTGAATATAAATCATCTGGATGGAAACTTTCAGAAACTCGTAAATCTATCACCTTCTCAGATAAGAAAGGTATAGGCACTCTCAAACTAAAAGGGACTTACGACCTAAACTATTACGATATCAAGCAAATTAAACGTGTTCGTTTAGTGCGTCGTGCTGATGGGTATTATGCTCAATTTGCAATTGACGCTGATGTCAGAATAGAAAGTCAACCTACAAATCAAGTAGTTGGTATTGACTTGGGAGTGAAATACTTCATTGCAGATAACAAAGGTAATAGTGAACCTTCACCCAAGTTCTACCGTCAGTCAGAAAAACAGTTAAACCGTGCCAACCGCAAAAAGTCTAAGAAGTTCAGCAAAGAGAAAAAAAAAGCCAAGCAAAAACAATCAAACAATTACCACAAAGCTAGAAATAGATATGCTCGTAAGCATTTAAAAGTAAGTAGGCAGCGAAAAGAGTATTGCAAGAGACTAGCATACTCCGTCATCCAATCTAACGATTTGGTAGCCTATGAAGATTTAAATGTGAAGGGTTTGGTACGTAATCGACATCTAGCTAAATCAATTTCTGATGCTGGTTGGTATGCCTTCAGGCAATGGTTAGAATATTTTGGTCATAAATATGGGAAAGTAACTATTGCAGTTCCTCCCCACAACACAAGTCAAAATTGTTCTAATTGTGGCGAAAAAGTGAAGAAATCTTTGTCTACCAGGACTCATGTTTGTCCTCATTGTGGATACGTGGAAGACAGAGATATCAATGCAGCAATCAATATTTTGAGGCGAGGACTCAGTACGGTAGGGCATACCGGAACTTACGCTACAGGAGATTTGCCCTCTTGGGCGGTTGGTGCAAGCCTGCTGTCTAACGGCGAGTCATTGAATGTAGAATCTCCGAACTTTTAGGGCGGAGAGTGTCAAATTGTGATTGCGTAGAGTAGTAGTTTTAAGTGTGGCTCGTTAACATAGATTTGATATTAGGAAAAGAACAATGCTAAATTTTGGGCTGAACTCAGCCAGTGTTCTGGCTCAGATAAATGTAGGGTCTACTCCAGCCACATTTTTAGGAATTTTCCTGGCTGTAGCTGGGGCTGCACTATATTTTCTCCGGACTGTGCGTCCAGAACTGTCAAGAGATCAAGATATATTTTTTGCGGCTGTAGGCTTGCTATGCGGCTTCATTTTAATTTTCCAAGGATGGCGTTTAGACCCGATTTTGCAATTTGGTCAACTGCTGTTAGTGGGGACAACGGTATTTTTTGCTGTTGAAAGTATTCGGTTACGGAGTATTGCTACTCAACAAGCTAAACGCAATACACCGATTGTAGATGAGAGGGAAGTTAGCAGAGACTATTCCTATAAGCGCAGACGCGGTGGTTATGAAGCGGAAGTGGAAGACGATTATGAACCACTACCGTATCAAGAGGAAGAAGAAGAGGAAGAACGTCCTGTACGTCCCCGCATTCGTCCTGGTAGGGACGATCGCTCCTCACGGGATGATTATTACGATGAGCCAACCCCACGCCGCGATCGCCGCAGCAGTAGCGATCGCCCAGAATCAACAGATAGACCATCCCGCAATCGTTCCACCCGTCCATCGTCTCGGAATACAGAAAGATACGATCAAGAGGATTGGGGTACTTCCTCTTCTAGAGAAACTGATGATTGGGAAAGTTCTAGTAGGGAAACCAGAAGAAATTCCCGACGGAGTAATAACAATTCTCCGCGTCCAGAAGTAAACGAGGATACACCGCCCACCAGACCCAGAAAACGCCGTCCACCTGCTGATAGTATTCCCCGCCGACCGATAGAAGATGATGAAGCTATCCCAACTGATTATGTACCGTATAAACCCATAGACGAATCAGAGACTAACTCTGATAAATCTACAGATTACGATGATCTATAAATCAGCCGTGATAGATGTAAGCTGATAAGCGACAGCAACAAGTAAATATCTGAGGTGAAAAAATTTACTTCTCAGTTCTGGCTTCAAAAACCAATTTATTGGAGCCTAATTTTTGGTTTTACAAGTTTGTTAACCTCTTGTGGCTCTGGTGATTTACCCCTTGGGCCTACTTCCCTCAATAGTCGCTACACAGAAGAGCAACCAGCCTTAAGTGGTAATGGTCGCTTTTTAGCGTTCATTTCCCATCGTAATAATACTCATCAGTTGCTTGTGTATGATTTGCGACAACAAAGTTTCATTTCCCTGCCAGGGCTAAACCGACGAGAGACAATTGTCGAAAGTCCCAGCCTCAGCTACACAGGACGTTACATTGCTTACTTAACCAGTGACCAAGGTAGACCAGTAGTAGCACTGTACGATCGCGCTACACAACAATCACAAGTTGTCACCCCAACTTATCGCGGTTGGGTCAGAAATCCGGCTATCAGCCCCGATGGACGGTATATTGTGTTTGAAACCGCAGCCCGTGGTCAGTGGGACATTGAAGTTCTAGATCGGGGGCCGACTATTGAATTAGATATTCCCAATGGTGCAACCGTTGAGCCACCGCAGTAGATATGGGCATGGGGTATGGGGCATTGGGCATGGGAGACAAGGGAGACAAGGGAGACAAGGGAGACAAGGGAGACAAGGAATAAAACACTAATGACTAATGACTAATGACTAATGACTAATGACTAAACCTATTACTTTTATTCCTATATTTGCTTGTGCGGGATTGTTAACGGGTGTTTTGGTTATCCTCGATTGGTGAATTATCCGTTTGATCCTGGGGGAAGGAGTCTCAATAGTCTGGCATCGGAACTTAGTCCGCAAAGTTCGGGAAGGTATATTGTGTTTACTAGCGATCGCCGGGGTAGTCAAGATGTTTATTTATTTGACACTCTGACGCGTAATTTAATGGATTTACCAGGATTAAATGCCTTTGATACTATTGCATCTCATCCCAGCGTTTCTGAAGATGCTCGTTATATTGTATTTGCTGCTAGTCGTCAGGGGCGATCGGCAATTTTTCTCTATGACCGCGAAACACGCCAATCACGTAATCTAACAGCTAATCTGCAAGCCGAAGTCCGTAATCCCACAATTAATGCTGATGGTACTACAATTGCCTTTGAATTTAGTAATAACGGACAGTGGGATATTGCTGTATATGACCGCAATGGTCAACCCCTCAATATCCCTCAAGACCCAAGGTAACAAGCAGGGAAACAGAGGCACAAGAAGAAACTTTAACCCCAATGCCCAATGCCCAATGCCCAATGCCCAATGCCCAATGCCCCATGCCCCATGCCCCTACTATCAAACTTGTTGCTAAAATCAATTACTTGAATCTGCTCTGGAAGAATATATTATGGCTATTTTAGATTCCAAAGGTCGCTTGTTTGGCAAAATCAATATACTTGACCTGTTTGCTGGGTTAGTTATTCTGTTAGTAATATTTGGGATTTTTGTTTTTCCGGGGACTGGTGGATCAATTGCTCAAGTAGGAGCGAAAAAAACGCCGATAGAGGTAGATTTAGTTGTTCGTGGTTTGAATGTGCGTGATCCTCAGCAGTTATCTGACCAAGGTTTTAAATCCGGTGGTAAAACTAAAGTGATTATCCGTAATCAACCTTATGGCGAAATTGGGATTAAATCTGTAAAAGTGCTACCTAGAACTTTAACCGTTGGTCAACCAGATGGTTCTGTTAAAGAATTGGACGACCCCAGAAAAAATAACTTTAGTACAGATATGCTTTTGACTTTAGAAGGTCAAGCAGAAGTTACCAAAGATGGGCCAGTTTTAGGTAACAGTAAGGTGAAAATTGGTATGCCTTTCGAGTTAGAAGGTTTTAATTACAACTTTAATGCTTCTGTGATTGATCTGAGATTACAGAATAAATAAAAACTAAAGCATTTTGACTAAATATCAATATAGTAAAAGCAAAAGATTTTTACATTTTGCTTTTGCTGTATTGAAAGACATTAGGTAATCGAAATACCACCAACCTTGTATTCATTCACAGCCATCCGTATGACAAACTCATCTCCCGCATCAGCAAAACTTAGTTTCCACAAATAGGTTTGATATTCCCGTTGTTTAAGTTGACCAAAGTAAGTAGTTGTATAACCCTCAGACATCCGTGGAGAAAGGTGGGAACTAACTGAGTCAAACATTTCCTTGGTAATACCCGCTTTGTAGTCTGCATTACCAACGCTGAGAAAAAGCTCATAATTTCCCGTAGCGATCGCATCTAAAATAATCTGCAAACAATCAATCACATTTTGCGGAGGATTGGTTTGAGTTACCATGACAATCTCCAATCAGTAGATGATACCGATATTATTCCACCATCTGGGGTTTTCCCCAAATAATCCGTTCTTGTTTGTAAATAGCAATTCCTGGTTTTGCACCTTTGGGTTTGTAGACGTGTTTCGGCTCGGTGTAAACTACCGCTACTTGTTCACTTTGGCGGGCGCGACTGTAATAAGCTGCAAGGTTAGCGACGAATTGTAAATCTGTGGTATCTGGAACAGCACCAGGTTCTAAACGCAATAAAACATGACTACCAGGAATTTCCTGTGCATGAAACCATAAATCATAATCGCCTGCTACGCGAAAGGTTAATTGGTCATTTTGGCTATTATTACGACCAATTAAAACTTGAAAACCATTCGGTGTGGAATAGTTACGAAAGTTGATACTGGGACTATCATTACTCCGACGACGATAATCTAATTCTTCTAAATATTTTTGTCCAATTAATTCATCGCGAATTTCTTCCAAAGCTTGTAAATCCTCAGCAGTTTGATAATTTTCTATCTGAGAAATTGCCGCTTCAACTTGTTCTAAATAATCAATTTCTGCTTGTACATCTTTGAGTAATGGTTCTACAGCAATACGGGCGCGTTTAAGTTTTTGGTGCTGTTTGTAGAGATTTTGGGCATTTTGAACAGCGTTTTTATCTGGCTGAAGGGCGATCGCTACAGGTTCACCAGTCTCAAAGTCTTGCAGGGTAATGGTTTTCATCCCTGGTTGCCATTCGTGTAAATGCGCCATCAATAAATCAGCCTTTTGACGATAATCATCAGCTTGATCTGATTGTTGCAGGCGATCGCTAAATGTCTGCGCTTTATTCCGCAATTTACCTAAAATATTACTCAACTTTTGGCTCAGTTGATGGCGTAATTGCGTAAATATCTGCTGATTCAGTTGTCCTGTGTAATACTCATTAATTAACGTCTGAATATCTTGAACTGGTGCAATTCCACCCCAACCCATCACCGTGTAACCATTGGGAGTCCAAGCAGGCTGAAAATTACCATTGTTTAAAGTTTGCAGCCATAACTGCCACTTTTCCCACAATCTTTGCCAATCTTCTGATTTGAGAGTATCAGTGTTAGTCTCTGGTGCAATATGCGCCGCCAGCAACATCGACTCAACTAAAGCCGCACTCAAACCACTATAACTTTTGAGTAACTGCTTTTTTATCGCCCCTGGGACTAAACTCACCCTTTCTTGCCAACGTGTCGGGGATTCACTCAAACTAGGGACAGTTCCCGTCAGTTTGGGTGGCGTTTCATAGATTTGTCCCGTTTGAATGGGACGGACACTAGACTGCTGCTGACTGACTTGATGAGCCGCAGTAATGATGAGATTATTAGCTTCCGTGAGGATGACATTGCTATATTTGCCCATAATCTCCGCATAGAGATGATATAGTGCTTCCTCACCAGGACGACGGGCAAATTGTAAATCTATCACCCTTTCCCAAGGTGCGATCGCCTCAATGGCTACCAAAGCTAAACCACCCAACTGATGTATTAACTGTTGGCTAAAGGTAAAAGTATCTGGAGTGCGTGGTGGCGGACTACCAATGCTAATATGTGCAGCTTGAGGATGCCAAGATACTTCTAGCCAACCTCTAGTTTTGAGAGTACGGAGAGCTATAGCAATAGTATAGCGATCGCGCTGATACACTTGCTCTAAACGTGAAGGTAGCCAGTGTGTGCGGAGTTCGCTACAAGCGGCTGTCAGAGTCGTAAAGTCTACTGGTTGCACAACAATCAATCGTCCACTTGGGGACTGCTAAGGTCGATGCTCAGTATATGCTATATCTTTTTGTTGAGTTGTTGTCATTTCCTCAGACCAAAGTAGAGTCGATTCTTTGCAATCTTTTCTGCGCCTCTGCGCCTCTGCGTGAGCTTTTCACACCTTCCACTGCACAACCCAACGCCGGAACAACTCCACCATAATTCGCCACCCTCCCCCAACTTCCTCAACCACATCATGACGCTTTAAAGTATCTAACGCCCTTTGCAACCCCTCACCACTCATCCCCGTAGACTCAGCTAAGGCATCAAAACTCAACCCCTCTACATAAGGTGCAAGCACTTTTAATATCTCCTGCTGACCCTCCACATCTTGCGCCGCCTGACCCCAAACCCCATCAAAATAGTAGCGTCCACGCTGGAAAAACTCAGGATTATTAATCACAGCCTCTACATCATCTACCGTAAACACAGGGTCACGGGATCTTCCTTGCTCAAAAACTTGGTCATTGTAGCGGCGCACCAACTGAAACCCTAATAGTTGGACTAAATATGGCTGACCATGCGTTAAAGCATAGATTTCTTCTAAAACTTCTGGTGTATAGTCAAGGAGAAAATCTTCACCTGGGTTAGCTAAAATTTGGCGAGTAGCTGCACGTTCCAGAAATTTGATATGAATAGGAATCACGCTAGCGAAAAAGGGTTGAAAATAATCTGCTGTCATCTCCTCTAAAGTGTGCAACCCAGCAAAAGCAAAAGCCACTTTAGAACTCATTTGCACCAACCCCCGCAGATAACCCATAAAATCTGGAGGTATTTTTCCCGCTTCAATCAGTTCCTCAATTTTCTCGAATTCATCTAAAGCAATAATTAACCCAGTCTCTAACTGTGCTTCCACCTGTTTTAAATAGCGTTCAAAAGTTCTATAGGAAAGATTCAATAAATCCGCGTCATTTGGTGGTGGAAGTTTCACTGTTTGAGAAATTTCATCACTAATTGCTATTAGCACCTCACCCACACCTTGGGGACTATCCCCCAAACGCAGCAAATTGACGTAAGCTAACTGTATGCCTGAGCCTAGACTTTGAGACGCATTCAGCAAAATTGAAGTTTTACCCATGCGTCTGTGACCGTAAAGAACGACAGACTGGAGTTGATTACCCATTACCCATAGTTCTTTTAGTTGTCTAATAACATCTTCCCTTCCAATAAAGAGCTTACCTCGAACGGGATCACCAACTATGTAAGAATTAGTTACTCGATTGTCGATGCGAATTTGTCCAACCTCTGTAGCTACATCCATTAAAGCAACTGACCACTTGATCACTATTGTGTTAATTAGGTCTCGTTCAAGTTCAGGTAAAGTATCACGTTGATTTCTCAGATTTTTCAGTTCTCCAATAGCACGACTTAAGGCAAAAGCTCTAGAGGAACGAGATGAACTATTTTTAATAACCTTGATATCCTCTGCTATTCCACGTAAGCTAGCAATTGCCTTCCAAGTATCTGAACGCAACAAAGGTTGTTTGGGAAAATTGGGTAGTTTAAGAGCAGCAATATTATTTATATTTTTAGCTTTATCAAATACAAAAAGTGTTTGAGTGAGATTAAACATCTCTGACCCATAGTTTAGAGAACTTACATTATAAAAAGCCTTTTCTGACTGGTAAATATTTTTTTTATGCAGAAACCAAAAACCAGCAGCAGTAGCAGAAACAGGAGTATTTAAAGAGTAGTATAAAGGGAAAAAGTATCCACAAAGGCAACGGATTAACTCCCAATTACAAGGAGGTTCAGCTAATTGAGAAATACGCTGTACAACTTGCTCTAAAGGTGTTTTTGATAAAACACGATTGATGGCATTTATCACTGGTATAAATTGACAAGTAGAATAAAAAATTGTTTTAGCATTTATTATCCCCTCTTCCCAATTAGAGTTCAACCATTTCTGTAACTGTTCAGATAATTTTGGTAAAGGGATTGGGGTTATGTGAGGCAATTGTATGGCTGCATTATTTTGAAATGTATTTTGTCTTAGAAATAGGCTTAAAAGCCAATCATCAGGACGTAGAATTACTAAGCATAGAGATATTACAGATAATAAAAATAATAATAAAGAAAATAGTATTTTTGTAAAAATATTAAATTCTGGTGGAATATATTGAAAACTATTTATAGAGTTGATAAGTATTATAAAAAAAGAGGAAAATATACCAAAAACTAAATAAAATTCAAATTCTACTGTATTTAGTAATATTGCAAAAGCTGTGTTAATAGATATAGTTAACCAAATAATCCTTAGTATTATAAAAAATAAAATAGCCAACAAATTGTACGTTCCTTCTTTCGATGGTAGTTCACTAATATTAAAAAACAAATTTAAATTAATACTTAAGGTAATAAATAAAGGGAGTCCCCAACTTATCCAATTGTCCCAAAATTTGATAAAAGACTGATGTGTATCCGATAAACTCATAAATAGTAATAAAACAATAAATATGGAAGTAAAAAATAGAAACGCGACACCTTTTAATACATTTAAATATCCTAATCTAAACCCTAATATATTAAAAATAAAAACTTGGATCAAGGATGGAATAATTACTAATATTATACTTTGTAAACATAATTGACGAAGACTACTATTCGGCAATAATTTCCAAAGATATTTCCAATTTATATTTGTCTGGATGAAGAAGTCTTCAGGTAAATTTTGTGTGTGCCAAATTGTATAACATTGTAAAGCTTGAGGAAAGAAAAAAACCCAATATAGTAGGCGTACATAATCCCAAGGATTAGACAGCGATAGAATCCTCCTCGATTGAGATAATAGGTCTAGCTGGGGTATTGGAGTAGTTTGACTCATTATCGCTCCTCTATTTTCACAGTTTCAAAAAACTCAAATCAAAAATCAATTTCCTATGAATTAGATAATAAAGACAATTTTACTTTGTTTATTAGAAGTATTATTTTTCAATGTATCAAAGCACTTTATTTAATTTTATACCCTACATATAATATGCGTAAATTCGATAACACGACTGCATCAGTTTGCGAGGATGTCCGCCACTTTCTTGAATCAGTTGCATGATTTCTTCCTCAGCAAAACTCACAGAAGTCATAGCTAAACGACTGTTGATAAAATCACGGATGCTGATTTCATCCCACGGCTTGATATGTTCCTCTTGACAAATCCCCGCCAGTGGCGAAGTTTTACCATTATCCTGACTATCATTAAATAACTTATCTAAAGGTTCAGTCGCAGCTAAAACCAACCGTATATTACTACCCTCAGCTAAACCCCGCAAATAATCCCGCACTTGGCGAGTAAACCCTTGCCAACTCAACTTACCTACATTATCTATAGCTAGCAACACTCGTTTATCTCGTAAATTGCGAGTCAGCATATAACCCTTACTTTCAGGGATACCCATCTCACAGCACAAAGCTGTGTAGAATTCTTCCTCATCATGAACCCAATTCAAATCTAGAAATACTGGCTGACGCTGAAGCTGATTTTCTGCTTGTTGACAAATTGCCCATAACAGAGAAGACTTTCCAATTCCTTCTTCCCCTAAAATAACTACACTACTACCACTATTCAGCACCTCAAATATCCGTTGTATTTCCCGCTTCCGCCCGAAAAATAGCTGTGCATCTTCTACTCTCCCTTGTTGTGGAATAAAAGGGTTGATAAGTTGTAAAGTAGGTTTTGGGGTAGTTACAATTTGTGTAGATTGCTGTTTATATATTTTCTCTATTGAGATTTTAAAATTATTTTTCTGAATCTTGATTTCTACTTGAGACACTTCAGAAATCTTATTAAATAACCTACCTCCTATTTCTTTTACAGATTGCTCCCCAAAATGGATTTCTTCAGCAATAACAGGATAAGTCTTACCTTCCCATATTCCTAAAAACACAGCTTTTTCAGAAACACTAAAACCAGATCCATTTTTGGAAGCAACCAAGCTATTAATAAAATTAAATGCGTCTTCTCCGTTCATTAGTTGCTACAAATGACTGGCAGTTATTCATACTACCTCAAAATCGAGCATATTTTTGCATAAATGTCAGATACGTAGTGGCGTGGCAAAGCGAAACCCAACATGGATATCGGTGTTGGGTTTCCTTACGTCAACCCAACCTACTTTCACCTACCTAAATGAAAAATTAGCAGCAGTAATTCTTCCTACCTCTACATACCGACAAATGAGAAATACCCAGATAACTTAATAAATAAGAATTAACAAATTTCTGGAGTTATCTAAATATGAAACCATCCACACTGAAATCTATCAATCCTATCCTAGTTGCTCTGATTACCGCTAGCACAACTTTAGCCGTAGCTTTTATCAATAAACCCAGTCCGCAACCAAATATTTCTACTAATCCTATTCCTCAAAATCCATCAAATCTTACTAATTCAGAATGTCATCCCATTCTTGCCAATAAAGTATGCGTCGCTCATCTCACTGTTCAAATTAACAGCGATGAACCACAACAAGTTAAATATAGCGATCGCCTACCACTACAAACTGGAGACACAATCAAATTGTTAAACTTAACTTATTGCATACCACCCCAAATAAAAGTCAACAAATTAACAGCCAAGGCACATTTATTCAAAAATGGGAATAATAATTATCAAAATGTTTTACTCACCTCTAGCAGTTTCCCTACTAATACAGGTTGTCACAATGTCAGCAATTTCCAAGATTCATGGCAATTAGCAGCCGGACAACACCGTGTTAATGTTCCTATAATGAAATATGAGGGTAGTTATAGAGTAGTTGATCAAAACTTCTCATTTAACTTGGATGTTGGAGAGTAGTGTAATTTTGAGAGAGTGAATCAAACTCAAAAATAGCTTAATACATGAATATCTGTTCATCTAGATACATCTTATATGAACTTTACAAACACACTCATCATCTAGATAATTTAATCAAGTATTAAGCAATAAGTGTAAATACATGATTATTCACTCTCATAATATAAATAAATATAGTGCTTAATTTAATAAGCGATTGTGAGGTTGTATTCAAATGCCTAAATGGAAAGTTGTCACAGAATTTACCTTTAATGCTGCTCACTACATTAAAGATTACAACGGCCCCTGCGGCCGAATGCACGGACATAATTATCAAGTTCGTATTGAAGTTACATCCACACAACTACACGCTTCACAATATTGTCCACATCCGGTGATGGTAGCCGATTTTAGAACTTTACGCTGGGCAAAGCAAGATTCTACAAAAGGAGGGCTAGATCATGGTGTTCTTAATGAAATTATGCCTCCTGAATACGAAACAACTGCGGAAATGATCGCTAAGTATATCTATGATGAAACTAAGAAGAAATTACCACCAGAAACACAACTCAAAGTCCATGTTTCTGAGACACCTAATAGTTGGGTAGAGTACGAAGATTGATTAATGTTGAGTTTCACTCAGAAAATTCTCATTAAGAAATGCACATATTGCCTTTCCTTCCCCTATACCCTGATACACCCACACCCTTACAACCCTAGTTTTTAATATTTGCAACATAATACTAATTATCCATTTTCTGCACATAAATGCTAGAATTTCCTTAAATCAATCAGTTATTAAGCGTCTGATAACAAGTATTTTTTCTGAGTACATTTCAAGTAAATGTGCATTATCGTGTTAGTGTTTTGAATCGTCTTCCTTGCTCATCTCATTATCAACACAGCAATACACTTAATTTTAACTTTTGTTAATAATTGAATGTGGTGCCTACATTCTTAAACTTAATCAAGTTTTAAATCTCTATATTAAGTTTTTGATAATACTTGTCTCAGCTTGTACTTTAATTCGTGATCTGTTGCTGTAATTGTGTAATCTGAAAACAACTGAGCTGAATGTTAAATATTGAGGTCTAATGACTCCTAAAATTCTGCGTCAACTGTGGGCTGTGATTGAAAACTCTCACACCAAAACTCTTTTGCAGATGGATGATGCTAGCTTAGTGCAATGGTTGACACACCAGACTACAGCCCAAGCATTATTAGAGCCGAGTGAAACCGATTGCCTGATTGACTATATTCAATCTCGGCTATCTTTGATACGTGATATTGCTTACGAAAGACAGTGTTTATAGTAACAGATTAACTATGATTTCGTCCATAGTTTAAGGGAATTTGATGGAAAATCATGTGAGGTAGACTGCACCCAGGGGGGATGCTGTTTGGAGATTTTCGGATAATTCCCATGAAAAAAATATCCAATCACTGCGTCAGCAAAAATCGGATAGTTTAAATACTGCAACTCTCAAAAAATTGCCAGTCGCTCAATTGAGTTGCTGAAAACGAACTTCAAAATTGCACATTGGTTAGTGTTTTTGTGGTAAATAACCCTCTACTAAACAATCACCGTCAACGACACGCCAACGCACACGCTCTAAAATTAAGGCTTCTGTCATATTGGTTAAACCTAAGTCACCTACAGGTGTAGGCGCATGATTACCACCAATAATTTTGGGAGCAATAAAAGCTAAGATTTTCTGCACTGCACCTTCAGATATAGCTTTTGCGGCTAAAGTCCCGCCACATTCCCACAGCACACTACAAAAACCTCGTTCATATAAATACTCTATGGTTGCTTGTGGTGTGAGAGAAGGTAACTCTAATACCTCCACTCCTTTTTCTTGTAAGAATTTTTGGAAATCTGGGTTAGCACCGGCTTGGGTGAGTACCAGAGTAGGTGCTTCTGTGATGTCCCACAAATGAGCATCAGTAGGTAAATTCAGAGAACGACTCATTACCACCCGCAGGGGATTATGCGCTTCTGCTTGATGGCTAGTCAGATAAGGATTATCTTGGCGCACAGTATTACCACCAACAATCACCGCATCACAAGCAGCCCGTAGTTGGTGTACTTCGCTACGGGCGGTTTGGTTTGTTACCCAAGCACTATGACCGGAATTAGTAGCGATTTTGCCATCTAAAGTCATGGCGTATTTTAAAATTCCTAGAGGGCGTTTGTGCAGAATGCGATGCACAAAACCTTCGTTCAGTTGTTGACAAGCTTCCGATTCTACACCCACCAAAACCTCTATTCCCGCCGCCCGTAGAGTGTTAATTCCACCACCAGCTACTAACGGGTTCGGATCAACCATCCCTACTACCACCTTAGCCACACCAGCCGCCACTAAAGCTTTAGAACAAGGGGGAGTCCGTCCATAGTGGTTACAAGGTTCGAGACTGACATAGACTGTAGCACCACGGGCTAAATCTCCGGCGGCTCTCAGAGCAAAAACCTCTGCATGAGGTTCACCAGCACGGGGGTGAAAACCTTCCCCAACAATTGTGCCATTTTTAACAATTACTGCCCCTACTAACGGATTTGGTGAAGTGCGTCCTAAAGCACGGCGGGCAAGTTCCAAACAACGCCGCATCATCGCCTGGTCAAATTCACTACCTACAGACTGTGGTGTTTGTGAATGAGAATTATTTGGCGATCGCACTAAAAAACTCATGATCATGAATGTTATTTGATAGAGAGGCATCCCCTTGAGCAACCACTGGCAAGTTATCCATAAATCTTGGGCAATACTGTAAATATTCTGCACGCTAACTGCTTGAATAGCGATACCTAAACAGTACGATTTTGTGGATTGGGGATTGGGGATTGGGGATTGGGGACTGGGAAAAGGAGACAAGGTAGACAAGGTAGCAGGAAGAAAAAACTATGGACTATAGACTATTGACTGTTGACTATGGACTAATGACTAATGACTAATGACTAATGACTGATGACTAATAACTAACTTTCATTTTTTCCCACCACAGGTTAAGCGGGTAATACAAGACAGGGGCCCAGAGGCTGCTGAGAATGGCAGAGGCTAGGGTGACGCGTTGATAGTATGCCCAGATGAAATCTTGGGAAATGCGATCGCTTCCTACACCTAGTAAAAATCCAAATAAGGTTTCTGATACAACTGCCATCACAAAGACAATCAAAGCAATAGAGATGAAATCTTCTTGAATAAAACGTTGCTTTTGCAGTATGGCAGTGAGAAATCCTACTAACCCCAATGTAATGGCATGAGATGGATGGGGTGAAGTTATCGCATCTTGCAGTAAACCTAAGATAATTCCTGCTAAAGTTCCTGACCAAAAAGACCGCTTGACACTCCAAGCAACAACCCAAATTAATAGCCAATTCGGCCCAATTCCCAATAATTCCGTGCCTGGAAAGCGAGTAGGTAATAACAGCAAGCATAAAAGCACAGAGCCAACTATAATGCCCCAATTCATTACCTGTAACCAAGCTGGATGCAAATCCGCCAAAGTTTTCCTTCTAGTGCGGCGGCGTTCTGGCGGTTTAGACTTACCACCAAATGAAGGTATCTTCACCATTTTGAGTGACTGTTGACTGTTGACTGTTGACTATTGACTCTTTTCTGTCTTCGCTGATTGCTGAGTTTCTGACTCTGAATTTTTCGTGTTGGGATAGACAGCAACCCAATCTAGTGAACTCAGAGCCGGAAAAAGTTCTACTTTAGCTACAGAAGCGGGAAGTTTTTTCAAATCTAGTGATTTGATTCGTCCTACAGCAAAACCTGCGGGGAATTTCTGACTGTACATCGATGTAGAAACTACATCTCCCACTTTCACATTTGGAACTTTTTCATAAAATTCCAATACCCCTTCCGCAGAAGAATCTCCCCTTAATACGCCTTTGGCAGAAGTGCGGCTAACAGTCACACCAACTTGGCTTTTGATATCACTAATTAACAAAATGCGACTAGTGTTAGGGGTGACGCTTTCCACTAAACCCACTAATCCACCTTCAGATTTGACCACATAACCTTCACGAATGCCAGCATTTGAGCCACGGTTAATGGTTACTTGTTGCCACCAATGATCTGCACTGCGTCCGATTACCCTAGCGGGAATTGGCCGTGAGGAAGCCGGCTCTTTCTGAACGTAGCCTAGTAAGTCTTGCAATTTTTGATTTTGATTTTCTAGTTCAGTAATTTTGGCTTGCAACTCCAAAAAACGCGCATTTTTGAGTAATTCTTCTTGGCGTTCTTCAGGACTTATCCCTGCCGGCAGCATTTGCAAAGGACGAGTAATTGCTTGGTATACTTCCAGTAAAAATTCTCCTTGAGTTTGGCGTAGTATCCAAGCACCGCCCAAAGCTAAGGCGACTAAACTTAAATGTAGGGTTTTGCGCTCCCACCAACGACGTACAGTAACCATCTATAAACCTATTTCTATAAATTAAAAGATACTGGATTCTATTTATATAAAACCCAAATTACAGTCAAATAGAACCCAATATCCAAATTTTTTTTGATTACATATTGCGAGAGCGGCCGCTGAACACCCTTTCTAGCTGTTTGAAGTTTTCTAGCACACGTCCCGTTCCTAACACAACGCAGCTGAGAGGATCAGCCGCAATATGAGTCACAATTCCTGTTTCGTGGCTAATTAAGGTGTCTATCCCTTTGAGTAAAGCACCGCCACCAGCGAGCATAATGCCTCTATCGATGATGTCTGCTGCCAATTCAGGGGGTGTACGTTCTAAAGTCCGCTTCACCGCTTCAATAATCACAGATAGCGGTTCTAACATACTTTCCCGAATTTCTGGCCCTTTGATGGTAACTGTTCTAGGTAAACCAGACAGCAAGTGTAAACCCCGGACTTCCATGATGGCGTTTTCATCATCATGGGTGGGGTAAGCAGAACCAATGCGAATTTTAATGTCTTCCGCAGTCCGTTCACCAATGACTAGGTTATGTACTTTTTTGAGATACATGATGATGGATTCGGTTAATTCATCACCGGCAATGCGTACTGATTCACTTAACACGGTTCCTTGCAAGCTCAGTACAGCTACTTCTGTGGTTCCGCCGCCAATATCAATAATCATATTGCCAGTGGGTTCAGCAACAGGAAGTCCTGCACCAATGGCTGCTGCTACTGGTTCATCGATTAGATAAACTTCTCTAGCTCCAGCTTGCGCGGCTGCATCCATGACAGCTCGTCTTTCTACACCCGTGACACCACTAGGTATACCGATGACAATCCGAGGTAATATCAAAGACCTACCTTCATTGACTCGCTGAATGAAGCTTTTCAGCATTAACTCTGCGGTGTCGAAATCGGCAATTACACCATCACGTAAAGGCCGTAAGGCAATCACATTACCTGGTGTCCGTCCGAGCATTTTTTTTGCTTCTTCTCCTACTGCAAGAGCCACCTTTTCGTTTTGATCGATCGCTACGACAGAAGGTTCTTGCAGTACAATACCTTTACCTGATACATAAACGAGGGTATTGGCTGTACCG
>NZ_PJIZ01000098.1 GCF_021596505.1 Nostoc sp. CMAA1605 | reverse complement strand
TAGGGAGTAAATGCGCCAGGATTATCCACTTCCAGTCTTCTAGCCAACTTTGGGCTGCTTCATAGCCACCGATAGTGTGATGATCGGTAATCGCTAAACCTTTTAAACCAATTGCGATCGCTTGTTCCATCAACACATTTGGCTGCAATTTCCCGTCTGAGTGGACGGTGTGCATATGAAAATTAAATAACCTTGGACAACTTTGGGCATCTATATTCTGAAACACTTCTTCTAAGAGTTCACAATTCACAGATGTCCGGGCAAAATTTACAACCATAACCCCTCTGAATAAAAATACGTGATTCCTTCACACCAACACGCCAAATCCAGAAATGAGTACCTTGCAGCACTTGTCACTAGTGCCGAAAGCTATTTTCTCCGTTTTATCAGTCAGATTTTTTCAAT
Source organism: Nostoc sp. CMAA1605 (assembly GCF_021596505.1). Lineage (GTDB taxonomy): Bacteria > Cyanobacteriota > Cyanobacteriia > Cyanobacteriales > Nostocaceae > Trichormus. The sequence goes on along the minus strand of NZ_PJIZ01000098.1, from coordinate 31,047 downwards.
ATGTTAAGACTACGTTAGCAAATCTAAATGCTAACGGTCATGAGTATATTCAATTGCCATCATAAGTAGTAGTAACAAATGTTTGTTTCTCCGTTTTTACTTACTGAAACGATAACTGACGTAATTCTTACTGTGTAAGTATCACAGTAGGAGCGTCCTGCCCTAACATTGAGTATTTTAGTTAATTATTGGTATCAAAATTAACTTTCATCACAACCCTACTAACGTTCCTTCACCAGCTATGACTTCACCAATCGCAAAAGCTGAAATATCCTTGGTGGCAAAAAATTCAATTGTCTGTTCTACTTGTTGGGGTGGGATGAGTAGTACAAAACCAACTCCCATGTTGAAAGTGTTATACATCGCTTCCGCACTTACAGAGCCAGCCTGAGCCAACCATTGGAAAATCGGGGGAATTGTCCAACTTTTGGGGTTAATTTGCATAGATTGACCTTGAGCCAAACACCTGGGTAAATTTTCTGGTAAACCCCCCCCTGTAATATGTGCCATCCCGTGAATGTCTATACCTGCTTGTCGTGCCGCTAAAACAGGTTTTACATAGATGCGTGTAGGTTCTATAAATGTGGCACCGATAGTTGCACCACCTAACAATTCTGGTGTATCGTCCCAGCTAAAACCACCATCTTGGACAATCTTTCTGACTAAGCTTAAACCATTGCTATGGACACCGGAACTAGCCAATGCGATCGCCACATCTCCCACTTGCACTTGAGAACCGTTAAGCATTTGGCTTTTTTCTACGATTCCCACACAAAAACCCGCCAAGTCATATTCTCCCACCGAGTAGAAACCAGGCATTTCGGCCGTTTCTCCTCCCAATAAAGCACAACCAGCCAGTTGACACCCTGATGCAATTCCAGCTACTACCTGCGTCAGTTGCTCTTTATCTAACTTACCTGTGGCAACATAATCAAGAAAGAATAAGGGTTCTGCTCCTGATGTCAACACATCATTGACACACATAGCCACTAAATCAATCCCAACGGTGTCATGACGGTTGAGAACTTGAGCAATTTTGAGCTTTGTTCCCACACCATCGGTACCAGAAACTAGTACAGGTTGTTTGTAACCACCAGGGATTTCAAAACAACCCCCAAAACCGCCCAAACCACCAATTACTTCTGGTCTAAAAGTGCTGTGAACTAAATTGCGAATTTGATCAACAAAAGCTCTACCAGCTTCTACATCAACACCTGCGTCCCGATAATCCATAGTCAATAGTCAATAGTCAATAGTCAATAGTCAACAGTCATTAGGGAACAGGGAACAGAATCTTTAATTTTGAATTTTGAATTTTGAATTTTGAATTTTGAATTGATCCGTCCCCAATCCCTAAAATACTTCTTCCTCAATACCACGCCACCATTCACCTAAATTCATCAGGTCTTGGTGGATGTCTGCTAATTCGTTGGCGTATTCGTCCTCTGAAATCAAGTCTTTGCGTTCTTGGAGTTTTTTGAGCCGCAACTGCACTAATAACCAGGGTTTGGCTATGCTATCGGTGGCTTCCATGTATCTTGCGAGTTCTTGACTGTTCATTTTCTAGAATTTTCCGCTATTTCGTTAATATCAAGGTAATTTTAAGGATTTAGGACGATGCTGCGTCTGGTTTTTGGCGATCGCTCAAGGTGAATCCTTAACTATATCGCTATACATTACTAATTAGAGAATAAAACAGCCACGATTTAAGTCGTGACTGTTGCTTTATGGAAATTTTGAGTAAAACTGCAAAAATTACTGCAAATTAAGCTTTAGCTAAGTTTTCTGCAACAAAGTCCCAGTTTACCAATTGATCTAAGAAGTTTTTGATAAATGCTGGACGAGCATTTCTAAAATCAATGTAGTAGGCGTGTTCCCAAACATCTATGGTGAGCAGTGCTTTTTTACCATGAGCTAGAGGGTTCTCAGCATTTGGTGTTTTTATTACTTTGAGTGTACCACCATCGTCAACCAACCAAGCCCAGCCACTACCAAATTGAGTTGCAGCCGCATTAGAAAATTCTTCTTTGAATTTGTCGAAGCTACCAAAATCTCTATCAATTTTAGCAGCTAAGTCGCCGGTAGGTGCGCCACCACCTGCGGGTTTTAAGGAATTCCAGAAGAAGGTGTGATTCCAAACTTGCGCGGCGTTGTTGAAAATCCCTGCTTTGGAGGGGTCTTTAAAGGAAATTTGGATGACTTCTTCTAGGGATTTATCAGCTAACTCTGTACCTTCGGTCAGCTTGTTGAGGTTATCTACATAAGCTTTGTGATGCTTACCATAGTGATACTCGAAGGTTTCAGCTTTCATGCCATATGGCTCTAAAGCATTAGAGTCGAAAGGTAAGGGGGGTTGAGTGAATGCCATTTTGTGAAGTCCTCTCTTTACTGTTTTCCAGTTGAAACCTATTGCGGCAGCTTAGGAAATTACAGGTCTTGTGTCTACCGTTTTTATATCCCTAATACTTAGGATATAAAACTTAACATCGTCATTCTACTACCAAAGTGAATATTCGTACCCAATATTTTTTAAATCAGCCGAATTAGGAAGAATAGTTATTCATACGGCAATTCTGTTTGATTCTATCAGCATACCGACTTAGAGAGGGAACTGTTAAGGCAGGAGGGATAACAGGAGAGCGATGAAATGGAATTGTGAAGTGCTACTAATACTCTAGTCAAATTTTGCTCAAATCTGAAGTATAAAAATCATCCTTTAGTCAGATGATTTTATCGGCAGAAGCTTTAAAATGTTATATACGAAACTTTTTTAAAAGTTAATTAGGGTTGACTCTTCAATTTATGTAAATGTCCACAACCATTTGCTTTTATTCCTCAAATTGCTAGTTTGGGTTTTTCGTGGGGAACAGAGAAACGGAACAGGACAGATAGAGGTGTGCTGAATGCTTGAGAAACTCAAACGCCAACCACGCCTCTGTCCATAGATATGAAAACAGGGAGTAAGTTTTAAATGCCTTACTCCTTGAAATTTCTGATATGGGGGAAGAGGAAAAAGGTGGAAATTTTTCCTGTAATCTCAAAAGCCAACAATTTTTACTGGGAAAAACATTGCTGATAGTAGTTAACAATCTGTTTTGTCACATCTGAGATACTCAGTCCATCTGTTGACAGTTCGATCGCGTCTGGGGCTTTTTGCAAGGGGGAAACTTTGCGGGTGCTGTCTTTCCAATCGCGTTCAGCAATGTCTTTTTCTAGTTGTTCTAGACTGACCGTCGGTTGACCTTGTTTTTGGAAATCCTGTAGCCGACGACGGGCGCGTTCGCTAACGGAGGCGGTTAAGAAGATTTTGATTTCAGCATCAGGGAAGACATGAGTACCAATGTCTCTACCTTCAGCCACTAACCCGCCTTTTCTCCCCCAAATTTGCTGCTGTTTTACCAAGGCTTCCCGGACAGCACTTTGGGCAGCGATCGCGGATACTTGAGAGGTAACAGCAACAGAACGAATGGCTTGAGTAACATCATTGCCATCGATCCAAACCCGCACCGGAGATTGTAAATCTGAGCTAGGAGTCAGTTCAATGTGACATTGATTTGCTAACTCGGCGATCGCACACTCATCATCAATGGCAATACCTTGTTCTAAAACTAGCCAAGTCATAGCCCGATACATAGCACCTGTATCTAGATAAACTAGACCCAAATTTGCTGCTACTTGACGGGCGACTGTGGATTTTCCCGCCCCAGCCGGCCCATCAATAGCGATGATAGGTTGGCGATCGCGCAAAATAATATTATCAATCAATCGTGTAGAACCAAGACGAGCGGCGATCGCTAGCATTCCTTCCTCCGTAATTTGATTTAAAGACATTAATGTATTTGGTTCAACTAATTCAATATATTCCACTGCTACTGTACTGACCTTGGCTAATTCTTGTTGTACTGCGGTTATGAGCTGATGGCGATCGCGTATACCTTTTTGAAACGCTACTTGAGCTTGTTGCAAACCACGATACAACATAGCAGCTTGCTGTTTTTCCTGAGCAGTCAAATACTGGTTACGAGAACTCAAGGCTAAACCAGAAGCTTCCCGCACTATCGGACAAGCAACAATCTCCATTGGCAAATTCAAATCAGTCACCAACTTTTTAATAATAGCTAGCTGCTGACCATCCTTTTGTCCGAAATAGGCTCGGTCAGGTTGTACTAAGTTCAAAAGCTTAGTCACAATCGTTGCCACACCCTGAAAGTGACCTGGTCGAGAAAGACCACACAAGCCAGATATCATAGCAGATGGAGGTATTACTTGTGTTACTGGAGATTCTTGTATATTATTCTGATTAATTCCCATTTCTTCCGGATCTGGTGCAAAAACTGCATCAACTCCAGCTTGCTCACATAATTTGCAGTCTTGCTCTAGAGTCCGAGGATAGCGGGCAAAATCTTCATTCGGGCCAAATTGCAGAGGATTAACAAAAATACTGACAATTACCGTAGAATTTTCTTGTCGCGCCCGTGTAATCAAGCTGAAATGGCCTTCATGCAAATTGCCCATAGTTGGTACTAGACCAATGGCTGTGGGATGCCAGTTAATCATTCCCTCTAGGGCGAGATCATCTGATTCTATCTGCTGATTTGCCCAGCGATGTTTATTGAGAAAGCAACGTAAAGCTGCAACTGTCGTCAACAGGCGCACAAAAATACCCCTAGTTCTTCTTTAGCATCTCCTCCGTTAGTTTATCTCTCAAACAGAAGGAAGAAACAGAATAACTAGGGGAATTAGGGATGGGGCATGGAGCATTGGGCATTGGGGTAAAATCTACCCAGTCCCCAATCCCCAGTCCCCAATAACCAATATTACCGACCTAGAACTTCGATTCTAACTGGTGCAATGCCGCTACCAATCATACCGAGAACTCTAGCTGCACCTGTGGATAAATCAATCACCCTACCCCGAATGTATGGGCCTCTGTCGTTGATTCGCACTATCACAGAACGACCGTTGCGGGTATTGGTGACGCGCACTCTGGTGCCGAAGGGTAAGCTACGGTGGGCTGCGGTCATGGCTTCGGAATTGAATCTTTCGCCGGTGGCAGTGGGTCTGCCGTGGAAACCTTGACCGTAAAAGGAAGCTATCCCTTGGAAGGTGAGTCTGATGTTGCTAGCAATTTGTTGGGGCAAATTGGCTACAGACCTTGATGCACCTGAACGGGATGGTAAGTTAGCAATTTCTTGAAGAGGAGAGGCGTTGCCGATAAGTCTTCGTAGGCGATTTGTGGCTTGCAACGCATCTTTGGCTAAGTCATTGGTGGTATCTGCCAGGCGGGTGTTTTGATTAATTTCCACCAATTCTTGGTTTTTGATTTTGATAGTGTAGCGATCGCCTGGCGGTTGTTGGTTGGAGACACCTTTGTTCTGGTTTTGATTTGCTCCGTTTTGTCCCTTCCAACTGACACTGATTTGATCAGCTTGCACATTATCCCGGATCATTTGGTTGATCCTCGCTGCCATTAGACTGGCTCTCTGCACTGGGTCATTTGGTAGCGAGCCGACTAGGATCTTGGCATCCGCTAAATTTCCTGCACTTGCTACCTGAACTGAGTCACTAGCATCACCAACTGCACCTAGTTTCTTTTGGGTGTCAACGGCCGATTTAGAACTCAAAAAGGTAATAACTGGAATGTTTCGGATATACAGAGTTGCCGCCCTCCGTCCTTCAACGTTATGAGTATGAATTCTCGTATTCACAACGTCATCTGAAGATTTTAATTCCCCCACCTTAACCACGTCACCGGCTGTTGCTTTGGATGCAACTAGTGAGTCGAGTTCGGTGGTTTGAGTCCGACCAATTGAGGGTGTCCCCAAAATGGTTAGAGATAGGGCGGCAATAGTCCACAAATGTCTTTGATTCATGCGTCCGATTTTAAAGCGACTGTAGAACAGCAGTTTCTTAGTTTGTGGGAGCTTGTTTCGTAAGTTACTTATTAGCAAACTCTCCTAAGATGCGAATCCGTTCCGCTTTTACTTTCTGTTTTATAACTGCAACAGACTAACACGAACTTTCAGGGTTGGGGATCAGGGTTTTAGCGTAGGAATGACCACCTTTTGAAAATTTAAGTTCCGCCAACAAGGTCAAAACCTTGTTCAAATGCGGATTTTGACCATGTATCCTTTTTTTCGGAATACTAGTTTTTTATTTACAAAACTTTACATTTTTTGGGTTTTGCGTTGTCTTGTCTTGGCTTTGTGTTTTACGTATAAATGTTTATAGCTTTAGTCGTATTTTACACACATAATTGAAACCTATTTAATTTATAATAATTTTATATACTACAAATTGACCTCAAGAAAACTACTGAAATAAATTTACTTTATACTTTTTTAACATTATTGCGTAAGGGTTTAAAATTAACGATTACAGCTCTTTAAATTCTATCTTTGGAACTAAATTTATATTTAAATTTATATATTTTTCATGATCCAAAATATGTAATAATACTTTGTATGTAGGTTAAAAATGTAGTTACAGTAACATCAAGCTCCAGTAATCATGAGTAACAAAAATTGCTACCACTTGTAGCAGAAGTTTGATTTACTCAAAATGCAGTTAATGTCAAAAAATTGCTTAATCAGCATCAAAATTATGTAGAGTATTTTTACCTCGTATTAAAATTTACATTTAATCTGTAAATTAGGACGCAATTGTTCAGCAAAAGATTGAGAAAGTCAAGCTATTAGCCTCATGATTAGCAAAACCAATCAAGGAGATTTAGAAATTATCACCTCTGCACTCAGCGATGTGATTAATGAACTGCATGATAAATACAAGTCATTGCCGGAAGGAATCGTTGCTAACTATATTCCTGAACTCGCAAAAGTCAACCCGGATTTATTTAGTATTTGTATTGTTACAGTAGATGGTCACGTATACGAAGTAGGCGATTCGCAACAACTATTTACTATTCAATCGATTTCTAAAGTATTTGCTTACGGACTAGCTTTAGAAGATCATGGACGAGATTATGTGTTGACAAGGGTGGGAGTAGAACCCACAGGGGATGCTTTTAACGCCATTATTTTGGATGAGCAGTCTAAGCGACCGTATAACCCAATGGTAAACGCCGGAGCGATCGCCACCACCAGTTTAATTAAAGGTGCAGGAGCAACCGAACGCCTCAACCGCTTACTAGATATGTTTCGCCGCTACATTGGTCATGACGTATTTGTCGATATTTCCGTATTTACCTCCGAACGCAGCACCGGACACCGCAACCGCGCAATGGCTCACCTCATGCTCAACTTTGGCATGATCAACCAAAATATAGAAGAAGCCTTAGACTTATATTTTCAACAATGCGCCGTCATGGTGAACTGTCGGGACTTAGCGGTGATGGCGGCGACTTTAGCAAATCGCGGGACAAACCCCATCACAGGGGAACAAGCTGTGGATAAACGCTATATAAAAGATATCCTCAGTGTGATGCACACCTGTGGGATGTACAACTTTGCGGGAGAGTGGGCGTATAAAGTAGGAATTCCGGCTAAAAGTGGCGTTTGTGGTGGTATTTTGGCAGTTGTTCCCCATAAGATGGGAATTGCTGTGTTTTCTCCACCCTTAGATCATCGGGGAAATAGTGTGAGGGGGGTCAAAGTCTGTGAAGAACTATCCCAGCGTCTAGGCTTACATTTATTTGATTGTTCGGTTTAATTAGGGGTGTAAGGGTATGAGGGTATGAGGGTATAGGGGTTGAAAGTGTTGGACGAGGATTATTGGAAAAAAGCCCAGCACGGTTTTGCCCCAATTGGCAAGGCTTTTAACTCTTGGGTCGTTGGCTGCTCTTTCTTCCCCCTACACCCCTACACCCCTACACCCTTATACCCGCCCCAACGGGGCTTGGTAATTCAGACAGTGTTTAACCAACGTAAAATATTGGCTTTGCTGTCTGCTAAACCTTTATAAATCAATGACTCTGGCGACATAGACTTAATTGCAGCACACAGCTTAACCCGTAATATTGCATCTTGCTTGAGGGCAGTACAATCTCTGAAATAAGTACGAATCGTAAATAATGCTGTTTTATATTCTGGTAGACCCCAAATGACTTGTCGCTCAATTCGCAAGTAAAGTTTGGGGTTTTGGGGGTCAAAACTTCTACCTTCCCACTGGCTAACTAATAAACCAGGTGGTGGTTCAGGGTGGTGATTCAGGCGCGTATCTGTACTCAAACCCCAAGCAAAGCGCACCATTGGTTGACGATAAATCATCGTATTAACGATCGCATCTGCCCGGCGATTAATTTTCTCTATACCCGCCACGGGTGTATGTATTACAGCAAAGTCCTTACCGATTTTTTCCTCAGCTGACCAATGGTTGGGATAACACAAATGAATGGCACTTAGCCAATTACATCCATCATCATCACAGCAAATGACTGTAATATCTTCCTGTATCTGTGCTGCTAAAGCATCGAGGGTAGAAGTATAAACAGGAGAAACTGTACTACCCTCGACTTGCTGTAATTCCCAGTCTGCATCTAGATAAAGTTTTTCGTTGGTCAGTCGGCTATAAAATATGAAGGTGTTAGCCGTCGATTTTTGGTAGTCAAAGTATTGTGGATGCTCTTGTGTAAGACGCTCAACTATCAAACGAGCGATTGCACCTGCTACAGTCTGAGAATAATTATAAGTCTGATAGTATTGACTCAATCGTTCTGCACGGGCTAAAAGTTTTGCCTGACGGTAATCAGCAAAGTTTTCATCGATTTGAAATACTTGCTTATCAGCTTGACCATTACCGAAACATGAACCAAACGCCATCATCCCTGGCTTGACTTCGTAGCGTCCGTTCATCAGGGGGAAGTAGCAGGCGGGACTATTCAAAGCTGCGACTTTCTGCATTTTTACAAGCTAGCTATTGTAAAGAAGTGCCATTTATATTGATGTTTAGGTAAGAGTATTTGAGTTATATCGGCAATTGTCTCACACGGAAATCGCGATCGCTGACGGAAATAATTGCCCCGGTGGCTAAATCTTGCTCAAACCGATTTAATGCTTCTGCCAATCGTTCATTAATGATTTCATAACTTTCGTTCCCTAATCGAAACAGAATTACGCTTGGTAATGTTGCGCCACTCACTGCTAACAAATAACCAAAATCCAAGTCTACTGTTAATAACACTCGTTCCTCCAAACGAGCTTTTACCAAAATTTCATCATCGGGGAGTGTTTCCAGACCTTCTTCAACCAGATGTACTGCATCATAACCCGCAGTTTTTAACCAATTGACGGTACGTGGTGAGATCCCCATATCTGCCAGAAATTTCATCCCACTTTCTCACCCACTATGGGATAAACTTGTTCGCGTGCCAACCAAGCAGCATACATTAAGGATTGTTGAACATCTTCCGGTTCTAAATAGGGATAATCCTCGATAATTTCAGTGACAGTTTTGCCATTAGCGACCAAATTCAAAATTAACGAAACTGGAACTCGCATTCCTCGAATACAAGCTTGTCCAGCCATAATGCGGGGGTCAAATGTAATGCGGTCGAAACCTAACATTATGTAATTCTCCTGTCGTGTTCAGGTTTAGGGGTGTAGGGGTTGAGCTACTGCCTTTTGACTGAGGGACGCAAAAATCAGTGAAATTTCTTAGAATGGGATTAGGTAAATTTGTGAAGTTACCTGAAAGTTGTGACAACATCTGCTCCAATCCTACCACTGGTAAAAGACACAGAACGTTTAGAAGCTCGGCTGGCGGAAATTCCACCAGAACCGGGAGTGTATTTCATGCGCGACGGAAGCGATCGCATCATATATATAGGTAAGTCACGAAAATTGCGATCGCGTGTTCGTTCCTATTTTCGCGACGGCTACAATAAAACTGAACGCATCGCCACAATGGTCAAGCAGGTGACGGATATTGAATTTATCGTCACTGATACTGAAGCCGAAGCCTTGGCCTTGGAAGCGAATTTAATTAAGCAGCATCAACCATACTTTAATGTGCTGCTCAAAGATGATAAAAAATATCCCTACGTCTGTATTACTTGGTCGGAAGACTATCCCCGCATCTTCATTACTCGCAAACGCCAGCTAGGCAAAGAAAAAGATAAATATTACGGGCCTTATACTGATTCCGGCTTATTACGCAGTATTTTGCATTTATCTAAGCGGATATTCGCCTTAAGACAACGACCACAACCACTATTTAAAGACCGTCCCTGCTTAAATTATGATATGGGTCGCTGTCCTGGGGTGTGTCAACAGCTGATTTCACCGGAGGAATACCGCAAAACTGTGCAGAAAGTGGCGATGGTATTTCAGGGACGGACGCAAGAACTGATTGAGATTTTGACGGAACAAATGGAAACAGCCGCCACAGCACTTAATTTTGAATCGGCGGCGCGCATTCGTGATCAAATTGCTGGGTTAAAGTCTTTGAATGCACAGCAGAAAGTTTCCTTACCTGATGATACAGTTTCACGGGATGCCATAGCTTTAGCAGCTGATAATCAACACGCTTGCATTCAATTATTTCAAATTCGTGCAGGTCAATTGGTGGGACGTTTGGCGTTTGTGGCGGAATCACAAGCGGAAGCTGGCGCGATTTTGCAACGGGTTTTAGAGGAACATTATCAAACGGCTGACTCGGTGGAAATTCCCGCAGAAATTTTAGTCCAGCATGAGTTACCAGATGGGGAAATTTTGGCGGCAGCTTTGACGCAACGCAAGGGAAGAAAAGTGACGATATTAGCTCCCCAGCGTCAAACTAAGGCAGAATTAATAGAGATGGTGGAACGTAACGCCCAATATGAATTACAAAGAATGCAAAAATTGGGCGATCGCAATCACGAAGCGATGCAAGATTTAGCCGGAATTCTCGACTTACCGGACTTACCCCACCGTATCGAAGGTTACGACATATCCCACATTCAAGGTTCTAACGCCGTCGCTTCCCAAGTAGTATTTATTGATGGCATACCCGCTAAACAATATTATCGTCACTACAAAATTAAAAATCCCACAGTCACCATCGGACATTCCGATGATTTCGCCAGTTTAGCGGAAGTCATTCAAAGACGCTTTCGCAAATACGCCGAAGATCCCAAATTACCACGGGTGGATAATCCAGACTGGCCTGATGTGGTGATGATAGACGGAGGGAAAGGTCAATTATCGGCTGTGGTTGCAGTTTTGCAGGAGATGAATTTATTAGAAGACTTGCGAGTCGTGAGTTTAGCGAAGAAGCGAGAAGAGATTTTTTTACCTGGAGAGTCCACACCTTTAACGACTGACAGCGAACAGCCAGGAGTGCAATTACTCAGACGACTGCGAGACGAAGCCCATAGATTTGCGGTGAGTTTCCATCGTCAACAACGAAGTGATAAATTAAAGCGATCGCGTTTAGACGAAATTCCAGGTCTAGGACACCATCGTCAAAAGTTGCTGTTAGCTCATTTTCGCTCTATTGATTATATTCGCCAAGCCTCACCCGCACAAATCGCGGAAGTTCCAGGGATTGGGACAAAATTAGCTCAAGAAATTTACAACTATTTTCATCCTGCTTGAAAAACTAAACTGGCTGCTAATCTAGCATTAATCTAGCTAAAATCTCATTCCATTTCTGTTTATGGATTTTTTGTAGTTCATTATCCGACTCTACTAATTGAGAGTATTCACTAATAAAGTCTGTGACAGACATAATTAATCTCAAGTAATATTTTATGGTGGGAGTGATTCCATTCAGAATTACTTGACATCCATGCTCATCTGCAATTTCTTGAATCAGCTTATTAATTGGCTCTACTTCTGATTGTTTAATCCCTTGTGAAGCAAAAATGTAATATCTACTGGGATTATACTTAATAATTTTTTGTTTAGCACGATAAACAATTTGCAAAGATATTTCTTGACCATGTTTGACTTCTATAGCTTCCAGCAGATGATTATTTTGATCAAAAACCTCTATATCTCCAGCAGTTTTAGAAGTTCTATCAGAAGCGGTATGGCTACCCAACTTACCCAATTTACACGAGTTATATCTAGACATTTCCCTGACTAGAATTTGATAAATAGCATAAAAAGCAATAACAGGTAATTTTGAGCCTCCAACAATTTTATAGTCATAGTTAAAATGCTCATCTAAAGAATTAACTACACTTTTTATATCCAATTTTTCAGGATTGGTAAGTTTGATAATTTCAACTACTTGCTCATCTTTAGTTGCTTTAATAAGTTTTAAGAGCAATTTCAGTAAATATTCTGCCTTCTCTGGATATTGTTGTACAAAATCAAGAATATTGAGAAATGCTATCTTTAGTGGCTTAGGGCTTATGTTTCCGTTGTAATCTAATGTATAAGGATAAGGCTGTTCAAAAGAACGTGTTAACCAACCACTTTCAGCCATTGCAGGTAATTCCAACTCTGTCAAAGTTGGAGTTATATACTTTGTATCTATACTTCTACCAGAAAAACCACCTGGCATTTCAGATTGATGATATCTAATATCCTGAGATGGATGTAGAATTTTATGTACTAAAAGAGTAATGAGAACTGTGTGAACTGCTTTCCTAGCAAAAGATTTATTCGCAATCTCAGCAACATGATTTTTATATTCCTCCGGTAGTTGGACTTCACTAATTTCAAATTCAGATAGACTTTGATAAATTTGTATAAGTTTTTCCCTATGATTCATGACTAATGGCAGTTCCAATTGAATAGGTTGAACGAACTCTGACTGTTTATGATTTAAAATAAAGCTACTGTCAATTTCTTGATAGTGAAAAAATTGTTTCTTGATTTGGTTAGCCAACTCATACATCACTGGGATAGAAACCGAATTCCCTATTTGCTTGTAACACTCTGCTAAATTACTATGGGTTTTAAAAGTATCAGGAAACCCCATGATTCTATAACATTCTCTGATGGTTAGTTTTCTCACAGCATTCTCTTCTGGTATGTAAATAAAAAATCTACCTGAAGTTTCTTGAGAAGGTATTGTGGGGTGAACTCCTTCTATAGAGTAAATTCTATTTGGTTGATGATGAACTCTTGATAAATGTTCTGTATTTGGTCTAATACCTGTTTTCCAAATATTTTTATTACGATATCCCACGAAGATTAATCCTGAAGGCTGTTGCTTAGGATAATCAATCATTGTATACTCTTGAGGATTTAAGTATTCAAACTCTCCTGAAGTACACAAGAAATCTCTCAATATAGGAAATGGATGAATTTTCTTAAGTAGTCCGAAATCAAATTTCCTATTTTTAGTAGCAACAAATACTACTCTTTCTCTATTTTGGGGAAGTCCAAAATCTTTAGAATTAAGTATTTCATGATTGACGAAATAACCTATATCCTCTAAAGAATATAATATGACTTCCAAAGTTCTACCCTGGTCATGATGTAATATGTGTTTAACATTTTCCAAGACGACAACAGGCGGATTAATATGTTCAATAATTTCGCAAATATGAAAGAATAAAGTCCCTCTAGTATCATGAAATCCCTTTCTTCTACCACAGATACTAAAAGGTTGGCAAGGAAATCCAGCCGTTAATACATCAAAGTAGGGTAAACTTTTTATATCAATTTTGCTGATATCATATGCTGGTGTATCGCCAAAATTGTTGAAGTAAACTTGTCTACAAGCATCGTTAATCTCACAAGAGAATACGCATTCATATTGAGCTTTTTCAAAAGCTAATCTGAAACCTCCAATCCCAGCAAATAAATCAGCAAATTTTAACTTTAGTTCCTCCATATAAATTAATAAAATATCTCCCTATATAGCCGAGTTAAACATTATAACAGAATGTATATTATTTTAAAATTTCCATCGACAAATCGGATTAATTTTGCAAATTAATCCAGAAGGGAATTCATCAGCAAGCTTTAACACTATGTTTCCTCAATGCGGAAAGTTTGCACAGTGTCAAATAAATATTTGGATGTGGAATAAATTCCATCTAGCGATTTTGAGGATAAAACGATATTAATAAACTCAAAGACGTTTTATCAGTTTTAGTTATCAAATAATATAAAACGATAAGTATTATTTAAATTGAACTCATCGTGATTGCGTAAGGTTCAAAATGCTGTGTTGCGGAAATGGCGCGCATCATTTTTGACGTTTCACTTAAATATTACTACACATAATAAGGATAAGATAGAATATCAGCCTTTTCGCTTTGATATTTAATTAAGCATTAAAGCGTTACTTACCAAAATTCCAGGTTTGGGACACCATCGTCAAAAGTTGCTGTTAGCTCATTTTCGCTCTATTGATTATATTCGCCAAGCCTCACCCGCACAAATCGCGGAAGTTCCAGGGATTGGGACAAAATTAGCTCAAGAAATTTACAACTATTTTCATCCTCTGGATAGTTGACAAATGGACTAGTTTTTAGTTACAAGTTCTGTCACCAAAGTATGAAACAGTAATTCCCAGTTTTTCAGCCGAAAAATTTAGTCATCGGCTGAATCAAAAGCTGATGCAAACTATTAAGAATATCTTCTATCGATTTATCTAGTTACTGTTACTTGTAACCAGATAAATCCATCTAGCCAATATTTCAAATTATGAATATTGGCGATTTAGTGGTGATTAAATTTAGGAATGTTTATGCTAAAAAATGTTAACTAAACATTAAGAAAATCATTTTGTTACTTAAGCTACAGTAATTAACTGATTTTGATATTTGAATACAAAGATATCCTGTAATATCCTTGGAAATGACTATAAACAGCCTTGTCTCAAGGAATTAGCAATTGGGATCAGTCAAATTTGCCAACAACCTTGTATACAATAGTAGTTTTATATCTCAAGTAGGATGGTTGAATAACCTGCAATTTAAGATAATCACCAAATGATTCTGTTCACTTTTCAAATCTAAAGTTTTGTTTAAAATTAACAGCCTTCTCGCTAACTAGAATTTTTTCTAGCCACATTGGCATTTTTGTTCGCAAATACCAGAATTACAACCGGGGTCAACTATGCACATCGTACAAAAAATTTACTGCCCAAACTGTGGCAGTGCAGCTGAACGTCACTATATTGCTGATAGCCAATTAACTAGAACCCAGTGTCATAGTTGTGATTATTTGATGATCTCTTGCACTAAAACGGGTCGAGTTGTGGAAGCTTACGCACCAGGAATTCATGCGCGGAGATAGGAATTTTAGATACAAAAATTAATGATCTTGAGGACAGAGAGAGCGATCGCTCTGGGTTAATTTCGAGTTAGTCTGTAAATAATCATGGAGAAGGTGACAACCACGCGTCAGTAGCTTGGCTAGTTTGAAGTCGTCTAAATTGCGGAAAATTACCCTACCGTTACCGCTACCGACTGCTAAAATTTTGCCGTTGGGACTAAAACTGACGCTGGTTAGTTCTTCTTTGTCGCCTTTTAAGGAAATTAATGCTGTTCCTTCTCTGTTCCACAGCTTAATTTTGTCGTCACTACTGGCGGCTAGAGTCCGACCGTCACGGCTAAAACTGATACTGGTAAAATTATCGCCATCACCAGATAGAGTTTTTAGCAGTTCACCGTCCCGATTCCACATTTTCACGGTGCTATCAATACTGGCAGAAGCTAAAATTTGACTATCAGGCGACCAAGCTACGCCATTAACTGGGCGTTTATGGTCAGCGAGGGTGTGTAGAAGTTGACCATCTAAATCCCAGAGTTTGACTGTTAAATCATCACTAGCAGAAGCCAATAACTTGCTGTCTGGGCTGAAGCTAACCCAGTTGACTGCATCAGTATGACCTGAGAGAGTGTTAAGGAGTTTACCGTCTCGACCCCATAATTTTACGGTGTTGTCTTTACTGGCTGAAGCCAAGACTTGATGATTTGGCGACCACGCTACAGCCCAAACTGCATCGGTGTGACCTTTCAAAGTATGGAGTAATTTACCGTCTCGACTCCATAATTTCACCGTTTTATCTTTACTGGCTGAGGCGATGACTTGACCGTCACCAGACCAAGCTACGCCCCAAACTTGGTCGTCATGTTTGGGGAAAGTTCGCAAAATTCTACCATCACTACTAATAATTTTGACTGTATTGTCACGACTAGCCGCCGCCACCATCCGACCGTCGGGACTAAAACTAATGCTAGTTATCCAATCATCTTCGTCGGTTTGGGGGTCACGCTGCAATACATCTTGCCAACGCCAAAGTTTAATGGTTTTATCCCGACTAGTAGAGACTAAAGTTTTACCGTCAGGGCTGAAACTTACACTATTGACCCAATTGTTATGTCCTTTGAGTGTCCCTAGTAACACACCTTTTAAATTCCAAAGTTTTACGCTTTCGTCGGTACTGGCAGATGCAATGGTTTGACCATCTTGGCTAAAACTAACACTAGTAATTGCCCCAGTATGACCAGTAATACTTCTGACTAGTTTTCCTTGGAGATTCCAGAGTTTAATTTTTTGGTCTAAACCACCACTAGCAATCATGTCACCTCTGGGCGACCAAGCTACAGTTAAAATTGCACTGTCGTGACCATTCCAAGTTTGCAATAATTGACCGTCACGCTTCCATAGTTTGATAGTTCTGTCAGCACTCACAGAAACTAAAGTTTGACCATCAGGCGACCAAGCTAAACTTTGGACGGCTTGTTGATGTCCCAAGAAAGCTTTGAGTAACTTACCGTCTCGACTCCAAAGTTTGATGGTTTTGTCGGTGCTAGCAGAAGCGATCGCTTGTCCGTCTGGGCTAAAATTAACACTATTGACTCCCGCCTCATGCCCTAAAATGGTATGCAGCAATTCACCTTTGCGACTCCACAGTTTAATTGTGCCGTCTTGACTAGCAGACGCAATTATCTGACCATTGGGGCTGAAGCTCACACTATTGACTACCTTATTATGTTGTAAGGAAATAGGTAACATTAAACCATCAGCCTGCCAAAGTTTAACGCTATTATCAGCACTAGCAGAGACAATTAACGACCCATCAGGACTAAAGACTGCACTATTCACGCCAGAAGTATGTCCCTCTAGGCGGTTATATTCTTTCACCCCCACCACAGCTTGATATAGTGCTGTTTGTACTTTTTCTCTGGTGTAAGGATCTACCCAAATCGTGCTTTGTAATTTGCGTCCAGCTTTGATTCCTTCTTTGAGTGCGTCGAGGCCTTTTTGGGATGCAAATAACGCTTCACTAGAAACACTCAGGGTTTTAATTTCACTGTCTACGGCGGTGATTATGGAA
Source organism: Nostoc sp. CMAA1605 (assembly GCF_021596505.1). GTDB lineage: Bacteria > Cyanobacteriota > Cyanobacteriia > Cyanobacteriales > Nostocaceae > Trichormus. The sequence continues at coordinate 13,860 of NZ_PJIZ01000098.1, read as the reverse complement.
ACACTCAACCCCAAAATCGCTAACGCTGAAGCCCCCAACGCAATTTTTAAGGAACGATTTAATTTGGCTTCACTGAGTCTTTGTTGTTTTTGGCTTTCTACCAGTTGGGCGGTTAACTCTTTTTCTTTGAGTTCGGCGCGGAGTTGTTCCACTTCTAATTGACTGAGTTCTTCTCGCTTGCGTAACTCGCGCAATTCCGCCAGTAAATCTAATCCTTGTTGGGGTTGAGGATCTAAGAGTTTGCTGTTTTGCTTTTTTTGGCGGAGTTCTCGCTTGAGTCGTTCAATTTCGGTTTGACTTTGTTCGACTTTTTGACGCAGCTGATTAAGTTGGGCTTGGAGGCTAGATTCTTGTTCTTGCAAATAGCGAATTAAATCTACTAAGTAATCATGAATTAATTGATAGCGTTCTGGAACATCGGGGAACAATACCACTAATCCAGAACTGACCAAAATATTTAAGACTAATTCTAAATTATCGGCATCTTCTAATTCTGCCAATTCTGTTGCTAATTCAGCACGAGTTTTAAATGGTCTTTGATTACTTTCATCTGTTAATAAGTATAGAACTAGTAAAGCTGCCCGTTCATTTGTGGGGCCGCAATCTTTTATTAGTTCTCTGATATACCTTTCAATTAATTTATTTGGTCTGTATTGTTGATATTGGGCAAGAGTTGTAATGCCTTCATCTTGTAACTGCGCTCCTGTAACTTGTAATTCAATGGGGCGAATCTCTCCGGTATCTCTAGATAAATCGTCAACTAAGGCATTAATTAAAGCTGGTTCTAAATTGGAGTGGGAACGGGTGGTGAGTTTTTGAATGATGGCTTTGGCGTATTCGGGAGAAAAATTATTTAATTGATAACGAATCTGTTTATCGAGAATGTTATTATTGATGGCTTCGAGATTCTCTAAATGTTTAAATTCTAGAATTTGGTGTAAATAATCTTCTCTCAAAGACATGATAACTTTGACAAAAGGTATATTCAGACAATCACTGACAAACTGGTCGAATTGCTGTTTTTGGTGGCGGTCAGTACAGCCAAAGAAAAATTCTTCAAATTGGTCAAATATTAAAACCGTAATGAGATGATTATTCGCATTTTGATGTAATTTTTCTAAGATGCTGCTAATAGTCGTTGGGGTTTCCGTCACCCCTAAAACTTCTGATGTAATAGCTGCATCACCTTTGAGTTGCGAAATTGCCACCTTTAAAGATTTACCCAATTCTCGCACCCAATCTGTGTAAACTTGCAATACTACAGGGACAGCAATTTGATCACCGATGGCGTGATTTTGTAAAGCTGGAACTAAACCAGCCGTCACAGTAGAACTCTTACCCACCCCAGAGGGGCCGTGAATCACAATTAATTTTTGGTCAGAACGGCTAATTCTGCCAATTAAGTTATTAATATCCCGTTCTCGCCCGGAAGCTGCAATTTCTAAAGCAATACTACTACTACCAGAGGCAGACATTAACGCTGGGTTGGTAGCTTGTCTTTGGGGTTTGAGACGGCCTGCACCAATAAAAGCCCGTAAGCCATATTGTTGTTCGATAGAACGGCGTTTTTGGCGGATACAATAGGCTTCTAAATAACGCCCGGCTTCAAAATAGAGCGATCGCAGTTTCCGCAACATCCTAATATAACGATGTGCGTCATATTGGTGCGCGCTATTTTCTAAAGCTGGGGTTAATTCCTGGGTGGCTTTATCTAAATAGGCTTGCGCCACGGCGTTTTCACCTAATTTTTGTTGGGCTTTGGCTAAGACTAAATAATAAATCTGCGCTAACAGCAGGGGAAATAAACAATCATGGGGTATGGTGTCTTGCTGTTGGGCTTCGTCTAACTTGAGTAAGGAAACATGGGCTAAAATACTCGCCTGTAACCACCGTGAAGCTTGGACGGCGACTTGGGCTAAAAAACCATAGTCACAAGCTAACTGAATTTGACTCCCATAGATTTGATGTAACTCTAGGGAATGTTGGGCGACTTTTTGTAATTCGTCCCATTGTTGCAGATGTTCTAAAACTTCTGCTAGTTGACCGATAAATTCTGCTGCAATATCCAGTCGGTGCGCTGACTCTAAGATGTCTATGCTTTGTTGTAAAGAAGATTTCGCCTGTTCCCAATATTCGCGGTTATCTAGTTGATTTTGTTCCGCTAACCGACAATATGACAAGCCGAGATAAAACAGTAATACACTCTGTCTTAAAAGTGGGGAAGATGGGGGAGTCGGACGAGGGAAAGTAGAGATTTCCGCTTCAGTTGGTTTTTCTGTGGATGACTGAGTAACGAGTGTTTGCCAAATCAGCAAACTTTGTTGAAAATGATCTAAGGCGAGATGAATGCGATCGCTAATATAATCATCTAAACCAAAAACGAACTTTAAACTGGCGTTTAATTCTGGTTCTAGAGTAATTCCCCTCTCATGCAATTCACCGATGGCTGAATGTAGTTCGTCGCTATATTCCCACACTTGGGTGAGGGTGGGATAATTGGGGGTGAGTTTTGCTTGTCGCCGTTGTCCATGTTCGTTGGTTAAGACTTTGGCGAATAAAGTATCAGTTTCTTGACGCAGAAATTCTAATAATTCTGGTGTCGTCATGGTAAACCGAATTGGTGTCGCCGCCCAACTGGCAAAATCAGGGGCTAAACGCACGACTTTTTGCAATATTTCCTCATTTACCCAAAAAATCATCGGAAATGAATGCTGTTTAGGCAATTCATCTCGGATATGATTGATTGACCTGAGTAAATCGTCAATTTCCTCGACGGTTTCTAAACCCAAAACCATCAACGCCGATGGGGGTTGATGATCTGTTTCTAGCTGAAAATGCAAAGCTGAGTAAAGACTTCTGGTGTTTGGGGGTAAAACTACCTTGTGAATGCGCGCCACTCCCACCGCTAATTTATCTAGTGATTGCAGCACTCGCTCCTGTAGTACACGATAATTACAGCAGACTACCACTACAGAAAAATGACCACAAGATAGGGTAATTGCTCGCCATAAACTTTGTAAAGCCTTACCGTTGGCTGTTTTAATATCTACTGGGAATTGTCCTTCAACCATGACTTAAATTTTGGTGTCTCGGCTAAAACTGGATTGACAGCAAACCAAGCCCCTTGGTGGTCGCGGTATTCAAAGACAAATAAACTACGCAATAAGGTATGGTATTCTATATCTCCTCTAACCCGTTGTTGTTTTACCACTTGGAAGATTAACTCCCATTCTTGGCTATCGATAGGATTAGCGCGGTAGTCCCGTTGTCTTTGAATGACTAACTCGACACATTCTTTATCAAAGGGTGGATCTTGTTCTCGCAGACAGTCAAACAGCAACCCCAATAAATCGCGCACATGACCACCACTGATCAGGCACAATCTATCTAGTATCTCTAAATTATCAAATACCTCTGTAATTAAGCTTAAGCGATCGCTCGGTTGAATGTCAGGGAAAGCCCTAGCTAACACCATTTGACGCATCAAATCTAGGCCTTGCTGGAAAATCTCCCCAGAACGCAACCTGACAGGAATCATCGGTAATACCTTCGGTGCGACTCCACCACCTAAACGGTGTTGGAGTTCCGCGCTGTCGTTGGAAAAGGTTAAAGCTAAGGGTATGGTGTAAACTACATGACAATTGAGCTTACGTAATTGTTCACCTCTATCGATAAATAAATATTCTGGCAGCGATCGCCCCGATGGTAAAGGACGAATTGCGACTCTATCTAAGTTATCGACAATTACAACGAGGCCTTTTTTCCCCTTGGCTTTGAGTTCCTTATCAGCCCGTTCTAAGAGTTCTTGGTTAATTGATTGTAAAATTCCCTGGGTGCGGGGTTCGAGGTAATCTCGCAAGCGGCGACGCAATTGGGGACTTTCTTTAGTTTTGGCAGTAATTTTGGCAATTCCCACTGATAATTCCGCTTCTACTCCCAAATCAATGGGAGTTTGCAGAAAATCCATCACCTCACTAAATAACTTAGTAAAGTAGTTAGGCTTGAGGCGAATTTTCATTGCTTCCAGACTTTCGCTCACCTGTCCGGCGATCGCTAGTAAAATATCAGTGACATCCACATCCGCCATTTCTAGGACATGGGTAGACTCAAAATACACTACATGAAATTGCGCCTCTTCTAACTCCGCCTTCAAGCGCAGTAGTTCTGTAGATTTACCGCAACCCAAATGTCCTGTAAATAACTGACAGGTGGGGGAATTGGGGGAAATGCGAGTAATAGTACGCAGTAGTGCTTCAATAATTTTACCACCCCGCACCGATGCAAAATCAATATAATATCGGCGATCGCTGTTGTTTCCCATCATCAACGGTCTGCTGGGATTACAAGCCTGATAGAATTTTTCTAAATCTAGGGGCATATTGGAATTTGGGATTTTGGATTTGGGATTTTGGATTACATCATTGTTTAGTTTGAGCAATCACTGAAAATTGGTGAAAAGTAGCAGAAGTTTCATCCTTTTGCCTTTTTACCTTTACCTTTTTACTAGATGCTTATCGTTAATTAATCATCGTTTTTACAGTCTCAAGCCCTTAGACTCTCGCTTCACATTTAAAATATGTTGTTTTTTGACAACTTATGCGTTGATTTCAGCCCTTATTACTCAAATTACTCAATAATTTAACAGTATTCAGGATATTTTTCCCATCAGGTTGTAGTTTTATACACAATTGCCACAGTTGTAAATTTTACAAAAGTATAAATAAATCAAACATTAATTTGTCCAGAACCCCGACTTTTTGAAGAATTCGGGGTTCTATGACCTATCATAAATTAGTGTGACGGACTACCAGCATGATTGAGGATAGCTATCAATTAATACAGTCCAGTTCACTAAGGACTAAAGTCCTTACTACAAACTTCTTGTTCAACAAACTTGAAATCCTGGTTTTAACTGCACCGTATTAGATTGTGAATGACAAGATATTATCTTTGATAAGACCTATGATTCTAAATATTAAGAATATCTCACAAATCAAAAGGTACTCTTAGGTACATTTTAAATATATTATTTGTGTATAAATTAATTTAATTTTCCTAATTTAAACCCCGATCTCTGGTTGAAATCGAGGTTCAAGATTTTATAAAAAATTCAAGATTCATGGAGAATAAACCAAACTCATTTTTCTAGAATGATTGGCTTATAGTCAAGACTTTATCCATTTTGAAAGTCAGAACCAGCATGAAAAACTATATTGTACACTCTCGCCTAATCAAACAATCTTCAGGCTGTTGCTCTCTCCCTGCTATTTGCCAGGAATTGCTAGTTTTCTGAGTAACCTGAGAGTGTGTAGGAAAGGTTTCCTGTTGAAATACTTCCCTAGAGATAATTTGATTGACACCAGCATTATACAAAAAGATGGGTAATGCAATGATGCCTAGATAAATCCTCCTGTCCATAATAACCTCAGTCCAAAATTTCCGATTGTGCTACTTTGTAGATGCCACCTGATGAATCGGAATTTCAACACTGAGTATGACATATTTAACTTGTAGTTATGTATGTTTACTCAATGCTACTATCCGCAAAGACGCGGTATACTAATCACCTGTTCCAGTTTGATAACAAGCTAGCTTTAACTACAGTGTGAATATATAAGTTTTCTTGGATTGACGCGAAAATTTACTGTTGAAGCTAAATTACAGGAACTTTTGTGTTGCGAGTCAAAAGCCAACAGTTAATTTATCCCCATATATTATTTTCGCATACTCAGTGAGGTTTCAAAATAGGAAATAATAAGAAAGTCAAAAGGAAAAAGGCAAAAGGTGAGGCCGCCGTTGTCTTTTTTGTGCCTAATGCCGAAAGTTATGTTCAAAAAATGGTTTGTTAAATTAATTGTCGTATTCCTGGGGCTTTTGCTATTGGCGAATTTAGGTGCGCGCTTGGGTGCAGAAATTTTCTGGTTTCAGGAAGTTGGTTATGTCCGAGTGTTTTTAGTCAGACTAGTGACGCGTAGTGGTCTATTGGTGTTAATCACTGGGCTAACTGCTACTTATCTGCTGGTAAATCTCGCCTGGGCGCAACGACTCAAGTATCCCCAGTCTGCAAAGGTTGAGGAAGTACAACCAGAATTAGTCAGTCTGAGTAGTAAATTGCAAAAAATGCTCAGTCCTGAATATACCCAATCTCGTCAAACTCGCCCCAGAGAGGAAAAAAATCTCTACCCGTTAAAATTACGGTTGTTATTACCACTAGTATTAATCTTGAGTTTATTAGTGGGTTTAATGCTAGTCCACTATGGTCAAATTGCTTTTGGCTATTGGTTTGGGACTAACAAAAACCAGTTGATTTTTCCCTTGAGGCTGGAAACGCTTTGGCAATTGGGAATACAGATTTTCAGTCAGCCTCTATATTTAGCCTTAGTCATTGGTGGCGCGATCGCTATTTTAATTTACTCTCGTTTCTTATTAACTGCGATCGCTCTCATCTTCAGCGTCGGTTTAGGCAGTATCATGTACCACAACTGGGCTAAGGTGCTGCAATACTTCCAGCCTACAGCTTTTAACAGCACAGACCCCCTATTTGGCTTAGATATCAAGTTTTTTATCTTTTCTCTTCCCTTTTGGGAACTCTTAGAAATCTGGCTGATGGGGATGTTTTTATATGGTTTTATCGCTGTATGTCTTACCTATCTTTTATCAGCAGATAGTCTTAGTCAAGGCGTGTTCCCTGGTTTCTCATCCCCACAGCAGCGTCATTTATATGGGATGGGTGGCTTGTTAATGCTGCTGGTGAGTTTTAGTTATTGGTTGAGTCGCTATGAATTGGTTTATTCTCCCCGTGGGGTGAGTTATGGCGCAAGTTACACCGATGTTTATGTCCAATTGCCAGTTTACAACTGTTTGTGCGGTTTAGCATTGGCGATCGCCACTTACCTATTATGGCGGACTATCTTTTGGCGTGCTGCTTCCCGCTATCGGCCGTTTTTCTTCTATGGCGTAGGTTTATATTTACTATTTGTGGGAGTAGCTGGTTATATCCTACCCACAGTCGTACAGTATTTGGTTGTGCAACCCAACGAACTACAACGGGAAGAACCCTATATTCAACGTACTATCGCCCTCACCAGAGAAGCATTTGGTTTAGAAACAATTGACTCACAAACATTCAACCCCCAAGGAACACTCACAGAAGCGGATCTCAAAGCCAATGATTTGACAATTCGTAATATTCGCCTTTGGGATCAGCGTCCACTTTTGGACACTAACCGCCAATTACAACAATTTCGCCCCTACTACCGCTTTCCTGATGCAGATATTGACCGCTACACCCTCCAAGAACAACCAAACGCCACCAAACGCCAGGTATTAATTGCGGCTAGAGAACTCGACTATAGTGCTGTTCCCCAACAGGCGCAAACTTGGGTAAACCAACATTTAATTTATACTCACGGCTACGGGTTTACTATAAGTCCGGTGAATACAGTCGCAGCCGGAGGTTTACCGGAATATTTTGTCAAAGATATTGGTAGCAATGAACAAGGCGCATTGACTACAGCCAACGCAGCTGTGCGCGAGAGTGTACCCATTGGACAACCCCGCATTTATTACGGTGAAATTACTAACACCTATGTCATGACGGGAACAAGAGCGAGAGAGTTGGACTATCCTAGTGGTAGTGATAATGCTTACAATATCTACGATGGCTTGGGTGGTGTCAGGATAGGTGCGCCGTGGCGGAGGGCGTTATTTTCCCTATATTTAAGAGACTGGCAGATGTTATTTACACGGGACTTTTTACCAGATACTAAGGTATTGTTCCGGCGGAATATCAGACGCAGAATTCAAGCGATCGCACCTTTTTTAAAATACGACAGTGACCCTTATTTAGTCGCCGCTAACCCTAACCCTGAATTTCCAGGGGAAAATAATCGTCTATTTTGGATAGTGGATGCTTACACAACTAGCGATCGCTATCCTTATTCAGACCCCAATAATAACGGTATCAATTACATTCGTAACTCCGTCAAAGTCGTAATTGATGCGTATAACGGCACAGTGAAATTTTATATTGCTGATCCAGAAGATCCCATCATCAACACTTGGTCAAGTATATTTCCCGACTTGTTCCAACCCCTCAAAAATATGCCCTTGACTCTCCAAAGTCATATCCGTTATCCCCTAGATTTCTTTACCATTCAATCAGAACGGTTAATGACTTACCACATGACCGACCCGCAAGTATTTTACAACCGGGAAGACCAGTGGCAAATACCCAATGAAATCTATGGTAGTCAAGCGCGTTTAGTCGAACCTTATTATTTGATTACCAGCCTTCCCACCTTTCCCTTTGTTGGTGAAACTTCTAATAGAGAGGAATTCCTCCTATTTTTACCCTACACACCCAAGGAACGGACTAACCTGATTGCTTGGTTAGCGGCGCGATCGGATGGCGAAAACTACGGTAAATTACTGTTATATAACTTCCCCAAAGAACGCCTAGTATACGGCACAGAACAAATAGAAGCACGAATTAATCAAGATCCAGTAATTTCACAACAAATCTCCCTGTGGAATCGCCAAGGTTCGAGAGCCATTCAAGGAAATTTACTAGTGATTCCCATTGAACAATCGTTATTGTATGTCGAGCCGATTTATCTAGAAGCCACCCAAAATAGTCTTCCTACCTTAGTGAGAGTAGTGGTAGCCTACGAAAACCGCATTGTCATGGCGCAAACCTTAGAACAAGCTTTGCGGGGCATTTTTCAACCAGAAGTCACACCCGCACCGGCTATTATTCGTCCTGTCGAAGAACCCCCGGCGAGTTAAGGGACTTCACTTCCAATTAAGAAATACTATCTCGTTGATGGCAAGGGGGCAGGGGGCAGGGAGCAGGGGGAAAACAGTTGTTTTGAAGAAGATAAATTTGGATAGTTTATTTTCTGAAAGTTCCTAACTGCATCTGAGAAGGAAAAAGGCAAAAGGTTTCTTTCTTTTGCCTTTTGCCTTTTTACTTTTGCCTTTTTTTACGCATTCATTCCGCCATCAACATCGATGGTTGCACCGGTGATAAAGGAAGCTTCAGGACTGGCGAGGAAAGCTACTACAGCCGCGATTTCCTCTGGTTTACCGTAGCGTCCCAAGGGAATGAAAGACTTTTGTTGGGCAGCAAAATCAGTGTCCGATGGATTCATATCTGTTTCGATAGAACCAGGTTGCACGATGTTGACTGTAATTCCTTTGCTACCAAGGTCACGCGCCCAGCCTCTGGTATAACCTGTGAGGGCTGCTTTAGTTCCTGAATAATCAGAGATTTGCGAAAAAAGTGAGTGAGTTCCCAAACAAGAACCAATAGAAATAATTCTTCCGCCTTCACCCATCAGAGGTACAGCAGTGCGAACAGCCGTCACTACGCCGCCTACATTGATAGCCCACTGACGGTCTAAAGCCGCCGTATCGATTGTAGAGTCTCCTACTAAGCCGCGAACGAATACACCTGCATTATTCACCAGAATATCAAGATGTCCAAAATGGGCAGCAACCTGCTTAACTAAATTCTCTACCTGCACAGAGTCAGCTTGGTCAGCTTGGAAGGCTACGGATTTAACTCCGTGTGCTTCTATTTCTTGAACTAGACTTTCTGCTTTAGTGGCTGAATTGACGTAACTAATGGCGACATTTGCGCCATCTTCCCCCAGCCGTTTAGCGATCGCCGCACCAATACCCCTTGAAGCACCCGTGACTAAGGCCACTTTCCCTGCGAGTTTTCGAGGATACGCATTCATAGTACGTTAATTATATTTTTACCAAAATAATACCGAGTCATATTAGCAAAAGCGCAATATTTAGCACTCAAAACTTATTACTCAACACTCAGCACTCAGCACTCAACACTCAACACTCAGCACTCATTACTCAGCACTCAGCACTCAGCACTCAACACTCAACACTCAACACTCAGCACTCAACACTCAGCACTCAACACTACCGAAGAAGTTTACTATAATTTTGCCAAAAATTAGGCGTTTTTCCTCTTACCTACCTACTTAAAGGAATATGAATCACAAATTCAGTTCCCTGTGCCACTTGAGTGAAACAATCTAACTTACCCCCATGTTTCTCAATAATAATTTGATAGCTAATTGCCATCCCTAAGCCCGTACCTTTGCCAACTGGCTTAGTAGTGAAAAACGGATTAAATATCTTTTGTCGAGTCTGTTCAGACATCCCTAACCCATTATCAGCGATCGCAATTCTCACCCATTTTGTGTCTACTATAGATGTGTCAATTTTAATCCAACCTGGATTATATTGATTTTTATCAGATATTTGCCGTATATAGCGTTCTTCAATGGCATCAATTGCATTGACTAGAATATTCATAAATACTTGATTCAACTGCCCTGCAAAACAGGGAATTGATGGCAATTTACCATAGTGCTTAATCACGGTAATACCTGGAAAATCGCCATGAGCCTTGAGTCGGTGTTGCAAAAGCATCAAAGTGCTATCTAGACCATCATGGAGATTCGCTTTTTTGTATTCTGCTTCATCCAATCGGGAGAAGGTGCGTAATCCTAAAACAATATCACTGATGCGATCGCTACCATTCCTGATGGAAATTAAAAGCCGTAACAAGTCATTAACAACAAATTCTATCTCTAACTCCTCTAACTTGGCTTGAATTTGCTCATCAGGTTCAGGGTATGTCTTTTGATACAGCGAAAGCATATCTACTAAATTCTGCACGTAGGCACAAGCGTAGTAAATATTCCCATGAATAAAATTGACCGGATTATTGATTTCATGGGCAATCCCTGCAACTAAAACGCCCAAGGCAGACATCTTTTCATACTCTATGAGTGTAGCTTGCATCATTTGCAGATTATTAAATGCTTCCTGTAGTTCATGGCTACGGGCTTCGGCTTCTGCTCTAGATTGTTCTAACCCTTGAATGATACGGTTGAGTAGCTTTGATTGAATTTCATGGGAATCCTCCAATTGCTGGCGATTAGATTCTGAACGCTCTAATTTTTTTTGCAACAGACGATTTTGCTTTTCTAAGTCTTTCACTCGTTGTTGTAGTTGCTCATACGACAAATCATTCATGTGGATTACTCCACCCCTAACAACAGAGTCACAAAAGTTTCATTATGAAACTGCGTATCGCCATCAGGTCGTAAGGGCGCAATTTCACCATAGGTATAAAAACCGCCAGAAATTACCCCAGCAGGCATTTCTGGCTGCAATATTTTATACTCTTCCTTGGCTCTAGTCCCAAGGACGTGCATTCGTCCTGTACAGGAGAAGAATAACGCTATGGTCGGCTGGTTTCCAGGATAATGCTCAAGTGCTTGCAACATAGACAGACGCGCCGAATCCACCATTTGATCCCTGTCAGAGTGGACAACTTGCACTTCTGAATTGAGGGGAATATCTGCAAAAAAAGTAATGCTCCCAGAGGTTTCATCGTAGTCTCCATTGGAGGTTCTCATATACCAACTCTCTTGCTGGGGTTCAAAAACCGCTAACCGATAGGCTGGAGAGGGGCGAATGTCTCCTATATAGTCCCGATAGAATTCCAAAGCAGGTTGACCATCGACTTCATAAAGCACATTTCCAGCGACTTTGGTGGCGATTCCCTTTTTACCAACTGGTGTCCAGCCACTTGATACCCCATGTCCCCAAAGTACATCACCTGAAAGTAACAAAATTGCAGTGCATCGCTGAGGACTTCTTCTCCAAAAAATTGGTAAGTTTGTTTAAACTGCCATTGGTCGCAAGTAGTACCACCCACAATGGGAACACCTGCGCCTAAGCCTTGTTGCAAGCCTTGCAGGATTAAAATACCACTGGTAGTGAGACTTTCAGGGGTAGTAATGCACAAAGTGCTGGGATAATGAGCCTGTGCTTGAGCCGCTTCGACGGTTTTTTGGGCGATCGCCACGGGTCTGAAGAGATATGACGACCAACGGCTGCATTAAACTTAATTTCATCGGAGCAGAAGAGAATTAAGACGACAGAATCTTGCTGAAACTCTAAAACTGAGGAAATCTCACCATCTGTTGTCCCACCAATTAACTGAATACCTGGGAATGTCTGATGAATACGCCGTAAAATTTCAGCATGATCAAAATCTAGAGCCGCTAGCAAAATCCCGGCTTGAGATTCATCCCAGCTAGCCCACTCAGACATTGCTCCAATACTTCCGCTATCACTACATCTGTATCTGGATCATTACTGTGTCCTACTACTGCTTTTAACATTACTTCCTGATATTCTTTTGGTAAATCTGGTTGATAAATAAGTATTTCTTACTTAATTAGAATACCCAAAGTGAATTTTGCATACACAAGATTTGCTGAGGAAAAAGCAGGATAATCGCTGAATTTCTGACAGTCCCCTAATTACGTGACTGTTGGTTGTAATGAAAATGTCATATTTTAGTTTTTCGTTTTGATTTTTACTGAGCAATTCAATATACAATCTAGAACTTAAAATCTGGAATCACCATGACAAACCTAACTCCTAATTCTAGTTTTAGTGTGACCCTGCGGTTGCAAATCCCTAATCGGGTGGGGATGTTGCAGCGATCGCCCAAGCTATTGCTGCCAGTGGCGGTAATATCGTACAATCGATTTGATGAGCAAACCCGTCAAGTTTCTATCCGTGACCTGAATGTGGATGCGGCTAGCACGGAACACGCAAGACAATTGTGCAAGCTGTTAAAGCTATCCCTGATATTAAATTGATTAGTGTTTACGATCGCACCTTTAACTACATCGCGGTGGCAAAATCAGCATCGCCAGCCGTATCCCCCTGAAGAGTGTGTCTGACTTGGCAATGGCTTATACTCCTGGTGTGGACGCATTTGTACAGCGATCGCTCAAGACCCAGCAGAAGTATATAATTTAACTATCAAACAAAATACCGTCGCTATTGTCACTGATGTAGTGCCGTTTTAGGTTTGGGTAATCTCGGCCCCCATGCAGCTTTACCAGTGATGGAAGGTAAAGCGATGCTGTTTAAGGAATTTGCAGGGTTGGATGCGTTTCCGATTTGCTTGGATACCCAAGATACAGAGGAGATTATCAAAGCGGTAAAAAATATTGCACCTGTGTTTGGGGGTGTCAACTTAGAAGATATTGCTGCGCCCCGATGCTTTGAAATTGAACGGCGATTGCGTCAAGAATTAGATATACCAGTATTTCATGACGACCAACACGGCACAGCAATTGTTACCTTAGCGGCTTTATTGAACGCCCTGAAATTAGTGCAGAAACCCATTGCAGACATCCGCATAGTGATTAATGGGGCTGGTGCGCGGGGAGTCGCGATCGCCCGTCTCCTCAAAAAAGCGGGAGCAGAAAAAATTTGGATGTGTGACTCTAAAGGATTATCTCTACTAGTCGCACCGATTTAAACGAAGAAAAACAAGATTTGCCGTTAAAGCCCAAGTACACTAGCCGGTGCAGTCCAAGTGCGGATGTGTTTATCGGTGTGAGTGCGCCAGGGTATTAACACCAGAAATGGTGAAATCGATGGCTAAAGACCCCATTGTCTTTGCAATGGCTAACCCCATCCCAGAAATTCAGCCAGAATTAGTCAGTAAAGATGTGCGGTGATTGCTACCGGACGCAGTGACTACCCCAACCAAATTAATAACGTCTTAGCCTTCCCTGGTGTCTTTCGGGTGCTTTAGATTGTCGGGCGCAGACAATCACCACCACCATGTATTTACAAGCAGCAATAGCGATCGCTTCTTTGGTGAGTCCTTCCGAGTTAAATCGAGAACACATCATTCCTTCCGTATTTGATCCGCGCGTTGTCACGGCTGTAGCGGCGGCTGTACAGCAAGCAGCCCGTGAAGAAGGAATTGCTAGGAGTTAATTAAGCTCAATA
>NZ_PJIZ01000097.1 GCF_021596505.1 Nostoc sp. CMAA1605 | reverse complement strand
TTCTCAACCTTTAGATTTTGCCATGTCAGCTTTCGTGATTGCTCGACCAACAGACGCAGAAGCCGAAACAGAATATCAAAACCTCAGAGCAATGGTACTAGCACAAGACGATCGCACAGAACTACTTAAAGGAGTAGATGCAGAAGTCGTAATGTTTAAAAATATGGCTAAATATCCAGGTGTAGGGAGCAATGGCGGAACTGCGGCTGGCTTAGTTGGGAGTTATGACACTGTGGCTCATCGGATTGCTGAATTTACCAAAGTAGGAATTGGTACTTTCATGCTGCAATTCCAGCCCTTTGCCACAGAAATGGAGCGTTTTGCTGCGGAGATTATACCAAGAGTGCGAGCGTTAACAGTAGAAAGTGCAGCGATCGCCAGCTAGAGGTAAAAATATACGAGCCAAATTACACCAATTCTCCAAAATTGAGCAACAGATGCAAGCTTTGAAACCTCTGCAAAGTCTGGCTTTCTTAATTTTAAATTTTGAATTTTGAATTTTGAATTGGTACTACACCCCATCTAAAAGTTCTTCAGATTGAATTTTGCAATTGGAGCAAAGCGACGTGACTGCAATACTTACTCGTCCCACTTGGACTACTGATTTAGAACTAGAAATCTTCGACAAATTACTTGATCAACACGCCCCCCACTTGCCGAAAAAGCGGTTAGAAGAGTGATTAAGCATTAACAAGTTAAATTACTGACTCCGTTGTTCATGAAAATAGGCGATCGCATGAAATTTAGCATCAATCTTAACCGTCGATTCCTTTTAATAGCAGTCACATCATTTGCTGCTTCTACAGTATTTTCTAGCTGTAGTTCACCTCAAAATAATAATACTGCTAATACAACTGCCAATCCATCAGCTACGACAGCCGCTAATACTACCGCAACCACAGCCAAAGAAAAAATTAAAGTCGGTGTCACACCAGTACCAGCCGGAGAAATTTTAGAGTTTGTCAAAAAAAATTTAGCCCCCGCAGCTGGGCTAGAAATTGAAATTGTCACCTTCAATGATTTTGTGCAGAACAACACTGCCTTAAAAGATGGTGTTATTGATGCCAATTATTTCCAACATATTCCTTTTATGGAAGACTATGGCAAAAAACATAATTTCGAGATGTATGCCTTTACGCCTCAAATTCATTTAAATCCAGTAGGCATTTTTTCTAAAAAATATAAATCGCTCAAAGATGTGCCAAATAAAGCCCTAGTTACAATTCCTGATGACCCCAGTAATGCCCATCGTGCTTTAAAAGTATTGGAAGAATCAGGTTTAATTAAACTCAAGCCCAATGTGCGTCCAGCAAGTCCTAAAGATATTATTGAAAATTCCAAGAACATCCAAATTAAAGAGATACCTGGAGCGCAAGCAATTCCTACTCTTCCTGATGTGGATTTAGCAGGAGTTACAGGTAATTGGATTGTGCAAGCTGGATTAAAAACTGACAAAGATGCCCTAGCATTAGAGTCAGCTAGAGACCCAATTTACGCTGTGACCGTCACAACCTTAAAAGGCAAAGAAACAGACCCCAGAATTCAGAAATTGCATCAGCTATTGCGTGATGATCAAGTCAAAAAATTTATTAAAGATAAATATCAAGGTGCAGTAATTCCTATTCCTTAGCAAGTAATAGTGATGATTTATTCTGGAGAAATTATCATATGATTACATTTATTGATGTCCATAAAATTTATCATCAAGGCAGCCAAAAAGTTGTCGCTTTAGATGGAGTCAGTCTTTTTGTCAAACCAGGAGAAATTTATGGCGTTTTGGGTCAAAGTGGTGCAGGTAAAAGCACGTTAATTCGTTGCGTGAATCAACTAGAAAAACCGACATCAGGTTCAGTTGTAGTTGACGGACAGGAAATAACAAAATTGTCGGGAGATAAATTGCGTCGCGCCCGTCAACATATTGGGATGATTTTTCAACACTTTAATTTACTGAGTTGCAGGACAGTTGCAGAAAACATTGCTTTCCCTTTGGAAGTGATGGGTTACAGCAGCCTGAAACGCCGGGCTAAAGTGGAAGAATTAATTTCACTGGTTGGCTTGCAAGGTAAAGCTGACGCTTATCCAGCGCAACTGTCTGGCGGTCAAAAGCAACGGGTCGGTATTGCGCGTGCTTTGGCTGGAGAACCTAAAGTTTTACTTTCCGATGAGGCGACATCAGCACTTGACCCGCAAACAACTAGGTCGATTCTGGACTTGTTGCGTGATCTGAACAAGCGCATGGGTTTGACAATTTTACTCATTACTCATGAAATGGGTGTAGTCAAGCAAATCTGCGATAGTGCTGCTGTTCTCAATGCTGGCAGGATTGTCGAAAAGGGATATGTTAGTGATTTAATTGCCAAACCAGAATCATTTCTTGCTCAAGAAGTGTTTCCGCGTCGCAATGGTTATCAACCAAAACCTGGTGCAGTCATTGCTACGATCGCCTTTGCCGGAGAACAGGCTAGTAACCCTATTTTTACTACCTTAACTCGACGTTTTGATGTGGATGTCAATATCCTGAGTGGGAGTGTGGAAACAGTAGGCGATCGCCGCGTTGGTCAATTCCATGTGGAATTAGCTGGTCAAAAGATAACTCAAGCTTTGAAATATTTACATGAAGCCGAGTTTGATGTAGAGGTGCATTGCAATGGTAACTAGGGATTGGGAAGAACATCGAGATTAAATTGCATCTTCTCAAGAATGAAATTAATAGTAATAAAAAACACTAACAAAGCAATAAATATACTGCGAGATAATGAGTAAATCAAAGCAATTAAAATTGGGTGCGTTTATGCGTCCGGTAAGTATACATACAGGTGCTTGGCGTTATCCTGGAGCTTTGCCCGACGCTAATTTCAACTTCTTAGCACTCAAAAAATTCATCCAGAAACTAGAACAGGGAAAATTCGACGCATTTTTCATGGCTGATCACTTAGCAGTGCTGAATATGCCAGTTAACGCACTAAAACGCAGCCATACTGTCACCTCTTTCGAGCCTTTCACTTTACTGTCTGCCCTTGCCAGTGTCACCGAACACATCGGTCTAATAGCTACTGCTTCTACAACTTATGACGCACCTTTTCATATTGCTCGCCGTTTTGCCTCTCTTGACCATATCAGTGGCGGTCGTGCTGGCTGGAATATTGTCACCACAGCCAATCCAGATGCAGCACTCAACTTTGGCTTAGAAGCAGAAATGGAACATGACGAACGCTACCGACGAGCAAGAGAATTCTATGATGTCGTTACAGGTCTTTGGGATTCCTTTGCTGACGATGCGTTTATTCGGGATGTGGAAACAGGGATTTATTTTGACCCCGACAAGCTGCACGTTTTGAATCATCAAGGAAAATATCTCTCTGTGCGGGGGCCATTGAACATCGCTAGACCGATTCAGGGCTGGCCGGTAATTGTCCAAGCGGGTGCATCCGAAGCCGGAAGGCAATTGGCAGCAGAAACCGCCGAAGCTGTGTTTGCACCTGCTGGTAATCTAGAGGCTGGCAAAGCTTTATTTGCAGACATTAAGGGACGAGCGCAAGCGATCGGACGTGACCCAGACAGCATCAAAATTCTTCCAGGTGCGTTGGTCATCGTGGGTGAAACTGTGGCAGAGGCGCGTGCCAAACGTGAACATTTGGACAGCCTAGTACATTATGACAGTGGCATTGCTAGCCTCAATAGTGCGCTGGGCTACGACGTTTCCGGCTTCGATCCAGATAGCCCGTTGCCAGAAATTCCCCAGACTAACGCCGGACGCAGTTCCCGTGAGCGCGTAGTGGCACTGGCGCAACGCGAGAACTTGACTATCCGTCAGTTAGCTCGACGTATTGGCAGTTATGGCGGACTAGCTTTTGTTGGTACACCCCAAACTATTGCCGATGAGATGGAACAATGGCTGAACGAAGAAGGTTCTGACGGATTCAATATTATGTTTCCGTTTTTGCCTGAAGGACTGAATTATTTTGTAGACGAGGTAATCCCAGAACTCCAACGGCGTGGTATCTTTCGCCAAGAGTATGAGGGAAAAACACTACGGGAAAATCTCGGACTCGCTCGCCCTACTAACCGCTTCTTTCAACCTACAGCTGCATTGATTAGCTAATTAAGGTCAAAATTTCTGCCTCCATACTTCAATATTCTCAAAATAGAGAGAAAAACAATGACTCAAATTGAAGAAAAAGTTATAGATTCCACCTTCAAATTTTTATCTCCGGTTACGCCTCAATCCCCTGAACTACAAGCCCTGTTTGATTTCATTGCGCTGGGAGCTTCGGAGCGCGATCGCGATCGCATCTTGCCTTTTGATGTGGTTGAATTAATTCGGCGTTCCCGGTTGGGTGCATTGCGAATCCCCGTTACTGAAGGTGGTGGCGGTAGCACAGCGCGAGAATTATTCGAGGTGGTGATTAAGTTAGGTGATGCTGACCCGAACGTAGCTCACATCGTGCGGAATCATTTTTCTGTCACAGAGCGAATTTTGCGTTCTGAACGCACCGAAAGAAATCGTCGCTGGCTAAAAGCTGTAGCTGATGGGGCAATCATTGGACTTGCTTCCACCGAATTAGAAGTTAAACGGGCTGGCGGTGGTCAAGTTGTAAATACAAAATTAACACCCGATGGTAACGGCTATCGTCTGAATGGCACGAAGTATTACAGCACTGGCAGCCTTTATGCAGACTTGATTTTTGTGCGTGTACTAGTACCAGATGGCACTACGGCGTTTATTCTCATCCCAACAAACCGCGATGGAATTGAGCTTATAGATGATTGGGATGGCTTTGGGCAGAGGCTTACAGGCACAGGAACGACTAATTTCACTAATGTCCGTGTCGAGGCAAGTGAAGTGTTTTTTGAGACAGACACAGACAAAGACAATCTGCCATACAATATCATCCCGCAATTATTCTTGACTGCTATTAACGCCGGCATTATTCGTAGCGTGCTGCGTGATGCCACATCCCTCGTTCATAAACGGTCTCGGACTTTTTACCATGCCGTATCCGAGCAAGCAGCAGAAGATCCAATTTTACAGCAAACTGTCGGACAAATTGCAGCTAATGCCTTTGCCGCAGAAGCGATCGTTTTAGCCGCCGCCGATGGACTCGATCGCCTGCCTGCGGCTAAAGCCCAAAGTGAAGAAGCAGAAACAGCTGTAGCGTTAGAAACTTCTTTGAATGCAGCCAAAGCCAAATTGATTGTTGATGATTTGGCGTTACGTTCAGCCACCTTACTATTTGAAGTTGGCGGAGCTTCGACAACCAAGAAAAGCTCTAACTTTGACCGTCACTGGCGCAATGCACGTACTTTATCCTCACATAATCCCAATCACTTTAAGGCGCGTGCGATTGGCGATTATGAGATAAATGGTACGCCATTGCCGCAGAGAGGATTCTTTTAAGGGGTGTAGGGGTGTAGGGGGAAGAGATTAACTTGATATGCGATTTATTCTTGATATATCTCTGGAAACTTAAAACTCTTGCTCTTTGCGTCTTTGCGCCTACTCTTCGAGTTCCGCTTTAGCGGTATGCGTGAGACAAAAATCATCCCATTAATCAGCAAAGCCCTTGAAACCTCTCCCCTACACCCTCAAACCCCTATACCCCCACACCCTTTCTTAACAAGACTTTTATTTGTGAAATTCAACTATGAGTGTAATTGATACTACTGCTGTCAGAACCGAGATAAAAGCGATGTCTGGCGACAAGCCGCTTTGCGTCTACGCTTCTCCGACAGACTATCCTGATAGTCCATTATCTCAAGCTCTCAAACAGCCTGTATTACTAGGCTTATTCTTACCAATTCATCACGGTGGCTGGAGTTCATCACATTTACCTCGCACTACTGATTGGTCGTTTGACTACAATGCCAAATTGACCCAAAAGGCTGAGGAATTGGGATTTGACCTTGTATTTGGCTATTCCACATGGCAACCCAAGGGTGGACAGGGGCCGACTCGCACGGAAGCGGGTCTAGATGCTTTCATTGCAACGGCTTCTCTAGCTGGGATGACTTCGCGGATTCTCTTAATTTCTACCATTCACGTTCTTTATGGGCCTTGGCATCCCATTCATTTAGCTAAATTTGGGGCGACACTTGACCACATTTCCAAAGGTCGGTGGGGAATTAACGTTGTCACCGGACACCGGGCTTATGAGCATGAATTGTTCGGTTGGAGTCAAATCGAACACGATCGCCGCTATGAAATGGCTGATGAATTTGTCACTATCTTAAAGAGACTTTGGTCAGAAACCGAGAACTTTTCTTACCAGAGTCAAAAAAGCTCTTGGCAGTTCAAAGATGCTTACATTAGCCCCCGTCCGCTTTATGGTCGTCCGGTTTTAGTTAACGCCACTGGTTCAGCTGCGGGTATTGAGTTTGCAGGTCGTCATTCTGATATCGTGTTTATCACCAGTCCGGCTGGCGGAGATATAGAGAGTGCTTTGTCATCCTTACCCGCCCATACAGAACGTGTGAAACAATCTGCGATCGCCCAAGGTAGACAAGTCCGCACGCTGCTAAATCCGTTGATTGTCCTTGGTGAAACGGAAAAAGAGGCAGAAGCATACGCCCAAGCCATCGTTGACCAGGCTGATCATGAATCAATTGCGGGACGTTCTCTTGTTAGCAGTGATGCACACGCTTGGAGAGGGCATAAAAAGGGAAATCTGCGTCATAGCGTTGGTAGTGCGATCGGTGGTAACGTGCAACTCATTGGTTCGCCAGAACAAATCACCGAACAACTTTTGCAACTAAATAAAGCTGGCGTTGATGGTTTCCAGATAGCCTTCTACGATTTTGAGCCGGATTTAGATTTATTCGGTAAGCGCGTTCTACCACTATTGAAACAGGCTGGTCTAAGACTTTAAAACCCCTAAACCCTCGGTTACTGAGCGCAGTCGAAGTACACCCCTAAACCCTTACACCCTTCCTCAAAGATGCAAGGACAAGAACTACTACAAAGCTTATTGCAAGCCACTGGCGAAACTTTTTACATGGTAGGTATCTCTGCCCTAGTTGCAATTGTTTTAGGCTTGCCCTTGGGCTTATTGTTGGTAATGACTGGCCCCGGTAACTTGCTAGATTTTCCCCAACTGCATAAAGTATTGGGTGCGATCGTGAATACTGGACGGTCATTTCCGTTTATTATTTTGCTGGTCGTTTTAACACCACTCACCCGCTTAATTGTTGGGACTTCCATCGGTAGCACCGCCGCCTTAGTTCCCCTCACCCTCGCCACCATTCCATTTTTTGGACGCATTGCAGAAACCAGCATTTTAGAAGTTGATAAAGGACTCATCGAAGCCGCCCAAGCAATGGGATGCAATTATTGGCAAATTGTTCTGAAAGTTTTGATTCCTGAAGCCTTCCCCTCACTGATATTAGGAATGACAATTTTAATCGTGAGTTTACTTAACTCCTCGGCGATGGCTGGGGCTGTAGGCGGCGGCGGATTAGGTAATTTAGCCATTCAATACGGCTACCAACGCTTTGATGTAGGAGTAATGTTTTCTACCATTGTAGTTTTAATTGCATTGGTGCAAATTATTCAATTCTTAGGTGATTTAATTGCCCAACGTATGCGAAAACGCTAAACAAAAACCGTAATACTCTCTTCATCAAACCTCCGCGTAACTTTGCGTTAACCTCCGCGTACCTTTGCGTTAAAAATCCCATATTCAGCAGAAATTCCCATCATCCTTCTTAATTAAAATTTTTATGAATACACGCAGATTTTTTTTAACAGCTTTAGGTTCTCTAACTGCTTCTTTAATCTTTGCTAGTTGTAGCCAACCAGCCACTCAAGAATCTAATAATAGTACGCAGACAATTAGCCAAAAAGAGCAAAAAGAAATAATTAAAGTCGGCGTAACTGGCATAGTTTCTCAGGATATCTTGAAATTTGTCAATAATAATCTTGCCGCAGCAGAAGGCTTAGAAATTCAAGTTGTTACCTTTAATGATTGGATACAACCCAACACAGCTTTGAGAGATAAGGTAATTGATGCCAATTTCTTTCAGCATAGACCTTTCATGAATAACGCTGTCAAGGAATTAAAAATTAATTTAGTAGCATTAAATACAGTTTATTTAAACACACTTGGTCTTTTTTCTAAAAATCTCAAATCAGTCGGCGAAGTTCCGCAAAATGCAACCGTCACCATTGCGAATGATGTAATCAATAATGACCGAGGATTGCGATTATTAGCAGCAAATGGTCTAATTAAGTTAAAAGAAAATGCTCCACAATTTGTAACCCGAAGAGATATTGCTGCTAATCCCAAAAACTTGCGAATCAAAGAAGTTGAAGGTGTACAAGTTGTCCGCGCCATTAATGATGTAGATTTTATTGTGTCTTCGGCTCAAACTGTTGCCCTGGCAGGGATAGAACCTAATTCTATGGGTCAGGAAACAGCTAAAGATAAAAAATATGCGCTGGCGTTTGTGACGTTGCAGGGTCGAGAAAATGAAGCCAAGATTCAAAAGTTAAACAAGCTACTCGTTAATCCTAAAGTCAAAGATTTTATCAATCAGGAATATAAGGGTAGGCTCGTACCAGTTTTTTAGTAAAAATGTCTCGCGCGCCAAGGTTTTATTCTCTAGTTCATAGATAAAGAAATATTGATTTGGTTTGGGCAGTCTATCGAAAAAATGGTATGCTGATCTTTATTAAATACGGTAAGTCGATCGACTTAATGTATTTAATTTGTTATGATCATGAATAATGGCTGCCTAAACTCCTAAAAATTGACATCAAGGAGTAAATTGTAGTGAATAATTGCCAAGACCACCGCTTTGCGGATACACAAAAATATTCTGCTAGTAAGATATTAGCGATCGCAGCTTCCTTTTTAGGACTAATCGCTTCTAGTTGCAGCCAACAAACAGCTACCAATGTCTCAGCTAAGTCAGACACTACCTCAAATACGGTTACTACCAAAACAACAGAGAAAAACAATGTCATTCGCTTAGGCTACCAAAAAGGCGGCATTATTCCCCTAGCGCGTCAAAGAGGTGAGTTAGAGCGTCAGCTAACAGCACAAAACATTAAAGTTGAATGGAGTGGGCCATTTGACCGTTGTGCTACGCTGTTAAGTTCTCTCAACGGTAATCGAGCCGATATTGGCGGATGTGGCGATATTCCGACAATCTCTGGAATTGCGGCGGGACAACCTCTTTGTATTGGTTCTGTACAGCGTCCAAGTCCCGATTCTTTGGGTAGTGCGATCGTAGTTCGTGGTGATTCTGCTATTCGCAAACCTGCTGATTTAATAGGTAAAAAAGTAGCAGTGAATCAAGGTGGCGCAGGTGAATATTTACTATTAAAAGTTTTGGAAAAAGAAAAGATTCCTAAAGAAAAAGTCCAGCGAGTTTATCTATCACCAAATGACGCTGCACCTGCTTTATATCAAGGCTCGGTTGATGGTTGGGCAGTTTGGGAACCTTATATTTCTATTGCCGAATTAGAACATAAAGCCAGAAGAATTACCACTACACATCCTGCCCCTACCTACGGCATTATGGTTGTGCGTGGTGATGCAGCTAAAGAAAATCCTGTAGCAGTTAAAGCCGCTCTGACTGCGTTAAGTGAAGATGGTGACTGGCTGAATAAAAATACTAATGCAGCATCAGATTTTTTAGTTAAAGAATTAAAACTTTCGGATGCAGTAGCCAAACAAGTTACTCAAAATCGCGGCCCTGAATCTTACGTCTTTCCCAACAGTGAAGATGTCGCCAATCTGCAAAAAACTGCTGATTGGTTATTAGAACAAAAAATCATTCCCCAAAAAGTCGATATTGCTGCATCTGTGTGTCCATTGGGAACTACTGCTTCTAGGTGAGGTAGGGGGAGAAGAGAGACAAGGGGGACAAGGGAGACAAGGGGGACAAGGGAGAAGAATTTTTGACTCATGATTAATAAATTGGAGTAAAAATATTATGCCTGTTGAATTTATTGGCATGATTGGTACGCGAAATGCGTCAGAGTTACAAAGCCCTACCGTATCAATTACAGGGGGAAGCATAGATTTAAATTATGTGCGTAACTTTGCCAAAGTCCATGAAGATGGCGGCTTTGACAGAGTGCTAGTTGGTTATAGTTCCACAGGTCCAGATGGCTTTAATGTTGTTAGTTATGTAGCGGCTGCAACCGAAAGACTCAAGTTTTTACTTGCACATAGACCGGGTTTTGTGTCTCCTTCTTTAGCCGCACGTAAACTAGCTACATTAGATCACTTTAGCAATGGTCGTGTTGCAGTACATATCATTACTGGTGGTAGTGATGCTGAACAACAGCGTGATGGTGACTGGCTTGACCATGATACTCGCTATCGTCGAACTGATGAATATCTTGATGTTGTGCGACGAGTATGGACAAGTCAAGAACCCTTCGATTATGAAGGCGAGTTTTACCAATTCAAAGGCGCATTTTCGGACGTTAAACCCTTACAGCAACCACATATTCCTATATATTTTGGGGGTGCTTCTGGTGCGGCTGTGGGTGTAGGTGCAAAACACAGTAATGTTTATGCGTTTTGGGGAGAACCCATAGGCGCGATTAAACAACGCATTGCTGAAGTGAAAGCCGCAGCACCGCCAGGAAAAGATTTACGTTTCAGTATTTCCTTGCGTCCAATTTTGGGTGAAACCGAAGCAAAAGCCTGGGAAAAAGCCCATTATATTCTCTCGCGGATTAATGAAATTCGTGGTCAGGCTCCGGCAGTACCTGAAGCTGTTGGTTCATTGCGGTTGTTGGATTTTGCCAAAGAAAGGGAAATCCACGATAAGCGTTTATGGACACCAATTGCAGCTGCTACCGGTGCGCGGGGTAACACTACAGCCTTGGTTGGGACTCCAGAACAAGTAGCAGAATCATTATTTGATTACTACAAAGCTGGGGTAACAACACTCTTGATTCGTGGTTTTGACCCTGTGGAAGATGCTCTAGCCTATGGTCGAGATGTAATTCCTTTAGTGCGTCAAGAAGTCCAACGACTAGAAAGACAAACAGCAACCGTAGCTTAAATCAGCTAAATCTATGCCTCAGACAACTGTTCTTGAACCTTTACAAGCAGACCAATGGTTTGTTGATAGCCCTGATTTGCGTGAGTTTGTAGCAACAGCTAAAGACATTATCTCTAGCACGACTCATAACCGCGCCGAAACTCTCAATGCTTTAGAACCACACTTCGCAGCATTGTTGAAAAAAGAGAATTGGCTACCCAAAAATTTTGCCCAGTCTAATCCTGATAGCGGTTTAGGCGGAGGAATTGGACAATGGTTACTGTATCGTTCTCAGGATCGCTCCTTAACTATTTTTAGTTTGGTGATTCCTCCCGATGAAATTACACCTGTCCACGATCATTTATCTTGGGGACTGGTAGGTTTATATCAAGGTAAACAGGAAGAAACAGTATATCGTCGTCTTGATGGCGGTGAATTAGAAGGACAAGCCCAGTTGGAAGTAGTAGGAACTTATCAGGTAAAAACTGGGGATATTTATTATTTATTGCCTCCAGACAACGATATTCACTCTGTTAAAGCTACTAACGTCTTCGCTCCATCAATCTCGATTCATGTCATGGGGAATGACATTGGTAGCATTTGGCGACATCATTATCATCCCCAGCAACAGAGTGTGCGGTATTTTCGCTCTGGATATTCCAATGTACTTTTCAAAGAAAACCCACACATAGCTGTTTAGTGGAAAAAATCAGTCTCGCTACTCCCTACTTCTTCTTCGCCTTCCAAGTTCCACCGTAAACGTAAAACGGGTTATTCTCACTCACATCCGTCCAACACTGAGGACAGACAAAAACCCAATCTCCGCCTAATTCAAATTTCACTCTATACAAAATCGGTGCAGGTTGAGTATTCCTACACCGATCGCATAATTTAACTCTATTTCTACCAGACATTGCCCTCACGCTATTGCTGACGCTTGGGGTTTGGCAAAAATCATCCGTCCGGCTGTGGTTTGTAGTGCGCTGGTAACTACTACCCGCACTTCACCACCTACATAGTTTCTACCTTCCTCAACCACAACCATTGTGCCGTCGTCTAAGTAACCAATTCCTTGGCTGGGTTCTTTTCCTTCTTTGAGAATTTTCAAATCAAGGTTATCCCCTGGTAGATATGTGGGACGAACTGCGTTTACGAGGTCGTTAACATTTAAGACAGGTACTTTCTGCACGCTGGCTACTTTTGATAAGTTGTAGTCGTTGGTGAGGAGTGTACCGTTGATTTCTTGGGCAAAACGCACTAATTTGGCATCTACCGTAGGAATATCGTCATAATCGGATTGGTTGATAATAATTCGATCTGGATATGCTTCCTTAATACGGTTTAAAATTTCTAGTCCGCGTCTTCCCCTCACCCGTTTTTGGTCTTTACTCGCGTCAGCAACTTGCTGCAACTCCTGTAAGACAAACTGGGGAACAATGATTTGTCCTTCTAGAAATCCGGTTTCTAGCAGTGTTTCAATCCGACCATCGATAATACAACTCGTGTCTAAAACTTTGGTACTGGCGGGTTTAAGTGTCCCTTCCACTACCATTGTTTCCACGGTGTTAGGATTAATAAATCGTAATAAACCCCGTCCGTGAGTATCGGCTAAATTCATACCGGTGACGGAGAGGATAATACTACCAACCACTGCCACTAATGGTTTAATAAAACTAAAGTCTGCCGGAATCGGTAATAAGAATAGTGGGGCTAGCATTAAGTTTGCTAACAATAACCCAATCACTAAACCAATGGCACGCGTTAGAATTACTTCCAGAGGCATTTCTCGGACTTGGGCTTCTAGGCGGCGGTAGGTCGTTTGAAAGCTCAAACCGACAGCACCACCAATGATGGCGGCGAAAACTGCAACAGTAAGGCGTAAGGCTTCGAGATTCGTAACGCGGTCTAAAGTCCCGTTGGGGAGTAGATCAGTGCTGTAGAACCCGATGCCTGCTGCTGCCAAGATAAATGAGAGAATGATAATGGCATCAAGCATGGTTATGATGTATTCCTGCGACTGTTTTACCCAATCAAGTCAAATAAAGTGATTTACTCATTGAGAGTAAGCAGTATTTAATTAGATTAGGATGTAATGCAGGGAATGTCTGCAAATATTATAACTAAAGACCTTTCTCTTAATATTTTTCATAGTTTTGTCAAAAAACAATAAAAAGTTGTAAAAAAACTACTTATTTTCATTATTTGTAATTTTCTGGAAGTTAAGTTAATTTTTCTGCACAAAAATGCCACAAATTAGTGAATCTTGCATTGTGAGTTCTGCTTATATACATATTCCGTTTTGCAGACGGCGGTGCTTTTATTGTGATTTTCCGGTGTTTGTGGTAGGCGATCGCTTGCGGGGAGAAAATTCTAGTGGTATCTCTCGATACGTTGACATACTGTGTCAAGAAATCGCTACAGCACCAGTGTTTAGTCAACCACTAACAACCATTTTCTTTGGTGGTGGTACTCCTTCGCTGCTGTCTACAGAACAATTAGCACAAATCTTAAAGATATTAGAAAAGCAGTTTGGTATTGCTGCTAATGCGGAAATTTCGATGGAAGTAGACCCAGGAACATTTGATTTAGCGCATATTACAGGCTACCGTGATGTGGGTGTAAATCGGGTAAGTTTGGGTGTACAAGCATTGCAAGCAGAATTACTCAAAGTAGCTGGGCGATCGCACTCGGTAGAAGATATTTTTGCTGCTGTAGAATTAATTCACCAAGCTCAGATTCCCGAATTTAGCATAGACTTGATTTCCGGCTTGCCGCATCAGTCTTTAGACCAATGGCAAGATTCTCTCACCAAAGCGGTAGGAATCGCACCGACTCATATATCCATATATGATCTCACCATTGAACCTGGAACACCCTTCGGTCGTTACTATCAACCAGGAGATAAACCCCTACCCACAGATGAAAGCACCGTCAAAATGTATCAGCTAGCGCAACAAATCTTAACATCTGCGGGTTATGAACATTATGAAATTTCCAACTATTCACAAAGAGGACATCAATGTCAACATAATCGGGTGTATTGGGAAAATCGACCCTATTATGGCTTTGGGATGGGTGCGGCGAGTTATATAGAGGGGAAACGCTTCACTCGTCCTCGGACTACTAAAGAATATTATCAATGGGTAGAAACAGGATGTGTGATTGATTGTGAAGTTACGCCACCCCAAGAAATATTATTAGAGACTTTAATGTTAGGTTTACGTTTAGCTGAAGGCGTGAGTTTAAAGACAATCACCCAAAAATTTGGTCAACAGCCTTTAGAGATGATTCACCAATGCCTTAAACCTCATATTGAACAAGGTTTAGTAGAAATATCTGAAGAAAGACTGCGTTTATCTGATCCCCAAGGATTTTTATTTTCTAATGTTGTACTAGCAGATTTATTTAAGCAGCTAGAAAACCTAGCAGTAGGGGAAATTTAGTGCTGAGTGCTGAGTAATGAGTAATGAGTAATGAGTAATGAGTAATGAGTAATAAGTAATAAGTAATGAGTAATGAGTAATGAGTAAGTAGAACGACTTGAAAAAACCAAACTATGTGAAGTCATGTAAAAAAATTGGAATCTAGTTCTTAGTAAGGACTTCAGTCCTTATTAGAGGACTAAAGTCCTCACTACAAACCTTGAATTATTTACACCGTTCTACTTAATGAGTAATAAGTAATGAGTGCTGACTATTGACTATTGACTAATAACTTGATACCGCATTCCTGGTAATTGTGAAATTAAACCCATTAATTCTAACTGCAATAAAGCACTAGAAACTGCACCGGTATTCATGCCTGTTTTCTGCACAAGTGAATCAAAAGAGATAGTATCTAATGCAAAAGCATTCATAACAGTTTGTAGTTCTGGTGGGAGAATTGGCAGATTTAATTGTGCTGGTGCTGGGGATGTTTCCAGAGGGTCAATTTTGGGGATTGCACCCAACATTTTGAGTAATTCATCTAGCTCTTTGAGAATTAACGAAGCACCTTGGCTGATTAATTTTAAACAACCTTGAGATGGGTAATCATCTACTCTTCCAGGAAGTGCATAGACATCTCTACCAAAATCATTGGCGTAGGTAGCTGTAATTAGCGCACCGGATTTTAAGGGTGCTTCTATAACTAAAATGGCGCGACTTAAACCTGCAATAATGCGATTACGCCGGGGAAAATGAGTGCGATCCGGTGGAGTTTTGGCAGGATATTCACTGACAACTAAGCCAGCAGTTAAAATCTGTTTGTATAAATCGCGGTTTGTGTGAGGATAGACGACATCAACACCAGTTCCAACTACAGCTATGGTTCTTCCACCTGCTTTAATAGCTGCACTGTGACTTTCCGTGTCAATTCCTTCCGCCATTCCAGACACAACTGTAAAACCGTTTTTCGCCAAGGCTGTGCTAATTTGACGAGTCCAGCGAATGCCATAATCTGAAGGTTTTCTGGTTCCTACAATTCCTACTAGGGGGGTTTGTCCGAGATTTTCCGATAATTCTACCTCACCCCGATAGTACAAAATTGCTGGTGGGCTGGGGGTTTCTCGCAATAATTGGGGATATTCAGCGTCAGATGGTGTCCAGAAATGGGGATTGTCTTGTTGGTGCTGAATTAATAGTTGTTGAGGATGGAGACGCGATCGCTGTTCCACAACTTTTGTTAAAGTTTGAATACCAAACCCTTCAACTTCTGCCAATTGAGCTTTAGTAGCGTGCCAAGCTGTAGCCAATGTGCCAAAATGCTGCTGTAGTCGCTGCATTAATACTGGCCCAATTCCAGAAATTTGCGCCCACGCTAGCCAATATGCGCGTTCTTCCGACACTTCGATATCCTCGCACCCAGTAAGTTAATTGTTCCCAAAATGGGGGTGAAGAATAGGGGTGTGGGGGTGTAGGGGTGTAGGGGTTTAGGGGAGACAAGGGGGACATGGGGGACATGGGGGACATGGGGGACATGGGGGACATGGGGGACATGGGAGACATGGGAGACATGGAAGATATTTTACTCCAATGCCCAATGCCCAATGCCCAATGCCCAATGCCCCATGCCCGACTCAGTTAAAATCGGAATGTTTATTGATATGAGCTTAAATCGTGGCTACTATATCTTGTCCCAAATGTCAGCAACTCGTTGATAGCCAGGCTATAACTTGTCCCTATTGTCGCACCACACTTAAAGCCTACGGCCATCCT
Source organism: Nostoc sp. CMAA1605 (assembly GCF_021596505.1). Taxonomy (GTDB): domain Bacteria; phylum Cyanobacteriota; class Cyanobacteriia; order Cyanobacteriales; family Nostocaceae; genus Trichormus. The sequence continues at coordinate 13,956 of NZ_PJIZ01000097.1, read as the reverse complement.
GGTGTGACTCTACACCGTGCTAAGAAAAATCAATATCTATGTGATAGTTGCACTTATCATGATGATGATACCTGTAACTTCCCGCAACGTCCCTACGCTCAAGACTGTACTTTGTATGAAAATATTGCTGAAAGACAAGCTTTTTTAGAACAACAAAATAAACCTATGAGTGTGCAGACGACTATTAGTAATTGGATACAACGTTATCAGGCTATATTAATATTACTGGTTTTGTTATTTATCTGTTTATTAATTGCGATGCGTTAAATCAGGGACAATCATCTTAAAAAATGAAGATAACTTCCAATTCCCAATCAGAGTTTTGACGCACAATCTCAATTTGCTTGATGAATTCGCGGAAGTAAAATCGGCGTTCTGCTTCTGATAAATCTAACCAAAATTGCGGAATTGATACCGCTTGAGCAACAGATAATAAATTAACTGGGGGCAGTGTGGCTAACTTGGCTTGGAGTTGAGAAATTTCGGTGCGGAGTTTATAAGCCCTTAACTTGGCTGTTTCTGCGTCTAAGACACCAGTTTCTACTAAATTCGGTAACTGTTCGAGGATGGATTGCTGACGAGCGATCGCTTCTTTTAAACTACTTTTAATTACATCCAATTGTGGTGAATTCAACCCCGCTACGGCTGGGACTAAATCACAGCAAACTTTTTCAATAGTACGTTCTAAAATCTCTTGGTAGGCAATAGCCCGACATTTAGGACGTTGCGGACAATTAATCGGGCGTAAATAGAGATATTCTTTATCTTGATGGCGTTGGGTGACACGGGTAATTGTCATCGATGATTGACACTGTTGACAGACAACTAACCCAGCTAAAGAACGGGGCGCACTCGCAGCACGAGGAGATAAACGGCTATTACGACGTAAAAGTCGGTCAATTTGGGCAGCTTCTTCTCTAGAAATGATAGAAACGTGGGTATCCGAGATAATTTCCCCATTTTGGTAGGCAGTATCACCCCGATAAACCGGATTAGTCAACCACCGCTTACCTGTAGTGACGGAAATTTTCTTACCATACTTTTTTCCCAGGTGACGCACTGCGCCCCGAAGAGAACCATAGAGTAAAAAGTGGTCAAAAAAATCCTTAACTACTGGTGATGTACTGCGGTCTAGAGTATATTTTCCTTTACCCCGACGATAACCGTAGGGAGGTTTACCAGGAGGTGGGGCAGCTTCTAGACGGTTACGCGCGTGTCCTTGGCGGATGCGTCGGCTGCGCTGCTGGCGTTGAATTTCATAGAGTAACTTGAGTAAATCTGCCCGTAAATGAGAATTTTCTGAGTTATAAGCTTGTTCTATAGCGATAACAGTCACACCACAGGATGTGAGATGATTGAGGCGATCGCTAACTTCTTGAACATTATCCCCCAACTCTTCCAACCGCCGCACCAACAAACAACCCCCAGATGTAGTTTCGCAGTCCTTGAGCAATTGTTGCAACTGCGATCGCCCCCCCAAATCCCCATACACCACATCCACCTCCCGCCCCCAATCAATTGACACCGGAGTAGTTTCTAATAAAGGATCAGTGTAAATGTAGGCGATGGTTTTGGGCATTAGCAATGGGAATGGGGCATTGGGAATAGGGCATTGGGAATGGGGCATTGGGAATGGGGCATGGGAGTAAATTACCTTCCCTGTCTCCCTTGTCTCCCTTGTCTCCCTTGTCGCCAATCCTCAGTCCCCTCACCCTTGGCTAATTTCAATGACATTCCCATCTGGATCTTTGACAAAGATAGCGGCACGACCGGAGGCACTGGCTTGAATGGGATAATTTTGATTGAGTAATTCTTGTTTGGCTGCGTCTAAGTCTGCAACAGAGAACGCAACATGGGGGTTACGTCCCCATTTCTCGTTGGGTTTTTCTGTGGGTACATCCGATGCAACTATCAGGTGGATTTGATAGTCACCCACTTGATACCACGCACCAGGATATTTTAGAGTGCGGTTGATTTTCGATAAACCTAGAACCTGTCCGTAAAAATTTTCCGCCTGTTCTAAGTCGGTTACAAGAATGGCTGTGTGGAGACTTTGGGTAATCTGCATCGGAATTGGGGATTGGGGGCTGGGGACTGGGGACTGGGGAGACAGGGATGACAAGGGTGACAAGGAAGGTAAATTTTACCCCAATGCCCCATGCCCCATTCCCTATGCCCCATTCCCCATTTAAACCATAGCTTCCGCTTTCTCTTCTACAGGTACATAGGGTTTTTCTGCACCTTGGGCTAAATATTCTGATAGTTGTTTTTCGATTTGGTCGCGCACAATTTGACGATATTCTAGAAAATGTTCGTTGTGGGCGCAGGCTGACAGGTAGTGTTCGGCAACTCCTGGGTTATTTTTGAGGATGCTAAATAAATGGTGCCAGAATTTCCAGCGAGTTTCTCGTTTAATGCCTTGTCGCCAAATGACGATGAGTAAGGCTTTGACTACTACCCACTCTGGCATTTTGAATGGGGTTTTGTAACGGGGCGCGCCTAACATCATAAAACAACGATAGGTGCGGTCTAAATATTTTACGGGGTCATATAAAGCACAAAATGCCTCAATATATTCCCTGGCAATATCTTCTAAGGGACGAGTGGGAATAAAGTTCATCAACGTGGTTTGGTTGATGTTACTTTCTTGATTTTCCCGTAATCGGCCTTCTTTTTTCAGGCGATGCCACAATGCTGTGTTGGGTAGTGCTTGTAACATGGCGAAGGTAGTGGAGGGGATGCCGGCTTGTTCGGCAAATCTGACGATGCGATCGCCTGCACCTGATTTTTCGCCGTCAAACCCAATAATAAACCCAGCCATCGGACGCAATCCGGCTTTAATGATAGTTTGCACTGCGTCGGTTAAGGAATTCCGAGTGTTTTGGAATTTTTTGGTGAGTTGCAAGCTATCTTCATCTGGGGTTTCTATTCCTAAGAAGACGGCGGAGAAACCAGACTCTACCATTAAATCTAGTAGTTCTTGGTCTTGTGCTAAATCTACGGAAGCTTCAGTATCAAACTTAAATGGGTATTGATGTTCTTGCATCCAGACTTTCAACTCTTTCAGCAACAATTTAACGTTGCGTTTGTTACCGATAAAGTTATCGTCTACCATGAACACACCACGCCGCCAACCTAGTTCATAGAGGTAATCTAACTCGGCTAATAGTTGGGATGGGGTTTTGGTGCGGGGTTTGCGTCCATACAGCACAATAATGTCGCAGAATTCACACTGGAAGGGACAACCGCGAGAAAACTGCACTGACATCATGTCATAAGCATCAAATTCTAGTAAGTCAAAGCGGGGTATGGGTGTGGTGGTTACGTCAGGTTTTTCGGCGGTGCGGAATGTTCCCCTGGTTTCGCCCCGTTGAATCGCTTCTACAAACATGGGTAAGGTGATTTCCCCTTCATCTAAGATGAGGAAGTCTGCACCCACGTTCTGCACGTCATGGGGTGTAGATGTGGGGTAAGGGCCTCCCACCGCTACCAATTTACCGCGCTGTTTGGCTTCTTGAATCTGCTCTAATAAGTCTTGTTTTTGAACAATCATCGCGGAGAAAATCACGATATCCGCCCAAGCCCATTCTTCCTCGGTGGCTGGGCGAATGTTGCGATCCACCAGCTTAAATTCCCATTCTTGAGGTAGAATCGCCGCTACTGTGACTAAACCTAGTGGTGGTAATAGCACTTTGCGATCAACTAAAGCTAGAATTTTTTCGTATGACCAAAAGGTTTTGGGAAATATTGGATATACCAGTAGAACACGCATCTCGTATCAATCCTCACGCTTTGGTTGTTATCCCAATGTAACGAAAATAATTACTTATTGACTTTTTACTAAATTGGCTTTAGTTTACCGCTAATGGTTTTAAGTATGCAATTGTTTCGGTGGGGACTGGGGACTGGGGACTGGGGACTGGGGACTGGGAAGAGAGGAGACTTTTGAGTATGGCTGTGAATTATTTTAGTTATCAATCAATTTCATCAATCATTTCTCAAATTAACTATAGCAGTTCTATCTGACGAGAATTTGAGATTTTAAGATTCCCGAATTTTTGGAGATGTCGAGACTCTAGTTTCTGACTAATGATTTAGGATTACTATATAAAAGGCACGATAAATCGCGCCTCTGAAATCAAATTCGGGATTGATTTTTTACTGATTTCACTATTAACTATTGACCATGATTCATCTGACATTTAGTACATAACCCGAAAAACTCTAGAGTGTGGTAGAAAATTTTAAACTTATGGGTTACTTGTAGCTGATCTTCTAAATCATGTACAGGGCATTGATGGATAGGGATTGACGCACCACATTGCAAGCAAGTTAAGTGGTGTTTGTCTTGTTGTACTAAACTATACAAAGCTTCCCCATTAGCTAAAGTCCGTACTTGCACTAAACCTTCAAGTTTTAAGGCTTCTAGAGAGCGATAAACTGTAGCCAAACCCATACTCTGATTACGATTGCGTAGTTCCACATAAATATCTTGGGCGGAAATCCCTTGTTTCATGCTTTGCAGTAGGGTTAGAATTTTTTCTTGGCTGCGGGTGCGTATGGCTCTCATAGACTTTTTGGAATATTAGGAAGCTTGTTGACTGGTCAATTAATAAATAAACTTTAACGGCTTTATAATCCTATTCTTACCTAGTTGGAACAGAAAGTTATAGTATAGCGATCGCAGCATTCAGCAAAAGCCCGTGCAAACCAAGTATCTAGCCAAAATTTTTGTCACCCTTCGTCCTTCAGTCTTAGATCCGGCTGGCGTAGCTGTCCAATCTGGTCTCCAGCAAATGGGATATGATCACGTAGAAAACGTCAGGATTGGTAAGTATATTGAATTAACAATTACTTCCACCGAGGAAAGCAAAGCGCGTCAAGACATGGATCGCATCTGTGACCAAATGTTAGCAAATCCTGTCATTGAAAATTATCGTTTTGAACTCATTGAAGTAGAAACGCAAACGGGAGTTTTTTAGGGAATTGGGAATTGGGAATCGGGAATTGGAGACAAGGTAGATGTTACTTCTATGTCCAATGCCCCATACCCCATGCCCCATGCCCAATTCCCCCTGACTAATGACTAATGACTAATGACTAATGACTAATGACTAATGACTAATGACTAATGACTAATGACTAATGACTAATGACTAATATGAAATTTGGTGTTGTAGTTTTTCCTGGTTCTAATTGCGATCGCGATGTTGCTTATGTCACTAGAGACTTGCTAGGACAGCCAACGCGCATGGTTTGGCATCAAGATACAGATATTGATGATTTGGACGCTATTGTGATCCCTGGGGGGTTTAGCTACGGGGATTATTTACGCTGTGGTGCGATCGCTCGATTTTCACCTGTAATGCAGCAAGTAGTCGCCCATGCCCAAAAGGGTAAGTTAGTCTTGGGAATTTGTAATGGGTTTCAGGTGTTGACTGAAGCTGGACTTTTACCAGGGATACTTACCAGAAATCGAGATTTGCATTTTATTTGCGATCGCGTCCCTTTGACAGTGGAAAATCACAGTAGCCCTTGGATGCAGTCTTACACTAGAGGGGAAGTGATTACTTTACCCATTGCCCACGGTGAAGGACGATTTTACGCTGATCAAAGAACTTTATCGGAGATTGAAGGCAATGGGCAGGTTGTTTTACGTTATGCAGGCGAAAACCCCAACGGTTCGCTAAATAATATTGCGGGGATTCGTAACCGTCAGGGTAATGTTGTTGGGATGATGCCACACCCAGAAAGGGCATCTGATCCTATGCTGGGTGGTGACGATGGGTTGAGGTTGTTTCAAGGTTTACTAGAAAAGGTAGCCGCTTTGACGTAATTAGTGACTCTAATACGCATGATGTTTTGTTTAATTATGATCAAGGCACAGTTTGACTGTGCTTTTTTATTGAATAATTCTGAGTGGAAATTATTTTTATTTTTTTGCTGAGGAAAGTTAACTCAAAGCGACATAGTAAAGTGAGTCTGTATAGTTAATTTTATTAGAGCCTGATTTCCTTGGATGATCAAATGTTACCTGCTGATGCGGAAAAGAGATTTATAACATGGGTACAATCTTTTGATTACCGGATTTTACGCAACCAAGAGGATGTAGAAACTGAGTTTATTACACCGATGTTTCAGCATCTTGGTTATTTAGATAAATTATGTGCGAAAAAGTCAAGTTTAAATTATGACCAAAATATCAAGCGCAGTAATCAATTAGAAAATCTGCAAATATACTTTTCCACCGATGATGTCATGCAACAAAATGCTGACACATCGTTATTGATTGTGATTGCTTTGTCGCCTAATGCTAACAATTTTACGGAAGCTATTGCCCAAGCAAAATTCTACAGCATTTATTTAAAGCCTTTATTTTTTATTATTACTAATGGCCATCAAATAAAAGTTTTTAAATACCTCCAATATCATCGCGAAGAGTGTGTTATTGATAAAAATATTTATTCCTTAAAAGTTAATAGTGCAGCTTCAGAGTTTTACGAAGAATATAATTATTCCTATATTAGCAGCCTTGATAAAAATCGCATTAATACTTTAAGATATAGCCAATATAACGTCATTGAAAAAACTTTAAGACGCAATAATTTACAAGAAAATATAGCGCAAACTGATTTTATACCTGCTGTTTCACGATCAGGCGATCGCCTGATTGTTGTCAAACCCAAAGTTGTTATAGAATGCAGCCTACCGAAAGCCTTTAAAGACGGTGAATGTCTCATTAAATTTAGTGGTGTCATTCTCAGGGGTTGCCAAATTAAACTCAACCACCGAGATATTTTAGGTCAATTAATGACCGGACTGAATACCCGTCCTGAGTGGGGTTGTCGTCAATTTATCCAACAAATAGATGAAAACGCCTTTGAAGTAACTTTAGGTCAAACGACAATTATCTTATCAGATTTAGAAACAGCAGATTTATGTTTGTGTATTGATGTAGTTTGTCAAGAATATAAACAGTCAATTATTGAATGCGAAAATCTATTGGAAACCTGGGACTTTGAATTTATTGAATTTTTAGGTAGTCGTGGTGTACATCTATTTTCTGTAGATGCTAAATTATGGCAGTTAATGCACGACTTTGCCAATGAATTCAATTATATCCAAGGTAAAACCGAATGGCATCTATTTCAGCAAGAGGAAATTTCTATTCGCGTGAGTAGAGGCATTCGTGATCATGCTTTCATTTTACCTAAACCTGTAAATTATTTATCTTTATTACCAAGTGGCATCGTTAATATAATTTATGAAATTAATGATATTCATCTCCAGTCTTTATCAACAAGTGAAATCAATGCTTGGAAACAAGATATTGGCCCGCGAGGAACTTGGACGGCTACATATACTAAGCAATGGTTATTAGATAAATTTATTCCTAAAGTTATTGATTACTATGCACAAAAGAAGAATGTATCAGCATCGGAATTAAGGAAAGATATTGCTGATTATAGCAGTAACCGCACTCCTCTTTTAGAAGTACATGAAATTAGAGAACTATTACCTTATCTGCGAGATATACAATCCTGGTTAAATAGTTATGTAGGAAATATTTCTGCTGTAATTTTAAAAGACTATTACCACACACTAACCAATTTATTCAGGAATACTGACTCATCAATAGAAGGAATGGATTATTTACTGCGTAATTTAACTTTAATGGAAGCTGGTAATACTAGAGATAAAATGAAGAGTAATTTTAACCAATGGAATTTTAAAGATATTCTCTACTATTTAGATGCTCAAGTCGGGAGAATTAATAATTATCAATATGAATCGAGCTTTACAGCAGATTTAATGACTAGAACTTTTATCTGGATTATAGAACACGGCAAAATTAGTTTCTATCAATCCCAGTTAAATGTTGCTAAAGAGGCTTTATTACCACTTTGGGAACAAAGCCGTTTTGAAATGCGTTATGTAAATCCTCACCAGATTTAATGTTTAACTATCAATAAACCTTGGGTAATCACTTTGACTCAAGATTCATGTCCATAGATATTTTTTGATTGATTGCCGTTTCTGCTACAATACCTACTTGTTTTTGAGTCATCTGCATATTAGTAATTAATGACATTTTTGAGGTAACTGGCATCAGTTTGTTGAGTGCTACTGTCATTTCTCCCTGACCTTTACCTTGATAAGATTTGAGACTTAAAGTCACCCCTGCTGGTAATCCTGGTGGCTTCCAATTTTGAGAGGGTGGTGCTATTTGTTCTACAGCGATATTAAAAATAGCAATTCCTTTTTCCAGATTGATTAACTTATACGTCGTGATTTGTTGGAAATTCATCCCAACTGCATTGATATTCGAGGTAACTCGCCACTGAGATCCTACACCCACTGCTTGCTGAGGAATTTGCAACGAAAGTTGCTCAATAGAATTTGACATTTGCTGCATTAAAAGCTTGAGATTTGCATCCACTCCCTCTGGTAAAACAAAATTAATTTTTTTGGTTTTTCCTTGAGGATCTACGATGGCTGAACCTTTGAAACCAACTAACTTTTGTAATTGTGACTTGAGACAGATGGTGAAAATCCCCATCCGAAAACTAGAAACATCATTCCACTCACAAAAAAGGTTTTTCTCATATCGCCACAACTGTTATAAAAATAGTGAAATTAGCAATTTGACCATGATTTAAATAGATTTTCGTCTCGCAACCCGATATACACATCTTCTTGCACCTGCTATGATATGCTCTTCTCTTTCTACTGTGACATCTTCTCCCAGAACAGATTGAAAAATCGTTAACTCTTGCTCACATAATCCTATACAGGCGTTAGCCGCAGCACAAATGGGACAATGGTTTTCAATTAATAAAAATGTCCCATCGTCTAGGGTTTGACTCTCCGCCATGTATCCTTCGTGCGATCGCAATTTTACTAAAGTTGCTAATCTGACTGCTAATGGATCTTGACTAGATATTTGTGCTTGATAGGTAGCAAGTTGCTGTTTTGTCCTGACTTCCAGTAGCCTATCTAGTCCCACCTCACCAAAAACTTCTGTTACCGCCTCAATTAAACCCACAGTTAACTCTGCATAACCATCAGGGAATAAGCAGTTAGCATTTGGGGTTAATTGCCATAGTTTAGCAGGTCGTCCCATCTCGCGGGGTTCTTCTTCATAGGTAACTAAATACTCATCTTGTAGCGCGTACAAATGCTGACGCACAGCCATTGCAGAAATCTCCAAACAAGCTGCTAACTCTTGAGAGTCCATTGCACCTCGTTGTTTAAGTAAGTTGACAATGGCGCGGCGTGTGCGGACTGTGGATGATTTTTTGGGTGAGTTTTTTGTCATACTCACAAACTAAAGAAAATTCTTTACAAAGTCAAATGCGAGAGTTATCATACTTTCTAAAGAAAAAACTTTAGAAAGTAACAATATGAGTCCAGCAAAGGTAGCGATAATTACAGCTGCGAGCCGAGGCATTGGTGCGGGTTGTGCGAAAGAATTAGCCGCACAGGGTTACAATGTGGCATTAATGGCGCGATCGCCTGAAGTTTTAGATTTAGCCAAAGACTTAGGTGGTATTGCCATTCAAGGCTCAATGACCAATTTGTCAGACTTAGAGCAATTAGTAGAGACAACTTTAACGACATTTGGTCGAATAGATGCCGTAGTTAATAGTTTTGGCGACCCACCCCGACCGGATTTATTATCTATTTCTGATGAAATGTGGTTAGAAAACTTTGAAATGCTGTTTTTGAGTGTAGTTCGTATCGCCAGACTCGTGACACCAGCAATGCAACGTTCCGGTGGTGGTGTCATTATCAACATTTCTGCTTGTGATTCTCAAGAACCCAACTTAGGAACACCCTTTAGTGGCACACTCCGCGCCGCAATGGAAGGTTTCACAAAACTATATGCCAAGCGTTACAGAACCGATAAAATCCGCATGATTGCCGTCGCACCTTTTTTTGTCGCTGATTCAATGTCAGAGTTAGAAGGTTGGAATGTCCCAACAGATTTAATGTTTGGTCGTCCTGCTACCTACAGAGAGTTTGCTGAGATAGTGGCTTTTCTGATTTCCGAAAATGCCAAATTTATCACAGGTACAACCTTGAAAGTAGACGAAGCCTATTCTGCGACTATTTAGTTTAAATTCCCTGACAAATAGTTTGTAGTATTTGTCTTAACCAAATACTGGCCTGATCCTGATTCGTCAGTTTACTCCACAACATAGAAATCATCCAAGGTTCCGTTTGTATAGGAAGTTCAAAGATTTCTAACGTATTTTGGTCAGCAAATGGTGTTACCAGTCGTGATGGAATGACAGTCACCAAGTCGCTGGATGAAATGACCGCAGGTAATATGAGTAAATGGGGTGTAGTTAACATCACACGACGCTGGAGATCATATTTTGCTAGCACTTTGTCGATTTCACCAATGTCGTCTCGTCGGAGAGTAAAAAGAGCTTGCGGAACACTAGCAAAAATTTCTGGTGTGATACTTCCTTGGCTAATTACAGGATGTCCAAGGCGACAAATACCAACAAAATGTTCTTGAAATAATGGCATTTGTATCGACTGTCTGGGGGGATTTTGAAAAAAACCCAGTGCAACATCTACTTCTCGTTGCTCTAAGAGTTCTCCTACAGAATCTTTTTCAAAACCAATGAGTCGAAAATTAACATTTGGTGCGACTTGACGACAAACTTCCAACAGCTTAGGGACAACTACATAACTGGTGTAATCTGAACTACCAATAGCAAAGGTATGTTCAGAAGTTTTGGGGTCAAAACTGCGACTAGATTCTAGTGTTTGGCGGATTTGTTGGAGAGCAGCTGAAATCCCTGGTGCAATTTCCAAAGCTTTGGCTGTTGGCTGCATCTCTCTTCCGATACGGATAAATAACTCATCTTGAAACAGTGTGCGTAATCTTCCTAGTGCAGCACTCATCGCTGGTTGTCCTAGATACAGGCGTTGTGCTGCTACCGTCACACTGCGTTCCTCCAACAGTACCTCAAAGGCGACCAGCAAGTTGAGGTCAATGGAAGATAAATCTATTAATCCCATTAATTCAATATATCTTTAAAATCAATTTGCTTAATTTATAACATCTCAGTAGAGTAATTCTAAAAGTATTTCTTAGGTCAAAAAAATGACGACTCCAACGAGAATTGCAGTGGTAACAGGCAGTAATCGCGGTTTAGGATATGCTATTTCTCGGAAGTTAGCCCAAAAGGGTATCCGTGTAATTTTGACGAGTCGGAATGAAACAGATGGTGTAACAGTCAAGCAGAAATTAGCTAGTGAAGGGCTAGATGTAGACTATCACGTACTCAATGTTACTGATGACAAAAGTGTGCAAGATTTTACTATATGGCTGCGTGAAACCTATGGTAGTGTAGATATTCTAGTCAATAATGCAGGTGTCAATCCCACCACTCAACCAGAAGAGTCTAGTCTGCTGACTGTGCAACTAGCAACGATGCAAGCCACCTTTGAAACTAACGTTTTGGCGGTAGTGAGAATTTGTCAGGCATTAATTCCCTTAATGCAGGTCAATAATTATGGCCGCATCGTCAATGTTTCCACAGAAATGGCTTCTTTAGCCACGATTACCCATGATTATTACCCTCTAGCACCATCTTATCGGCTGTCTAAGATGGGTGTGAATGGTATCACAGCGATTTTAGCTAAAGAACTGCAAGGGACTAATATTCTAGTCAATGCCTATTCTCCTGGTTGGATGAAAACGGATATGGGGGGAGAGGACGCACCATTTACAGCAGAAGAGGGAGCAGAAACAGCTGTTTATTTAGCAACGCTTCCCGATGGCGGATTTCAAGGACAGTTTTTTGCAGAGATGCGGAAGTTCGGTGGCCCAGTTACATTACAGTGGTAGGTCAATGTGACAACTCTCATCGCTAACTGCAAGCAGTGTGCGTTACGCTCTCAAATTCACAAATGAGACTTGCTGCTTCACAGGCTGACCAACGTCTAAGCCTCCACAGCCAGGAATCGGTAGTCCAACCGACCCATGTTTTAACAGATTAAGTGCGCTGTTCCAGTCACGGTCAATAACTAGTCCACACTCACAGCTATGAACACGAACCGACAAAGTTTTTTCAACTCTTGCACCACAACCAGAGCAATTAATACTTGTTCCTCTGGGGTCAACGCCTCGCATATGCTTGCCGCGTCTTACCGCTACTGCTTGCATGATTTGGAGGAACGCACCCCAAGCGACATCAAGTATCGACTTAGCCAGTCGTGTCCTAGCTAACCCTTTAATGTTCAGGTTTTCAAAAACAATTAAGTCATAGGAATTAACCAACCAATGAGCAACTTGATAATGAAACTCTTTCCTTTGTCTTGCAATGTGCAAGTGAATCTTGGACACCTTCGATGCTTGTTTTTGGTAGTTTTTAGATCCCTTGGTTTTACGTGCAAGCTTGCGTTGCTGACGAGCTAAAGTTGCCTGAGCCTTGCGGTAATACTGCGGTACTTCAATACTTTGTCCATCAGCAGTGGTTAAAAACTTTTCGAGTCCTACATCTATGCCAGTAGCAGTTTTAATTTCATCAATAGGTATTGATTCAGGCACAGTTTTATCTTCTAGAGAAAAACTGACATACCAACCATCAGCTTTCTTGAGGATAGTCGCTTGCTTAATTTCAAAACCATCTGGAATTGGTCGATGTAGGATGACTTCAACCTCACCAATCTTGGAAAGTCTGAGAATACTACCTGTTAGATGTGCGCCAGCCTTGGGAGAGTTAACACGCGGAAACGTGAAGGAGCAAATATCGCCACGTTTTTTAAATCTTGGTCGTCCTCCCCTTTTACCTTTTTTATCTGGTACTAACCACCGTTTCCATGCCTTGTCCAACCTCATAAGGTTTTGCTGCTGGCAGTCGGCGTAAATGTTTTTGTATTCGGGAAACAGATATGAAGTTTGCTTGAGTAGTAATGCTTGTGTGTAGTAGTCAACTTTTTGTGGTATCTCGCCAATTGGTTCACAAATCAAACTGCAACGGTCAATCTGTGACCTTGTACGGTTTAACCAATCCAGTCTTTGCCCTAACGCATAGTTGTAGTGACGACGCAGTAACTCACCCCAGGTTTCAAGAGTGACAACCCGTAATGGTGTGGGATTGAGTTTGTACTGGTAAGTTAGTAGCATAGACTAATTATACCATTAGTGGAATGAGCTACAGCGTAGGACATAGAGCAGTTTACAGCTTAAATATCCATTTAGTGCTTGTCACCAAATACCGCAGGAAAGTAATTAATCAAATCATGCTAACTCGACTGCAAGAGATATTTGAAAACACCTGTACTAAGTGGAGAAGTAAGGTAACAGAGTTTAACGGAGAGTCAGACCATGTTCACCTAGTCATCAGTTACCCACCAGATGTCGAAGTTAGTAAGTTAGTCAACAACCTCAAAACCGTATCTAGTCGTTTAATTCGCAAGGAGTTTAATGAGCAGGTCAATCGGTTCTATAACAAGCCCGTATTTTGGACAGGTGCGTATTTTGTCGCATCCTGTGGTGGTGTCACCCTTGAACAACTTAAATCTTATGTTGAGAAGCAAAGTAGTCCTGATAATTGAAGGGGCATTGAACCCCTCCAATTGTCCTCCTATCCCCCTCACCGCCAATCCTTGCGGATGTGGCGGGAGTACCTCGGAGGTTTAGATGGAAAATGCTGTAGGTTTACCGCCTATTTACGAGGATACGCCGATTGATTTAGTTCCTAATCGAGTCATCACCTCTTTCCCTGCCTATACCTTTTTAGAAAATCTAGCGATCGCTGCCGATGGTACAATCTTTGTCACTAATCACGAAATTGGCCAGATTGTTCGCGTCACCCCAGATGGTAATCAGGAGATTCACGCTACTGTTGCAGGTAAAGTCAGTGGTCTAGCTTTTACTAGCGATGGAGATTTAATCGCTACCGGCTGGAATGCTGATTCTGTACCGTGGTA
>NZ_PJIZ01000096.1 GCF_021596505.1 Nostoc sp. CMAA1605 | reverse complement strand
GGTGCTGATGGGCCACAATTCCTATTTGAGTACGCAGTTGCACCTCAACCTACAGTAATTACTAACCAAGTTGCACCACTACCATCAGCTAAAAACCCCACGCAATCCAAGCCTGATGCTGTCAGCTTTACCCAACTATTCCCCATTATTTCTACGGGTAAAGACTTAACTCGTAAGGCTTATCTAATACCAGGAATCCTGACGGTAATATTTGTGGTGTTGATGTTTGCTACTGTCGGTCAACCACAAGCAAATCAGGTAATTGTTGCTACTTACATAGCCTTAGCTGCTTACTATTTTATCTACCAACTGTGTGGTAAACCTAAACCTTGGTGGATGCTAGTGGGTGCAGCTTTATCTACAGTGATCATCCTCCTCAGTCCCATATTAAATTTATTTATTTCTTCTTTCGGGAACTGCTTCCTGGGAACGTACCCCCCATTGATCAACCCATTAATAGCCTAACGGAATTATTTGTCAGGTACTTTTTTGGTGCTGGGTTGATGGAAGAACTACTCAAAGCTTTGCCAATTTTAGGAGCATATTTGACAGCCTTAGCACTCCCTTCTCCTTGGCGAGAAAAAATTGGAGTCTGGGAACCTTTAGACGGTATTCTGTTGGGAACTGCTTCTGCTGTTGGTTTTACCTTGGTAGAAACTTTAGGTCAATATGTCCCAGCCGCCTCTTTACAAGCTGGTTCAGAAGTAGGTTTACAGGTGCTGATTGCCAGAATTCTCGGTTTACCAGCCGGACATATGGCTTACAGTGGTTACTTAGGATATTTTATTGGGTTAGCTGCGCTCAAACCCCGCCATGCGACACAAATCCTGGCTGTTGGTTACTTTAGCGCGTCTGCACTCCATGCTTTTTGGAATACCGCCGGACATAGTAATAATTTGTTCTTAGTGGTGGTGGGTGTTCTATCCTATGCTTTTTTGATGGCTGCCATTCTCAAAGCTAGAGCATTATCACCAACGCGATCGCAAAATTTTGCTACCCGTTTTCTAGGGCCGAAATAATCTCTGAAACTAGAGTTATGGGATGCCAATTTGATTGTTAAATGTATGACTTGAAATAGGGAATAGGGAACAGAAAACTGTACTGATTTTTGTTCCAAAATCAAATGTGAATTTTATTGTATTTGGAGACTCGTAGCAAATTTGGGATTTGAAATGTAGAATGGCGATGCTAAGGCTGGCTTTATATCTCAGGATAGATGTAGGGATGGGAGAATTTATTTATGGTTAGCCTACTGCGGCATAATTTTGTGCGAAACCAATGATAATTAGTTAAAAGACCCAGCCATGTCGCTCAATAACTCAACAACCCTCAAATTCTGACTTGTAATCTTTGTTTGTCAGCCGGACTCTACCAATCCAGGGTCAGAATTGGGGATAAGGAAACAAGATTTGCGATATATCATCTGTGATAGTTGTGTTAATGCCCTAAAAAACCAGTAAGAAAAGACAATCAAGACATCAATCAACCTTCAGCATCAGATGTGTTGAGTTGTGTGAGAGCATAATAAGCGATCGCCATCCCCATTTTTGCCTGTTCTATTTCTGATAACGCTGCCCAATCTTCTACAGGCTTAACCACAGAACTGATGTTTTGTGACTCATGACTACGCATCGCATAGGCATAGGGACGGGCTAAAATTGACAGATCATCTGCTTCCCATGTGGGTAGCACGGCTTGAACACATTCAACTAGTTGTTCGCCTAAAGTTTGTTGAGACGCAACAATTTCTGTAGCTTTAGTAGCGATCGCACTCAGCCAGTTTTGTGGTATTCCCGCCGCAAACACCTTCTGTAAATTTTCTTGAAGATTGTTAACCGCCGCCGCAATTGTATTACAATTGTAGTGCGATGAATTTTCCACCTGTGACCACAGGTTATCTAATTGCTGATAAAAATTTTGCGCTCTGCTAGTAAGTTCTTCTTCTAGCATATCTTGACGTGCAAATTGTTCTTCTAATTCAATAAAATACGCTTCAGATTCATTATCTAAGGGATTCCACGGATAGGTAGCATCTTCTGGTTCTAATAAAGCGGCTAATAATTCCAATTCAACTTGAGATACTACAGAAGAGTGATTATCTGAACCTTTAATTTGATGAGTCATTGATTGTCTCCAAAACAATTTATTTAGGGATATTGACTGCTACACGGGTTCAATGCAATTTTCCGCAAAAAGAATTTTGTGAGTAATGAGTGCTGAGTGCTGAGTGCTGAGTAATAAGTAATGAGTAATAAGTAATGAGTAATGAGTAAGTAAGAGAAATAGTTTTTATCCCCAGTCCCCAATCCCCAATCCCCAGTCCCCAATCCCCATTCCCCACACCTCAAGAAGACACCTTAGAATCTTCAATAATAAACTCCCAAGTTTCTCCTCTAGAGCTACCAAACTTTAATTGCATTCCTGATTTTAAGGGTACTTCCTCTCGGAGTATTTGTTGCCAACCATTAGCTCCTAAATACCAAGTTGTACCGTAGGTGGAAAAATCTTGTAAGTAGTATGCTCTGACTTGGGTTGTACCGTTAAAAGTATTACGGCAGAGAATTTCGGCGTGTCTTCT
The DNA here is from genome assembly GCF_021596505.1 of Nostoc sp. CMAA1605. Taxonomy (GTDB): domain Bacteria; phylum Cyanobacteriota; class Cyanobacteriia; order Cyanobacteriales; family Nostocaceae; genus Trichormus. The sequence continues at coordinate 22,296 of NZ_PJIZ01000096.1, read as the reverse complement.
AGACATTGAGGGTTCAGGAATGACAATGTCATTGTCTTTAGTGCGCCCAATGCGGGTGACACCGATTCTCAGTAACCAACTACGACCCCCAGGGGAGAGCGATCGCAAACAAGCCGTAGGTATAGACTCATCTATATGAGGGATGACGGTATCAGGTAATTCTGTTATCCCTTCATCCACGCTTTTAATCAGTTCCCCGTCAAAATCTGGGTGTAGATATAGAACAGGCAAAGTCCAAGCAGGTTGATTGTATTTATACAGTGTTAACAGTTCTTGCCTCGCTTCCGCTACAGCTTCGTCGATGGGTTTGCGTGACCTTAAAGCTTTGGCAAATACTTGGATAAAACTGTGACTTTCCCGATCAGCAATTTCATCACGCATTCCTAAAACCGCCGGTACACCGTGACGAATCAAAACTTCTGCTAAACTGCTAGTGGGGATAGCTTGATGATTGATGGCGGCGGGTTGCGCTCCCCAGCAAGCATTGAGAACTGCTAATTTGATGGCACTACGAGTCAACACTTGAGCTAATTCTATGCCATTGAGAGTCATACCAGGACGCAAAAATAACATTCCGCCATCGGGATTTGGTAAACCATGCCCTGCGTAGAAAAAGACGTTGTATGCTTTAGTTTCTAATTCTTGAATTAATTCTTGGGGAGTGGGTTGCAGTAAGGTTTTGACTGTGCAAGGGGCGTATCTTTGACCGTAACTACCCACTTGTCCACCACTCAACAGAGTTTGTTCTAACAGAGCTGCTTCGGTTTGCAGCTGTAGATTTTGATCATGACCAAGAACCAAGAGAACTTTCAAGGCTTGATCAGTACGTAAAGTTGGTAGGTGTTCAACTTCGCTGGTGGTGCGGCTAAAGAGCAAATCAGGGGAAAGGGACATGGCTGGCTGTCCTGGCTCTCGCTGCATAATTTCCCAAGGGAGGGCAATTAAATCAGGGTCACGGATTTCCAAACGAAATTGCAGACGTTTATTTTGACCCATAGCCATACCACGGCTACGCTCTAGACTGCCGAGAATTGAACCTTCAAAAACCCATCGCCATAGGTTAATACCTAAGTATTGCATCAAACGACTGCCGTAACCTGTATTTTGTCCACTGGCGGGTGTAACTAGGTTGATGGGCAGTTGATTGACTGAGCGTTGGTTAGAGCCTGTAGAAATATTGATACCACTATGGCCAGCAAACATTTGCTGCCATTCTTGCCAAACTTGAGTGAGTTCAGCCGGCCATACACAGTCACGCAAAACGTAGCCACTGGGATAGGGAGCTTTAACCACCCAAATGGCGAAAGTATCATTGCCAGTATTGATGAGACGGGCGATCGCCAAGTTCAGGGATGGCATGGATTCGTCAAACTAAATAGGTAAACACAGATAATTTCTACCAAAAATTTTCCCGTAAGAAAATTTCTATCTTATAAATTGTAAGTGTATTTATTATCTGTATTATTTCAGGTTTTTACCAGTTTACCGATTATTTGTTTGTCTGGCACTAGAATCACTTGGCTTTAAGAAGTCAGGCTGGAGGCGCGTATTATTTGCTAAAGGAATTGTCTTGTTGATTTTAATTACCTATCCAGGAGCGAGATTCTCAAGCGATCGCCATCCAAAACCGCGAGATAATCACAATAGTCTATGAGATTATCCACGATCATCAATGTCCTTCGATAACCTGTGTAAACTCCTCTCAGAAAAACATCCCGCCACCTTCGCCAGTTGGGTACTAGGAACACCGCAACCCAGTGCCACCATCCTCAAAACCGAATTGAGTATCGAACCAATCCGCGCCGATTACCTCACATTTCTACAACTGGAAAACCGCATCCTGCATTTAGAATTTCAAACCAGACTCGAATCCAACCCACCACTACCCCTGCGGATGCTCGATTATTGGGTGAGATTATATCGTCTATATCGTCTACCCATCACCCAAGTCATTGTACTCTTACTTCCTCCCGCACCCGATACAGTCATTGAAACCGTATTTCATGTGGAAAACACCCGCCATGAATATCGAGTCATTCGGATGTGGGAAGAAGATCCGCAAATATTCCTAGAGAACCCAGCTTTATTACCACTAGCACCTTTAACAGCTACTACCCAACCACAAGCCTTGTTACAACAAGTAGCAGCACGAGTCAATCAAATTGAACCAGAGCAAAAAGCCACCATCTCAGCTTATACCCAAATCTTTGCCGGGTTAAAATACGATAAAGACTTGATTCGACAAATATTTCGGGAGGATATGATGCGCGAGTCAGTGATTTATCAAGAAATTCTCGCTGAAGGAGAACAACGGGGAGAACAACGAGGAGAACAACGGGGAAGACTAGCAGAAGGGCGATCGCTCATTCTCCGACTTCTCACTCGCCGTGTGGGACAATTATCTTTAACATTATTAGGACGAGTGGAGACTCTCGGTTTAGAAGATTTGGAAAATCTGGGGGAAGCTTTGTTAGATTTTCAAAGCATCACAGATTTAGAAGCTTGGTTGAATAGATTAAGAGTTGAGTAGGGTGCGTCAGTAGGTAAAAAAAACTTAACTACACCCAAAAATTATCCATATTGACACACCCTACTGGCGTGGTAAGCCTTCAATGTTGCAAAAAACTCAAGCTACTGATTGAGTTTACCAGGGGTATTGGGCGCAGGGGGTAAATTATCTGAGATGGGGGATTCGCAGGGATTATCAGAATTGGCTTGTAATACTTCTAGTGTCCCTTCCTTCTCCAATCCCTGCAATTTTGAGTATTCGAGTTTGATTGGTGCTGCAAATAATTTTGCTACTTCTGGGGGTAGTGTTTTAACTGGACACAGTCGCAAAGAAACGCTGTCATTTTGTCTATTATCAACTTTCAAGAATGAGTCAGGCTGGAGGCGCGTATTATTTGCTAAAGGAATTGTTTTGTTGATTTTAATTACCCATCCTGGAGCGAGATTATCAAGCGATCGCCTCTGGGGTATTTCTGGTTGTTCTGTAGTTGCTGGTAAATTGGTGGCTGGAATAGGATTTGTGGGATTACTGACAAATCTGGCGCGAATTGAGGAAGTAATCCAGAATGTCAAGGAACCCACGGCGATCGCCAATAATAACGGCACGATAATTGTTAACGGTAAATTGCTGATTTTCGTGGGTGATTTTTTTCGCAGGACTTTTGTGGGTTGTCCCAGATTAGTGGCTGGTGGTGTGGCTGGGGCAGGTCTAACTACCGCCGATGCCGTTGGTATGGCGGTACTATCAGGTATAACTGCTTGAATCTTGACAGATGGTTCAGTGTATTTAACTTGATAGTGGACTAAGGCAATGGTGACGTTGTCATGACCATTTTTAGTGTTAGCCAGTTCTATTAAGCGATTAGCGACATCGGTTAAATTCTTACCTCCGTTGAGAATGGGCAGGATTTCTTTTTCCCAGTATTCTTCTACCCTGTCAAAATCACTCAAGCCGTCGGAGGTCAGCAAAAATACTGTATCTTCGTCGCAAATAAATCTTTGGGCTGTGGATGTAAGGAACTACTAGGACTCATGCCCAAAGCTTGGACGAGAGAACCTGCACCACTTTGCTGCACTGCTTCCCGATAAATGGCGTAGCCTAATCTGACTTCCCGTGAGGCGACATCATCATCTAGGGTGACTTGATAACAACCTTGGGGTGTAATCCAGTAAGCCCGACTATCACCCACATGGGTAATATACATTTCATGACCCAGGGGTAATGCCATTACCAAGGTAGTTCCCATACGTTTTCTACCTTGGCGATGTTCACTATCATTACGCTGGCTGATTTTGTCGTTGGCGATCGCTACTGCTTTTTCTAAATCGACTAGCACTAGTGCGGGATCTACATGATCAGCAGGTAGTCTGGTTAATTCCTGCACTTGCTGCTGAATGGTATCGATGGCTAAATTAGAGGCGACATTACCACCTTCATGACCGCCAATACCATCACAAACAATAGCTAAGGCTGTATGAGGTGGTTTATTAACGATTGTGCCACTAGATGGATAACAAGCGTCTTCATTTCTTTCTCGTCTGGGGCCAGTATCGGTTTTGGTGATGATGTGGATACTGGGGTTTTGAGTTTGTCCTAAGTCTCGTAATCCTTGGTCTAAAACGGTAATCAGCAATTCTGGTGTGTTGATTTCCCCAGCGATTAATAAGTTGCTGATTTGCTCCACAAATTCTGCGATCGCTGGTTTGGCAGTTTTCCCTAATTGCTGCCAAAACTCACCTAATTGGACTAATTCTGGCGGTTGAGTTGGATCAAAGCGTAATTCTAATAACTTAATTAATGAGCCTTCCACCCGTAATAAATCGGTATCCAGCAGGCTAGAGACTACACCTTCACTCTTTAAAGGTTGCCATAGCTGGGCTATTTGCCATAGCCAATTCAGTTGACGCATGGATGTGGCATTTTGCCAAGCGTCTGTAAATTTACTACACAAACTGATGTTTGGTTCTGCACCATCAACTACCAATGGCGGTTTTTCTAACAGCAATAACTCATTAGGACTGTAGCCTGGTGGGAGGTGAACTACACCGTAAATTTGCGGAACATTTAAACGATAAGGAATTAGCCTCAGATAAGGTCTAATCGCTTGGATGTTATCTAAGTCTGGTACTTGTGGCGGTAAACCAGGATGGGTATCTAAAACAACGGACGGATTAATGATTAAATAGCGATCGGCTAATAAGTCTCCAGGAGAACCTACACCTGAAACGTCTCCAACCACCCATAAATAACGTTGAGGTAAGGGTGTGGAGCATTGCTGGCAAAACTTATTAGTCAGGGGGTTCTCAGCCTGACAAATTGGACAGTGGAGCGTTGCCGCATCATTTTCCATAGTGTTCGCACCGATCAGCGATTGGCAATTTGTTCAACAATCTAAACCGCTCATTTCTCTTGAATTGGACGTATCCAACTAGGAATGATGATTTTAGCTAGTAGCTACTAACCCAAGTTACTCAATTACGGAAGATATGGTTTTGAGGTTTGGTAATTGCTAGTCGGTAATTAGGAAAATTGATTTACCGAATTACTCCTTACCCATAACCAAGCATCACCCTTTAACTGACGCAACTTAAGTTACTAGAAAATAGTAATACTTAATTTACAACCTATGCCAAGATTAGACTTTTTTGTCAACCATACGGCCTCATCATAGCTTCTATTTTTCCATGACTCCCGATTACAGGACTTGCCTACAAAAGACTTTTCGCTAGTAGAGGGTGTAAAAGCGTTGGGAATCCTCCTCAACTCCTATCCCTTGATTTCTGTATCAGTCTGAGGCTAATAAAGCAACTTAATCTACTCCATAAGTTCAGCATAACCACTATAATGTGCTATTTTAGGTAGTAGGCTGTTACTTTGTAACTAGCTATGATCGCAGAAAATAGGCATTCTCTACAGTTCAGGCTTGGCTATCTAGGGATAAACTTTCATTGAGAATCTTAAGATTACTCGACGAAATCCCAGATACTCAAACCCGATGTCAAATTTTCCTGTAACTTGGTATATCTTATCATCAGTAATTTGGCTAAATCATCTCTTAGTGATGTAATTGCAATCATTTTGGTTGAGTTTGACCACCCAGAAAATCCGATCAAGTATTAAGTGCAACCGAATAACTAAATTTTTTACAAAATTTAACTTTTTAATGTTAAGAATTGCTTAGGAAAAGTAGTTAAGCAACCTCAAAATTACAGCCCATGCTTTCTGTTGAGACGAAATGAGAGTCAGTCGTCTCGGATAGTAGAAGTATTATTGCGATTTTATGAGCAAATTTTTGTATCGGAATCTACTATCAGAATTTAACTTAGTTGACTCCCAGAAAATAAATTATTCATTTTACTTTAGTTGATATTTTCCGTATCTCCCCTGCCCCTCCGCAATTGCTCCACTTGGGCAAAGCCCAAGTGGAGCAATTGCTCTCTGCCCCCTGTCCCCCTTGCCTAAAAAGGGATGGGGAATTGGGAAGGCAGTGCTTGGTGCGGTTTGACCGATTTATAGCAACTGCCGAAGCCTATGCGCCGAGAATGCGCTGTTATTGTTTTTTAGTCCCTATTCTCGAAAAATCAAGACTAATCAACAGCCACTTGGGGAAGACCCATACTGTAGTTAGTTACTCGTGCAGAGAGATTGTAGCTGATTTCCCCTGATTGCAGGAGCGATCGCAAATAATGTTCTAAGTCAGAACCAACACGACGTAAGTTGTAATCTGTCAAGTCTTCACCGCTAGAGGCTTCCACCAGTTCATCAAATTTACGATAAACCTTTTGCAAAGCATCTTCATTCCAGTTGAACTCGTTGTCTGGGTCAACATCCAATGTTAAGACTTGATTACTGGGAATCATTTCGCCTGCCCGGTCAATTTCTGCTGCGAAAATGCGTATGTGCCGGGTTGTAGACTTAAGCAGCGTTGGGTTGTCCATAGATGAAGATGTAGGATTTTAGGTTGATTATACTGAAATCATTGTAGACGCTAGACCTGCGACAAATAAAGGGACTGGGGATTGGGGACTGGGGATTGGGAAGGCAAAAGGTAAAAGGTAAAAGGTAAAGGGTGAAAGGTAAAAGGTAAAAGGCAAAAGGTAAAGGGTGAAAGGTGAAAGGTGAAATCTAAAAGAGAAGATCATTGTTACTTTCATTTGATGCCCAATCCCTATTCCCCAATCCCCAATCCCCAATCCCCAATCCCCAATCCCCAGTCCCCAGTCCCCAACCCCAGTTTCACTCTTATAAAAAGTGAAGAAATTCAGGTTAATGTAGCTGGTAGTCTATGCTATTGTTGAAAACCAAGATTTTACTCTTGATAAAAATGTTTATTTTGCTTTCCTGAATTTTATGCTGAAAAAAACGTACATCAAGTAATTTTACGTAGCCACGATAAAAATCTCTCTAGCTCTAATTAAATCTCTAAAAACTAGCGAATTTACTTACGTGTAAACACGAAAAGTTCAGTAAAAACTCAGACTGTTATTGACTTAAAAATAAAGTTGATGTAAAAAGCTTTAAAAAGCTAGAACAACTTCTTACAGAAACTTTATTGTATAGAATCTCAAAAACTGAATAATAGTTATGGCTTGCTAGAAAAGCATCGGCAACTGATAGATGGCAAGATAAACCCTGAAAGTCTGTCTAAAAACACACAGGAGAGTGCAATGGAATATAAATGCTATGAATTGAAAAAACATTCTTAATGTCAGCAGAGTGGATTCAAAAAAAATATAAAGAACTTTGTCTGGAGATATCGCTGTCTACCTCGTAACCACCAAGTACAGGAATCCTCAAAACTATGAACTCGAAAGCATTACCACGTCAGATAAATAATATCGAAGTAGGGGTTTATGATTGCGAAATACATCTAAAGTTTCGCCTGATTGAAGAGAAAAGTTTATTAGGCGATCGCGAACAACTGCTGCAAGTGCTGCTAGATGCTTTAACAGAAGGCTCTGACGATTTCTTAGAGATGCTACAAGCATCTGTAAAAGCGCAGGAAGTGACGGAATTTAAAGCTTCACCACAAATGCGTCGTCAACTCATGCGTTTGCGTAATGCTGTTGATACTACTCCGTAATGAAATATCCAATGGCAACAGGAGTAATGTAAAACTAAAAATTAAGCAGGTTTGTTAGGCAGTTTCAACTTATTTGAATTGAGCAAATTTGCCTATTTGCTCTCAGTGGTGAATCTAGTAGTTGTATAATCCAACGCCTAGACTATAAACTTCAACTTCAGCTTGAAAAAAAACTAAATTGAGCATCTACAAGTGAATTTTAACGTTGGCACTAAGTAGATTATTTAGTGCTGAATAATGCAAACATACTTAACTTCCAGTTGGTGTCATAGTTTTGGAAGATGAGCATCTCAAATTAATTTATCTAACCAGGGTTTTACTTCATTGTGTAGGTATTAATTTAGTCAAGTAACCTATCGGTAATAATCTATTATTTCAGATTGCACTGACTGTAGTTTTTGAATTCAGTAATTATGTGGGTTGATAGGGACTGCCAATTGGATAATACCAATTCTCCAAAATCCGGCAACAGATTCAAACTCAGAAACCCTTGTAAAATCAAGCTTTCTCAATTGCGTAAAGCCTGCGGCATAGCTACGCTTAGAGCGTAGCTGGACGTTAGTCCATTGCGTTAGCGTACCACTCCGTGGAAGCAAGCTACGCGCTAGCGTCTCGTAGAGAAGCGGGGCGGGAGCATCGTTGCGAATTGGTATAACTTATTTTCTGGAAGTCCCTAATACCAATTTTGGATTTTGGATTAAAAGCCTAGATTCTTTTTCTATTCCAGAATGTCGAAACAATACTATCTATCCCAATTCGGTATCACATCTAAAAATATAACAATACCCCTCCTGTAGTCCTCTTCTGGTAGTTGAGGGTTACGGGAGGGGTAATATTAATTCAAAATACCCTACGGGAATCGAAAGCTACAAAATTCAGAATTCAAAATGTCAATTAGCTAGTCCATGTTCTAAAGCAAAACGCACTAACTCTGTACGGCTGTTAGTACCCGTCTTACTAAATAAGCGACTCACATATTTTTCGACATTTCGCACGCTTGTTTCTAAACGACGGGCTATTTCTTTGTTCATCAGTCCCTCAGCAACCAAGTTTAAAACGCTTTGTTCTCTGGGTGTCAGGTCGATTTTAAAGGGGGCTGGAGATTGAGAAATTGCACTTTTTTGGGTCAATAAAGCTTTAATTTGAGCAATTTGATGAGCTAATTCGGCAATATCGGGGGTTTCGCTGTCTTCACCAAGACTTTGCGGTTTGGCGGTGCGGCGAGTCAGTAAGTTCTCTACAATGGCGATTAGTTCATCGGGGTCGAAGGGTTTAGGAAGATAGGCATCAACACCAGCTTGATAACCTTGGATGCGATCGCTAGTCATGCCTTTTGCTGTTAAAAATACCACAGGCAGGGATTGAAAGCGGGGGTCTTCTCGCAATTGCTTGAGAAATTGATAGCCATCAACTTGGGGCATCATAATGTCAGAAATGACCAAATCAGGCGTATTTTGCTGCATCAAATCCCAGCCTTCGCGGGCATTACTGGCGACTTGAACGGCGAAACCGCTTTCTTGTAAATATTCTTTCACGGCTTCCCGTAATCCAGGTTCATCATCTACCAGTAATAATTGTGCTGACATCGAAACATTTCCTTATGGTCTACCTGTCTCCAATTTAGCGAATCCTTGATCTAAAATTCAAATTTCCTCCAGCCATGCAATTGTTTTAGCGGCTTCTGGTAACTGGGCGTTGCGTTGTCCCAGTGTTCTTTGTCTGGCAGTATATAAGCTTAACGGAGTATCTAATAAATCTACCAGTGTGGCTTGACCTGCGATCGCTCTTACACTATTCTTGGGCAAGTCTTTGAGTAACCACCGCACTAAACGATAACTAATATCCTTAATTTTCGTATCTGGCATGAGGTCTATGCCATGTAGTTCATGTAAGTAACGATTAGAACGCCCGTAGCGTCGCCACTGACTGGCTAATTCTGAGAGTGTCATCCGGTGGCGGTGCTGTACAATTGCGTCTGGGGCAAATTCTAAGTTACCAAGATTGGCTCGCAAAATTCGCCAGCAAATGTCTGCATCTCCACCAGTGGTGAGATAAGGACGAAATAAACCTGATTGGGCGAAAACACTCCGACGTATTGCTAAGTTAGCAGTCTGTCCGTAAGGACAAAAGGGATGAGCCAGGGTGTGTTTTTGCGAAAGAGTGGCTTGGCGTTCTGCGTGTTCTTCTAAAAGCGTTGTACCTGGCAGTGCTGTAATTTCTCCTGCCACAATTACCACATCTGAGTTGACAAAAGGCTGAATTAATGATGTGAGCCATTGGGGTTGGGGACGACAATCAGCATCGGTGAAGGCGATAATTTCCCCCACAGCCGCCCGAATTCCCTGGTTACGAGCCGCATACGAACTTTGTATTTGATTTTCACTCAAGGGGCGAATGGTAATTGGGCTATGGAGTGCGGTGGTTTTGAGAGCGTCTAAGGTGCGATCGCGACTATTATTATCTACTATTAGGTACTCTACTTTGTCTGGTGGGTAGGTTTGAGATACCAGACAGTTAATTAAATCAGGTAAATCTGCTTCACCGTTATAAATAGGAACAACCACCGAAACCATTGGCAAAAAGCTGGTAGCGGTGGTTGCATCAAGTTTTTGATCATTCATGATGAATAAGGGTGTGGGGTATAGGGGTGTGGGGGTGTAGGGGAGGAATTAAAGATGCTTTTAACCCATCCCTAGTCCCTAATCCCCAGTCCCTGACTTAGTATTCCCGATTCACCATCATATAACGGTCTTGTGAGGAGCTGGTTAAGGCTCTAAGGGTAGAAATCGAAAAACGCTGATATATGAACAACACCTGTATAAATAAATCGTCAATGCACGGATGTTTAATATTTTAAGTCTTGGGCGCGGACACTTAAAGGTCGGGGTGTCTGACCGGCGGAAGATTGAGCAAAGCTATTAGTAGATAAAATGGCGATCGCTCGGCTGTATTGAGGATCGTTTGGTGTACCGATCAGATTAGGATTAGAAGCTAGTAGACGTTCTTGAGCTTCTGTCAGGTCTAATTTAATGTCTGGTGTAATCCCTTTATGGTTGATATCTGTGCCATTGGGGGTGTAGTAGTGGGCAATAGTGACAGCTAAACCAGAACCATCTGATAATTCATGAACAGACTGCACCAAGGCTTTACCGAAGGTTTGACTACCAACTACCACTGCGCGTTTATTATCCTTGAGCGCGCCTGTGAGAATTTCGCTAGCACTGGCGGAATTTCCGTCTACTAATACGGCTAAAGGTAGTTTGGTTAAAGCGGTGCGGTTAGCTTGTGTATCTTCATTCATGCCTTTGCGGTTGACTGTACGTACAATCCCGCCATCATCTAACCACATCCGAGCAATTTCAATGCTAGCTTGTAATAATCCGCCTGGATTACCACGTAAATCTAAGACAAAGGCATCAACTTTTTTACCGTTTAAATCGCGAATCGCTCGTTGCATTTGTTCAGCCGCATGGGAGCTAAATTCACGTAACCGAATATAACCGATACGGCGGTTGCCTTCTTGCTTGACGGAGGAAAAAACGGTTGGAACTTCGATGGTGGCTCTTGTCAACTGCACATCAAAAGCACTACGGCCGCTACGTCCTAGACGCAGGGTAATTTTGCTGCCAGCTTTACCGCGAATTAGTTTGGAGGCATCATCTATTTTCATAGACTGGGTAGATTTGCCATCTATTGCCAAAATTTCATCCCCTGGTTTAATGCCGGCTTTCAAAGCTGGGGAATTTTCTATGGCTTCGACAATAGTCAGTCGCTTGGTGCTTTCGTTAATTTCCATCCGAATGCCGATCCCAGAGACTTCCCCAGAGGTTTGATTGGTTAAGGCTTCAAACTGAGAGGGAGTCATAAACCGAGTGTAGGGATCGTTGAGCTGTTGTAAAGCTTCCCGAATGGCTATATACGCCTCTTCTTTCGATGAGTAGTCTTTGCTTAATAGACTTTGCCTTGCTGCTAGCCAGTCCTTTTGATTAAATGTGCCGTCAACATATTCGCTATTGACTATTTGCCATACTTGGTCAACCAATGCTTTCGGACTATCTTGGAGTGCAGCACGAACGCTCCGAGTCCAAGCAGGGCCAAATACGGATACTGTAGCAGTTGTGGCGATCGCTCCTCCAATCAGAGCTACTTGGAGCAGCGAGTGACGTTTCGCAGATTGATTCATGTATATCAGCAGGAATTTACGGTGGTGTTGACAGTTTAGCAATCAGGCTTTTAGAAGTTTCTTAAGTTTTTATACTCAACTTGCAGCTACGCTTCCCTCATAATTTTCCCCTCTGAATCATGCTAGGATCTTGCCTTGATTTTGTGAAAACTTGTGAGTGGACTTTTTTACCTTGTTTGCTAATCTAATTTAACTTTGTGACAATAGTGTGACAGTTATATAACCGTCTTATTTACACCCTATATTAATTTCCTAAGATAGCATTTCATCGTTAAAAATGCCGGTTTTTTTCAACTAAGTTAATCAGCTGTTTTGTCCTAATAACATGAGACACAACTTTAGCAAGAATTCCCCGATTATCCAGGGTAGTAAATTCCGCAAACAGTTGCCGTTGTTACAAAAACTGGGTTTAGCTCTATGCTTGTTACTGGGGATTTGGTTAATTATTATAGCTACTAACCTAGTTGTCGCTTCCACAAAACCAGCCGATGCCTTTTTTGTCCTGGGTGGCAGCATTCGCCGTGAAATTTATATTGCCCAAATAGCAAAACAAAATCCACAGATTCCTATTTTAATTTCCCAAGGTTCTAAAGACCCTTGTATATGGCTAATTTTTCAAAGAGAAGCCGCAGATTTAGAAAACGTGTGGTTAGAAAAATGTGCTAATTCTACCTTTGACAATTTTTATTACGGAATCCCAATTTTACGGAAATGGGGAGTAAACAAAGTCAAACTGATTACCTCCCCTACCCACTTACCCCGCGCCCAATGGATGTCACAAATTCTTTTTGGATCGCACGGCATTTGGGTAGAAGTTGAAGCGGTGGAAGAGGTTGGTGTTCCTGGCAATCGTGAATCTTGGTTAAAAACCGCACTCGATATTATACGTAGTCTACTGTGGGCAGTTTTGAGTCAATTTATTCATCCCCAATGTTCTAACATCACTCAACTGAGTGATGTAGATATACAAGCTTGGCGAAATCAGGGTTTTAAGTGTGAACGCCAAGGGAATTTAGGTGTATAGGCGAAGATTTTGGGCATTGGGTATGGGGCATTGGGCATGGGGCATGGGGCATTGGGCATTGGGCAGGGGGAGACAAGGAAGAAAAGGAAGACAAGGTAGGAGATGAGAAAAACTGTTCCCTGTTCTCTAATGACTAATGACTAATGACTAATGACTAATGACTAATGACTAAAAGGCTTTACCCAAGCAAATTTAATGGCGGTGTCGATCGCGATCGCGGCGATCGCAAACCATAATATACTCTCACCTACTAAAACTACGAAGGCTAAAAGGTGGGTGTGGGTGTTGAATGCTTCCGTTTGACTTAAGCCTCGCACTAAACCAAAGGCTAGTACCCCACCAGAACTTAAGTGCGGATTTTGATCGGTGCGGATGATGTAGCGGTAAGTGACTCCGAATAGTAAACCAGAAAAAGCGGCGATCGCACCACTCAATAACCAATACCAGTTGAATTCTCTTTGCAGACTTACGAGTATAGGAAAAGACTTAGCTAGCACTAGGGTATTGACAAGACTAGTCATTAAAAAAGCAAAACTCAAAGACAAAGCCCCAATAATTCCGGCTTTGAGGGATTCTAAACGTTCTGCAAGGTATTGCTGATCTAAAATTCGGTTCATATCTGAATTAAATAGTAGGGATTAGGGATTGGGGACTAGGGATAGGGAAGAACATCAATATCAAGATGAAAAAAATTGCCCAGTCCCCAGTCCCCAGTCCCCAGTCCCCAGTATGATAAATATTAGAGACGTTTTGTAAATAATTTCCAAAGTAAAACTATGATTTTGACATTGGGTTGGGTATCACTGTTAGTTGTGTTTACTTGGTCAATTGCAATGGTAGTATGGGGTCGTAACGGACTGTAGAGGCATGGTAGAAAATCCATTCCTGGGTATTTTGGCCTTAGTTGCCTTGGTGCTGTTATTAGCAGTCACTGGCGGTGTTGGTTATTTGACATTGGCAGAATGGCGCGATCGCCGTCTGCGAGATAACGAAAAACGCGACTTGCGACGCAGTACCCCTAAACGGCGATGATTCTCTATGAGGAAAAGGCAACTGTCAAAAATGCTTATTTTGTAGTCTTTTCCTATACTGTAGATGGTAGTTTAATCACTGCCATGCTTGACTAAGCATTAACACAACGCAGTTTTTTTCAAGAATATTCTCGTAGGGACACGGTATTGGCTTATCGTGTCCCTCACTTTTTAATCAAGAGGTAAACAATCAAAATCCACAATTCCCTGTTAAATACCGGGCTGCTTGGGGAATTCTAAGATTATGACTCAATGTAAAAATTACCGAGAGAGTATGAATGAAGCTTTGTCTAAAGTAATAGCCCAAATCCGTGAGTCTTTGGACATAGATACCATATTCAAGTTTACGGTGACGGAAGTGCGTCAATCGCTGAACACCGATAGGGTTGGGGTGTTTCGGTTTTATCCTGGTGTGGAATGGAAGGGCGAATTTGTCTATGAAGATGTAGATCAGCAGTTGAGTTATCCATCAATAGCAGAATCAGACAGTTGCGATTTAATTGAGGAATTTGCTCAACTTGATCAACAAGGTGCGATTAACGCCATCGCTGATGTTTCTCATTCTGGTGTCAGTCACTACCAAATTCAGATGCGAGAGAATTTGCTAGCTTGTGAAAATCTGGCTGCGCCTTTAATGAAGGGTAGGGATTTGTGGGGGTTTTTGTGTATTTGTCGGTGTAGTGAAAAACGAAAATGGGACGCATCAGAAATTGAGTTTGTGAAATTAATCGCTGAACATTTGGGGTTAGCTTTACAGCAAGCAGAATATGTAGAACAAGTTCAAAGTCAATCAACACAACTAGCACAGGCCAAAGCCCAAGAAAAAGCCATAGAATGGCAAAAGACGATCGCGATCGCCATTGAAAAAATTCGTCAGTCCCTGGATTTAGCAACCATTTTCCGTACTAGCACCACAGAAATCAGAAAATTAATCAATGCTGATCGTGTTGCTATTTATCGCTTTAATGAAGATTGGAGTGGCGAATTTGTCCATGAATCTGTAGCAGAGGGTTGGATTTCTCTTATAGATGAACAGTTAGAACGACCAGAACTCAAAGATAATGTTAGTAGTTGTAGTGCTAAAGATTTAGCTCAGGCTCCTGTTGTCGATAGTTATTTACAAGATACAGAAGGCGGTCGTTTTAGCAAAGGGGAAGTATATCGTGTTTGTTATGATATTTACAACTCTGGCTTTAGTGATTGCTATCTCAATGTCTTAGAAATTTATCAGGCTAGAGCCTATGTGATTATTGCTATTTACCACGGTCAAAGACTGTGGGGTTTGTTAGCAGTTTATCAAAACTCAGGCACTCGCTGTTGGCAAGAAGATGAAGTGTATTTACTCACTCAAGTCGGTACTCAATTGGGTGTAGCTTTACAACAAGCAGAATTACTCGCAGAAACTCAACGCCAAAAGGAAGAAATTAGCCAAGCCCTCAAAGAATTACAAGCAACTCAAAGCCAGTTAGTTCAAGCTGAAAAAATGGCGAGTCTGGGACAATTGGTAGCAGGAGTAGCCCATGAAATTAATAATCCGATTAATTTCATCTACGGCAATATTAGCCATATTAAGGAACACACAGATAGCTTATTAAAATTACTCTCTTTGTATCAAAAAAATTATCTAGAGCCATGCTCAGAAGTGCAAGAAGAGTTAGCAGAATTAGATTTTGATTACATTGCTGATGACCTACCGAAAATTATCAAATCCATGAGGATAGGTGCAGAAAGAATTGCTCAGTTAGTTTTATCATTGAGGACTTTCGCTCGCTTAGACGAAGCAGAAATGAAGCCTATTGACCTACATGAAGGTATTGAAAGTACACTGCTCATCTTACAACATCGGCTACAAGCAAAAGATAATCTGCCAGCCATCAAAGTGATTAGAGAATATGGCAATTTACCTAAAGTATTTTGTTATGCAGCGCAGATAAATCAAGTGTTTATGAATCTGCTCAATAATGCCATTGATGCTTTAGAGGAGTCCATAAACTCAGGTAAGGTGATTGTCGAACCCCAAATTGTAATCTCAACTAAGGTAAATGATCACCAAAGAATCATGATTTCTATTGCTGACAATGGCTGTGGTATTCCAGAGAATTTTCAAAGGCATATTTTTGAGCCATTTTTTACGACAAAGCCACCAGGAAAAGGTACAGGATTAGGGCTATCTATTAGCTACAAAATTATTGTTGAAGAACACGAAGGACAACTGAGTTTTAATTGTATTCCTGGACAGGGGTGTGAGTTTTGTATAGAAATTCCTATGGAGCCATCAGTTATGGTGAGTTAAAAAATATACAATCATCTGAATGGCAAGGGAGCAATTGCGGAGGGGAAAGACAGTGTTTTGCAGCAGGTAAATGGGATAGTTGATTCTCTGGAAGTCCCTAAAGCTTTTACCTACGATTTCAGTGTTGCATCTGTTGCTTGATTTTGGATAATTGGGTAAATTCTAAGAAAAACTGGGAAATTTTAGGAAAAGGGTGTAAAAAATTTTATTCTGGTAATCAAGCTTGTGCAACATGGCAATGTCAGCTAGATTACCAGATTTATGGCTATAGATTTACGGGCATTCTTTAAAGCAACAGACCCTAGCCGGACTCTGTTCATTAACAATAGCTTAGATAGTAAGTTTTATATTGATTTCTCATCGGTGCGTGGTGGGGACATTATTCAAACTCTCAAAAAAAGAATTACCTTTTTTCAGCCGGATGAACCTACTTGCACATTATTTACCGGACACATTGGCTGCGGGAAATCTACCGAACTGATTAGACTCCAGGGAGAATTAGAAAGGTTAGGCTTTCATGTGGTGTATTTTGAGTCTACCGATGACTTAGAAATTACTGATGTGGGTATTGCTGATGTGCTGCTGGCGATCGCACGCCGCATTAGTCAAAGTCTCGATAAAATTATCTTGGAAGATACCAACAAATTTAATGCTCTGTTGCAAGGCGCGTTGAACTTGCTTAACGCCGAGGTGACGGGAGTTAAAGCGAAAGTTCCCGTAGTAGGTGATGTAGGTTTTAGCGCGGAGAAGGAAAAACTCTCCCTATCTATGGGTATTGGCGAAATCACCACCAAGATTAAAAGCGATCCTAAACTGCGGGAGAAAATCAATCAATATCTTGCACCGCAGAAAATTCAGCTATTAGACGCTATTAATCAAGAATTATTGCAGCCGGCTATTAATAAACTCAAGCAGCAAGGTAAACAAGGATTAGTCGTCATTGTCGATAACCTTGACCGCATAGATAATAGTCCCAAACCTTGGGGAAGACCACAACAGGAATATTTATTTGTAGACCAAGGTGAATATCTCACTAAGCTCAACTGTCATGTAGTCTACACTATGCCATTGTCGCTGAAGTTTTCCAATGATTACGGCACATTAACCCAGCGATTTCACGAAGATCCCAAAGTTTTACCAATGGTGTCTGTAGTGTATCCTGATGGCAGTATCCATCAAGAGGGGATGGGGTTAATGCAGCAGATGGTATTAGCCAGAGCCTTTCCCGACTTAGAACCAGCAGCACGCTTAGAAAAGATTACCGAAATTTTTGACAGCGTTAGCACCCTAGAGCGTTTATGTATCATGAGTGGTGGTCATGTGCGGGACTTGCTGAGGCTGTTGAATAGCTGGATTATGGAAGAAATGTCACTTCCCCTCAGCCGCAAAACTTTAGAACAAGTGATACGTTCTCGCCGCAATGAAATGATGTTACCGATTTCCCAGTCAGAATGGCAATTGTTAAGGGATGTCAAGCGGAATAAAAGAGTCAGCGACGACGACGGATATCAAAAATTAATCCGCAGTCGCTTTGTGTTTGAATATCGAGATAGCGGCGAGTCGTGGTTTGATGTTAACCCCATCTTGGCTGAAGCGAGGGAGTTGAATGAGTAGGGGTGTGGGGAAGACAAGGGAGACAAGGGAGACAGGGGAAGAAAAACTAATGAGTAATAAGTAATGAGTAATGAGTAATGACTAATAACTAAAGACTAATGACTAATGACTAACGACTAATGACTAATGACTAATGACTAATAACCAAGAAAATTGCGATCGCTCTCTTATACAATTGGCTTGGGCGATTGAAAATAGCGTCGGACAGTTCAAGCTAATTTTGGCACGGTGTAATTATAGTCAATTGCGCGATCGCTTGATTGCTAGATTGCGGCAAGTCTGTCAAGTTGAAATTCAAGTTTTGGTAGTCCAGCAGTCTCATAGGACTTTGTTCTCCGCCATTCAAGAAACCTTTGGCGAAAACATCTCTGGCTGTGTGATGGTTGTCGGCTTAGAGACTGTGCAGAACTTATCCCAGATGTTAACTGCTGCGAATCAAGTTAGAGAAGAATTTCGGCAGCATTTTAATTTCCCTTTGGTAGTGTGGATTGATGATGCCATCTATCAGCAATTTATGCAAATTGCACCAGATTTAGAAAGTTGGGCAATTACTACAAGCTTTGAAATTAACAGCCAAGAATTAGTAGATTTTATTATCAACACTGCTCATCAATGGTTTAATAATCAACTTAATTTGAATTTCTACGAATATCAGAAATTAGCAACTGAATTAACAGCAGCCAAAAAAGAACTAATAAATGAAGAAAACCCATCTCCAAACCTCTCACGCCAGTTGCTACAACGGGGGGAATCCCCGCAACGCACTGGCTCCCCTACAAATAATGTAGAGACGTTTCATGAAACGTCTCTACATCTTCCCCCTTCCCTACTAGGGAAGGGGGTTAGGGGGTTAGGTCAATCCTCAGAACTTAATGCTTATATAGAATCATTATTAGGTTTAACTAAGCAAATCAACAATAAAAAAGATGCAGCAATCCAGCATTATCACACAGCATTAACCCTGTGGCAGCAAAGCAATAACCTAGAATGGCAAGTAAAAATTCTAGGAGAAAAAACCTTTTGTGCTTATCTTGAAGCCATTAAACAACAAGATAAAAAACATCCAACTTGGCAGGTGACACAGCAATATATTGACGAATATATTCAACTAAGCACTCAAATTAACCGCCCAGATATCATTGCTAATTCTCTAGAAAAAATTGGTGATGTTCTCCAAGAATTAACGCTTTGGCAACAATTAAAAACCTTTGCCCAACAAGCTTTATCTATTCATCAAAATAATAACCAGAAAAAAGAAATCGCTAGAGATTATGGATTTTTAGCGGAAGTGGCTTTAGCTGCATCACACTGGCAACAAGCAATAGACTTAGTTAAACAAGCATTAGCAATCATTCCGACAATTCCCCAGACTTCTTTAGATAATAGATTAGTCAAATCTGTTCAAACTTACGACTTAAACTTATATAAATTTATCTTGAGTCGCGCTCAATATCATTTGGGTAACACTCAAGAAGCAATTAGTACATTAGAAATAGCCAAAGACGGAGCAAATCCCCAAGAAGATGTAAGACTTTATATTAAAATTCTCAATCAATTACATAAATTTTATTTTGAACAGAAAGCATATCTCAAAGCTTACAACATTAAACAGCAAAGACGCTCGATAGAACAACAATTTGGCTTGAGGGCTTTTGTTGGCGCAGGGAGATTAGAAGCTAGACGACAAACATTACTAGAGACATTACATACAACATCTAATATATCCCCAGAAATTTCTGCCTCCGGTCGTCAATTAGATGTAGAAAGATTAATCGAACGCCTCAATGATGATGAATATAAATTAATAGTTATTTACGGTCAGTCTGGAGTTGGTAAAAGTTCGCTGGTGAATGCGGGTTTAGTGCCAGCTTTGCAACAACAATCAATTCGTGGCAAAGATAATTTATTCATCGTCATGCGGGTTTATACCAATTGGGTGGAAGAGTTGGGGCGGTTGTTGGGATTGGGGACTGGGGACTGGGGGTTGGGGACTGGGAATGTTGACGTTTTGAGTTCAGAGGTTCACAGTTCAACTTCGGAAGTTGACGCTTTAAGTTCAGAGGTTCAAACTTCAGCTTCAGAAGTTGACACTTTGAGTTCGGAAGTTGACACTTTGAGTTCAGAAGCAGAAAACTCTCATTTAAATCTTAATTTCTCCCCTACACCCCTACACCCCCACACCCTCACACCCCTACTTCCCCATTCCCTCCTCAATTCATTGCGCGAACAAGAACAAAACAATCTCCGCACGGTGCTAGTTTTTGATCAATTTGAGGAATTTTTCTTTGTTTACACTGAGCCTGCACAACGTAAGCGGTTCTTTGAGTTTCTGGGGTCGTGTCTAGAGATTCTATCAGCAAAGGTTATTTTATCCTTGCGGGTTGATTACATTCATTACTTGCTGGAATGTAATGATTTACCTAACTTTCAGATTATTGGTAATGACATTCTCAGTCATCGTGTGCTTTATAAGTTGGGTAACTTCTCCCCCAAGGATGCAAAATCAATTATTCAGCGTTTAACTGCAAATACTAGCTTTAACTTAGAACCTGATTTAGTTGATGCACTCGTAGAGGACTTAGCCGGAGAGTTGGGTGAAGTGCGTCCCATTGAGTTGCAAGTGGTGGGAGCGCAATTGCAAGCTGAGAATATTACTACTTTAGAAAAGTATCGGCACTTCGGCACTAAACAAGACTTGGTGCAGCATTATTTAAATGAAGTTATTCATGACTGCGGGGAAGAACATCAGCAGTTGGCGGAATTTGTGCTGTTTTTGCTGACTGATGAACAAGGGACGCGTCCTTTAAAGACTCGCGTGGAGTTAGAACGGGATTTGCAGCCATATTTTTCGTTTAGTGATGTTGAATCTGGGGAGATCCCCCCAACCCCCCTTAAAAAAGGGGGCAATAGAATCAAAGTCCCCCTTTTTAAGGGGGATTTAGGGGGATCAAATGATTTGGGTGGAGCAAGTTTAGATTTAGTATTAGAAATTGTCGTCAAATCAGGCTTAGTGGTGTTGCTACCAGAAAACCCAGCCGACCGTTATCAACTGGTACATGACTATTTAGCCAACTTTATCCGCCAGCAACAAGAACCGAAGTTAAAACAGGTAATGGCGGAATTAGAAAAAGAGCGAGAACAACGAAAACAAAGTGAAGCTAAACTCAATAAATTTCTCAAACGTGCCTTGTTTGGCTCGCTCGCCGCAGGTATGGGGCTGGCAATTGTGACTAATTTAACAGTACGATTGGTTAATGAGGCAAAAAGTCAAACACAAGATGCCAAAGCCAATGAAATTTATTCTTTAAATATTTCTTCTCAAAGGTCTTTGTTCTCTAACCAGCATTTAGATGCTGTGCTAGAAGCATTGAGAGCAGGCGAAAAACTGAAACACTCAGCTTTAGAGAAAAAAAGAAGTGATATTAGAGTACAAACTGCGGCAACTTTACAGCAAGCCGTTTATTTAAAGCCAAACGAAAAGAAAGAAAATCGTGCCATAGAGATAAACACTTTAGAAGGTCATAGCAATGAGATCAGGAGCATCACCTACAGCCCTAATGGGAAACAGTTAGCTTCCGCCAGTCTTGATGGGAGCATCAAAATCTGGGACATCAGCACGGGGAAAACTCTCACAACTATCAAAGATCATAGCAATACGGTCTATAGCGTCACCTACAGTCCTGATGGGAAACAGTTAGCTTCTGCCAGTCTTGACAAGAGCATCAAAATCTGGGACATCAGCACAGGGAAGACTATCACAACTTTCAAGGGTCATAGCAATACGGTCTATAGCGTCGCTTACAGCCCTGATGGGCAAAAGTTAGCTTCCGCCAGTCTTGACAAGACTATCAAAATCTGGGACATCAGCACAGGGAAGACCATCACAACTCTCAAGGGTCATAGCGATGGGGTAAGGAGTTTCACCTACAGTCCTGATGGGAAACATTTAGCTTCTGCCAGTCTTGACGGCAGCATTATTTTATGGAATGTCCGCACAGGAAAGCCCCTCACAACTCTCAAGGGTCATAGCAATACAGTCTATAGCGTCGCCTACAACCCCAATGGACAACAGTTAGTTTCTGCCAGTCTTGACGGGAGCATCAAAATCTGGGATGTCAGCACAGGGAAGACCATCACAACTCTCTCTGGTCATAGCAATACAGTCTATAGCGTCGCCTACAACCCCAATGGACAACAGTTAGTTTCTGCCAGTCTTGACGGGAGCATCAAAATCTGGGATGTCAGCACAGGGAAGACCATCACAACTCTCTCTGGTCATAGTGATGGGGTTATGAGCGTTACCTGTAGCCCCAATGGACAACAGTTAGCTTCCGCTAGTCTTGACGGGAGCATCAAAATCTGGGATGTCAGCACAGGGATGACCCTTCCAACTTTCTCTGGTCATAGCAATGAGGTAACGAGTGTCACCTATAGCCCTAATGGGCAAAAGCTAGCTTCCGCCAGTCTTGACAGCAGCATTATTTTATGGAATGTCCGCACAGGAAAGCCCCTCAAAACTCTCAATGGTCATAACAGTGCAGTTACTAGCATCGCCTACA
>NZ_PJIZ01000095.1 GCF_021596505.1 Nostoc sp. CMAA1605 | reverse complement strand
AATCGATCCCGTGTTTTTGTGGAACAATCTGGAATTAATTTTAGGGTTAGTCGCTTTAGTATTCGTCGGTAAATTCTTAATTATCACTCCCTTAGTCAAACTGTTCCGTTACCCCTTAAAAACAGCTTTAATTGCGGGGTTTGGACTGGCGCAAATTGGAGAATTTTCCTTTGTGTTAGCCAGTGAAGGACAGGCTTTGGGCTTAGTTTCACGGCGGATATATTTACTCACCTTGGGAACTACAGCAGTTACCTTGATGCTGACTCCCTTTTTACTCAAGTTAGTGCCATTTGTATTTAACTTGATGGAATCAATACCTTGGCTGCAACCCTATCTCGATGAAACTCAAGCCAAGGATGTCTCGGAAGAACTACCTTTTGAGGATCATGTGGTAGTTTGCGGTTATGGCGAGTCGGTCGGAATTTGGTCAAGCTGTTACAGCAGCATAACTTACCTGTAGTGGTGATTGACCAATCAGAAAGCCGCATTCAGCAGCTACGGGAAGCCGGAGTCCCCTACGTCTACGGTAACTGCGTCAGTTTACACGTTTTAGAGACGGCGGGAGTAAATCATGCTAAAGGAATGGCGATCGCCCTTCCCGATCCCATGAGTATCCGTCTATGCTTAAAACGCGCCTTAGAATTACACCCCGAATTAAACTTAGTGGTGCGGGCTACCCAAGATAAAAACATTGAGGTACTGTATCAACTAGGTGCGAAGGAAGTAGTACAGCCAGAATTTGAAGCAAGTTTAGAAATGGCTACCTATCTATTAACTAGCTTCAATTTCCCATCCTCTGTATTGCAATGGGAAATGCAGCAAATCCGTAACGATCATTACTTAGATTTGCGTCCTGAGCGTACAGCGTCCGAAGTTTCCCGCCACCTAGACCAAGTAACCCGCGACCTCAATCGCCGTTGGTATCCCCTACCGACAGACTCGCCCCTGATTGGGATGAGTTTAGAAGAAGCCGATATCCGCTACCTTACAGGGGTCATTTTAATGGCGATTCGTCGTGCTAACGGCGAAGAAATTGATTATCCCAATCAACAAACCAAATTAGAAGCAGGCGATCGCTTGTTAGTTGTCGGTGCATCGGAAGAACTAGCAGCATTAGCAGAACTAGCCCAAGGAAAAGTCGCTTTCCCCGGCGAAAACAGTGCTTGTCAGTGGATTACCGTCGATACTCACGCCCCGATTTTAGGTAAAACCATCGCCGACTTAACTCTACATCTAGAAACAGGGGTAAAAATCCAATCCATGCGACGAGACGGCAAATTTATCCGCCTTCCTGATCAAAGCATGGATTTGAAAGCCGACGACCAAGTGCTAATCTGTGGTAGCTTCCAAGGCTTAAGTCAACTACAACCGTTATTTGTCGGTCAATTACCCCTATCTATCCCGATAAAAGCTAGGGACACGCAAGCGGTTAAGGAAGTTTAAGCAGGGGTGTAGGGGTGTAAGGGTGTGGGGGTGTAGGGGTTTAAGAATTAAATACCTATTCCCAATGCCCAATGCCCAATGCCCAATGCCCTATTCCCTATTCCCCACTTTCAAATAAGCGATCGCTGATTTCCAAATAAGGATTTGTTGACTATTTTCATCCACAATACAAACACAGTTGGGGTCTTGCCATAAAATTCTCCCTTTGAGCAAGTCCCCAGTAACTACCTTAAATTCTACTGTTCCCGTATTTTTAATCAGGGTTTGGACTTGGCGAATGCTAGGCAATGAAGTGTCAAAATCAGTTATAGCCATTTTTGGTAATGATGGAATAATTGAGGGACTGGGGACTAGGGACTGGGGACTAGGGACTGGGAAAGAGTGATCCCGATACCCAGTCCCCAGTACCCGATCCCTAATACCTAATCATTGATAGTTCATCATTGGAAAAATGGCAATCGAATTTACTAAGTATCACGGTTTGGGCAACGATTTTATTTTGATTGATAATCGTGCCTCTAAGACTCCTGTGTTGAGTCCTGAGAAAGCTGTTCAATTGTGCGATCGCCATTTTGGTATCGGTGCTGATGGTGTAATTTTCGCTTTACCAGGAGAAAAGGATACTGATTACACCATGCGGATTTTTAATTCCGATGGCTCAGAACCGGAAATGTGTGGTAATGGGATTCGCTGTTTAGCTGGATTTATCGCAGATTTAGAAGGTATATCTCGCAATCAAGATACTTACCGCATTCATACTTTAGCTGGCGTAATTACACCCCAACTCATGCCCGATGGTCAAATTAGGGTGGATATGGGTTTACCCCGATTACTAGCCAGTGAAATCCCTACTACCTTGAGTGGGGCTGATGGGAAAGTAATTAACCAACCTCTAGAAGTTGAGGGGAAAAGTTGGGATGTCACCTGTGTGAGTATGGGGAATCCTCACTGTATTACTTTTGTACCAGATGTAGCAGCGATTCCTTTAGAAACTATCGGCCCAAAATTTGAACATCACCCAGCTTTCCCCCAACGCACCAACACCGAATTTATTGAAGTCGTGAGTCGTGACTATTTGAAAATGCGTGTGTGGGAAAGAGGCGCAGGAATCACCTTAGCTTGTGGAACTGGGGCTTGTGCTTCCTTGGTGGCTGCTGTGTTAAACGATAAATGCGATCGCGCCGCCACTGTAGAATTACCTGGTGGTCTACTAGAAATCGAATGGTCAGAACTAGACCAACGAGTATACATGACAGGCCCGGCTGAACGAGTCTTCACAGGTAAAGTCTAACTACATTGTCATTGTTATAGGTAGTAGTGCCAGAGTTATCTGGCAACTACCATTTTATGTCTCTCTACCAGAGGCATATATAGGGCTTGCTGAAAAAGTCCTTTAGTGGAGGTAGGGAACAGGGAACGGGGAACAGGGAACAGTTTTACCCTAATTTTTTCCAATTTTTTTGCCTCCAAAAAATTGGAGATGCAAACTTTTTCAGCCTCATATCCCAATTCTCTTGCACTTTTTTCCCAAAAATAACCGCGAATTGCTTACTAGTAAAGAGTTTTAAAGTTATTCAACAGACCCTATATAGAAATTATCTGCGTCCATCTGCGTTTAATTCTGACTGTACCTCACTAACTTCCGTCTTATTTATAGTCTTTCTCGTTTGTGTGAGGGACACTCATGGGGATGCAATCTCTTGCGTCCCTGAAAGGATATAGATTCTACTGGATGAAAAATTTCTACATCTATATTTTTTTCTATTTTAGTTAGAATTAATCTCAATAAATACATTTATAAAGTATCAGTTATAGAGATATATAATCCTTACTGCGTAAGACTTTGATACAATTTACGGATGTAATAAAATCGACATTAGCAGTACACTGATAAGTCATAGAACTTAATGTAAAAAATATCTATGACTTACGATAATCGGGCTGAAGTCAGAAAGGTTTTACTAATTACCCTCGTGCTGAATTTATTTGTGATGGGGTTAAAAGCATTTGTAGGGTATTTAACGGGTTCGCTGAGTTTATTAGCTGATGCGTTGCATAGTGTAACCGACAGTGCCAACAACGTTTTAGGATTATTTGCTAGTAAATTGTCTTCCCCATATCCTGATCGCGAGCATCCCTACGGACACCAAAAATTTGAAGCTGTGGGTGCTTTAGGAATCGCCGCTTTTTTAGGAATTGCTTGCTTTGAAATTCTCCAAGGTGCAATTGAGCGCATTCTTAAGGGTGGTGAACCTGTAAAAATATCACCCCCAGAATTGTGGTTACTACTCATTGTCTTGGGTGTAAATATCTTTGTGGCGTTTTATGAACGTGGTGTAGGTAAGCGAGTTGGGAGTCAAATTTTAATTGCTGATGCAACTCACACCATGAGTGATGTTTGGGTAACAATCTCTGTCATGGTTGGTTTGATTGGTGTGTGGTTGGGTTATCAATGGCTAGATATTGTCTTAGCTTTTCCTGTGGCTTTGCTGGTTTTTTGGAGTGGTTGGTCAGTTTTAAAAGAAAATTTACCCTGGTTAGTAGATCAAATTGCGATCGCACCGGAAGCCATCCACGCTATCGCCACATCTGTTCCTGGTGTAATTAATTGTCACGATATCGCCTCACGGGGTATTTTAGGCCGTCAAGTCTTCATAGAAATGCACTTAATTGTAGACGCACCTGATGTGGAAACTGCCCATCGCATCACAGAAGAAGTAGAACGTCAACTAGAAGCACGTTTTAGTCCGGTGCGGATATTAATTCATGTCGAACCACCAGCATACGAATCTGAAAAAATTAGCTTTGATTCAGGAGTCGGCTAAGATTGTGGGAATCAATGGAACTATCTAAAATTATGATTGATAGTGTTCATAAATCCCGAAAACCTAGAATTATTCCTCTGAGATTAATCTTTATTGTCCCCTTCGTACTCCAAATTGTCGGGGCTGTAAGTCTGGTGGGTTATCTGTCTTATCGCAGTGGACAGCAGGCTGTGGAAAAACTGGTAGATGAATTGATGACAGAGACGAGTAATCGCATTCATCAACATCTAGATAATTACTTGGGTAATGCACAGACGATTAATCAGATGAATTTGGATGCAGTGAAAACAGGGGTGTTAAACCTCAATGATTTTCAAGCTGTAGGGAAATATTTTTATCATCAGCAGGGAGCATTTAATTTTACCTATGTCAACTTTGGCAGCAAGGATGGGGGTTTTATCGGTGCAGGTAAAGCCGATGCCCAAGGTAAGATTTTAGAAATATCCGAAACCTTGCAATCTCAACCCCAAAAGTATCGCTCTTACTCAGTAGATCACCAAGGAAATCGCCTGCAATTAGTTGATACAGTCATAGCTGATCAAAATGACAGTGCATGGTACACAGACGCGGTAAAAGCGGGTAAACCTGTCTGGAGTTCGATTTATACTTGGGCAGTGGTATCGGACATTATTAGTATTTCCGCTAGCGCGCCTGTCTACGACTCCCAAAATAATTTGCTGGGTGTACTGGGAATTGATTTAAATCTGAATCAGATTAGTAAGTTTCTCAAAACGCTCAATCCTAGCAGTTCCGGTAGAATCTTTATTATGGAGCGTTCCGGGCTGATGGTTGCTAGTTCAGCCGATGAATCCCCCGTTTATGTTGTGAATGGTAAGGGGAAGCAGCTAGAAGCTATTAAGAGTAGCAAACCCATAATTCGTGATGTTACTCAGAAATTAATCAAGCAATTTGGTAGTCTAAAAGCGATCGCTACACCGCAATTACTCCGTCTTTATCTTCCCCAAAAGACCTTTGTGAAGGTCATTCCCTACCGCGATCAATACGGTTTAGATTGGCTGGTAGTGATGACAATTCCTGAATCTGATTTTATGGGCAAGATTCAGGCTAACACCAATATGACAGTTTTACTTTGTTTATTGACTTTGTTAATTGCCACAGGATTAGGGATTATTACTTCCAATTTGATTACATCACCAATTCGGCAATTGAGTCAAGCAAGTAAAGCGATCGCTGATGGTGAACTCAGCCAAGTAGTGGAAATTAAGGGCATTGCGGAACTAGAAACCCTAGCAGATGCCTTTAATGAGATGGCTTTGCAGTTACACACTGCTTTTACCACCTTAGAAAATCGCGTCCAAGAACGCACTCTAGAATTAGCCATTGCTAAAGAAAAAGCTGAAGCAGCAAACCAAGCTAAAAGTACATTTATTGCCAACATGAGTCATGAATTGCGATCGCCTCTCAATGCCATTCTCGGCTTTTCGCAATTAATGTTACGCTCTTCCCACCTATCTCCAGAACATCATGAAAGTGTGGGGATTATCTATCGTAGTGGTGATTATCTCCTCACACTCATTAATAATATCCTCGATTTATCGAAATTAGAAGCGGGGAAAATGACCCTCAATCCCAGTAATTTTGATTTATATCAATTACTGGATGATTTAGAAGATATGTTCTCTTTACGCGCCAGTAATCAAGGATTAAATCTCATCTTTCAACGATGTGAAAATCTCCCTCGCTATATTTGCACCGATGCCATCAAACTCCGTCAAGTTTTAATTAACTTAATTAGCAATGCTATCAAATTTACTCAACAAGGTGGCATTAGTTTAACGATTAATCATCATACAGATAGCCCAGATATTTTTACCCTTAATTTTAAATTGCATGATACAGGTGTAGGCATTGCTGCCGCAGAATTACCCCATTTATTTCATGATTTTTCCCAAGCACAAGCCGGCAAAGAATCTCAAGAGGGAACTGGTTTAGGTTTAGCTATTAGTCGCAAATTTGTGCAGTTAATGGGAGGGGATATCACAGTCACTAGTGAATTAGGTAAAGGCACAACCTTTGCATTTGATATTCAAGCCCAATTAGGTCAAAAAACTCATATCAATAGTTTAGAAATTCATCCCCAAGTTTTAGAACTAGCACCAGGTCAACCTGCCTATAGAATACTCATAGTTGATGATAAACCGATTAATCGCCAATTACTAATTAAACTGTTAACACCGTTAGGATTTGAAATTAAAGAAGCCAGCAACGGCCAAGAAGCAGTTACTATTTGGGATGAATGGCAACCGCATCTGATTTGGATGGATATGCGAATGCCAATTATGGATGGTTACGAAGCGACAAAATATATCAAATCTACGACTAAAGGTCACGCTACAGCCATCATTGCCTTGACTGCCAGTGTTTTAGAAGAGGAAAAAGCCATCACTCTTTCTGCTGGGTGTGATGACTTCCTTCGCAAGCCTTTTGCGGAACATCTGATTTTTGACACCCTAGCCAAGCATCTCGGTGTGAAATACATCTTTGCCCAAACTCCTACAACCACTCCAGATGAGGTTAAAGCAAGTATCTTGACCCCATCAGATTTTAGCTGTATGCCGGCAGCCTGGATTGCTCAATTATATGCAGCTGCCCTAGAAGCTAATACGAAACTCGTCCTTGAACTCATTCAAGAAATTCCTGAAACTGCAATTACCGTGAGAGAATCACTGACAAAATTGGCGAAGCAATTTAAATTTGAGGAGTTGGTTGATTTAGTCGAGCCGATAATCAGCAATGAATTTTGATTCTGAGACAGCAACTAAAGGGAACATTCTGCTAGTAGACGACATACCCGAAAATTTACAGTTATTAAGTGATTCTCTAATCAATATCGGCTACACTGTTCGCAGCGTCACGACTGGAAGGATGGCACTAAAAACGGTCAATGTGAAGCGACCGGATATTATTTTGTTAGATATCAAGATGCCAGAAATGGACGGCTATCAAGTCTGTAAGATTCTCAAAGCCGATGAACTTCTCCGCAGCATTCCCATCATTTTTATTAGTGCTTTAGATGACGTTTTTGATAAAGTTACCGCCTTTCAATTAGGGGGAATTGACTACATCACCAAACCCTTTCAGATGGAAGAAGTGGTTGCACGCATCGAAAATCAATTAACCATTCAACGTCAACAACGACTTCTAGAACAAGAAAATATTAAACGGCGAGAAACAGAAGAAATACTATATCAATCGAGGGCAATACTTGCCAGCATTTTGAATAGTTCACTCGATGGTATTGCTGCAATGCAAGCTGTCCGCAACCCCACAACCGGAGACATCGAAGATTTTCGTTGTTTAGTTATTAACCCTGTGATTGCTAGAGCGTTTAACAGTAGGTATGAGGATATGATTGGTAAATCCCTCCTCAAAGAATTTTTATCATCCAGAGATCCAGAACTCTTTGATGAGTTTGTGAAGATTGTGGAAACAGGGAAGCCTTTAAAACGGGATTTTTACTATCAATTTGGTGATTCTTTGTGGCATCACTTTGTTGCAGTTAAGCTAGGTGATGGTTTTGCTATTACCATCCGTGATATCACTGGACGCAAGAAAGTGGAACTAGCTCTACAAGATGCAAATCAGAAGCTAGAGCAATTAGCAAATCTCGATGGTTTGACACAGGTGGCTAACCGTCGGTGCTTTGATAAACGACTACAAGAAGCATGGCAATTTTTGACACCAGAACAAAAACCCCTGTCGCTGATTTTATTCGATGTGGATAAATTCAAATCCTATAATGATTACTATGGTCATCTTGCAGGCGATGATTGTTTAATCAAGATAGCGCAGACAGTACAACAGATAGTTGACCATTCTGTAGGTCTTGTGGCGCGTTATGGTGGAGAAGAATTTGCGGTACTTCTTCCTGAAACTGATGTAGATCAAGCCATCAAAGTTGCACAAAATATTCAACAAGCAATTTACTCACAGGCTATTCCCCACGCCCAGTCTGATATTCAAGATATAGTTACACTGAGTTTAGGGATTACTTGTGTGATCCCCTCTGGAGAAATGAAACCAGATACACTCATCGCTTTAGCCGATAAAGCATTATACAATGCCAAAAAACAGGGACGCGATCGCTATTGCGTTTCCTAAAGCCAGAATCATATCCCATCCACTGCACCACTAATCATTAATCAGAGGAAACTAGTGACTAATGACTAATGACTATTGACTATTTCACAAAAATTAAATTTTATAATACCGAGCATAAATTAATATTTACTGGCAATTATGGTGTATTTAAATCTATTTGTCAGGTTAGCTGTTGCTGATGAGTCAATATAACATCAATCATCTCTTTACTAGTTGTTATCTAGTGCGATAACAAAATATTCATCAAAATCTCTGTTGGCGTTTGCTGAACAAGCATCTGCCAAGTGAATAAAAAGTATATTAGAGTCAGTCTCATACTCAGTCAACATCATCGAGGCTCAAACGTGAACACTGACAACAATACTACCGCTTTTCAGGTTGACCTCAGTAATTGTGACCAAGAACCAATTCATATTCCTGGTTCTATTCAGCCTCATGGTGTACTTTTAGCCTTAGACGCAGCAAAGTTAACGATTTTACAAGTTAGTAACAATACCTGTGATTTTTTTGGCATCCATCCAGAAAAACTGCTTAATCAAAATCTAGATATTTTATTAGAGACAGAACAAGTCAATTTTCTTAAAGATTGCTTAGATGCTGAAGATTTACCAATTGTTAATCCTATAGACTTTATTATCAAAACCAATAACAACACAAAAATTTTTGACGGGATTATCTATCGTTGTCGTGAAATTATCATTTTAGAACTAGAGCCAAGCACATCAGAAAAAAATCACGTTTTCTTTAGGTTTTATCATTTAGTAAAATTAGCACTCACTAAACTACAAGCAGCCACTAACATTGCAGAAATTAGTCAGATTTTAGCCAAAGAAGTGCAACGAATTACTGGTTTTGACCGAGTGATGATCTATCGCTTCGATGAAAATTGGAACGGTATTGTCATTGCAGAAGAAAAACCTGAATATCTCACATCATATTTAGGTTTACATTACCCTGCTTCTGATATTCCCCAACAAGCGAGGAAACTATATGCGGAAAATTGGCTAAGAATCATTCCCAATGCAGACTACCAGCCAGTAGCAATTATCCCCACAAATAATCCTCTCAATCATCAGCCTTTAGATTTGGGAAAATCAGTCTTGCGGAGTGTCTCACCACTGCACATTGAATATCTGCAAAATATGGGTGTGACTGCTTCTATGTCTATCTCTCTACTCAAAAATCAAAAACTTTGGGGTTTGATTGCTTGTCATCATCAATCACCAAAATATGTTCCCTACGAAATTAGGAGTGCTTGTGAATTTTTAGGACAGATGGCTTCTATAGAAATGAGTGCTAAAGAAGATAACGAAAATAAAGAATCTAAAATTCAACTCAAGTCTGTACATAGCAAATTAGTGGAATATATGTCAGTGGAAAATAATTTCACTGGCGCGTTAATTAACTATCATCCAAATATACTAGATTTAGTAAATGCCACAGGGGCTGCTATTTGTCTACATGGTAAATATCATTTTGTCGGTAATACTCCCAGTCAGTCAGATATTGAGCATTTAATTAATTGGCTCAGTAATAATCAGAATCAAGAAGTTTTTTCTACTGATTCTTTAGCAACAATTTATCCAGAAGCAGAAAAACTACGGGATGTTGCGAGTGGATTGATAGCAATTTCCATTTCTAAAAGTCAAAAAAACTATATTTTGTGGTTTCGTCCAGAAGTAGTCCAGACTGTCAACTGGGGAGGTAATCCTTATAAACCTGTAGAAGTCACAGTTAACGGAAGTGTGCGCCTATCGCCGCGAAAATCTTTTGATTTATGGAAAGAGACAGTGCTGCTGAAGTCTCTACCTTGGAAATCCTGTGAAATCAACGCAGCTTTAGAATTACGAAGTGCAATTATTGGTGTGGTGCTGCAAAAAGCGGATGAATTAGCTCAATTGAATCTAGAATTAGAGCGCAGTAATAAAGAATTAGATGCTTTTGCTTATATTGCATCTCATGATTTGAAAGAACCATTGCGGGGAATTCATAATTACTCTAACTTTTTAATGGAGGACTACGGGAATATTATCAACTCTGAAGGTAAAGATAAGTTAATCACCCTAATTCGTCTAACTCAACGCATGGAGGATTTAATTGATTCTCTATTGCATTTTTCCAGGCTAGGAAGAGCGAATCTTTCCATGCAGCCAACAAATCTTAATGATGTAGTGCATCGGATTTTAGATATGTTAAGGGTGAGAATTGAGGAATCAGGCGTAGAAATCCGCATACCTAGACCATTACCAACAGTTTATTGCGATCGCGTGCAATTAGGCGAAGTTTTTAGTAACCTGATTACTAACGCTATTAAATACAACGACAAACCCCACAAATGGATTGAAATTGGCTATCTAGACCATTCCACACGACAAATCACATTTTACATTCAAGATAACGGCATAGGTATTCGGGAAAAACACTTTGACTCAATTTTTCGGATTTTCAAACGACTACACGGCCCTAATAAATACGGTGGTGGTACAGGCGCAGGACTCACTATTGCTAAAAAAATTGTCGAACGACATGGTGGTCAAATTTGGTTAGAGTCAACCTATGGGGAAGGTAGCATTTTCTATTTCACATTAGAAGGAATAGAGTAGTTCAGAACTAGGAGGCAAGGAATAGGGAGCAATAAAGCTGATTTCATAAAATTTTTGGAGTTTGCATAACAGAATTTAAAAAATATTAAAAAAATAACAGAATTTATCCCCTACACCCTTACACCCCCATACCCCTACATCCTTATTTCATGATTGGCAATACCACCCAACCTTTATTAGTAATTGAAGATAGCGACGAAGACTTTGAAGCTTTGCGTCGATTCATGCAAAAAGAAGAGGTAATAAATCCTATTTTTCGTTGTTTCGACGGAGATGAAGCACTTGATTTCCTCTACCATCATGGAACTTACAAAGATACACAAATTTACCCAAGACCATCAATTATTTTAATTGATTTGAATTTACCTGGAACTGATGGACGAGATGTTATAGCTCAAATTAAGCAAGACCAAAACCTCAAATCTATTCCCATAATTGTATTCACAACTTCTTCTAACCCTAAAGATATTGAAATATGTTATCAATACTGTGTTGCTAGTTATATTCTAAAACCAATTGATATGAAAAGATTAGCCGCAACTATTCATAGCTTCTTAATCTACTGGTTAGATATTGTAGTTCTCCCTGATACTGTTAGCAAATAGTCATGGCACAACCGCTAACTATTTTAATCGTCGATGATTCTCCTGAAGACCGTCATACTTATCGCCGTCATCTTCAACAAGAATCAGAAAATAACTATGAAATTATTGAATATGAATTAGGAGAAGAGGCTTTAGAATTTTGTCAGGAATCTCTCCCTGATGCCATATTATTAGATTTTTTATTGCCTGATGTAGATGGCTTAGAATTTCTCTCAGCATTACAAAAGATAGCTCAAGAAAATATGCCGGCTGTGGTCATGTTAACTGGCTATGGCAATGAAGATATTGCTGTCCAAGCAATGAAAAGTGGTGTCGATGACTATCTAGTGAAAGGACAAACAACTGGGGCAAATTTACGCTCAACTTTGTATTCAGTGATTAAAAATGCCAAATTAAGAGCAGAACTATATCGGAGCGAAAAACAGTTAAGAGAAAGTCAAAATCTGGTAGAACGCATTGCGGAGACAACGCCGGGAATCTTATATGTTTATGATTTGTTAGAACAGCAAAATGTGTATTTGAATCATAAGGTCACAAATATATTGGAGTATACACCCCAATCAATTCAAGCTTTGGGAGAAGAATTTTTGACTCAAATCATGCACCCTGATGATTTGGCAAAGATACCTAGTGTATTTCAACAATTTGATACGGCTGAAGATGGAGAAGTGGTTGAGCATGAATATCGAATGCGACACGCTAACGGTGAATGGCGGTGGTTTAACAGTCGTAATTCCATATTTAATCGAAATCCTGACGGTTCACCACGTCAAATAGTTGGCACAGCCTTTGATATCACTAGTCGTAAGCAAATAGAACAAGAATTGCGCGATAGTAATGAGCGTTTTCAATTAGCCACAGCAGCAATTAATTCTTTAATTTATGACTGGGATATCGAGACTAATCAAGTTACCAGAACTGAAGGGCTGACTCGCATTTTAGGCTATCTTTTGGAGGAAACAGAACCTACTCCTCAATGGTGGCAAAATTGCATTCATCCTGATGATTTAGACATTGTATTACAGCAGTTTCAGACTGTTGTGTTAGAGCAAGAACGTTACACCATTGAGTATCGAGTGCGCCACAAAAATCAGCAATATATTGATGTGTTAGACCAGGGAATAGTTATTAGAAATCAACAAGGCAAAGCAGTCAGAGTAGTTGGGAGTACGACAGATATTAGTGAACAGCAAGCTGCATTTCGGGAACGCAAATCCGCAGAGGTCGCATTACGTCAAAGCGAAGCCAAATTCCGCCGCATTGTGGAATCCAATATTGTCGGTGTGTATTTCGGTGATTTCAGTGGCAAAATATACGAAGCCAATAATGCTTTCTTAGAAATGCTTGGCTACACCCGCGCAGAACTAGAAGCGGGTCAGATGTACTGGAATGTGATGACACCCCCAGAATATCAAGACCTTGACCAACAAAAAATGCAGGAATTGCAGATTTATGGAGCTTGTAACCCATTTGAGAAGGAATATCTGCACAAAGATGGCTCGCGTGTGCCTATATTACTGGGAATTGCTCAAATTGAAGGGAGAGAGGATGCTGGCTATGCTGCGTGTTTTGTACTTAATCTCAGTCAACGTAAACGTGCTGAAGCAGCTTTACGCCGAAGTGAGGAACACTATCGTTACTTATCGAATGTCGTACCTCATCTAGTGTGGATTTGTAATCCTCAAGGAGAATGTGAACATCTGAATCAACGCTGGTATGAGTTTACTGGACGGACTATTGAGCAATCACTGGGATTTGGCTGGAAAGATGTCATTCATCCTGATGATTTGGCTGTGGTAATGCGGGAATGGACAAAAGTAATGCACATAGGAGAACCTTATGAACAAGAAATGAGATATCGCAAATATGATGGCAGTTATCGCTGGCATTTAGTCAGAGCTATTCCCATTAAAAATCAGCAAGGGGAAATCAGACAATGGTTTGGTTCTAGTACGGATATTGATGATTACAAACAATTACAAGCAGAACGCGATCGCCTTTTGCAATTAGAAAAAACTGCCAGAACGGAAGCTGAAGCCGCTAACCGTGCCAAAGATGAGTTTGTGGCGATGGTATCTCATGATTTGCGATCGCCACTTAATGCGATTCTGGGCTGGGCGCAACTGCTGAAAACTCGTAACTTGGATGAAGCTGATTTTACCCGCGCCGTAGAAACTATTGAACGTAATGCCAAATCCCAAGCCAAACTCCTAGAAGACTTGCTTGATATCTCACGTATTCTTCGCAGCAAATTACGGTTAGAACTGACTCAAGTGAATTTAGCGGCAATTATCAGTGTAGCGATTGAGACTGCTTACCCCTCAGCCCAAGCGAAAAATATTATTATAGAATCAGCAATTGATCAATCAATTCCCAGCATTACTGGTGATATTCATCGATTATTACAAGTTTTAGGCAATCTGCTTTCTAATGCTATTAAATTTACCCCGGATAGCGGCAGAATTATTGTTACTCTATCAGGCGAAAATGCTCAAGCTCAAATTACGGTAACTGATACCGGAATTGGTATTGATCCAGAGTTTCTCCCCCAGGTTTTTGAACGCTATCATCAAGCAAATATTTATCATCAACAGGGTGGTTTAGGATTAGGTTTGGCGATCGCTCGTCATCTAGTAGAATTACACGGCGGGACAATTAACGTTACTAGTCCTGGTGTGGGAAAAGGTGCTACTTTTATCATTAAATTGCCATTACTTTAATTATTTAAAATCCCCTGTGTCATGTGTGAATTTTAAATGAATCCTAGTTGAAATTTTGGCTCAAATTCAGCTTCATCTGCAACAGATGGGAACACTAAATCTTGAGATCAATGCACCTCTTTGTCTACATTCTCAAGATTCAACTGATTATCATGCCAACTTTGCGTCCACAAGATACAGATATTACATCACCAGCACAACAATTTCACCAAGAAAATATTGACCTGAAATTAATTGTAGAAGGAATTGCTGCTCAAGTTGGGGAAGCATTCTTTCAAGCTTGCGCTCATTATTTGGCAGAGGTACTCCAAATACAGTATGCCTTGATTGCAGAATTTGTGGATTATGAGCAACCACGCGCTAGAGTGTTGGCATTTTGGGCAGGAGAAGACTTTGGCCCCAATTTTGAATACGATCTGGCTGGAACTCCTTGCGGTGTTCTTTATCAAGAAGGTCTTCAGATTTACCCTCAGTGTATCCAACAAAAATTTCCTGAAGACTTAGATTTAGTGACTTTGTGTGCAGAAAGTTATTTGGGAGTACCAATTTTAGATCCTCAAGGTAAACCTTTAGGACATATAGCTGGCTTGCACACCAAACCATTAGAACGTACTTACGAAGAACAAGAATCTATATTAAAAATTTTTGCTGCTCGTTCAGCCGCAGAAATTGAGCGTCTGTTAGCTGAAAAGGCTCTAAAACAACAAAACATTTACCTGGAAAAAACTCTTAAACAGTTACGAACAACCCAAGCTCAACTGATTCAAGCAGAAAGAATGTCTAGTTTGGGTAATTTGGTTGCAGGTATTGCTCACGAAATCAATAATCCCATTGGGTTCATTTATAGCAATATTACCCATACTAAAGAATCTCTCAATGTTCTTTTGGAACTGATTGCAGCTTATCAAGCAGAATACCCCCATCCTTCTGATTCACTCCAGGAAAAAATTGCAGAAGCTGACCTAGAATTCTTACAAAAAGATGCTGCAAAAATGCTGAATTCTATGGCGGCGGGAAGTGAAAGAATTCGGGATATTGTCCTCAGTTTACGCAATTTTTCTCGTCTGGATGAAGCGAATAAAAAACCTGTAGACTTGCAAGAAGGCATCGAAAATACTTTGCTAATTCTACAGCATCGCTTACAGGGAAATGAGACATTACCTGAAATCCAAGTGATGAAAGATTATCAACCACTACCTCAAGTTAACTGCTATGCTAGTCAACTCAATCAGGTATTCATGAACATTTTAAATAATGCCATTGATGCCTTGAGGTCTGATAATAATCAAACTTTGCAACCAGTTATTACCATAAAAACAGAAGTCGTTACTGCAAAAGATGCCGTCAGAATTTCCATTATTGATAATGGTATGGGCATAGATGAGGTAACTTTGTCTCAAATTTTTGATCCTTTCTTCACCACCAAACCTGTTGGTTCTGGTACTGGTTTAGGACTGTCTATCAGTTATCAAATTGTAGTGGAACAACATGGAGGGAAATTAAATTGTATTTCTGCTCCAGGAAAAGGTGCGATTTTTCAGATAGAAATCCCCTTTTAGTATCAATTCTCGAAAATATAGCTACACATAGATCAATACGGTTCAGTTAGGGCTAAAATCTGGGGTTTGTGAAGTAAGGAAGAGTT
Organism: Nostoc sp. CMAA1605; assembly: GCF_021596505.1. Taxonomy (GTDB): domain Bacteria; phylum Cyanobacteriota; class Cyanobacteriia; order Cyanobacteriales; family Nostocaceae; genus Trichormus. The sequence goes on along the minus strand of NZ_PJIZ01000095.1, from coordinate 5,704 downwards.
CGTAGTAAGGACTTCAGTCCTTAGATGAGGACTAAAGTCCTCTCTACGAGACGCTGCGCGTAGCTTGCTTCCCCGGAGGGGTACACTACAAACTATTTTCTTAACTGAACTGTATTGACACATAGATAGCAGGGTGGTATGGGGGAGAATTATCCTTATACCAATTCACTAAAATTCTGATACAGATCGAAACCCAGAAAACCTTGTCAAGTCAGGATTTATCAATTGCGAATTGCGAATTGCGAATTGCGAATTGGTATTAGTCGGATGTAGAGAAACATAAAAAAATCAGATGGGTATTACCCACCTGATTTAATTACCTGTCAATTTAAAGGAAAAATCCACAAGCGAAATTGCTAATCATTCCCATTCAATAGTTCCAGGTGGCTTAGAGGTGATATCAAACACCACACGATTCACACCTTTGACTTCATTGACAATGCGGTTAGAAATGACTTCCAGCACATCGTAAGGCACACGCGCCCAATCTGCTGTCATCCCGTCTTCACTCTTGACAATCCGTAGCACAATGGGGTAAGCATAGGTGCGTTGATCACCCATGACACCGACACTGCGAATAGGTAACAAAACTGCAAAGGCTTGCCAGTATTCATGATACAAGCCGCGTTGGTTAATTTCTTGGCGGACAATCAAATCAGCATCCCGCAGAATATTCAAACGTTCGGCTGTGACTTCACCCAAGATGCGAATTGCTAAACCAGGGCCGGGGAAGGGTTGGCGTTGGACAATTTCTTCTGGTAAACCGATGGAACGGCCGACTTTACGGACTTCATCTTTAAATAATTTCCGCAGAGGTTCGACTAACTTGAACCGTAAATCTTTGGGTAAACCACCGACGTTATGATGGCTCTTAATTTTGACTGCTACCCGTTCGCCAGTATTGGGATCAACGTTGGTATCAGCCGATTCAATTACGTCTGGATAGAGAGTTCCTTGCGCCAGATAGTCGAAGGGGCCAAGGCGTTTGGATGTTTCTTCAAATGTCCGAATAAATTCGTGACCGATACGGCGGCGTTTTTCTTCTGGATCTGTGACTCCCTCCATCATGTTCAGGAAGCGATCGCGCGCGTTAACATACTCCACAGGAATGTGAAATTGTTCTTGGAATAACTTCACCAACCTTTCCGGCTCATACTTCCGCATAAAGCCTTGGTCGATAAATACGCAGGTGAGTTGATCACCGATAGCTTTATGCAGTAAAAAAGCTAAGGTCGAAGAGTCAACCCCGCCGGATAAAGCCAACAGTACGCGTTTATCGCCAACTTTCGCCCGAATTTCTCGAATTGCTTCTTCTACGAAGGCTGCTGTTGTCCAAGTGGGTTCACATTCGCAGATATGGTAAACAAAATTGCGAATTAATGCTAAACCGCCGATAGAATGAACAACTTCTGGATGGAACTGCACACCATAGAGTTTCTGCTCGTGGTGAGCGATCGCTGCACAAGGTGTATTCTCAGTATGGGCTAAAATTTCAAACCCTGGGGGCATTTGTGTAACTGAATCCCCATGACTCATCCACATGGTTGTGCCGTCTTCGACGTTAGTTAATAAGTCTGTAGGGTCATCAATATACAGTGAGGCTTTACCATACTCACCCCGGTCTGCTTTGGCGACTTCGCCACCCAGTTGATTCACCATCAACTGCATACCGTAGCATACACCTAAGATGGGAATGCCTAAATGCCAGATTTCTGGGTCACAATGGGGCGCACCATTGCTGTAAACTGAGTTGGGGCCGCCAGACAGGATAATTCCTTTGGGATTGAGTTTTCTTAACTGTTCGGCGGGGGTGCGATAAGAGAGAACTTCAGAGTATACTTGAGTTTCGCGGATGCGTCGGGCAATTAGTTCAGAATACTGAGAACCAAAGTCTAGAATGACGATAATTTGACGCTCAAGCCGCCCAAACTCTTCTACTGCTTGAGGGGCTTGTTCGGTTGGTAGAGTCACCACTGTATTCATCATGGAAGGTGCAAATTTAGAAGTAGATGATTGCTCTCGTGTTTAGCTGTACGGTCTTGCTGCCTGATAAGTCAGCAAAGGATAGAGTGATTAATCACAAACGCCATATAGTAGACGCTTGTTAGGCGGATATAAGACGTATTAAAAGGTATAAATTACCTTAGAGAGCTTACTGAAAAAGTTATTTATTGGAATTATTTATGATTATTCATAATAAGTTAACATAAATTTCCAATTAAGTTACAAGCAGTTTTGCTCTTGATGATAATTTTACGGCTGCGATCAAAGAGAATCGAGCCACAGACTGTGTTGCGAGTATTATCAGTCCGATGACTTTGGAGATATTCTTGGCAGCGAGCATCGATAGTGTTGGCGATCGCAGTATATACTTTATTTACCCAATCACTGCCTGTAGCCTGATCTAAGCTTCTTAAATGTGTCAGTGCGGCCTCCGCAGTCGGAGAATGAAACACCACTTCGAGATTTTGTTGATCTAATCCTGCCAAAGCACAATGGCTAGTTAAAACTTCCCTGCGTCCATCGGCTAAGTGATGGTGAGTGTGAAAAATCCCGCCGGCTAGCTTCAGCAACTTGCCATGATAGCCGAACAATAAGATTTCCTTAACACCCAAAAGCTCTGCTTCCACTAACATGGCTCCTAACCAATTAGCAGTTTTTACCAATTTCTCAGGGTTAATACCGGTTTTCGCGGCTAAATCTAAGCCGTTCTCGCCAATACAAAAGACTAAACTACTAAACTGACTGGCTTTTTGTTGCAACGTTGAGCGAAAAGTCTCTAACTGCTCTGGTGTACTCAGGGGTTGAGAAATCCCAGATGTTCCTAATAGAGAAAGTCCTTCCACCACACCAAAGGCAGCATTAGAAGTACGCAAAGCCAGCGATCGCCCCTCTGGTAAGATAATCGTGACCGTGATTTTTTCTGTAGGTGCCAGTAGTCGAGATAAATTTTCTTGCATCAACTGCCGCGCATAACCATAAATTGCTGGATGATTCTCAGCGTTGACTTGTTTACCAATTCCCTCCCCACCGCGAATAGTGACTTGTTCATCCCCAACGCCTCCCCACTCCACCAACGCCCAAACAGGGGTATTTTTAGTCAAATCCAGATTATCACCAGGATCAGAGCGAGTAATAGCCAAAGCCATCTGCTCAGATAATCCAGTCACTTGTTCAATAGGGATTTCTGCAATTTGTGCAGGTGTAATCAAGTCAACGGCTACCAATACCAAAGATTGACGCTCACGCAACCAACGTAAAGCCGCCACAGCCGCAGCACAAGCAAAAACGGGTAAGGTGTATCCAGAACGGGTCATTGGTCAATAGTCATTAGTCATTAGTCAATAGTCATTAGTCATTAGTCAATAGTCATTAGTCATTAGTCATTAGTTTTTGCTACCTTGTCTACCTTCCAGTCCCCAGCGATGCACTGAGCTTGTCGAAGTGTCCCCAGTCCCCAATGCCCAATGCCCCATGCCCAATTCCCTATACTCCCACTTCCGTGAGCAAATTCTGCATTGCTTCCCAAGAAATTTGTCTTTCGATGTAACGGGGAGCTTCGGGATTATAGGGGCTGGCGATGCGGTCAATGTTGATAATTGTTGCCTCATCTGGGATAACTGGAATTTCAGGATCAAAAGCAGTAGGACGCATTAAGGAACTGGAAAATCCTTTGAAAATCGCTACTTTATCTTGCTCATCAGCAATTTCCACTGTCACAAGTAAGACTTCTTGCGGACGCTTGATTGTGTATTGTTCTAGTCGCTTACCAATGGAACTCATACCATTTTGGATTTTAGATTTTAGATTTTGCGTTCGCGTAGCGTGTCGAAGACAAAATTTCTGTAGGCGGGTTTCCCGCCGTAAGAAACTTTTCAAGACGGATTGTGGAATGCTTTGCTGGGAGCTTTTGAGAAATACGTTTGTAGCCATCTTTTTTCAAATCGGTATCATTTTGAAAACTTTACTCACTACTCAGCACTCACTACTCAGCACTCACTACTCAGCACTCACCACTATTTATTGCGGTGTAGCCGAGCGTCCTTGCTTGCCCAACTTCACGACGACAAAGTAGCTTAAATAAAGCACGTAAGCTATTAGGCCGACTATGCCCAAAAAACCGAGAAACGCGTGTTTGCTATTGTAATGAAACCAATTTTTAAACATTAATGGGGCTTCAAACCAAACGAGACATTCGGGGGTTTTAATCGCAGTGCTAGAAAAAGCACAACCCAAAAAAGGTACAAATGCGATCGCGCCTAACAAGCAATAAACTGTTACAGCCCACCGCCAAGAAGTGAAAGTTAGCTTTAAGGGTGTAGTTGGTAAATATTCAATTTCATCATTGAGATCCACCCAAAACCACAACGCCAGGGGAATTAATATCAACCCAACCAACCCAGAAACAAAACTAACTGGATACTGGGCAATCATCAAATACGCTGTAATAGCCAGCAAACTAGAGATTCGCCAATAAATCATTAACAGTCTTTGTATCCCTTCTACCTTTTGGACATAAGCCCATGTCAAGATGATTAAGGGAATCAGAACTAGAAATAAAAGTGCTAATCGGTAGTCAATCCAGACAAACTGGCGAAACCAAACGTTATTTTGCATAGTTCCTATTAAACGCTCACGAATCAATATATTGCATTAACTATATTCGTAATTTGCGGGTTTTAGAGGTGAAATTAAGTCAAAAGGTAAAATTTGCTACGCAACGCTATCGCGAACGGGTGACGCTCCTGCATCGCTAACGCTACGCTAACACCACCGCGATGGCTTACCTTTTTACTTTTTACTTTTGCCTTTTTCATACTCCATGCCTAACAGAAAAAAACAAGCAACTCACAGACTATGAGAATGAATATTTTGCACCTACTGTAGCAAATTTAAGTAGACTGGCTGAGTCTATAATATTGCTGCCAGCGTAGTACGCTGATTAAGTCCCTAGTTTTTTTAGCTTTTAGTGCTAAACAAATAATTTATTTCAGGGCTTGGCGTACAAACAGGTGCAAAACAGTCCTCACAAATTCTGGTTGCTTGTCGGTTCTAGTCAAAATGCCAGATTTAGACTCTATTCGTCATAAAGACGGCATTCATCAGCCTCTGGGTTGTCATCACAGTATTTTTCAAAAGCGGTTTTTGGTTTGTTTTGGCGTTGGTGGGAGGCTTCAGCTTGCAGTTCTTCTACAGCATCCCAAGCCGCAGCACACTCTGCGGAGTTGCTACCGGAAATGTCACAGACAGCACGGGCTTGTTCTACTTCTTGTTCAATTTTTTCTTCAATGTTGTTTGTTTGAGTATCAGTCATCGTTTTGGTCTCGTTGTGTGATTTTACTACTGGTATGGAGGAGTTGCAAAAATTGCTATTGTTGTGTTTTATCGATAACTATTGTACCGAATGTATGGATGCACCTGCTTGTATAGTTTGATGTATCGATAACAATTACAACAATCTGCTAAAAATACACTAAAATGTCGTTTATCTTTTAAGATTTTATAGATCAGTAAGGCAAAAATCCAACAATACACTATGATCTAGTGCAGATTGGTCAAAATACTACAACCATAGTCCTAAGTGAGTTGGCTGCAAAGTCCACATAGCAAGGACAACTCAAAACTATCGACCACACAAACAAAAGCAGCCCTAAACACATGGCAGATCAAATGCAATGGGTAAATGCCCTATCAACCCGTCCTT